>CAZWFQ010000095.1:0-10998 GCA_964633225.1 uncultured Anaerolineaceae bacterium
GGGGTCATCAGCGGCAGGCCGCGCGCCGTCTGGCCCGCCAGCAGCCGGCCCAGGCCGCGGCCCTGCTCACCCAAGACCAGGCGGTTGAAGCCCACGTGCCCAATCTCATCGATGATGATTTCGATCAGGCGCTGCTCCAGCACCTCAGCAAGCTGCGGCTGGTCAGGGATGAGGCTGCGCACACGCTTCAAAGTCCAGTTGAAAATATAGACCCCGGCCACCTCTGAGGCGTAAAGGATGGGAAAAAAGAACAGCTTAGGGGCGTAAGCCAGCGAGCCGATCAGCACTTTGAGTGCCAGGCGGGGAACGTATTCGCCGCCGGCCTGGATATTGAAGTGATGCGCGGCCCCCACCAGGATGCGGGTATGGTACTCTTCTTCCTCCTGGGCGAAGGCAATGGCGCGGCTGGGCAGATCCTGGCTTTGCTGCCAGCGCCTGGCATGCACCGCCTTGACCACGCGCACGCCGTAGGCTTCACCGGCGTTCATCTTGCAAAACAGCAGCAGCAAGAGCAAGGCCGGGTCCAGGTGGGGGTCAGAGGCCGAGAAGTTGGCATACAGGCGGTCGAAATGCGCCTGAGAGACCTGGCCGGCATAGCGCACCGGTGATGCATTCATCGTTTCCAGGCTGGCCTCGCGCCGCGGCAGGCGGCCTGTGCTTGGGTCAAGCTGCCCATTGCGAGCCTGCAAGTGATCGATGTAGGCCTGGAGCAGGGCCTGGCGCTGGGCATCATCAACCCGGGCATAAAAACTGTCCGAACGGGTGGGGGAAGGGGGAATGGTCATGAGTATATGATATCCTTTTTTGTGTGGGCAGGCAATCCCAAGTCAAAACACCATCAACGCTGTGCCACCGGCAAGAAGAACCGGTAGCCTGACTGGCTAAACAGGGCAAACACGCCCGGGTGGCAGAGGGGCACGCGCACCTGGCGGGCGGCGGGGTCATGGGCATAGCCCTCGCCCGGGCAAGACTGGCTGATCTCCTCCCAGGCCGTGCCGTCCCAGTAAGCCAGGATGAAGGTGTCATCTCCCAACTGGAGCCCGGCGGTGTATTCCAACGTCAGCGTCAGCGGCTGGTTAAAGTGCAGGTCATCCAGCGGCGTGCCGCCTGGCAGGTAGGCCCCCAGGCTGAGCACACGCCCGGCAAAAGCATAGCCTTGGAGAGCCGTGTTTATGGTTGAAAGATCGTTCAAGCCCAACAAAACGGTCTCGGTCAGCGCACCGGCAGGCACATCCACCACCGTTTCCAGTCCAGAGCCGGTATCATAGCTCAGCGTGGCCTGGGTATCGCTGGGCACCACATTGCCATTCATGAAGGTGGTCGAGAAACCCATATCCGCCAGGTCGGGCTCATAATAATACTGAACATTTCCCGCCAGGTCTGTGAAATTGACGTAATTGGCCCGCCACACTCCCTGCACCGCATACTGCGGCAGCCAGGTAGTGCCCTGGAAGGTGCCGCTCAGCGCATCACCGCTGAGCTGTTGATCGAGCATGATGTGCGCCTTGTGCTGTACATCAAGGCCGTCATAGGTGACGACCGGCGAATCCCATAAGATGTGCACCCAGCCGATGCCGCTCAAATCGTCACTCAGTGCCATGGTAGTGGTGATAGCCCGCTCGCCGCGATTGGCATCGACAACCGCCGGGTAAGATGCCAGGTTGAGAAGGACCGGCGCCAGGGTATCACTGCTGCCGACCACGGTCAGGGTGAGGGGCAATCCCAGCGCGGCCAACTCATCCCGGTACCAGGTTCGTAAATTCCCTATCCGGTCATTGGCAGAAAAGGTATTGACCGACCACTCGCCGGCCTCGGCATACTGCGGCAGCCAGGCAGTACACTGGAAGGTGCCGCTCAGGGCATCGCCGCTAAAGGGTTGACTGCTGGTGGCTTTGGCGCTGTGCTGCCCCGATGGGCTGGCAAATGAGATTTGAACCCACCCAATACCACTCAAGTCGTCGGCGACCTGCACCGTGAGGGTGACCGGCTGACCTTGCGCGCTCACATCCACCACCGCCGGGGTGAACGTATACCCCACCAGGCTGGGCGGGCGAATATCGCTGTGGGTGCTGAGCACCGTCAGGGTGATTGGCATTCCCAACGCTATCAGATCATCCCGGTACCAGTATTTGATATTCCCTGCCAGGTCGCTGGCAGAAAAGTGGCTGACCGGCCACTCGCCGGCCTCGGCATACTGCGGCAGAAAAACAGTGCTCTGAAGGGTGCCGCTCAGGGCATCGCCGCTGAGCAGTTGACTGCTGGTGGCTTTGGCATTGTACTGCCCCGATGGGCTGACAAACGAGATTTGAACCCAGGCGATACCGCTCAGGTCGTCGGTGACCTGGGCAGTAAAAGTGACCGTCTGATCTTGCGCGCTCACATCCACGGTTGCAGGTGCAAAACTTAGCCCCACCAGGTTGGGCGGCAAGAGATCGCTGTTGGCCTGCGCGCTCAACTGGATGAAGAGAAATGTCATCGCCAGCGCAAGAACCACGGATACAGCCAGGCTTGAGATTCTTTTCAATTTTACTCCTTTGAAGACACAAGGATTATATCCTGAAAGGCTCTCCCGCCTCTTACAATATGATGCCCTCCACAGGGCCTTCTGCCCTTTCAGAGTGACTCGATGCGCCGCCCATCCTGCCAATTCGAAATTTGGATCAAATCCACTGGGCTACAGCGGTCCTTTCATTCGCCACGTTGCCGGTGTTAACGGTGGTCTTTGGCTCAAGCAAGATGACATGGACTTCTTCTTCTGCAACCGGGCAGTGTTCGACACCCCTTGGGATGACAACAAATTCGCCCTCATCAAGCCATAAGTCACGCTCGCGCAGCCTGATCAATAACCTGCCCCTGACCACGAGAAACAACTCATCCTCATGTTCATGATGATGCCAAACAAACTCGCCCTTCAGCCTGGCAAGTTTGAGGTAAGAATCATTCAGCTCGCCCGCGATACGGGGGCTCCAACATTCTTGGAACAGCCTGAACTTCTCGGCGATATTGATCACTTCCATGATTGCCCTCCCTAAAAGAATAAAAGCTATGCTTCAAAGATTTTGCGATAGTTCGTTTCCACCAAGGGCGTCAAAACATCGAAAAGATGATCCAGCTTCTGCAAGTATGCCTCTGCTTCGGGGGTAAGCTGGGCTCCGCCGCCGTGCAACCCACCAATGTGTGTATCGAGCAGTTTCACGCCCAAACATTCTTCCATTTCGTGCACCTTTTGCCAGGCAGTGCGGTAGGGGATTCTCATCTGATCTGCCGCGGCATTGATCGAGCCTGTGGCAGCAATCGCCTTGAGCAAATTGCCCCGCCACAGCGAAAGCGCCACCTGTCCATCAACCTCAATCCATAAGTTAAACCTGGGTTTCATCAACCAATCCTTCCAACGCTATTGCTTTTTCCGCGATTCTGCGCGAGAATGTAAGTCCAGTTAAATAGTTTTCGAGTAGATATACTAGTGCCCCCGATCCTCCTTCCGCTCCGTTGTATTGTGAGCGCCAGGCCGAGAAAGACCCCAGGCTTGGTTTCAGGAGAAGAAAGGGGCGCTATTATTTTACAACATAACGCTCTGTTCACCCAACCCCCAAAAAGGAGAAAACAATGCCAAGACAAATCTTACGCGTTAATATGAACGATCTGACTTTCAAATATGAGCCAGTTCCAGAAAAGTGGGCTCGCTGGGCTGGGCGCGCCATGACATCGGCCATTGTCTCGGATGAGGTCGAGCCAACCTGCCACCCCCTGGGCCCCAACAATAAACTGGTCATCGCGCCAGGATGGGCCACCGGTTCGCCGGCGGCTCCTAGCAGCGGGCGAACATCCTTCGGCGGCAAAAGCCCCCTGACCGGCGGAATCAAGGAATCGAACGCGGGCGGATTATCAGGGCAGAAGATTGCCAAGCTGGGCCTGGCAGCCATCATCCTGGAGGGATCTCCCAAAGACAAGCAATGGCGCCTGCTGGTGATCACCAAAGATGGCGTTGATTTTCAAGATGCAGCACACTTGGTGGGCAAGGGTATGTACGATGTAGATACAGCTCTGTGGGAGAAATATCCCGACACAGCCGTGATTGGCATTGGCCCGGCGGGTGAGTATCTGATGTCCAACGCCGGCATCTCGGTGAACGATATAGAAAATGCCCCCGGGCGTTATGCCGGGCGCGGCGGCCTTGGCGCCGTGATGGGTGTGCGCGGTGTGAAAGCGATCGTGATTGACGATACAGGCGGTCCTGGCGTAGAAATCGCCAACAAGAAACTGTTCGAGGAAGGCCGCAAGAAGCTCACCCAGTCCATCATGGAGCATGCCTTGACCAAGCGCGGCGGCGGCCTGCCATCTTATGGTACGGCAATCCTGGTCAACCTGCTCAATGAGGCCGGCGGCCTGCCCACCCGCAACTTCAGCAGTGGACATTTTGAAGGCGCAGCGAAAATCTCTGGCGAGCGGATCGCCGAAGTAATCAAAGAGCGCTGCGGCGACAAAGGTCCCGGCACGATGGGGCATCATTGCCATCCAGGCTGCATCATCAAATGCTCTAACATTTACCCCGATGAAAACGGCGAAGCGTTTGTTTCTTGCATTGAGTACGAAACAGCCTGGTCCTTGGGTGCAAACTGCGGCATTGATGATATCGATTATGTCGCCAAGATGACACGCGAGTGCAATGATATCGGGCTCGATACCATCGAAGCCGGCAACACCATTGCAGTTGCCATGGATGGCGGCCTGCTCAAATTCGGCGACAAAGTCGGCGCGCTGGCACTGTTCGATGAAATCCGCAAGGGCACCCCGTTGGGTCGCCTCTTGGGCCAGGGCGTGGTAACAACCGCGCGCGCCTTCGGTGTTCACCGCGTTCCCACGGTTAAGGGACAGTCCATGCCAGCTTACGAGCCGCGCGCCGTCAAAGGCATTGGCGTCACCTATGCCACTACTCCGATGGGTGCAGATCACACTGCCGGCTACACCATTGCGCCTGAAATCGCCGGCGTGGGTGGCAAGGCAGACCCGCTCTCTGATGCAGGCAAAGCCGAGCTCTCGCTGACCTTCCAGGCTGCGACTGCATTCATTGACAGCACTGGCTACTGTCTGTTCATCGCCTTCCCCAT
Source organism: uncultured Anaerolineaceae bacterium (assembly GCA_964633225.1). GTDB lineage: Bacteria > Chloroflexota > Anaerolineae > Anaerolineales > UBA4823 > JAKQIM01. Next base: position 5,109 of record CAZWFQ010000095.1, read on the forward strand.
CCTGGATATTCAAGAAGGCTGGGCCGGCATGGCTGAAACGGTGGCAGGTGTTACCGGCATGAATATCACCGGTGCGGATGTCATTCCGATTGGTAAAGAAATTCTGAAGATCGAGCGTCTCTTTAACGAACGCGCGGGCTTCACCACTGAGGATGACCGTCTGCCAGAGTTCATGGACTATGAAAAACTGCCGCCTCACGATGTTACCTGGACAATCACAGATGCCGAATTGGATAAGGTTTTTGCCTGGGTGCACGAGGATTGAAAGCCTGTGAAGGTTGAAGTGGTTGTATTTGCTACGCTGCGCCGTTACTGGCCCGATTTAAAGGTCGGCGGCTCTCGGATTGTGGAAGTTGAGCCAGGCACCACCCTGGCCGCCTTACGCGACCAGATGGGCCTGCCCGCAGATGAGGTGCGCGTGGTCATGCGCAATCACTTACAGGCTGAACTCAGCGAAGAAGTGTGCGAGGGTGACCGGGTGGCCTATATCCCAGCAGTTGCCGGGGGCTAAGGCCATTACATTCTCTCCTTAATCTTAGGATGCGGCTGGACGAGATGAATTTTCCCGCCAGCCGCATCTTCTTATATCTTGAGGGATGATCAAGTATGACCACTTTCCAGCACGTTTTGTGGGGTTACGAACTCACCTACCCTGACAACTGGATCCATCAGACTTTGGATGATGTTGAGGGGTTTGCCGTGCTCCCCGAAGCGCTGAGAGCAGACTATGACGGGGAGAAAAACGGGTATTTACTGGTGCGAGCAGAGTGGAATGGTTTGATGCAAGCCCTTGAATCGCTCTGGAACCAGCACATCGGCCTGACCGCCGGGATGTTGGGGGCCAAGAAAGTGGGAGCGGCGCCCTGGAAAATGGGCGGCGCGGTGGGCATGGAGGCTGAGATCAGCTTGCCCCAAACCAGCGGCAAGCGTTTGTGGGCCGGCATCTTGGGGCGTGGGCCGGTGGTGCTGCACTTTGTGGTTTCGCACAACCTGGAGGAACGCATCTGGTTTGAGCCGTTGTTCACCCAACTGATTTCCAGCCTGCGCTTCCCAGCCAACTGGGAAGGACTTCCGCACGACGCAACCGGCCTATCCCTGCCGCCTGGTTATACCCCCGCTGCGCCAACAGAGATCATTCAAGATATTGCTGACCCCACGCTCTGGCGAGCTTACCGCGGTCAGAGCGCCATTGGCGCTCTGCAGGCCTTTTACCTGCGCGAGGCGCAGCATCATGGCTGGGAGATCGAATCCTTTGATCCGTTTCCTGGCCCAACAGACCTGGGGTTTGCTCGCTTTCAGGTGCGCCACGGCGAAACATCCTTCACCCTGGGCCTGATGCCATACGGTGGCGAACGGCTTAGCCGCACCAGCCCGGCCAACCTGGTGATCAAGATCAAAAGTAGCGAGTAAAAAACATGGGAATGAAACCTGATATCATCACAGAAATAGACGCACAGGGGCGGTTGATCTTGCCGCCGGAGGCAGCCGCACACCTGGGGCTGCTGCCTGGTACGCCCGTTCAAATTATGGTCAGTGAAAACGAAATCCGCATCGCCCGCTCGATATACCACATGGCACGGGTGTACGTTGAGCCGACCAACGCCTGCAACCTGAACTGCGTCACCTGTATGCGCCAGGTATGGGACGAAAAGCCTGGCATGATGTCTGAAAAGACCTTCGCCCAGATCATGGCGGGTTTACAAACGCTTACGCCCCGCCCCACAATTTTCTTTGGCGGGTTTGGAGAGCCATTATCACACCCCAGGATCATCGAAATGATCCGGCAGGCAAAGGCACTGGGCGCGCCGGTAGAGCTGATCACCAACGGCGTTCTTCTCTCAGAGAAAATGGTGCTGCGCTTGTTGGAAGTAGAACTGGATATGCTGTGGGTTTCGTTGGATGGCGCATCGCCCGAAAGCTATGCGGATGTGCGGCTGGGGGCAATGCTGTCGCAAGTCATTGAGAACTTGACCCGGCTGCGCTACCTGCGCTACCGCGGTTCACGGCTGAAGCCGACCTTGCAGTTGGGTATCGCCTTCGTCGCCATGCAGCAAAATATTGCCGAGCTTCCCCAGGTGCTGGCTCTGGGAACAAAGCTGGGCGCCAAAAAATTCTCAATTACCAACGTGATGCCCCACACTGAAGCGCTGCGCCAGGGAATTTTATACCGAGGCGTCATGTATAACGGCCCATACCAGTTCAGCGACACGCTGCCGCGCGTCAATTTACCGCGTATGGATGTCAATGAACACACCCAACAGCCGTTGGCTGAAGTGCAGCGCGGCAACTACACCATCCAGGTGGCCAACGGAGCCCTGGGCCAGGGTGTGTACACCTGCCCGTTCATCGAAAAAGGGAGCCTGGCCATTCGCTGGGATGGCGCGGTCAGTCCGTGCCTGCCCTTGATGCATACCTACGACAGTTTTTTGGATAAGCGTCCACGCCGGGCGCATGCCTACAGCGTGGGGAATGTGCTAGAGCGTGACCTGCAGGATATCTGGCGAGACCCAGAATATGTGGCGCTGCGCCAGCGCCTACAATCATTCGAGTTTTCGCCGTGCACCGATTGCAACTGCTGTGAGCTGCCCGAAGAAAATCGTGAGGATTGCCTGGGAAATACCTTCCCCGCCTGCGGCGGTTGCCTATGGGCGCAAGGACTGATCCAGTGCCCCTGAGATCAGGTCTTTTCGTACACATTGTGCATTGCGCCAACATCGGCTAAGACAGCCTGCAAGCGCTCAGACATGCGCACACCATCGCGGTATTGGTAGGGCCACATATGCCGGATGGAAAAAATGCCGACATGATCATTCTGGTGCAGAGGTTCAGTGCGCGAGGCGGTCAAGCCGGGCATATCGCACACCACAGAATTAATGAACAGGTAGCCGCGATCTGTATCAGCAATATCAAGCAGATCCAGCAAATCACCCACACAGGCGCCAGCAGGCAGTTCAATCTGTTTCTGGGCGACAAAAGAGCCGCCGGCTTTGGGAGCGATATCGCCATACAAAGCAAGATCAATCTGAATAACTGCAGGCTGTTCAAGTGTCATCGTGACCTCATCGTGATCATTGTAACATACACGGGGTTTTAGGGTTGTTTTGGGCAGCAAAGCCGCCCAAAACAACCCTAAAATAATTATTCCAAATGTTGTTGGACGGTAACCAGGCGTTTATACAAGCCGTCTTTGGCCAACAGCTCAGCATGCGTGCCCATCTCGGCGATCTGCTTGCCCTCCAGCACCACAATGTGGTCGGCGTTGCGGATGGTCGAAAGGCGGTGAGCGATGATGATGGTGGTGCGCCCCACCATCAGGCGCTCCAGGGCTTGCTGGATCAGCAGCTCGGTCTCGGTATCAACGGCCGAGGTGGCCTCGTCCAGGATGAGGATGGGGGTGTCTTTGAGCAGGGCGCGCGCAATCGAAAGACGCTGCTTTTGCCCGCCCGAAAGCTTGACCCCGCGCTCGCCGATCAATGTATCGTAACCATCCGAAAGATGCTCAATGAACTCATGCGCGTTGGCGGCCTGTGCGGCGGCAACGATCTCCGCTTCAGATGCGCCGGGGCGGCCAAAGAGGATGTTTTCGCGCACCGTGCCGTGGAAGAGGAAGACATCTTGCAGCACAATGCTGATCTGCCGGCGCAGGCTGTCGAGGCTCAGCTCACGGATGTCGCGGCCATCCAGGGTAATGCGCCCGGCAGTGACATCATAAAAACGCGGGATCAGGCTGACCAGGGTGGACTTGCCTACCCCGGTGGGCCCCACCAGGGCCACCATGCTGTGGGCGGGCACTTCCAGGTTGATGTTTTCGAGCACGGTCTCACCCTGGTTATACTGAAAACTGACGTTTTCCAGGCTGACATGCCCCTCGGCGCGCACCTTGAGTTCCAGAGCGCCGGCAGGGTTGTGCGGCTCTGGCTGCTCAGCCAGCAGTTCGGTCACACGGTCTGCGCCCGCCAGCGAGTTCTGCACCGCTTCCCAGGCATTGCCCAGGGCGCGCACCGGCTGGTAGAACAGGTCCAGGTAAAGGAAAAACGCCACCAGGTCGGCAATGGGCAGGCTGCCCTGATAAGCCAACCGCCCGCCGAAGTAGATCACCACCAGCGTCCCCAGGGAAGAGGTGAAATCTACAAAAGGCTGGAAGGTCGCCATCAGGCGCAGGGCGCTGAGCTGAGAAGTACGAAAACGCTCAATGCCCTGCCCCACCCGCTCGAGCGATTCATCTTCGCGGGTAAAGGCTTTGATCTCACGAATGCCAGAGATATTGTCGTTGAGGATCGCATTCAGTTCGCCCAATTCTTTCTGGCGGTGAACAAAAGCCGGACGCACGCGGCGGGCGTAGATGCGCAGCGAGAGCACCACCAGGGGGATAGGCAGCATCGAAAGCAGGGTCAATTTCCAGTTCAGACTAAAGAGCACCGCGCTGACCCCCACGAAGGTGAGCACATTCACCACCACATCCGGAACCGCGTGCGAGATGAGCTGTTCGAACAGGTCGGTATCATTGACCACGCGCGACATCATCTGCCCGGTTTGCTTATCCTCGTAAAAGCGCAGGCTGAGCCGCTGAAGGTGATCGTACACCTGGCGGCGCAGGTCAGCCACCACGCCCCAGCCGGCAATGTGCGCCATGTAAGAACGCAAGAATTGCAAACCGGCGCGAGCCACAAAGACAATCAGCACCACCAAGGCCAGCTTGTCGATAAAACTCAGCGTTTCAGGAGAGATGCCAGGGTCGGTGACGGCGTTGATAAGTGTCCGCACGATCCAAGGGATGATGAGCTGCGCCCCTACCAACAAGAGCATGCTGAAGATGGTCAGCAGAAGCGGAACAGTATACTTGCGAGCAAAGGTAAAGACAAATTGAAGGGCTTTCATACACAACACCTGTAGATTAGAAAGATAGCGGGCAGATTATACTACGGTCTACGATGGCCACCATGCACAAAGGCCATGCGGATGTCAGCGCACCGCACTGCCCTCGCCGGCAGGGTTCCATCTATCACGAAAGCATGCGCAGAAAGATCGCCACCACCTGGGGGTCGAACTTCCTACCGGATTCAGCCTTGATGTACTCAATGGCCTTTTCGTAATTCCAGGCCGGGCGGTAGGGGCGGTCTGAGGTGACGGCGTCCCACACATCTGCCACCGCAAAGAGACGGGCAGAGAGGGGGATCTGCTCACCCTTCAGCCCGCGCGGGTAGCCGCTGCCATCCCAATTTTCATGGTGGCAGTAAGGGATATCCAAAACAGGATGCAAATACACCACCGGCGAGAGCATGTCATAAGCCAGCTTGGGATGCTGGCGCATGATCTCCCATTCTTCCTCGTTCAGACTGCCGGGCTTGTGCAAGATTTGATCTGGAATGCCCATCTTGCCAATATCGTGCAGCAGGGCGCCGCGCCGGATGTGGACCAGCTCAGCATCGCTCATCCCCATGGTATGCGCCAGGCGTTCGGTCAGGTCAGCCACGCGCTGGGTATGGCCCTCGGTCTCGCGGTCGCGCAGGTCCAGGGCATGCGACCACCCCTCGATCGTGGCGTCATAAGCCACCACCAGCTCGGCGTTTGAGCGCTGCAGCTCGCTGAACATATTGGCATTGTCCAATGCAATGGCAGCCTGGCGCGCCAGGGTCTCTAAGAAGTCCACCCATTCATCATCCGGCTGGAGAGGGCTGCGGTGAAAGATTTCTAAGACACCCTTGGCCTGGCCCTTGGCAATCAGCGGCGCGCCATAATAGGTCACAAAACCCTCTTCATCCAAGGCGGCTGCCAGGCGCGAGGCCGAGGTCTCGAGGCTCAAGATGGGCAGGCTGAGGATCTCGCGGCGCAAAGCCACCAGGCCAGCCAGGGCGGCTGAGGCGGCGGCCAATCGGCGCGCCGGCTGTCG
>CAZWFQ010000096.1:0-10769 GCA_964633225.1 uncultured Anaerolineaceae bacterium
CAGCGGTCCCGACGGGATTTGAACCCGCGCTCTCGGCCTTGACAGGGCCGCATGTTTGGCCGCTACACCACGGGACCATGCGGGCTGTAGTTTACTATACATTTTTTCCTGCGTCAAGGCACTTTTTTTTGTTGGACAAACGGCCTTCGCCTGTGAAATAAGGTTGTCAGGGGTTGTTTTTTGTTATATACTGTGCTCGCAACAATCCACAGGAGGTGCACAATGACAATTTCACAAATACCAGATACATTTTTGTCTGTGATGGGCCTGGGTACTGCTCAGCAGGTTTATCCATTGCGGAAGACAAATAAATGGGGCAATGTAGTGGCGGCGGTGGTCCTTTTGGCGGGATCCGCAGCCCTACTGCTAGGTGGTTTATGGTATACATATGACCAATGGCAGCGTTTTGGACCAGCAATTGTAGGCAGAACGATTGTGCCTGTGCTCTTATTCGCGGTTATTTTATTTGCATTGGGTGTCTGGGCAGCCTGGGCTGCCTATTCGAACTGGAAAAGGGCGGCCGTGCTTTATATGAATGGACTGGCATATTCGGATCGAAAAGGTGTGCAAGCTTGGCGATGGGAGGATGTTGCGTCGTTAACATCTGCGGTGACAAAACATTATACGAATGGCATTTATACGGGCACGACGCATGCGTATACGCTAATAAAGAACGATGGCAGTCGAATTGTTTTAGGTGATACGATTTCAAATGTTGAAGAATTATCTAATCGGATCCGAGAAAAAATATTTCCTTTGCTTTACAAGCGGTACGCAGATGCCTATAACTCCGGACAGCGGGTATTGTTTGGTCCCGTGGCGATCAGTAAATCTGAGGGGTTGCAGGTTGGGAAAAAGGCTTACCCTTGGAACCAGGTTGAAAAGGTGGCCATTCACCAGGGCCTTATAAAAATATCTAAAAAAGGGGGCGGATGGTTCAGCGGGGCAAATGTAGCTGCTTCATCAATCCCGAATGTTGAACTATTGATATCGATTGTTGATCAGGTGGTAGGAGTAAAAGCCGGCAAAGGTTAATAGGTATAGGCCTTGTAATGATAAGTGGCGGGCAGGATTTGCCCGCCATAAATTTTTAATGGCTAGAAGAAATCTCAATAATTATTGGCGATGGTTGGGAAGCCACTTCAATAACAGCCATGGGCAGCGGCAAAAAATGCCCCGGTGGATAGTTGAGATTCGGATCTTCAGGAGCGTTGGCGAACAAACTCAAGGTTGAGAATGAAAGGATGCTGAAATCAGCTGACGTATTGATGGATATAGCCGGCCCGCTTTCCAGTATCCAGGTTGCATCTTTGACGTAATACCTGCTTCCCCAGCCGGGGGTAAAACGCAGCCAGGGATCTACAATCAATGGGATGGTCTGGCGGCCCACCTCGGGAGAACTGTAAATTGTAAACCGAATGCCTTCAGGTAATAACTCGAAAAGCTTTGTAGTTAGCTGGTCAGGGCTGATCATGCGAACTGCGCCATGATCAATCGACGGTTGATATTCTTGCCAGTTTTGAATCGAGTCGGCACAAGCCCCCAGAAACTGGCCGGGATCTGCTAACAAGCCATATTGGGATTCCCACTGAGATGGATCGCTCAAGCCAGTGGCAACCTGATAGGATGGCGCGATAAGCTGATGGAACCTGTTGGCTTGCCTGGTAAATGCATAAGCCAGGTACCCTCCCTCGCTTTCAAAAGTGGCGAATATTGATGTGGATGCCAGAACACATTCGGTTTGTCCATCCCAGTCAATATCGATGTTGCAGTCATTCCAAATCCTCGGTGCATCTGCCCATTCTGCTGCGGCAAGCACATGGCCGATTTGCCCCACGTATTGGACATTTAGGGCGTAGATATCTTCTGAAGCAGGTGCGAAATTTAAGGTCTGGTACATTTGCCAGGCCAGGCCGGTTAAGATGTTGTCAGGAGCTGAGTGCAAGGCTTCCAACAGCCTAAATTGCAGTTGTTGGCTGCTAAGCCCAGATGGGATTTGCTGGCCCATGGTGGTGTTGATCATTGACGCGGCTGCAGTGGGCAAGTTGTGATGCCTGTAGTATTCCCGAGGAGATTGGGCTAACAACTCATCTGCCTCTATAAATTGAATCCATGGGTGGTTGACCAAGTAGCGCAACGTGTTTTGTGCAGATGACGGATTTCCCCAGCTGGTTCTTGAAAAATCCCCGCCTAGCAATATGATCGGTTCGGAAACATCCATGGCTGCCATTAGAATTGCTTCGCGCAAAAACAGAGATGGGCCAGCAGGGGATGCTTGATCGCCGCCATTGTCCGATATCCCCGCGATAGTGTTTTGCGCATAGCCACTATTGATATTAGCCGCAATCGAATAATCGTTCCATTGAAATAATTCAAGCGTATAAATGCTTTGGGCAGATGTGGGAGACCCATTGAAGAATAATTCATATTCCTCGGGCGGGTTTTGTAGTGGGGTGGGGGAGTAGTAGAACCGGCTGCCAACAATGTCGAATTGGTTTAACAATTTCGTATTTTCAGCAGCTAGTTTATTATCGACCCATTCAAGAGCCAGGGGCGATAGGGGGCTGTTCGCGACAATTTGTGTGCTAGTAGTGCCGGCCGGATTCACGTCTGGCAGGATGATCAATCCTTGAGCGCTCAGTTCCAGGACATCATCTAGAACCCCCAGGTAATCAAGAGCAGAGACATTGTCAGGGGTTTTTAAATCTAACAATATAGCTGACACGTGGTAAGTACTTAGTGCAGTTAGCAAGTTGTTTAATCCGTGGCGGCTGCTTGATGGTCCGCTATGTGCACCATCCCAGCTGCGTAACACTTGTGCAGATGTGGTTGATTGAAAAGTATGCCAAAATCCAAGCGCTACACGTGCGGGCTGGGGGGCAGAGCCTTGAGATGATATTGGCTCAACAATGTCGGTTACGCTGGTTGATCCTGTTTGTGCTGAATAAACCTGTATTGCGACAGGCCCCAATACAAGATAATTTTCAGGCGACCGAATACTGATCTCAACCGTATCCAGAAATGGATCGCGCAGCACGCGCAGCTTTATCCCTTGAACCGGATTATTTTGATCATCCCAGATATCAATTGCTCCATCTGGTGGAATGTGAAGCAGCAAATCCCACGGGATATCAGCAACTTGATCTAGCGGTAAGCTTGTTTTGCCGCCAGGTTGAAAATCTAATGCTATATAAATGTCATGGTCGATGGGTGTCGAAAAGTCTAGCAGATCTAAACGAATTTGGAATTCCGCACCTTGAGTGCGGATGTAAAGCGCAATCACATCCCCAGATGGCTGTGCGGCATCGACGGCGTCGAGGGCACGCAGCGTGGCGTAATGCCATGTTGTTTCGGCAGGCACAAAAAAACCTTGTGATTGGCAAGCTGTTAGTAAAAGGGCAAGCAGAAGCGCCAGGCAGATGCCGCGCCAGGCTAATGTATAGATATTGGTCGGTGAGTGTGAGTGTACCACTTTATATTCCTCAATCCAGTAAGTGGCGATCCCGGCAGTATTTGCGCATAGCCACTACATCTCTATCAAAGACACTTTTTTCACCATTTTCAAATAATGGTATACTTTATGTTAACACAGAATTAATCAATCCGGAAATCAAGAGGAGATGCCAATTATGAAACGAACTTTTATTATCCTACTCACGGCATTGATCATCTTTGCCTTGGGCTTTCCGTTTCCCACTCGAACTGTACAAGCTTATGGCGGATATCCGTATTTCTCGATTGAATCTGTCACTCCTGGCAAATCGGTTACAATCCGTGCCCACAACTTCCCGGCCAATGATACATTCATGGTGACAATGGGCTATTATGGGGGATATGGCATTGGTGGGGTAGTGGTTGGCATAACCACAACTGGCACGGGAGGAACTTTTGTGGCAACCTATGATATTCCTGGAACGCTTGCTGGACAATCTTTAATTGCCGTCCGGCTGCAAAGTACCACATCGGGATATTATGCCTACAATTGGTTCAACAACAATGTTGGGTCAGGTAGCACTCCGGCACCAGCGCCTGGCTATTACGGCTACCCATATTTTTTCATTACGTCTGTAAACAAAGATGATACGGTAACCATAAAAGCCCATAACTTTCCAGCTAATGACACCTTCACAGTGAGCATGGGAGCATACGGCAGTTATGGGGTTGGGGGTCTCGTGGCTGGCAGTTCCAATACTGGGACTGGTGGTTCCTTTGTGGCCACATATGATATTCCCGATGCACTCAAGGGCTCATATCAGATTGCTATCCGTCTGCAAAGCCCGACATCGGGTTATTTTGCATATAACTGGTTCTACAATAATACAACGGCAGCCCCTGTTACTCCGCCATCACCAGGCCCAGGGACTGGCTATTCAGGCAATCCGTATTTCTTCATTTCCGCAGTCGACCGTAATAATTCGGTGACCATAAATGCTTTTAACTTCCCCACGAATGATACCTTTACTGTGACAATGGGGCCTTATGGCACCTATGGGGTTGACGGAACGGTAGTGGGCAGCACCAACACGGGAAATAACGGTGCATTCAGTGCCACGTATGCTATCCCTGCTGGCCTGGCGGGCTCATATCAAATCGCTGTGCGTTTGCAAAGTCCAAGCACAGGATATTTTGCGTACAACTGGTTCTATAACAACTCAACCCCCTAATCTTTAGCGATTGCGTGCAACAAACAAGGCGGCGCAGATGGCCGCCTTGTTTATTTTTCTTTCCGTATTAAAATCGCCAGGGTTAAGTCATCAGAGCGGGGCAATCCCTGGACAAACATGTCAATAGATGCCTCGATTTTCCCAATCACAGCAGAAGCCTCGTCCGATAGCCCAATCACTTGTAGTGTATCCCGAAGCCGCTCTACTCCATAAAATTCATCTTGCGGCGAGAATGCCTCGGTCAAGCCATCAGTATAAAAGACCACAAGATCATTGCGATCGAGCTGAATTTGCCTTTCAATCAATTCTATTCCTTCGATCACCCCAAGTGCCATACCGCTTCGTTTCAGCTCTTCAAACTCGCCCGTGATTGCCCTGCGGAGCATCGGCGGGTTATGTCCAGCGTTAGCAAAGCATAACATCCCTGTTTCCAGCGAAATTACCGCATAAAATACTGTAACAAACATCCCTTGTCTTGCATCAGGTACGAGTAAATCATTTACGCGTGCCAAAACTGAAGCAGGAGAAAGATCCTCCTTGACTGCAGCCCTAATCAGTGTTCGCACCAGGGTCATAAACAATGCTGCCGGCATGCCCTTATCGGCGACATCCGCTATCACTAGTCCTAGTTGCCCGTCTTCGAGCTCAAACACATCATAAAAATCCCCGCCGACCTGGCGGGCTGGATACCAATGAATATCCAGGTCCCAGCCATTGAGTTTTGGCATACGCTCTGGCAAGAAGGTTTTTTGAATTTCCCGAGCGAGTTGCATTTCTCGTTCCAGGCGTTCTCGCTCAACAACCTCGCTCTGCAAAAGGTCATTTTGGATGGCCAGGGCGGCTTGTTGGGTAATTCCCGTTACAATTTCCAGCCGTTTTTCTCGAATGTGAAAAGATGGAAGGCCATGGAGGTTGTCTTCTTCTTCTATCAGCATCACCCCTAATACTTTGTCTTTTACCGATAGCGGAAGACCTAAAAGCAGGCGAGACTTTTTTCTTAAGTAATCTTTACCAGTGTCGACATCGTCAACTTCCCCCCGAATCTTATCTCTTGGTACTTCACCTGAGACCAATCCAAATTCGTCTTTCTTCAGTTTGCTCCACTCCAGTGGAGAAAAAGAGGGGCTGCCAACATAGTAATAAGCAATGCGATTTGCTTGGCGAATCGCATCGAGCAAGGGGAATTCACCATCGGCATAATCATCCAGGTTTTCAGTCATTTCCTGGCGCGCAATACCATAAGATTGCGAGAGGAGAAACATTGAGCGCTGATCATCCCACAGGTAAACCGCGCATCGTTTGACCCCAACTAAAATAGGTGTGATCCGCACGATTGCCGCCATTACCTCATCCAAATCGCTAGAGGCCACTACAGCTTGGGCAACTTGCAACAACGCCACTGATATATACGCCTCTTCCTCTTGGGCCTGAAGTAATTGAATGTTTTCGGCAGCTGTCATGGTCTGATGAGCAATGCCCTGAATGATGGCAAACTTCTCGTCCCAAAGTCCATGGACTGATTCTAGTTTTACATCCGTGAAATCGACCAGGATGGCGCCTCTGACCTCTCCCTGAACAATCATGGGAAAGATTACCAATAAATCTTTTGCGGGGTTAAATCCCGTGAAAAGCATTGCCGAGTCAGGATCTGAAATAAGTTCTTCGCTCAGAATTACAGGGGCTTTTGAGGATAGCAATTGATCGAAGGCCCAGGCATCTCCTGCTGCCACAAACCAAAGCTCAAAGTTGGCTTGCTGAGCGGGTGTTAGACCATAGGCAGACATAGGGGCAAAAGCTTCAATTGTGTTATCCCATAACAACAGTGCACAGGCATTGACACCAATTAACTGGGGAATAATGTGCACCACTGTTTCAAGGAGTTCTTCCAAAGTGGCTAGCGAGCGGGTTGCCTCTACCACCTGTAATAGAACTGTAGACACCCAGGCCTGGTCGTGAGCTACCTCGTAAAGGCGTGTATTTTCAATCGCTACTGCTGCATAGCTAGCAAATGTCGCTGTCATTGCCTGCGATTCGATCCCATACCGGCCTGGTGTTTGATGCGCCAGAACCAGCAAGCCGAGGATCTGGTCGCCAATTCGAAGCGGCGCCGCTATGGCTGAATAATTTTCGGGGAAGTTTAGCAAGGCCCCCAAAGGCTCGTGAGGGTCTTCGGGAGTTCGTATTACTGGATTGATCGCCTCAAGCGCTTCCGTGATCCAAGGCCCAAACATAGAAGGCGCATTACTTGAATTCATCAGCTCTTCGATCCCAGCACCAATCAATTCTCCACCTGGATGCTCCCTGAACTGATGGTGAACAGCTACCAGCCGAAGTGGGGATGTAAATTGTCCGATACCCCTGTCTTCACCTGATGCTTCTAGCAGCCAGATCGCCACAACGTCACAGGGCAAACTTCGCTCAAGCTCTGTTAGAATGCGTTCGTAAACCTGGTCTAAGGCTACATCAGCAGACAACAAGCCCGCCACCTCACGCATACTATCAGCTACTTGCCGGCGCCACTGTTCAGAACGATACAGGTTGGCGTTGTGAAGAGCCGCTGCGATACTGTCAGCCAGGGCGCGTAGAACAAGCGCGTCTATCTCTTGAAAGGCATCTTTTTGGTCGCTTTGAATGTCCAAAACGCCCAAAACGCGCCCATCTATTTTCAAAGGTAAAGCAAATTCGGATTTGGTTCCCGGCAGCATATCAATATGCCGGTAATGAGGATCTTTCTTGACATCGTTGACCAAAACATCTTTGCCTGTTTGCGCTGCGCGTCCAATAATCCCATCGCCGACCTTGATATTTATCGTAAGGTGACGACTCTCAGCCGGTGTATTTTCGTTTTTGGTTGTAGCTGGGCCGGCGCTATTGCGAAAGCGTAAGGTTGCTTGTGGTAATTCAATCGTGAAAATGGCGGCATAATAATAGTGAAAAGTATCAAGGATTAGGCCGGTTACCCGGCGTGCCAGCTCATCTAGATCCAAAGCCACTGTAATTTGGGCGCTTACGTTTCGAACCAGGGCAAGAAGGTCGTCGCGCCAGCGGTCTTGAAGATGCTGACGCGTCACCTGCAAGGCGATTGCTGCCTGAGTTGACAGCCCTTTTGCAAAATCAATCTCGCAGTTTGTGAATATTTCGCCGTTGGAACGTTCCAGTTGGATGGCTCCCAAAAGCTCCCCATGAGCCTTTAGGGGGATGGCTAATGAAAAATAGTCATCGGCCGCGACCAATTTTTGCTTATTGATAGCTTGATCTAATAGTAGGGTAGGGGCTGTTTCGGACTCGGCATTACCTGTATTGAAAGGAACGGGTTTTCGTCCAATCAAAAACAATGTCTCTGCCAGCCACAATGTGGCATTGCAACGCAAAAGATTTTGAGCCGCGGTAATAATCACCTGGCGTTGTGTGCTCAAATCCAGCTGCATCAACAGATTCTCGCCAAGATTGAGCAGTTCCTGCCACTCGGGGCAGGGTTGCGCTTGTTGAAGGTCGCTCACGCTTATTGGGGAATAAAGTTTTGGACAGCCTTGTTTAGGTCATCAAAAATCTTGAATAAGGGAGTAAATCCAGCTAATTCAAGCGTATCGAAAACGCGCTGTGGCACATTTACTAAACAGGTTTCGCCTAGTTTTTGATAGCGGCATGCTTTTTGGACATCAATCAGCACCCGTAGGCCTGCGCTCGATACATAATTGACATCAACCAAGTCAAGTACAATATTAAAACGCCCGGCATCGGTAATTGCTTTTAGGGCTTCAGAAAACTTCGGAGCAGTATAACTATCAATGCGGCCAGTTATACTCACTACATCACAGTATTCGTGTTGCACTATATTGATATCCATAGCCATAAATGACCTCGTCTAAATTATACCATTCCTGTTGCGCCGAAATTTCCTGTTACAATACAGGAAGACGGTCAAGTAATCAGCCTTGTAGTGGAGTCATTTGCCCCAATGTGTGACTTATCAATTGTAATCCCGGTTTTCAATGAAGAAAAAAATCTATCGCCTCTAAACGAAGAATTACGGGGTGTGCTAACTGAAATAGGACTGCCTTACGAGATTATCTTTGTTGATGATGGAAGTACAGATGGAAGCTATAAACTTCTTCAGTCTTTGCACATTCAAGACGAGCGCATTAAAGTAATCCGTTTCAGACGGAACTTTGGGCAGAGCGCTGCATTTGCAGCGGGCTTCGATTATGCACATGGCACTAAGATTGTGACACTTGACGCAGATGGGCAAAACAACCCGGCAGATATCCCAAGGCTGTTGGCCAAAATGGAAGAGGGCGACTATGATTTTGTAACCGGATGGCGGATGAATCGCAAAGAATCGCCCATTCGGCGTTTGTTATCCGGCACTGCAAATTATCTGATCAGCCGTAGTACGCATATTGTTGTGCATGATCGAGGTTGCTCTTTAAAGCTTTTTAGACGAGACGTGGTGAAAAACATTCGGCTCTATGGTCAGCTTCATCGTTTTTTGCCCGAGCTAGCCAGCATGTTTGGAGTAACTGTGGCAGAGGTGCCAATCCAAGATCGGGCACGCCGGTTTGGACATTCAAAATATGGCTCAATTACGCGTACGCCACGCGTGCTCTTAGACTTGTTCACGGTTTTCTTCTTGCTGACTTTTTTTTCTAGCCCCATGCGTCTGTTTGGCTCGGTAGGCATGCTGACGGGCTCGCTTGGCCTGATAATGGGCGGTTGGCTGGCCTTGGCAAAGATTTATCAAGGGGTTATTGGGGGGTGGTCAGCCTTTCATGCCTATCAGATTGGAAATCGGCCATTGCTGCTTTTGGCCATCCTTTTAATATTAGTTGCCACGCAGTTCATGATGATGGGATTGCTTGGTGAAATGATGCTGAGGGTTTATCACGAATCCAGCGGCCGTCCAATCTATTCTATTCGCGACGTGCTTGATTGATCTTAAGAACCAAAGCTTTTCAAAAAAATTTTTCTGTGTCACTGGTCGAAAATATCTGAATAGCCTTTGTCAAGCGCATCGTCTGAAAGGTGAGCGTAACGTTGGGTGACAGCTATGTTTTTGTGGCGCGCCAGTTCTTGCGCTAGCTTTAAATTCCCCGACGCGCGCAAGACAATGGTGACAAAATAATGCCTAAAGGAATGTGGGGTGATCGTGCCAGCTGCATCTGGACCCAAGACCTCTTGAACACGTTGAGCGACAATATTTCTGCCGGTTACTGTGCTGATTGGCTTGATCTTTTTCCCCGCACCGCGATCGTGGCGAGCGAAGATAGGCAGAGAGCCCAGGGGACGCCCGGCCGTGCCATCTAGCTCAGAACGCACAGACAAGTACTCTCGTAAGGCGCGCAAGGAGCGATCCGAAAACCTCACAATAGCCTGCTGGTCGCCCTTGCCGATGATAATTGCTTTAGCTTCATTCCAATCAATATCACCACGGCGCAGGTTGCATGCCTCATGAACACGTAGACCAGTATCTGCCAGTGTTAGCAAAAAAGCTCGATCCCGCATATTGCGCAGGTGTTGGAGGTTGTCCGAGATCGTTTCGGCCAATTGACTTGTGAAATTAATCACAAGTTCGATATTTTTCTGTTCAAATTGAGGCAAGCGTTGTCCAGGTCTGCGGGCGCGCTGCCGAATCAATAGCTTCAAGCGGGGAAGGTTGATGGTTGCGAGTTGTTCTGCACTAAGATATTCATAGAAGCCCGAAACAGCTGTTAAGTATAGACGTTCTGTGGCAGGAGAAAAATCTTTCAATTCACAGGCAAACCAGGTGATTGCATTTTCATTCAAGGCATCTGGGGCCATTTGATCGGGAGTTAGATTGTTTTGAACCAATACTTGGCTGAATAGATTCAGCGCGTTACGGTAGGTTCGTCCTGTGTTAGTACTGCGCGCGTCAAAAACACTGTGTATGTACGCATCTATTGTTTGAGCAATGGTTTTGGGCGTTTCCATGAAATTCCTCGCTTCGTCAATGGTTCTGATAATGATACTTATCGAAAGCATAGTGATAATAATTTATTTTGCCGACTATGTCAACCCCCTATTACAAAACCCATTTAGGATCGAAATAATTTGGCCGGGGCTAAGACAAATAAGAATTAGCTAACA
>CAZWFQ010000097.1:0-10274 GCA_964633225.1 uncultured Anaerolineaceae bacterium
TCTGGGAAGTAAAACTCTTGCGCAGTGGTCGGAATGACTCGGAAGGTGCCCACCGTGCTGGCGCGTGCCAGGTAAGTGTACACATAAGTGCCTGCTGGCAGGCTGCTCGCCGAAAGCACCAACCCTTCATCCCGGAACTCAGCGTGATTGAAATACCACCAGCCCCAGCCGCGATAGACCAGGTCTTCCCACTGGTACGATTCGGGCCGCACCCCTTGCGGACTGGTCAGCAGCGACTGATCCACCGCCTCCAGGCCCGCTGGCAGCGGGTCATTGATCACCACATAGTGCAGGTCGTGCGGCGCCACAATCGTCAGCCGCACCAACAGCAGGTCGCCCTGAGCTGCCTGCGTCACCGGAGTAGCAGTATCATCCAGCCGGTAGTAATTGCGTGCCACAATGATGCCGCGCGCCAATGGCTCAAGTTCTTCCACAGGCAGGTACACCTTAAGGTGGGCCGTATAGTATAAGTTGCCTGCGCCCTCGCTGCGAGCAATCGCCAGCCGGTTGGCATCATCTGTCAACAGGTCGGCGATGTCAATGCGCATCTCCTGCGTTGAACGCAGCGAATCGGCATTCGCCAACCCGCCTCCTAGCTGCTCCCCATTCAACGCCACACCATACTCGTAGTCCGCCTGCAGCTCGCCGCTGGCAACCATCCAGCGTGTCAGCGCCATCAACGTCCAGGCTGTCTCTTGCGTCGACCACCAGTGCCCATCAGTACGGTTGCTCATCAGCCACCGCACCGCATTCGCGTTGATCGGATTCTGTGCATCGATCCTGCTCAACGCCGACAGCACGATCGCCGTAGTGCGCGTGTCCGTGTTCCAGTTCCAATAATCGTCTTCATCTTCTTCCCAATGCGCTCCGGTGGCCGAAAGGATCGCCGCGCTGTTCAGATCCGAAAGCAGCGTCGCCAGGCGCGGATCATCTGGTTCACTGGTGTAAAGCACCTCAGCCAACAAGGCCCGGGCATAAAGGCCCATTGCCTGGCGTTGCTCATAGAGCTTGCCAGCCGTGCTCAAGTCTGGCTGCCCGCCGCGTGCCAATACGTACACCAAAAAGGCCTGGCGGTTCAACTCGTACGACGGAGACAGGCGCTTAAGAGGTTCAATATTTTCTTTCAAGTAGGCCAGTGCGTCCCCCAGCACCATCCCGCTGATCGGATATCCCGCAGCCTGCGCCTCAACCAGGCCCAACACCACATAAGCCGTGGTCAGGGTACTGCTCTCCTGGTTGCTCCACCAACCCCAGCCTCCGTCCGGATTCTGCCAATTATACAGACGCTGCAGTGCAGCGCCCACCCGCTCATTCAAATCGGCTTCTAACTGTGGATCGTTCATCCCTGCTTCTTGCAGTGCACGCAAGGTCAAGATGTTGGGTAAAAAGCGCGAGATGGTCTGTTCAACGCACTCATACGGATAATCTTCCAGGTACTTCAAACCATCCGTCATGCCCGCCGCTAACGATGGCGAGATGCGGATCACCAACTCGCCCTGCGTGACGGCGAATTCATCTGGCAGCACAATCGCCTCCACCAATGTGCCGCCTTCCAGCATCTGGCCCGAGGTACCCACCGTTTCTGGGGCCTCATAGCGGTACACTGGAATGCCCTGGTCTTCCAGGGTGCCCAGGGTTGGGCGGCTGGCATCACTGTATTGGCCCGCAACTGCACTAAAGACCAGGTCCACACGTTCCACGTCCTCCAACACCGTCACATTCCAGGTCACATAGGCTTGCTGCCCGGCCGCAACCTGCACAGTTTGGTCAGCCTTTCCTTCCAGGCTGATCCCCTCCCCATTCAAGGTCACATCCACGCTCAAGTCTTCACCGGTATTGTTGTGCACGGCAGCCCCTAAGAGCACCTCATCGCCCACAACAAAGAAACGCGGCGTCTGAGGCCGCACCAAAAGCGGCTTAGTGCTGATAAGATCCACGCTGACCTGTCCCACCAGTGTATCGGCTGTCACGGCGCGCGCGTCCAGTCGCCAGGTGGTCAGGTTATCAGGCAAGGTCACGGTTGCAGTAGCCTGCCCATCCTGGTTGGTGACCAGGTGCGCTTCCCAATAGGCCGTGTCGGGGAAATCCTGCCGCACTTCGATCACGCCATATTCATCGCTGCCCTTGCCGCCCCCGCTGCCCGCCGGCATACTTTCTTCTGCTCGATCTGCCAGCTCCATGTTGTAGTATTCAACGTTGTACACCAGCGGCATCGAGGTCCAAACCCGCAGCCCGCGCCGGTCGTAGAACGCATCCACAATCGGTACGCTGTTAGCCGGGCTGAGCGAAAGCGTCGCCAGGTCGCTCAGAGCAAGCGAAACCTCCGCGCTGACTGGCTGACCATCGGCATCGGTGGTACGCACCGTATAGACCACCTCTTCGCCAGGGCCAGCTTGTGCCCGGTCTGGCGTCACCTCAACCGTTAATACCTGGGCACTGGTATCCACCTTGATCTCCGCCAACCCCACCCTGAAATCCGGTCTCAGGTTGGCCTCGTCCACCCCTTTCACAATCGTGATGAACAGGTAGACGTTCGGGGCCATATCTGGGGTAATGGGCAGTTGATAGATCATGCTGTTGCTGGTCAGCAAGATCACCTCGTGCGAGCGCACATGGCCGCGCTCTACCGTCACCAGCGCATACGCCTGGCCTTGGAATGGTGATGCAATCAACACTTCGGCCGTATCGCCTGGCATGTAAGCGGTCTTATCTGTGATCAACTCAAAACCATGGTCGTTGCCCTGCCTCCAGGGAACGTAATCTTCGCCGGCTACCCACATGTAGGTAGATGCACGGGCCTCATTTCCATCCTCGTCCAATGCCGTGATCTTGATACGGTAAACACCACCATTGGGCGGTATAAAATTGACCGAGGCCTTGCCGTTCTCGTCCATCGCCACCTGTTCGAAAGCCGCCACGGGGATTTCTTCAACCGAAGACTCCCAAACAATACGTCCCTGCGCATCCTGCGACTGGACGTTGTACCAGCGCCGCTCAACGATTTCCACGCTGGCCTCTTGCCCAGGCAGCAGAACGCCGTCCCAATCCACCGCCACCAGCTCAAAGGTTTGTTCCTCACCCGCCGTGCCCACATAACGCTGAGGTCGCGCCCCAACATAAACCGCGCTGCGGTGCACCACCAGCCCATCACGCCCGCTCACCGCTGTGCCGGCCAGGTCTGTCACCGTGGCCTCAAAGGTGAGGTTGCGGGCATTCCCATCCTGGCTCAGGTCAGCCGCCAATTCAATGACCAGCTTACCATCCGCCCCGGTGCGACCATCCCCCTCTGCAATCACTTCACTGCCCGGAGCGCCGTAGTAATCATAGTAGTAATACCCATAATCCGACTCGCGATAGGTGAAGTCATAGCTCGACAGCTCAACCGGAGGAACAAAATTGTGATCATCTGCCAGCAGGACCCAGTGCACCTCGGCATCCGCCACCGCCCCACCAGAGTAATAACTGGCCTGAATGGTGGCAGCAAAGCTTTCGCCAGGCAGCAGGTTTTGCGGAACAGCATCCACGCTCACCTGGAATTCTGGCTTCCGGTACTCGGCCACGCTAAAAGAGACTGAACCAAGCATGGACCCATCTGCCGGGAAGTACACATAGGCCGTGTAAGAACCCAGTGCAGCCTGCGTATCCAACAGCAGCACGCCATCAAAAGTGCCAAATTCTGAAAGCGGCAGCTTCTCGTCATACACCGTATCCTCGTAGCCTTCGATCAGCACGCGTACTTCCTTGCCGTCCGGCAAGCCGTAATCCAGGTCGTCGTCTGTGCGCAAAACGCCCTTGAAGTAGACCGGCTGCCCAGGACGGTATAACGGACGCTCGGTGTAAATGTAACTGACGAAGTTTTGGTTCGCGCCGTAATAATCGTTCCAAATGCCGTAGTCATACAGCGAAACATCGCTGTCCCAACTGCTGGCGGCCACAGCAAAAACCGGGCTTTCCTCGCCTGTGACAACATAAATGGTGTGGTACGTGTAAAAGCCTTCTGCCTCGGCATCCGTAAAGGCAATATTTTCCAGGTATAGCACGCCAGAAGCGTCAGTCTTGCCCCTGCCAATTGGGGCCAGGTTCTCATCATACAAAGTCAACGGCACCCCGGCCACAGGGATGCCATCGTCCAAGCTGGTCACCCACATCAAGGCCTCTTCAGAGGCGGTCTTCAACGTGATGTTAGCATCCGCCACGATCAAAATGCGCGAATCGTTATATGGTGACGAATAACGCGCAATCTCCGGCGTGCGCATCCCTAAGAAATAGATGCCGGGCGCCAGTGCACCACCACCCTTGCCTGCCATCTTGAAACTGCTCAGCACTCTCTCGTTCAAAGCCCCGCTGCTTGTCACGCGCTGCGACCAGACCAGGTCAGAGCTAGGCGGCACGAAATCCCAACGGCTGATCACACCCGTGTCCAATTTCAAGTACGTCTCCGCTGAAAGCTGGTATAGCTCCAACTCAAGGGTGCGGATGTTTTGATAGCTGGTATAGAATTCCTGCGGCCCGCCGGCGCGGTACAAAACGGTGCCGCCCGGCAGTTGCAGGTAGGCCGAAGGTTCATAAGCCGCCGTGGTAAAGCGCACCACCGTCTCCGTCCGGATTTCAGCCCCATAAACATCCTTCATCCCCGGCAGGATGCGCACCTCATAGGTCGTAGAAGGCTTCATCCCATATAAATAATATCCCCAGCTCCAATCATCATAATATGCATCACCATACCACCAGCCATCGCCCGGCTCCAGCGCCGGCTCGAAGGTAACTTTATCCTTCAGGCTGTTGAAATCCATCGGCGAAGCAAAACGAATATAGAACTCACCCAAATAATAGGACTGCTTCTCCCCATCCGCGGGGGTCGTGTAAACCACCCCCGGCAAAGGGATCGTGTAGAACTGCCATTCCAGCCCCGCCCGCAGCGTCCCCCCATCCGCCGCCTTGGCACTGGCAGCATCTACGCTCAAAATATATCCGGTTTCATAGGCCAGCCGCTGGGTGGGGGTTAAGACCACCTGGGTAAAATCTTCGTTCCAGGTAAATTTCAGTGAGGCAGGTTCGCCATTATTGCTCACAATCGTTGTAGAGCTTTCGGTGCTGGCAGGGTCCATCGGCTGGTAAAAATTGACCGCAAAGGCCTGCTCTAAGAGCACATTTGCGTACCCATCGCTGGGACTGGGCTCCCACTCTTTGCCCACCAGCCAATAGGAGGCAATGTCAGGGGCGGTGGTCGTGAAGCTCCAACTTACATCCTCTGCCAAAGCCGCCTCGCCCGACATATCTTGCAGCCCAGCCGCAATCTTCACTGTATAGCTGGTATCCCCATTCAGCACCCCTTCAGGATGGAAGGCATATACCGAAGTATTGACCCATTCCCCATCCCCAGCCAGGGCCGGGGTGATTTGCAGCGGGTCAGGCAGGCCGGCTTGCGCTTCCGCAATCACCAGGGGCACGACCGGACGATTGAAAATTACGGTGATCACAGCATTGTTTGCCACATCGGCAGCGCCATCTGCCGGGAAGACTTGCTGTACTTCCAGCGTGCCCACAGTTGAAAATTCCCAATGGAACGGCTGCTCCACCACCAGGCCTTCGGCGCTCTTTGCCTCGCCCGATAGGCTGGCAACATAAGTCTGCCCGGTTGCGAGCGGCTCTGAAGCTGTAAAGCGCACCGTGCGCTCGTCAATCCAGGTCACATTACCTGCCACCAGTTCCCCATCCGCATCTAGCACTTGCAATGCCGCCCCGGTAGCTGCCTTGTCCATGGCCTGGTCAAATTTGAGCTCAAGGCTGCCGTCCAGCGGCAGCTCTTGCCCAGGCGCCGGATCTTGGCTCACCACCTGCGGCGGCAGCGGCGCGCCAGGATCAACCGCAGGCAAGCCGGGCATGGTTGCGGTTGGTGCAGGCGTGGGCAGGCTTGTTGCAGCAAGCCTGGTTGCAGCGTTTGGCTTGGCCTGCCCGCAACTTGCGCTGGCATAAGCAGCCAAGAACAACACCACCAACATCCCGCTCACACGGGCACGATGCCAAACCTTAGACCATTGGGGTTGATTATTTGGATGCATAAATCACTCCTTTTGGGACAGCATGCATATAAAACGCTGGGGCAGCGACGAAAGTTCCCGCCCCACATGCAAACTCAACGCCTTGCAATCGGCAAGTAGATCCGATATCGATCCGATATCAAAACCTGGTAAGAAACCTCGCTGCCAATCACCCGCCCATCCAGGTGTTGTATGCGCAAATAGACAACGTCATCGCGATCAGAAACCCATTCCAACACCATGAACTCGCCAAAGTGATCCGGCGCGGCCTCAGCCAGCAAAGTTTCGCCATCGCTGGCATACAGGCTGATGACAGCCGCCGTAGCAGGTACTCCGGGTATGCCCTGCACCAGGTAGCGCACCTCAGATTGGGCAGTGAAGGTGATCCAATCATCGTCATCCATGGCATCTGCTTGCAGCGGATTACAGAAGTTGTGCCATTGACCAGCATCATTGATCTGGATGCCCACAGCCGTCGCCGGGTCATTATCGCCTCCGGCCGCGTCGTACGCATCCATCTCGGCACACAAAACCTCCACGCTGGGAATGCTGGTCACAACCTCGGCCGCGGTCGGGTACGCCTCGGTGTTGCCGGCATAATCAACGCTCCGGATGCGGAATTCATACGTATGCCCGGGTTCACCGACATACCAGGCCTGCTCAATGTAGCCCGAGATAGGCTCTGGCGAAACGTAATCCGTCCAGGCACCACCGTTGATGCGCTGCTGGATTTCATAATAATCGATCCCCGCCAGGTTATCGCTGCCGGCCCAAGTCAACCGGAAGGCAGTGCCACCCTGGGTCGCAGCCAGCGCTTCCAGCGAGGATTCGGGCGCCGTCTTGTCAATCATCAGGTTCCAGGATCCATCCACCACCCAATTGCCCGCCATATCATATGCCTTGACATAGATCGCCGCATTGCTGCCCTCCAACTGCCCGGCAGGGTTGTATTCAGCCGCCCAGCCATCGCTTCCATCCCGGTCAGTAGCCGCCAGGGTCCACACCCCTGCCAGCCAATCGACCGGATGCCAGTAGAATTCAACCCGGTTGACTTCCACAGCCTCTGTGATATCAACTGTGATCGTAAAGGCAGAATCTGGCAAGAGCGCCCCATTACCAGGCCAGGTGATCTCGAGCTCGGGCGGCTCTGGGTCCGCCAACAGGCGGAGGGTGTAATCGTAATCCTGCCCGCCCACGCTAGGGTGGTTCCAGGCCCGCACAGCCAGGTAATACACCCCATCGTGCGGCAGGCTAAAGCCCAACAGCGGATCACGCACCACAGCGTAAACTTCATCATCCACTTCAGCCAACACCGAAACCCCATCGCTGTCCAGCAGTACCAGGTAAGGATCCAACAGAGACCCCACCGCGTTGGCAGTGATATCCGCCGCAATCCGGTCGCCGGCCGCACCGGTGAAGGTGTAGTAATCCATGTCCCCGCCCGGGCAGATCTCAGCTTCCACAGTCAGCGTGGTGTTGTAAACCAGCGGCGTGGCCTGGGCCGGCGTATCATCCTGGCGCAGATCCGTACACACCGGGGGCGCATCCGCCGTAATGCTAAAATCGTCGATGCCCCAGCCATCAAAGCCATTATTGGCCGCATCCACGCTGTTGAACAAGAAGCGCACCCGGATGGTATGGCCGGCATAGGCCGAAAGATCCAGGGCCGGGCTTTGCAGCCAGGTACCCAAGTTGATCTCTGGGATCATCGGGTCAGAGCTAAGCTGCAGCACATTGGTGAACGCCCCCCCATCCACTGCAATCTGCACCCAGCGCTGGTCCCAGTCTTTGCCATAGGCCTCTGTTTCGTAGCGGTACCAAAAGCGCAGGAAATACCCTTCATCCGTCACCGCGATGGCAGGCGATTCCAGGGTGCCAGCATTCGGGCCGCCGTCGTCATAATCTCCCCCGTTACCCGGGTACCACCAGGCATGTGGGTCGCTGCGCGCCTTATTGGCATCATTCACCCAGCCCCAGTGTCCGCTGCTGATCCAATCGCCCTCGCTTTCCATATCGTCTACATATGGAACGCTTTCCACCGGGGGTGCGGTCGAAGCCACCCCCACCGTAAAGCTCAACGCTTCGCTCCATGGGCCCACCCCCGCCTGGTTGCGGCCGCGCACCTGCCAGGTATATTCGCCCTGGGCCAGGCCGCTCACATATTGATAGGGTTCTGCTTGCCAGGGCATGGCGAAAGGCATGCTGATTGTATTGGACTGAAGCGCGTTCGAGATCAGCAGTTCATATTCCATCGCACCGCCGCCATCGCGCCACGCCAGAGGCAAGACATCCTTTGCAGCAATTACCTGGCCCGCAGCCGGGTTCAACAGCGTCGGCGCCAACGGCAAGGTAGTCCTCAAAGCAACTCGAATAGAAGAAAGCGCCTTTGCACCAATCAAATTCCCCAGCAAGCGGCTGTCATCGTCCGCCAGGGTTTCTGCATGTCCATCGTAATTTGCATCGGAATAGAGGGTCGCCATCACGTTGGCGCCAACCAGCAGGCTGGCTGCGTTATCGTCGCCTACCATGCCAAATGCGCTTGCATCTGGATAATCGCCCACGCCCAACAACGCACAGCCGCCTGCAAAATCAGGCTCGGTGAACAAGGCCACCTGGTTCTCCCCTGGCACACACTGTGTCGCCGGATGCGGACAGGCCGCAGACTTGATCACCGTATGTACGCCCTCCATCGGGGCTACGTTCCCATCGTGATCATAAATGCGCAAAGCCAGGCCCAACGGGCCATCCGGGATCTCTGCCCCCGGCGCGCACAGATCCCAGATCGCCGACAGCTCCGTGGTGAATGTCAGGCCGCTGGCGGCCCAGGTATTCCCCGTATTGTAGATCAGCTCGCTGCGCTCCACCCCACTCTCGGCATCATAAGCCCAACCTTGCAGCGGCAGCTGCGTGGTTGTGATCAGCGCACCATCCACGATGTTCGTCAAAGCCCCCATCGGCGCCGCCAGGTCACCCGGCGGCACATTCTGCGAGACGTACCCTGCTTGCCCCTGGTTACAAACATCACTCGACCAGCACCAGGGGAAATCATCGTACACGTTGTCGTGGCGCCGCGGCCGGCCGCCGTTAATGCTGACATCATTGAAGGTTATATCCACAGAACGGCCCCAATAGCTGTCAGGATTGGTATGCACATGAAAGTGTAGGTGATGGCCCCAGCTTTGCCCGGTATTATCGGCAATGCCAATGAATTGGCCGCGCGTCACTGGGGCGCCCACCACCAATAGTTCAGGGGGGATGCTGTCGTAAGCCAGGTGCAAATACAATTGGTAACTGACCGGAGAAGTGGTTGTGTCTTGCAGCACAAGATAATTGCCCAGGGCCTGGTCACAGTGATACTCGTAACAGGTGGGCACGTCGTTCTTAAAGCGCCATACCGTGCCGCCCTTCGATGCATGGACAGGCCACATGGTGCGCGAAATGTAAAAGTCAAAGGCATAATGGGCATTGCCGGTGGTAATATCCTTATCATGCGCCACGCTGCGCGATAGGTATACCGTCTGGCCAGCGCGCCAGGGCAGCAAATAACCGGTCAGGGGGGCGTCAGGAATATTGGCCTGCTCAAGCGTGTACATTTCCAGCCATACCTGGCGCAATTCCTCATCTAACAAGTCTGCCGGGGCTGTTTTCAGCAGGTCTAACCATTCAGGGTCAGAAGGCAGCGTTGCCACCCACTCCTGACCCTGCAAACGGGCAAAAACCAGGCCCGGTTCAGATGGCAAGGGCTCCCCAGTCTGAGGGTCTGACAGCACCAGCATGGCATAGGCCCACTGCCCATCTGCAGAGACCTCAACCTGCTCCACCTGCTCCTGGTAAACTACGTACGCCAGGATCTCATTCTGGTGAACAGCCAGCGCCTGTTCAATGGCAGCCTCAACCAGGTCCCCGGCATCCACCTGCTGCCCATCGGGTGGCGGCGGCTCTGCTGCCCGGCCCGTGGGTATCCCCGCGGGCAATCCGCCCAAGAATTGACTGAGCAAAACAAGAACAGCGGCAAACGAAAACAGGCGGCGTTTCATAGGGTTTCTCCTTTGCATTAAAAACCAATAATGACAATTTGATTGCCACCCTATTCTGTATTGTATCAAATAATCTGCCGGATATGCGCCGATTCCGCCTGTCCCCCGCCTTCCACCATCCAAACCTGGCTGGCAAAACGCTCAATAAAATACCGGTCGTGCACCACTGCCAGGATCGTGCCCTCAAAGCTCGCCA
>CAZWFQ010000098.1:0-10040 GCA_964633225.1 uncultured Anaerolineaceae bacterium
CCTCACGG
The DNA here is from genome assembly GCA_964633225.1 of uncultured Anaerolineaceae bacterium. GTDB lineage: Bacteria > Chloroflexota > Anaerolineae > Anaerolineales > UBA4823 > JAKQIM01. The sequence continues at coordinate 9 of CAZWFQ010000098.1, forward strand.
ACCCGAACCGTGCGCTCTAGCCGGGCTGAGCTACGCCCCGAATACATTGACTAGCAGGGGCAGATTATACCTGATTGGCTTGTAGGATGCAAGCGGATTCGAAAAGTGACCTTGCAAATCAGGTTTGAAAAACGTTTTGCACTTCGCTGGCCTGGGAGGAGCTGGTGGGCAAGAGGATGTAAAATTTACTCCCTTTGCTTTCTTCGCTCTCGGCCCAGATTTGGCCGCCGTGCATTTCAACCATGGCTTTGGCAACGGATAAACCCAGTCCCATGCCGCCATGCCGGCGGGTGAGATGCGATTGGACCTGGAAGAAGCGTTCGAAAACTTTCGGCAAATCCTTGCCTGGGATGCCAATACCGTCGTCAACTACGCATATTTGCACATATCCAGGTAATTTTTCGGCTACTACCTGGATATTGCCGTTATTATCGGTAAAGCTGACGGCATTGGCAAGCAGGTTGTTTATGGCAATACCTAGTTTTTCTTCGTCTCCCTCGATCGTCTGATCGGGATCTAGTAAGACCGAGGATAAGGTGATGTTGCGTAATTTGGCGCTGGCCTGATGTGCGCTGAAGATGTGCTCGATCAGCTTGTTTACCGAAACGGGTTTGCGCCGGATGCGTGCCGAACCGGTTTGGAAATTGTTAACGTTTGAAAGATCTTCGATAATGCTCTTGAGGCGAGCGGCATTCCGGATGATAATATCAAGTTGATGGCGCTGCTGTTCGTCTTGTACCAGCTCGCGCAGGAAAGTAGAATGCCCCAGCACCAGGCCGAGCGGCGTGCGCAGTTCATGCGAGGCAATGGCGATAAAATTTGATTTCATGCGTTCCAATTCTTGTACTTCGCTGTAGGCATGCTGGGTTTCTTCAAAAAGCAGGGTGCTTAACGTAGCAACTGCTGCTTGAGATGCTAATGTATCTAGAATAGTTAGGTCTTCCTCGGTATAATGTGTGCTGATTGATTTGTTGACCGCTTCTAGTACGCCAATCGTCTCGCCTCGAAAGATCAGCGGAACTGCCAGGATTGAATGCGTAGTGTAGCCCAGGGCGCGTTCAACATCTCGGAAAATGCGTGGATCTTTTTGGGCGTTATGAATTTTTGCTGGCCTGGATTTGTTATACACCCAACCCGCCAGGCTTTTTTCAAGCGGAACACGCAGACGCTTCAGGATCTCTTTATGGTTGGGTGGACCGGCAGCGATTTTGAGCAGGTCGGTTTCTTGCTCGTAGACGAAGATGTAAGCATAACGACTTTCTGTCAGTTCGCAGGCTGCCGCGACCACTAGCTGAAGCAGTGGCTCAACATCCTCCGACCGTCCGAGGCGGCGGCAAACCTCCAGGAGGCGTTCCATGCGTTGTATTTGGCTGAGCGGTTGAGGTGGTTGGGTCATGCAAAGGTTCCTGAGTGAGCTAGCGGTAAAACGAGCTAGCAGTAAAACAGGCTAGCGGTGGAATGAGCTAGCAGTAAGACAGGTTAGCAAAGATTATAGCACAGAGAAGTGCTGGTAACATAACGGAATAGCGCCGTTTGCTGGTCGGCGAGGCTAAGAACAAAATCTAAAATAAGGAGATACTTGTGAGTAACAAAAAGAAAGTTCGTGTAGCCATCATTGGGGCAGGCAACTGCGCATCCTCTTTGGTGCAAGGTGTGCAGTTTTACAAAGATGCCAAAGAAGACGATGCCATCCCGGGTCTGATGCATGTTAATCTGGGTGGATATCATGTGCGCGATGTGGAATTTACCGCTGCATTTGATGTGGTGGACACAAAAGTTGGCAAGGATCTCTCTGAGGCAATCTTTGCTTACCCCAACAACACCTTTAAGTTCTCAGATGTCCCGCACCTGGGGGTGACCGTTGCCCGCGGCATGACCCACGATGGCCTGGGTAAGTATTTGTCTCAGATCTTGACGAAAGCCCCTGGCCCGACAGCGGATATTGTGGGGATCCTTAAAGAAACGAAAACGGATGTGGTGGTAAATTACCTGCCGGTGGGTTCTGAAATGGCGACCAAGTGGTATGTGGAGCAGATCTTGGAGGCGGGCTGCGCATTTGTAAATGCGATCCCGGTTTTCATTGCCAGCTCAGAGTATTGGGGCAAGCGTTTCCGCGAACACAATTTGCCACTGATTGGAGATGACATTAAAAGCCAGCTTGGGGCAACCATCTTGCATCGTGTGCTGACCAGTCTTTTTGTGGACCGTGGTGTGCGCATGGACCGCACCTATCAATTGAATTTTGGCGGCAATACCGATTTCATGAACATGTTGGAGCGCGAACGCCTCGAATCCAAGAAAATCTCGAAGACAGGGGCTGTGACCAGTATGCTGCCTTATGTACTGCCTTCAGAAAACATCCATGTGGGCCCCAGCGACTACGTGCCGTGGCTGACGGATCGCAAGTGGTGCTATCTGCGCATGGAAGGCACCACATTTGGCGATGTTCCCTTAAACGTGGAGGCAAAGCTAGAAGTGTGGGACTCTCCGAATTCGGCGGGTGTCATCATTGATGCGGTGCGCTGTGCCAAGCTGGCATTAGAGCGCGGCCTGTCAGGTCCGATTATCGAGCCATCCTCATATTTTATGAAGACACCCCCCAAGCAGTTTAAGGACGAAATCGCCCGCGAAATGACGGAAGCTTACATTCGCGGCGAGAGATAATATCTGACAACGTGGTATAATAAATTGCTTAAAACGCAAATAAATCCCCACGAGAAATTGCAGGAGAAAGTATATGTCAGGACATTCGCATTGGGCTACAATTCGGCGCAAGAAGGGCGCCGCTGACGCCAAGCGCGGGCAGGTTTTTACTCGCCTGGCACGTGAAATTGTACTTGCGGCGCGCGAAGGCGGCGGCGATCCAGATTCTAACGTATCGTTGGCTTTGGCGATCGACCGGGCACGGGCCCAGAACATGCCGAAAGATAATATCGAACGCGCTATCAAGCGCGGTACCGGCGACAGCAAAGAAGGCAACACGCTGGAGCAGGTGTACTACGAGGGCTATGCCAACCATGGTGTGGCTCTAATGATTGAGGTGGTCACTGATAACCGAAACCGCGCGGTGGCAGAGATCAGGCACCTGTTGTCGCGGAATGGCGGGAACATGGCTGAGGCTGGGGCGGTGGGTTGGCAGTTTAACCGCATTTCGTACTTCTCATTCCCTGCCGAGGGGCAGAACCCTGACAAGGTGTTTGAATTGGCTGTGGAAGCTGGCGCAAACGATGTGAACTTCGATGAAGAAACGATCGAGATCTTTGCGCCGGTTGAGGCTTTCAAGGAGATTTCTGTCGCTCTTAACAAGGCGGGTATCCGTCCCGAAGAAGCCGGCCTGCGTATGCTCCCGACCAATGAGATTGAGCTGGCAACCGATGCGGCACTCCAGGTGATGCGCACGATTGAGTCGTTGGAAGATCTGGATGATGTTCAGGATGTGTTCTCCAACCTGAACATCTCGGATGCTGTGTTGGCGAAGCTTGAAGAAGCGTAATCTGGATGCCGGGGTGGCATGATTGTCATCGGGATTGATCCCGGCACTGCGTTGACAGGGTACGGCCTGGTGCAAGAAAACGAAGATGGGGGGCTGAAGGTGCTGGATTACGGCGTAATTCAGACGCCCTCCAAGATGCCCATGCCTGAACGTCTGTTGGAGCTGCACCGGCAATTGAGCGAGATCATTTTTCTCCACCGCCCCCAGAGTGGGGCGGTGGAGAAATTGTTTTTCCAACGCAACGTCACCACGGCGTTGAGCGTGGGACAGGCGCGCGGGGTGGTTCTATTGGCCCTGGCGCAGGCCGGGCTAGATGCTGCCGAGTACACGCCGATGGAAGTGAAACAGGCTGTGGCTGGTTATGGTGGTGCGGATAAAAAGCAGGTACAAATGATGGTGAAGGCCCTATTGGGCCTGGATGAAATTCCCCAGCCTGACGACGCTGCGGATGCGCTGGCGATTGCGATATGTCATATTCACAGTGCGCGCATGCGGGCTTTACGGATTTGAGTGCGTTGGGTGTGGTGGTGACAGGCAGAAGATCATGGAACCCATTCTGAATTTACTTTCCTCTTCCGATTGGACAGATTATGCACTGCTGGACAGCGGCGATGGGGCGCGCCTGGAACGTTTTGGCCCCTATACATTTGTCCGGCCAGAGCACCAGGCGGTCTGGAAGCCGGGGCTGCCGAAGAAAGAATGGGAGCAGGCGCATGCCTTTTTTCAGCCCACTAGCGAAGAGAGCGGTGGGCGTTGGATGTACCGGAAACCGGTTGAACCGGCCTGGCAAATGCGATACAAGAAGCTTTCTTTTTGGGCTCGTACCAATCCTTCTCGGCACCTGGGGGTGTTTCCAGAACAGGCGGCACATTGGGATTGGATTGCCCGGCAGATTGATACGGCCCAAAGGCCGATGAATGTTTTGAACCTGTTCGGGTATACGGGGGTGGCGTCGCTGGCGGCTGCGCAGGCCGGGGCACGTGTGACGCACGTGGATGCTTCGAAGAAAACGGTGTCCCAGGCACGTGAGAACCAGGCTTTATCGGGCCTGGATGAGCGTCCTATTCGTTGGATTGTGGATGACGCGTTGAAATTTGTCAAGCGCGAGACCCGGCGCGGCGCTCACTATGATGGATTGATCCTTGACCCTCCTAAATTTGGGCGCGGTCCAAAGGGCGAGATATGGGACTTTTTCAAGGCCATGCCGGCGCTTTTACAAGAATGTCGCCCGCTGCTTGCGCCCAATCCGGCTTTTTTGGTACTAACGGCCTACGCCATTCGTGCATCGGCACTGTCGGTGTACTATGCGGTGGACGAGTTGATGGCTGCCTGGAAAGGGACGCTTGAGGCGGGTGAATTGGTCAATGTCGAGCGCAGCCGCGGGCGGGTGCTTTCTGCGGCAATCTATGCTCGCTGGTCGCAGGCCCCTGAAGCGGGCGGACGTAAACAGGAGAAATGATGATTGCCTTATTGCGCGGTAGCGTAGCTTCGATCGAGGCGGATAGTATTGTGGTAGAAGTAGGCGGGGTGGGTTTGCAGGTGTTTGTTCCCGCCTCGCTGCGCGATCAGTTGCAGCCTGGCGAAGCTGTCTATCTACATACGCGCCTGATCGTGCGCGAGGATTCTTTAACTTTATTTGGTTTTGAGACCAAAGAGGGGCGTCACTTCTTTGATCTGCTGCTGGGTGTGGATGGGGTGGGGCCTCGTTCGGCCCTGGCGCTCCTTTCGACGCTCAACCCAGACACAATCCGACGGGCAGTTTTTAATGAACAGGCCGATGTGTTGTGCCGGGCGCCTGGCATTGGCAAAAAAACGGCTCAAAAGATCTTGCTATACTTGCAAGATCGTATTCCCGCTGGCGACACGCTTGCGCCGCTTACGGCCATCAGTGACGTTGACTCAGAGGTTTTGTCTGCACTCACCACATTGGGGTACAGCGTGGTGGAAGCTCAGGCGGCTTTGCAGATCATCCCGCGCGATGCACCGGCGGATGTTGAAACTCGTTTGCGCCTGGCTTTGCAATATTTTTCAACCCCTTGACGGGTGTGATTTTGGAGGTATGACTTGCTACAAGGCCAAAAAATTGCTTTTGTTGGCCCCGGCGTGATGGCCGAGGCCATGATTGCCGGTTTGCTGCGCCAAAACCTGGCCGAGCCAGCGGCAATGATCGTGGCTGGCCCAAGGGCGGAACGGAATGATGAGCTCAAGGCCCGCTATGGGGTGCAAGGCTGCGCCGAGAACGCTGAGGCGGCGCGCCAGGCGGATGTGGTGGTGCTGGCGGTCAAGCCGCAGCGCCTGGCGCATGTATTGGTGGGGTTACATGGAGCTCTGCAGCCGCACGCACTGGTGTTGTCTATTGTGGCTGGAGCGCCAATTGAGAAGATGCGTACGGCCTTGGAGCACGATGTGATTGTGCGTTCAATGCCCAATACCCCGGCTCAAATTGGGGAAGGGATCACGGTGTGGACGGCAGCCCCGAGCGTTTCGGCTCAGCAGCGCGAGACAGCCCAACAAATGTTAAGCGCCCTGGGAGATGAAATCTATGTTGAGGATGAGACTTACCTGGACATGGCGACGGCCTTATCGGGCACTGGGCCGGCTTATGTATTCCTTTTTATGGAGGCGATGGTTGATGCGGGTGTTCATCTGGGCTTTCCGCGGCGCATTGCAGAGCAATTGGTAGCCCAGACCCTGCGGGGTTCGGTGGACTATTACCGGCGCGCGTCTCCAGAGCACCTGGCGCACTTGCGCAACCAGGTCACGTCGCCGGGCGGGACCTCGGCTGCGGCATTGTATTACCTGGAAAAGGCAGGCTTTCGCACGGCGATTTCGCGGGCGATCTGGGCAGCCTATGAGCGCTCGCAAGAGCTGGGGCGCGGCGGGGCCAACCGCCCACCGGGAAAAACGACTAGCGAATGATTGTCACAAGAGAAGAGCCTGCCGGCCGGCAGGCTCTTCTCTTGTTATTAGGGCTGCATAGCGGCCCGGACGGCATTGTAGGCATCTACAACGCCGTAGCCGCTAACGGTGCTGGGCATTTGATTGGCGCCGGGACAATCAGGCAGCAGGCCGCTAAATGGGCTGGCAGTATCGATCAGGATCTGTTCGGTGCGTTCGATATCGCCGATCAGGGCCGGGTTGGCGGACCACATCAGGGCTACCACGCCAACCACATGCGGCCCAGCCATGGATGTGCCGCTAAAACTGGCGTATGTGTTTCCGGGCGTGCTGGAGAGCACATCTACACCAGGGGCCAGGATATCGGGTTTGACGCGTCCGCTGCCATCTGAAGTGACTGGGCCAATACTGCTGAAAGATGCAATCTGTCCGTAGCGGTCGAGCGCGCCTACCGAGAAAGCCTCATCGTAAATGGCAAGGGGCGTGTTTAGGGTACCACATGCCGGGCCATCATTGCCGGCCGAGACGACTACGAAAACACCCGCAGCGCGCAGGCTGCGCACGGCATATAGGAGCGAGCCGGCATCGCAGCCTTCCAATTCAGGGCAGCCCCAAGAGTTGTTGATCACATGTGCGCCGAGAGTGGGGTCTCCATCTTGCAAGGGGTCGCCGTTTTGGGGGAAGGGCGCCAGCATGAACTGCATGCAGTCCAGGTATAGGGCGGGGTTACCCAGGTTGCGTGCCAGGTTGACACAAGCATACCAGGTTGCGCCGGGGGCAACCCCTGTGCTGCGTCCCAGGATCGAGCCGAGCGTGTGTGTGCCGTGCCCGCCAATGTCGGTGGGTTGGGTGGTTCCATTCCATGGGTCATACCAATTGAAGTCGTTTTGTCCGCCCTGGCCGCGGTACGCTGCGGCAAGCTCGGGATGGTCACCTTGAACGCCGCTGTCAGATTGGCCAACGATGATGCCTTCGCCAGTGACCCCCAGCTCGTTCCAGACGCGGTCGGCTGCAATGTTGGTCAGATTCCAGTCTGGCCCAGTGAAGGATGTCTGAACGCCCGTGCTGGTGGGTGGCGGGGCCGGCAGGGGGCGCATCCAGGGGTTGTCCAGCACGCGGTCAACTTCGGGGCGGGTGAGGAGCCACAGGCGCAGCAGTGGCCCTCCGTTGACCTGGATGGCGTTGACAAGATAGTAGGGTTGATAGTCCAGCCCCAACTGGTCAAAGGTGCTCCGTAATTCGGCTTGGGTGGTATTGGCATGCGAAACCAGGGTATCGTAGACGTATTGGCGGCGCTCAGGGTAAGATGCAATATCTGCAGCGCTGCTGACATTGGCCTGGTTTTCAAGTACCACATACAAGCCTTCACCGTGCAGGCCAGGCTGGCCAGCGATGGAATATAGGGCAACGCTGGCAACGACTGCTACCAGTGCTGCAAGACCGAGCGCGATGGTGGAAAAGCGTTTGTTAGGCAAGGGGGTGGAGATCAGCTTTGTGGCCAAGATCAGCCCACCAATGATCCAGCCCAAAGCCAGGGCGGCCAGGGCGGCGTAGAAGGCCCAAGAAAGGCTCTCGCCGGCCGACATGCTGACGACCAGGGCCAGCTCATCTGCATCGAAGAGCATCATGGGCGCGGCGGCAGCCAGCCCAACCAGGATGGCGATGGAAGGCCAGGGCGAGCAGGAGTTGGCTCGTGTTTGACTCGCCTGGGCTGCGACCCATCCCAGAGCTGGCAGGCTGATGACAAGCATGAATTGGAGCACTCCAAATGGAAAACCCAGGCTGCTGGCCATCACCATAATGGCTGTGCCGCTGACGAAGCCGGTGAGCAGGAAATCAGAAATTGGTTGAACGGATGTGCGAGACAGAGGCTGGAGCAGAAACAATTCCAGCATGAGGGCTGCCGCCAGGCCAAAGCACAGGCCCGCCAGGAGTTGAAGGATCGTATCTAGCAGGGACCCAAGCGCCCCCCAGGCTAACCAGGGAAGGGCAAAGACAAAGGCTGTCAGGAACACGAGAAATAGGGTGGGCGTAGGTAAAGATGGGTGCAGGAGAGGCTTTTGTTTTTGCCGGCGCAGCATAATGGATGCCAGCCCAACTGCCAGGGCAGCATAGAGCAGGCTGAAAACGATATGCAGCAAGGCCTGGGTTTGCGAGGCGGTGGCAGCGGGCAGAAAGGCGGGGGCCATGAAAATGCCAAATAAGGCGGCTAACAGCCAGGCCTGGAAGATGGCTTTATAGCGCGGTTGGCGCCAGAACATTGCCAGCGGCAGCAATGGGATGAGCAATAAAATGGTTTGTGCCAAGGGGAAGCCGGCGTAAGACCAGTTTGTGGTTGTGCTTGACATCCCAGCAGTGAAAAAGTGGGCCAGGCTTTGAGCACCGGTGATGGTAATCACCCAGATGCTGACGGCGATCAGTACGATGGGGCTAATGTAGTCGGGGGTAGATTCGTTGGTTGATGTATTCATGAGAGGTCGCTTTGAGAATGTTTTTGTTCCTGGGTTTTGAGTATGCTAATGAATTACCTGGCTGAGCCAGTGGTGGATGGCCTGGGCAGTCTGATGATAATTATGCTCCATCATCAGGTTGTGGGCTGCATCCTCGACCAATAGGAAATCGGCATTGTAATGTGCGGCTGAGGCACGCTGCCCGGCCACGCTGACCACGGCATCTTTTTCAGCGGCAACCCACAGCATCGGGGTTTGAACGTCCTTGGCAGGATGCCAGCGGGGCGGATTGTGCTCCCACATGATCAGGGCTGATTCGGGACCAAGGCGGGCATGCAGTTCTGCGGGCGTGTAAATGGCCTTGTTTGAGATGAGCAGCCGGGCTGCGCTGGCAGGGTTCCTTACCAAAGCAGTTGTGCTCCACTCGACAGAGCAGAGTATACAGCCTAGTGGGTCTGCGCGCAGGAAAAGGGCGGCGGCGTCTAATGGCGCATTGTGAGATACCCAGGGCGCAACCAAAACGGCAGCGGGCAGGTCGTCGCCAACATGCTTAAGATACCACTGGGCCAGGGCTCCGCCCATGCTGTGTCCCATCAGGATGGGCTTGCCAGGGATGCGTTTCACTTCTTCTTTTAGAAAGCTCAGGTAATATTCCAGAGAGCACATGCGGATTGGGCGTTGGACGGGCGAGCGGCCGTGGCCAGGCAAGCTAAAGGCGATGCTTTCCCAACCCCATTCGGCAAGAAGGGCTTGCCATTGCTGCCAGCACCAGGCCCCGTGCCACATGCCATGCAGCATCAGGATGGGCGTTTTCGAGCAAGGCTGGCGAGGTGTGTATCTGATGCGCTCAATGCCGTTCTCGATGGTGTGCCGGACGGTGTATTGATCGTTTGTGCGCGTCGATGAGAAGGTGAGGCCTGTGTAGAGAGTGTTTTGTGGCTCTGCTAAGACTTGTTGAATATTGATGCGATTTAGCTGCTTCATCACCCAGGTGAATTGGTAGATACCCCAGCCGGCCAATAATCCTAATCCCATCCCAAGCATTCCTGAAATAAGCGGATTGCTATTTTTAGACATGGCGTCACCTCGTTCGTAGTTTAACCCACTTGATACGGCGCGTCAAATGAAATAATGCGAGGGATTCCGCAATAAATAGGTAATGAAGGAGCCGGGGACAAAAGCGGGGGCAAG
>CAZWFQ010000099.1:0-4995 GCA_964633225.1 uncultured Anaerolineaceae bacterium
CAATTTTCACTTTTCGCCAACCGCCTATGTTACAAACACGCTCAAACTGCCTAGTGGTTTGTCAAACATGAATCACAGGATAGAGGTGTTTCAACTTGATGCGAGCATCAGCAGTTGTAAACCGCCAATCGACTTTTACCACTTTGGCATTCCGGTCATTTTGCCAGGCCCAGACTTCTTTCGCCAAAGTGATCTTATCCGCAATGCGGCGAGATAGGCATTGGCGAATCAAGACGCCTAACTCGATTTCAGCCATGTTCAACCAGCTACCATGTTTGGGTGTGTAATGAAATTCAAACCGGTTCGTCAATCGCCTGGCTTCTTCTGGTTCAAAAGTTTCGTAGAAAGAAGCTGAAGAATGGGTGTTGAGATTATCCAGCACAACCACAATCTTCTCCGCCTGGGGATATTTTTTGTCCGCCAGCTCTTTCATCGCATACGCCCAATCTTTGCGGGTACGTTGATCGGTGACTTTCACAAACCGTTTGCCGGTCAAGGGCTCAAAGAACATGAACAAATCTGCTATCCCTTCGCGTTGATATTCGTAATCCACGCGTTGGGGTTGCCCCGCCTGAACGGGCAGCGGTTCTCGCAGGTCGGACAACAGTTGTTTACAGGTTTCATCCATACAGATTTGTGGGCGTTTCGGATCGTACGGTTGAGTGTACACCTCCAAAACGTCTTCCATATTACAAACAAAGCTGGCGTTGGCCTTTGGCGGAATGCAGTATTCTTCTTTCAGCCAAGGTTTAATTTCCTTTTTTTGAGCGTGGTGCGGATCGTTTCGTGCGAGACGCTCTCCACAATCTCTAGCTTCACAAAACGCTCCTGTAACAGCCGCAGCGTCCAGCGCTCATACCCTTCCGGCGCCTCACTACAAGCGAGAGCCATCAAATGGGCTTCCGCACTTCCATCCAGACGATGGAGATATTCCCGGTTCGGTTTCTTCCGGTTGAGCGCCTTTTCGATGCCGCCTTCTGAAAATGCTTTGCGCACATTGGTGACGGTCAGCGAATTGACATCGAAAGCCGCACAAATGGCTTCATACGTCCAACTGGGGCCGCCATCGCTACAATCGGATTTGAGCAAGATCCTGGCTCGGCGCAGTTTCCGGGCAGGGGCACTGCCGGAAGACACTAATTTTTCAAGGTACGCTTGTTCTTCAGAGGTGAGCTTGACAAAATATTTCTGGTACATTTTCTTTCTCCTTGAGAAGGTTTGGTTCTCAAGGTGCAACTTCCGTGCCAGCTCTGAATATCAACTTTGACAAACCACTAGTTGATTATCAAAAATTATTCTGTATAATGATTAGTAGACAGCGTCAACTTGTGTATTTTTTCCTGATATTCCCCCCTTCAACATTTCATGAAAGGAAACCTATGAAAAAGCTCGCTTTACTCAGATCTTTTGTCATTGTTTGTGCCATTTGTTTGCTGGGTGTGCAGTCGCTGCGCGTCAGTGCGCAGGGCAAAGAGTCTGCTTCCATTGAGCCTGAAGCTGCCCTTGGCACGGCCTTCACCTACCAGGGGCAGTTGCAAGACAATAATGCACCGGCAACAGGCGCCTATGATTTTGTCTTCACGCTGTATGGGGCGGCTGAGGGCGGGGCAGCCCTGCCAGGTACCACTCCCGTAACCCTGGCAATGGTTCCCGTGACGCGGGGGCAGTTCACGGTGCAATTGGATTTTGGCAACATTTTTGGCAACCAGCAGCTCTATCTGGGCATTGCAGTCCGCCCTGGTGGAAGCAGCGGCACCTTCACCACGCTAACCCCCCGGCAGTCCATCACGCCAGTTCCCTACGCGCGCTATGCCATCTCGGCAAGTAACGCCACCAACGCTACCAATGCCACCAATGCTACCAACGCTACCAATGCTACCAATGCTACCAATGCCACGAACGCCACGAATGCTGTCAATGCACAGAACGTTCCGTGGGACGGAATCAGCGGCAAACCCAGCCGGCTTTCCTGGCGCCACATCTACATACCCGCCACCGCCATGAATTACACCCCTGGTTCGAACATCGCCATGACAGAATATGGACTGCGCTGGCCTGATACAACTCAACTTGGTGGGTTTGGCGTTGTGCGGCCAGACGATTGGGATCGGACGACGCCGTTCACCGTGACACTTTACTCGGCTGTACAGATAGCTACCGAACCAGGATATCTCCAATGGCGCTTGCATGCTGGCGGCAGCCAACTCAACTTGCCGGTGAGCTACCCCGATTCGGGCTGGGATCAAATCAGTTACAGTGCGGAGGAAGACGCCCCCTTGTTGGCGTATGGGAACGCTGGTGGGCATTTTTACTTGATGAAGAGCCAATCCTGGGTTAGTAAGTGGAGTTCTACTTACGGCGCCTGGTACTTTGGTACTTCGGTCACTACAGGCAATGATTTTGGCGATAACCCCATGTGGTTTTTTTACTTTGAGCGTGGCATCGCCTATGGGAATGACGAAACCTACACCGGCACTATGTACGTGGTGGGGGCCGAAATCACATACCAGGCTATCCCCTAACAGCGAGGTATCAGCATGTCAAAATCATTGCTAGGGTTCACGTTGCTGCTCGTGCTGCTCTTGCTAGGCGTAACAAGTGTCAACACTTTCGCACAAGCGGGTGGCTATCATATCGCCTGGTGGACGCTCGACAGCGGAGGCGGAGCAAGTGCTTTTGGTCGCTACCAACTGACCGGCACCATCGGGCAGCCGGATGCCAGTACTGTTCTACAAGGCGGAGCTTATCGCTTAACCGGCGGCTATTGGGGCGAAATTGGATATGAGATTTTCCTCCCTTTGGTGTTGCAGGAAGAGTGATTGAAAACTGAGTGATAAGAGCCCTGTATGTACAGGCCGATGCGATGTTTGTTGCACCGCACCTGTTCAATGCACCTCCATCACCGGCAAGGCTACAGGACGTAAGGCGATGGAGCTGAAATGCGGCTATAATTATGCCAAGGAGGAACTTCACATGACTGATATTTCCTGGAAACGCTACGTGGTCGAGCCTGACCAAAAGATCAAGCTCTCAGACTGGGATCCGGATAGTACCCCAGCCTGGAAAGGTGATAAAGAGACTGCTGAGAAAGAGATTGCCAAAATCAATGATGAGCTGGAAGCCCTCCAAGAGCAGCTCTATGCAGAAGGCAAGCATAAGGTCCTGATCGTCTTGCAGGGCATGGACACGAGTGGCAAGGATGGGGTCATCCGCCGGGCCTTTGATGGGGTCAATCCCCTGGGCGTGCGGGTGGCATCCTTTAAGGTGCCCACGGCTCCTGAGGTGGCGCGTGATTATCTATGGCGCATCCACCAACAGGTGCCTGGCCGCGGCGAGATCGTCATCTTCAACCGCAGCCATTACGAGGATGTGTTGGTGGTGCGCGTGCATACCCTGGTGCCCGAAGAGCAGTGGAAGCGGCGCTATGACCATATCCGCCACTTTGAGCAGATGATGGCTGATGAAGGCACGACCATCCTCAAGTTCTACCTGCACATTGATATGGAAGAACAGCGCCAGCGCCTGCTGGCCCGCCTGGATGAGCCCGATAAACGCTGGAAGTTCAACCCTGGTGACCTGGAAGAACGGAAACTGTGGGATAAGTATGAGAAGGCCTACGAAGACGTGTTGAGCAAGACCAGCCAGAAAGATGCCCCCTGGATCATTGTGCCTGCCAATCGCAAATGGTACCGTGACCTGGTCATCTTGGCGGCACTGGTGGATACGTTGAAGGGTTTGAAGATGGAATTCCCCCAGCCGGCAGAGAATTTGGACAGTTATCGAGGCGAGCTGGGAGGATAACCGTTCTAAGAACAAAGGTGCAGCGGTGCCTGGCTTGGCTGCACCTTTGTTTTTTGGCCCAATCGTTGTCTATTCTGTTAAACCGCTATCACCTTACTGGCCCGGCGCTGCGCTTCGATGATATCCGTCATGCCGCCCACAATGCCAACCTGTTCTTGGCCCGCCAGGTTGAAGAAGTTGAGGCAGGTGCTGCACAGGATCAGATGGACGCCCTTGGCTTCCAGTGATTTGAGCGTATCAAGCACCGGTGAGCCGCTTACAGCCAGGCGCACCCCTTCGGTATAGAAGCAGATGGCTGCCGGCAGCAGGTTGTTCTCATCCAACAGCTTGAGGTAGGTGACCGCCAACTTTTGCTGTAGGGCCGGTTCTGCCTCACCCAAGCCGTTGCGGGTGAATAGGATGACAGTTTCCGAATCGGGTATGTTCATAATAGCCTCCAGGCATTAAATAAAAGACCGCTGTTGGCGCATGCCAGCCGCGGTCCAGGTAGCAAGAGGGCTGTTTCCGCGCTCAACAGCCTGGAGCCGGTGCTTTCACGCACAAGACAGCGGAGCAAGTCCGCCGCATCGGGCACAGCCCTGCGCCCGAGCGCTGGATTCAAGTATGCAAGTGATATCGCTGCATGGTGGGCATTGTATCATAAAAGCTGTCCCGGTGATCGATAAACGTTTCTCGCCAGCCTGGGCGGCACAAGTGCTGCGTTACCTTGGCGCCTGCCACGCCCGGGAAAAGTGGTCATCACGATGGCATAATCTGTAAGCAGCCTAGGGTATGGTTGAGACGCGCGGTTTCTTGTGGACATGGTGGATCCATTTTTTGAGCGATGGCGCCATATTCATTTCCCTTGCCACTGTTTTGGTAAAATAACCCCTTGACTTAGAGTTAACTCCAGGTGGTAAACTATGTGCTGGAGGTGAAGGGATGAAGATTGCCGAGGTCAGTGAGCGTTATAACCTTTCGCAGGATACCCTGCGTTACTACGAGCGTGTTGGGCTGCTCTTGCCTGTTAATCGAAACCAAAGCGGCATTTGGGATTACAACAAAGATGACCTGCGGCGCGTTGAATTTGTCAAGTGTATGTGCAGCCCCGGGCTGCCCGTTGAGACGTTGATCGAGTACGTGGGGCTCGTTCAGCAGGGCGACTAGACGGTTGAAGCCAGGATGGCGATCTTGAAAGAGCAGCGCGATCTGCTG
>CAZWFQ010000099.1:5095-6350 GCA_964633225.1 uncultured Anaerolineaceae bacterium
CGACTAGACGGTTGAAGCCAGGATGGCGATCTTGAAAGAGCAGCGCGATCTGCTGGCTGCCAGGATGCAGGAGATGCAAAAAACGTTGGACATATTGGATAGGTTTCAAGTTTTAGCACAAAGGAGATTTCATCATGCAGTATCGGAAATTTGGTAAGCTGGATTGGTCCGTCTCAGCCCTGGGCTTTGGCTGTATGCGCCTGCCCACCCACGGCGCCCCCGCAGATATCAATGAACCTGAGGCGGCTCGCATGGTGTACCATGCCATCGACCAGGGAGTGAATTATATTGACACCGCTTATACGTATCATGGCAGCCAGAGCGAGCTGTTCGTGGGACGCATCCTCAAGGCCGGTGGTTACCGCCAGCGGGTGCGCCTGGCCACCAAGCTGCCTTGCTGGGAAGTAAAATGTGCCCAAGATTTTGACCGGCTTCTGAACGAACAACTCGGCAAGCTGCAGACGGACCACGTTGATTTCTACCTGCTGCATGCGTTGAACAAGGACCGCTGGCATGAGATGCGTGACCTGGATGTGCTGGATTGGGCCGACAAGGCCATTGCCAGCGGGCGCATCGGTCACCTGGGCTTCTCATTCCACGATGATTATGACGCCTTCCAGGAGATCGTGGACGCGACCGACCAATGGACCTTCTGTCAGATCCAGTACAACTACATGGATATCGAGAACCAGGCCGGCACCCGCGGCTTGCAGTATGCCGCCGGCAAGGGGCTGGCGGTGGTGGTGATGGAGCCGCTGTTGGGCGGCCGCCTGGTGAACCCGCCGGCACCAGTGCAGAGCCTGTGGGATGCTGCCCCGGTGCAGCGCACCGCGGCCGGCTGGGCCTTGCAGTGGTTGTGGAACCAGCCCGAGGTAGCGGTGGTGTTGAGTGGTATGTCGGATATGGCCCAGGTGGAAGATAACCTGGTCAGCGCCAAGGCCTCCGGCGTGGGCAGTCTCTCTGCTGCAGACCTGGCCCGGGTGGATGAGGCGCGCCAGCTTTACCAGGCACTGAGCCCCATTCCGTGCACCAAATGCCAGTACTGCATGCCCTGCCCCAATGGCGTGAACATCCCCCGTAATTTTGAGATTTTCAATATGGGTAAAATGTACGACAAACTGGAGGCCGCCCGGGGTGAATATGCCAATTGGTTCCCCAAAGAAGAATGGGCCAGCGAATGTATCGCCTGCCAGTTGTGCGAAGCGCTTTGCCCGCAGAGCATCCCCATCAGCGAGTGGATGCCCATTGTGCACGG
>CAZWFQ010000099.1:6450-10038 GCA_964633225.1 uncultured Anaerolineaceae bacterium
ACCCACGCCCGGTGCACGCAGCGGCTCATGGCGGCGCGCTTGCGCACATGCAGTATTTCCACTTTGCGGTAGCCTGCTTCCAGTAACTGCGCCGAGAGGTCGTCTTCAGCCAGGTAGATGGCCTGGGGGGCCAGCTGCACCAGGCGGCTGAAGGCCGGCAGCAGCCCGGCCGGGTCACGTGGTGAAAAGCGGCCATAGGGCAGGTCGGTGACGATGGCCCCGGCCGGCTGGCTGCAAGCTTCGGCCTGGCCGCGCTTGACCTGGGCGGTGTAGCCGAAATGCTCCAGGTTGCGGCGGCTCATGCCCACCATTTTGGGGTTGTGGTCCAGGCCGTAAGCCTCTAACCCCAGGGCGCGTGCTTCGAGCAGGATCGAGCCGGTGCCGCAGAAGGGATCGAGGATCGAGCCGGCGGGCGGGGCCACCAGGTTGACCAGGGCGCGCGCCAGGCGGGCCGGCAGCGAAGCTGAGGTGCTGTAGGGCTTGGCGTTATGTTGTTGGAAGCTGTACTGGCACTCGCCCAGGATTTCGCCAAACCACAATCCGCTGCTATGTGCCACGATCAAGAAGCGGTGAGCGGGATGGTTCAAGTTCGGATAGGCGTTGAGCGCTTCAGCAGCGGCCTGGATGGCTTCCATCTTGCGAGTGGGGTTCTCCTGCGCCAGGCGCAGGAATTCGATCCTGAAATCATCAGCCGCAAAGGGGGCCTGGTGTTGGGCCTGGGTAATGGACTGCACCAGCTCGGGCAGGTGGCAGCCAGAGGCCAGCAGGCGTAGGCCGGCCTGGATATAGGCGGCGCGGGGCACCAGATCCAGGGATTGGCAAACGGCGGCGCGCTCAGCAGATGGCACGCCGCCGGTCAGGTTTTGGCATTCGGCTGTGATCAGCTCATTGCCGGGTATCTGGGCGCAGATAGCCAGCAGGGGGCGGGCATCCGGTGCGAGACGGGGTGAGATCACCCGGCGTGAGCCCCTAAGATGACCACTGAGCGCGGCCGGGCATTGTACGTCTGGCCCTGGATCGTGATGGCGTTTGCCCAGCTCACAGCGTCTTGCGGGGATGGCAGCCCAGTATCCACCAGGCGGCGCCAGGCCTTGCCCGGATCGGCTGGGGCCGGCGGCAGTTCAAATTCGTGCGGCTGCCAGTGCGCATTCAAGATGATGTAATAGCGGTTGCTGCCGTCAACATCTTCTACGGTAAAGGCCAGCAGGCGCGCCTCGCTGCTCCAATCGGGTTGGTCCAGGCGGGTGCCGTGCCATTTCAGACGCGCCTGTTGTAAGAACTGTGTCAGTGTTTGCGCATCATCGCCCTGGGCCATGTCAAAATACTTGCGGAAGCGGATGAGCTGCTGGGTGAAGCGCAGCACGTCGGCGTGTTTTTTAACCAGCGACCAATCGAACCACGAGATCTCGTTATCTTGGGCGTAGGCGTTGTTGTTGCCCCTTTGGGTACGGCGCACTTCATCGCCCATGTTAAGCATGGGCACGCCCAGGGCCGCCAGGGTAATGGCAAGGAAGTTTTTGACCTGCCGGTTGCGCAGGCTCTCGACGGCTGTGTCGCCGCTAGGGCCCTCTACGCCGCAGTTCCAAGACAGATTGTCGTTGGTGCCGTCGCGGTTGTTTTCGCCGTTGGCTTCGTTGTGCTTGTTGTTGTACGAAACTACGTCGTTGAGGGTAAATCCATCGTGACAGGTGACGAAGTTGATGCTTTGTTGGGGCTCGCGGCCTTCGTGTTCGTACAGGTCGGGGCTGGCCAGCAGGCGGTTGGGCAAGCGGGCCACGGTTCCGGCATCGCCCTTTAAGAAGGCGCGCACGTCGTCGCGGAACTTGCCATTCCACTCTTTCCAACGCTCACCCACAAAGCTGCCCACCTGGTACAGCCCGCCCGCGTCCCAGGCTTCAGCAATCAGCTTGGTGGAGGCCAGCACGGGGTCGGTTTCAATTTCTAGCAGCACGGGCGGGCTGGCGAGGGGTTTCCCATTCTCGTCGCGCGAGAGAATGGATGCCAGGTCAAAACGGAAGCCATCCACGTGCATCTCAGCCACCCAATAGCGCAGGCTGTCAAGGATCATGCGGCGCACCACGGCATTGCTGGCATCCAGGGTGTTGCCGCAGCCCGTGTAATTGGAATAGAAAGCTTTGTCTGGCTCTAGCAAGTAGTAAGCGTCGTTATCCAGGCCGCGGTAGCAGAAGGTGGGGCCGTGTTCGTTGCCTTCAGCAGTGTGGTTGAAAACCACATCCAAGATCACTTCAATGCCGGCCTTATGCAAGGCCTTGACCATATCGCGGAACTCATCAACTGGGCCAAGGACATCCTGGCGAGAGCTGTAGGAGCGGTGGGGAGAGAAGTAATTGACGGTGCTGTAGCCCCAGTAGTTGGTTTTGCCGAGGGGCGCGTCTTGCGGGTCAAACTGGTGAATGGGCAGCAGCTCGACGGCGGTGATGCCCAGTTCTTTGAGGTAAGGGATCTTTTCGATCAGGCCGGCGTAAGTGCCGCGCTTCTCAGGAGCAACCTCTGAATTGGGATGCTTGGTGAAGCCTGCCACGTGCAGTTCGTAGATGACGGTTTTGGCAAGGGGGATATTGAGAGGCCGGTCGCCTTCCCAGTTGTAACGTGCTGGGTCCACCAGGATGCTCTTCATGGCGTTGGGGGTATTGTCGCCGGGCTGGCAGGCTTCGCTGCGCGAATATTTCTTGCCCATCGCCACGCTTTTGCCATAGGGATCGAGCAGTACTTTACTGCCATCGAAGCGCAGGCCGTTGCTTGGGTCGAAGGGCCCCTGGGCACGGAAGGCATAGATCTGGCCGGGCTGCAACCCAGGTATCAGGATATGCCAGTAGTAGAAGGTGCGGTTGATCTTGGGATCCAGCGGGATGATGCGCGATGCTTGCGCATCATCCACATCATCGAACAGCAGCAGCTCCAGGCCGGTGCTATGGCGAGAAAAGAGGCTGAAGTTAACCCCCTGGGGTGTAAAGGTTGCACCGAGTGGGTAAGGCTGGCCGGGTAAGGTGCTGGGTTTGCGAACTCTGGTCATGGTGCCCTCCTGGGTACATATCGCGCGGCATATGATACCCGCGGAGGGGAGGCTTGTCAACCGGATATATCATCTCTTAATAAACCAAATGAGGCGATGCAAAGCACCGCCTCATTTGGTTTATTAAGCAGTTGCACCTAATCCCAGGTGCAACTTTGCATGATCATCTCTAACGCCATCGTGTGACTGCATGTCTGGCGTGTCTGGAAGAAATCACAATCGCACTGCCAGCTCTTATCCACATATTGAACTGTGTGTGGGTTGTTATCGCCGTCGAAGGTCACCGTGAGCGATTTAACGCGAATGCGCTCGCGCTCCTCAGCGTAGCGTTTTGCTTTCTCGCGCTTGCGGATCAGGCCAGAATCCATTTCGTGTATTTCTCCTTTCGGTTTAGAAGGTGTCGGTAAACAAAAGGCACGCGTATAGCACGCGTGCCTTGCGATTAGTCAAGTAACCGAACTTTGGAGTTCAAACCCTGCATAATGGTTTCTTTTTTGTCTCCAGTCGTTTCCAGTATAAGCCTTTTTGGGAGGAAAGTCAACACCCCAAAAGCA
>CAZWFQ010000100.1:0-9998 GCA_964633225.1 uncultured Anaerolineaceae bacterium
TTATGTAGCCTTTGCCTGCACCACATCCAGCACCGCTTCAGGATGCTTGGCAGCGACCTGTAGCAGCACACGTGCCGGGCCTTCGGGCACGCGCCGCCCCTGTTCCCAATTGCGTAAGGTGCGCACACTGATGCCCAGCAGCGCGGCGAACTGCTCTTGGGTCAGGCCAAAACCATCCCGGATATCCTTGATCTCCGGCGCTTCGATGGTGAACAGATGGGAAGCAGGCTGTTCACCGCGCAGAATAGCGCCGCCTTCGCGGACACTGGCGATCAGTTCAGCAAACAATTCGTCTTTCATGGGTATTCCTCCTCGATAATCCTTCGCAGCACCTTTAATTGTTCGGTGGTCAGGTTATCCAACTCATTCTTGGCGTACATCAGTAACATCAGAATGCGATCTTGCGCTACGGCCCAATAATAGATCACGCGCACGTCGCCACGTTTGCCTCGACCTTGCGCACCCCAATGGATCTTACGTAGCCCGCCGCCACCTGGGATCAAGTCACCGGCATCTGGCCGGATGACCAGGATCGTCTACAAGCGCCGGTAATCGTCATCTTCCAGCAAAGCTTGAACCTGGCGGGTGAAGATTGAAGTTTCTATGATGACCATGCCGGCGTTATCCTTCTCTATCTCGATTATACGCCATTGGCGTAGTTAAGTCAATCTATGCACCAGCTCTGCTAGTTGGGCTGCCCGCTGGCCATCACCACGCCCTACGCGGCCCAGCCGGTGGCGTATACCTATGATACCCTGGGCAACCGCGCCAGCCTGGAGTACCCGGATGGCAAGGCAGTGGCTAAGTATGCCAAAAGCGCTTCTCGCCTGGCAGACTGGATGGAGAAAAATATCCCCGAAGGATTGACCGTCTTTGCCTTTCCCACCCAGCACCAACGCAAACTGCGCACTTTGAACCCAATCGAGCGTCTGAGCCGCGAAATTCGCCGCCGTACTGCCGTGGTAGGCATTTTCTCGAACGAGGCGGCTTGCCTGCGCCTGATCAGTGCTCTCTTGATGGAGTATGACCCGGTCGCCCCCGTTCCGTTTTCGCACAAACTAACCGATTAAACCAACTGACATTACCTGGGGCGGCTGCTTTTTATTGCGCAATAATCATGCGCGTCGACGGAATGGGGGATGATAAAATAAGAGCCATGCTTTTCCACGCGCATGGACCTGAATGCCGCCGAATTTCCCCCCGGCTTACGGTTCTTATTGAGCAGGTTAGATAAGGAGATCTCCCTATGCAAATCGTGACCGATTCTGGTACGGACCTGACGCTTGACGCAGCTCAACTGGCTGCACTCAACATTCATGTTGTGCCCCTGACTGTAACCCTGGATGGCAAAGCCTACCGAGAAGGCCTGGACATCCAGACGGCCGAATTCTACCGTCTGCTGGATGCGACCAAAAGCCTGCCGACCACCTCGCAGCCTTCGTCCGGTGAATTCGCCTCTATCTACCGCCGCCTGGCGGCGCAGGATCCCGAAATTCTTTCGATCCACATTTCTTCCGGTCTGAGCGGAACCTACAATTCTGCCATCACCGGCGCCCAGATGGTGCCCGAGGCTCAGGTAACCCACGTAGATGCCAAGACACTTTCTGCCGCTGCCGGTTGGCAGGTTGAGGCAGCCGCTCGGGCTGCCCGGGGAGGCTGGTCTAAGGAACGCATCCTGGCACTTTTGAAGCGTATCAGCGATGCCAGTGACAGCATCTACACGCTCAGCGAGCTCAAATACCTGATCCACGGTGGGCGTATTAGCCACATGAAAGGGCTGATCGCCTCGCTATTGAATATCAAGCCGCTGATCGGGGTAGAAAAGATCAATGGCACCTATGAACAGCGCGGCAGTTCCCGCACGTTTGCTGGCGCGCTGCGCGGCCTGGTTGATCTGATGGGCAAACAGTATAGCCCAGGCAGCGCGCTGCGTGTACAGGTGCTGCATGCTTACAATTTCGAAGGCGCCGAGCAGCTGCGCGCCCTGGTCAACGAACGTTTCCATTGCACCTGGATGCCTGCCGGCCACATGTCGCTTGTCTTGAGTGCCCACACCGGTTGGAGCATGGTTGGGGTAGCCTATGCCCCGGCAGCCACCTTTGAGGAGATTCCCACTAGTTAGCCTTGCAAACGTCAATCCCCGCCACCAATACACCGGTTCATCCCACAGACACCCCCGCACAAGATTGCCAGCCCACCTGAAGCGATCAAAAAATAAAAATCAGAAAAGCCTCTTGACAAAGAGGCTTTTCTTTCATACAATCATGTTACCGGTCACGTGACCGGTAACATTTGCGTCGACCCCTGATTATAACCGCCTATGCCCACTTCCTCTCGTGTTACCATCCGTGATGTCGCTGCCCTGGCAGGTGTTTCGCACCAAACGGTTTCACGCGTTATCAATGGCATCGAGCGCGTCAATCCAGAGACGCGCCAGCGTGTTGAAGCCGCAATTGCCCAGTTGGACTATCGCCCCAACGCCATTGCCCGCTCCATGGCCCAGGGTCACACCAGCACCCTGGCTTGCATTGCACCCAACCTGACCGACTTCACCTTTGCCAGTATCATCGAGGGGGCCGAGACCGAAGCTCGCCGGCAGGGTTATTTTATGATCACGGCCAGTGCATCTGAGCCGCAGACATTTGCCACCCTGGTCGAGCAATTGGTGGGCAGCCGCCGCACTGATGGGTTGCTGGTGATCAACCCCTATATTGACGACCGTTATACCTTCCTGCCAGGCAATGTGCCGACCGTGCTGGTGGGCTCTCAATCCCGCGACCAGGTTTCCAGCTCGGTGATATTGGACGACCGCGGCGCCGGGCAGATGGCCACCCAGCACCTGCTGGATCTGGGCCACCGCGTGATCGCCCACCTGACCGGGCCAATGGTAGAAGACTGCGCCCAAGAACGCCTGGCCGGCTACCAGGCTGCGCTTCAGGCGGCCGGGATCGCATTCGACCCGGCGCTGGTGCTGGAAGGGGATTGGTCGGCCACCGCTGGCTACCGGGCGCTGCAGCGCCTGGCAGAAGGCAAGGTGCAATTTACCGCCATGTTTGCCCAGAACGACCGTATGGCTGTGGGTGCAACCCGCGCCCTGCGTGAGGCCGGTCTGCATGTTCCGGATGATATTTCAGTCATCGGCTTTGATGATATGCCGCTGGCATCGTATTTTGATCCGCCGTTGACCACAATTGGGCACGATGTTTTCTGCACCGGCTGCGAAGCGGTCAATCTATTGATTCGGGCGCTCGAGCAGCCCGGCCTGCCGCCGCAGCAAGTACGCCTGCCGGCCGAACTTGTTATCCGTCATTCAACCAGGCGCATCGGACCATGGTAATCAACACCGGCAACCACCTGAACCATGTGCTGACCCTCTCACTGAGCCAATTGCGCGGCTGGGCAGCCGATAATGTCAATCTGGTGATGGCCGGGGCGGCGATCGCCATCCTGGCGCAGCGCTTCTTTGTCGAGAGCGCCACATCCAGCTTTCTCAAAGGAGAACAAAGTTTATGAAGATGGAGAACGGCCGTTTTGTTGTCTACGAAAATGCCCTGAAAGAATCGCATTCCAAGGCTGCCACCCGCTGGCAGAATATGCTGGTCAAGAAGTTCAATTACGATCCCAATGAGAAGTACACCCTCAGCCTGCACGACAACCCTTACCTGGGGTCGGTGTTTGGCCTGAAAGATATTTTGCGAGATGACCAGGGCCAGCCGTTTGTCAAAGAGGGTGCGGTGGTCATCAGCACCATCCGCATGGGCTTTGGGCATTATCGCATCGCCATGGCCGGGGCTTCCTGCGCCCGGGCGATGGGATTCAATCCTTACTGGTTGGATCTGCTGGCTATCCCCGGCATCACCACCGATGTGATCAATTGGTGCAACACCAATTACAGCAAATATTCGCGCCTTTCACAGCGCAGCCAGTTCTTCAATAAATATGTTTGGGAATGCCTGACCACCGGCGAGCCAACACTGCCGGTTTTGAACCAGATCTTCAACGAATGGATCGTTACCTGGCCGTGGCGTTTCCTGAAGACCAACGTCAAAGATTACAAGATGAGCGAGCTGTTCCGCAACTTGTACCAGACGCTGCCCTCTGATATGCCAATGCTGACCTCGCACATGTGGAACTGCATGGGAGCCGTGGCAGGCGGGATGACCAACGTGGTAGATATGATGTTCGACAACTGGCCGATGGCCTTCCAGCTTACAGAGGGCGCCAAGCACGGGGTGCAGTCGCCCTCCGGCTATTACGGCTTCCGGGTGATGCGCGGTTTTGATGAAAGCAGCAAGGTGATGAAACCGGTGCCGCCGGAGGCACTGTTCTACACCGGCCATCACGTTGACCATGAACTGGTAGAAAACATCGAGGTTGACTGCGCCGCCCGCCTGCGCCGCATGCAGAACAAAGAGCCACGCCGTCTGTTGGTGACCATGGGCGGGGCTGGCGCGCAGCGCGAGCTGTTCAAGGCCATCATCGAACACTGCGTGCCGATGGTGATGAAAGACCAGGTGGCGCTGTTCGTCAACCTGGGCGACCACAAGGGCAACTGGGAATGGCTGGAAGATGAATTGAGCCACCACAAAGAGTTGATCCAGACCCACTTCACCTGGAACGATACGCAGGCGTTTGCCGATTCGATCCGCACTGGGACGGCCAAAGGCATCCACGTCTTCTTGCACGATAATACCTTTCACGCCGTTTACGCCACCAACTACCTGATGCGGGTGATGGATGTAATGATCACCAAGCCTTCTGAGCTGGCTTTCTACCCCATCCCGATCATTTTCAACGAGCGGGTGGGCGGACACGAGATGTGGGGCGCCATTCGCGGCGCCGAGTTGGGCAACGGCACGGTGGAAGCCCGCTCTATCCCCCAAACCCTGCAGGCCATCGACATGCTGACCCTCCACCAAGACCTGCTGACCATGTTCTGCGATTGCATCGTCAAGAACAAGAGCATTGGTGTCTACGATGGCGCTTACAAGTGCGTTGAGCTGGCCACCGGCAAAAAGTTCGAGCGCAAAATGCCCGCCGTGACCCTTTAAGGTGCAAACCGATATGCCATTTGTAATGTTTACTGGGCTGGTCTTACTTGTCCTAACGTTGAGCGGCTTGATCTTTGCAAGGATCGTGGTTTTTCCAAAACGGTTCGGCGTTTTGGAAACTTATACGTTCGAGAAAGAGAAGGGCCTACTCGACGATGCGGAATACCAAAGCTGGCCTAAAGAAGAGGTGCTGATCCAATCCGATTTTGGCTATTCGCTGTATGGGCTGTATTTCCCAAGCGAGGGGTCAAAAAAGGCAGTCATCTTGAGCCATGGGATCACGTATACCCTTTATGGGTCAGTGAAGTATATGAAGGTCTTTCGCGAGCTGGGGTTCAACACCTTTATCTATGATTTGCGCCATCATGGTCAGAGCGGTGGAAAGAATACCACCTTCGGTTTGTTCGAAAAACACGACCTGGCGCGGGTCATGGATTGGGTGGCGCAGCGCATTGGTCCGGGCGCAGTCATTGGAACGCATGGTGAATCGTTGGGGGCGGCAATCAGTATGCAGCATGCGGCAATTGATCCGCGGGTGGCGTTTGTGGTGGAAGACTGCGGGTTTAGTAACCTGGCAGAGCTTTTGGCTTACCGTTTGAAGGCTGAATACCACCTGGGGAAATTCCCAATTCTGTACCTGGCAAGCTTTTTCAGCCAACTGCTAACCAGGATGCGATTTGAGCAAGTAATGCCAATCCAGGCAATTGAGCAAATCACGGCGCCGGTTTTATTCATCCATGGAGCAGCAGATGATTACATCCCACCACAAATGGCGCAGGCGCTGTACCAGAAAAAGCAGATCGGGGCACGTGGGCTTTACCTGGCGCCCGAGGCGGGGCATGCAGAATCTTATCGCAGCGACCGCGCCGCCTACACCCAAGTAGTGACTGATTTTTTGCGTGTCAACCAACTCATGTGAGCAAATAATTAAAGGAGACTTATGTCGAACCAAATGCAGCTAGTTGAAGAGTACGTGCCTGTTAAGAGCAGGATATGGGTATCCATTGCGGATGCGTCTTGTTCCATGCTCAATACGTTTGTGGTCAGTATTGGCCTGACGTATTACTTTACCAGCTACCGGGGGATGGACCCGAGCCTGGCAGCCACGGTCTGGCTGCTGTTTGGCCTGTGGAATGCGGTCAATGATCCACTGTTTGGCTATATCAGCGACCGTACCAAGAATAAACTGGGGCGCAGGATTCCGTATATTCGCTTTGGCGCGCCGATCATTGGGCTGGCGTTCATCCTTACCTGGGTTAATTTTGGAGGGATGCAGGCCAGCCAGACAGCCATGTTCATTCAAATGCTGTTGATGCTGTTCATTTTCGATACGCTGTATACCGCGATTGCAACCAGCATTTATGTCATGCCGTTTGAGATGGCCGTTTCAAATAAGGCCAGAAGCGGAATCTTTATCTGGAAGTTGGTTTTTTCGGTATTTCCACTGGTCGTACCATTGGTATTGTGGGGGATGATTAAACCAGAACCGGGCTCGGCGGTTTTTACCTTTCAGTTAATCATGGTTGGTTTTGGTGTTTTGATGGGCGGGCTGATTTTTGCCAGCACGTTTTTCTACCAGGAAAAACATTACCAGCAGGAAGAGCAGCAGCCTCCATTTTTCAAATCTCTAAAGGAATGTTTTACCAATCGTTCCTTTATTGTCTTCGAGGTGCTCAGTTTCACGATCATCTACGTTCAAACCTCATTGATGCTGGGGTTGAATTATTACCTGGCTGAGTTTTCCCTGCCTGCTGGGCTATTGTACGCCTGCCTGGGCGTAGGGATTGTCGGCGGGGTGGTGTTGTTTGTAAAGCTGCGTGAGAAATTGGGGGTAAAAGGTTGCGTGCTGATCATGACGCTGGTCTTCTCACTTGGGTGTTTTTGCACCCTGGCGTTGGGACACTTGCTGATCCCAACCATGGTGGGTTTTTTCTGCTTTGGGATTGGTTTTGCCGGTGGGATGTACTTGATACCGTTGATGAATGGGGACGTAGTAGATATGGACGAGCACCGCACCGGCCTGCGGCGAGAGGGGATGTACGCGGGGGTGAACAGTTTCATTACAAAGCCGGCCATCAGCTTGGCCAATTCCGCTTTTCTGTGGTTCTTGAATTTGTATGGGTATAACTTTGACGGGTTAGCTGGAACGCAGTCAGCGCGGGCTGAAACAGGGATTTTGATGGGCTGGGTGTTGATCCCAGGAATTTTGTTGGCGGTCAGCTTTGCTTCACTTTTCCTTTACCCCTTGGCCGGTAAGAAATGGGAAGATATCAAAAATCAATTGACCATTCTGCACATTGAAAAAGAAAAACAGATGCTGGCGGCTAAAGGCATCCGGTACGAAGAATAGAGCGCAGGGGGATCCGAAAAGTTCACTTTTCGGATCCCCCAACTGCCACAATTTCGCGCAGGGTGCTTTCAAAATTCCCGAGCCGGATTTCTAGCTCGTTTGCCATCCAGGCGCTGCCCGAACGGGGGCCAGGGAAGCCATCAACTTCATAAAACAGCTCTGGCTGTAAGCCCTGGAGTTTAACGCGCAAGGGTGAGGCGGGTTCTGCCAGGCAGGTGCGAAAAGCAAACAGCACACCGCGCTGACCATCCCGGCCCATATACTGTAGTGTGGCCGGGCCCAGGCGGTACTGGTCGCCAAGCTGGATCAGGGGGCGCAAATCTTTGTAACGGGCAATCCAATGGGCGGCCTCGGCGCGCTCTGCAGGGGTCCATTTGAGGAGGTCGCCGCCCAGGCCAAGGCTGCCGCACATGCTGACGTGAAAGCGAAAGGCAAGCGGGAGGCGGCCGCGATCGGCATCAGTGACCCACGCTTCCATGACACTCGCCGGAAAAGCGCGAGAGAAGCCGGCCTGAATAGCCAGGCGGGCAATGGCCTGGGTGTTATCGGAGACCCAGATTTGGTCGGCCAGGCGCAATATGCCCAGGTCGGCGCGCCCACCGCCGCCAGAACAGGACTGCCAGATAACTTGCGGATGGCGGCGGCGCAGTTCGCCCCACAGGTGATATAACCCCTGCACGTAACGCACCCAGATTTCACGCGGGTCGCCGGGGGCATCGCTCCAGCCCGGCTCACTGACATTGCGGTTCATATCCCATTTGATAAAGGCGATATTGTTTTCGGTCAACAAGCGGTCAATCTGAGCGAGCAGATATTCCTGCACATCAGGGCGCGCCAGGTTGAGGATGCATTGATTGCGTCCCAAGGTGGGCTGGCGGGTTGGGAAGTGCAAAATCCAGTCGGGATGGGCGCGGTAGAGCTTGCTGTTGGGATTGACCATTTCGGGCTCAATCCACAAGCCAAAATCCATGCCAAGGGCGTTAACGCGCTGGATGAGCGGCTGTAAGCCGTGAGGAAATTTGACCGGGTCGGGCCACCAATCACCTAACCCGGCCTGGTCGTTATGGCGCCCGTGGAACCAGCCATCATCCATCACAAAAAGCTCTATGCCTAGCTCAGCAGCAATTTCAGCCAAGCGGATCTGTGATTCCTGGTTGACATCGAACAAGGTTGCTTCCCAAGAGTTGTACAACACTTTGTGCGGCACGGCGCCGTGAGGCAGAACGCGCTCACGAATGAAGGCGTGCAGCTTGCGGCTGGCCGCGCCGTAACCGCTGGTGGTATAGCCGGCAAAGGCGGAAGGGGTGGTAAATTCTTCGCCGCTGTTCAATTTCCAGGCAAAATCCCAGTCGTTTAGACCGAGGCTGATGCGGGTGGTTTCAAAATTGGTGACTTCGGCAGCCAGTTTCCAATTACCACTCCAGGCCAGGGCGCCAAACCAGACCTGGCCGCCGGTTTCGCTGGCCTGGCCATCATCCAGGCAGAACCAGGGGTTATGGTGGTGGCTGGTGGTGAGCCGGCGGCTTTCTAGGATTTTAACGCCATTGGTCAGGGGTTCGCGGACGAGATGAAACTCGTCGTTCCAACGGCCAGTGAGGTGCGAGAGATGATAAGTGGGTCCAGGGGGCACGTGCCACTGGGCAGAGAAGATGCGTTCGAGCGTGAGGGGGGTTGGGCCATCATTGACGATGACAGCCCAGCGCTCAATCAGGTCATAAGGGGCGTGGGCGCGGTAATGCAGCATAACCCTGAGGGGATAATGGATATCGCGCAGGGTGATGGTCACCCCATCACTGGTTGTGGCGGCAGAATCAAAGCGCAGGACAACATCGCGCACCCCATCGGCAAAGGTGATCTTGAGGCAAGGCTCTTGATAGCACATGCCGCCATAAGCGGGGAATTCTTCGGGCAAAACCTGGGCCGGGTTATTGAACGAAGCCCAACCGGGGCTTTCAGGGGGTGGTGGAAAGTCTTGGGCATTTGGCAGGCGCGGGCCCCAGCCAGCGTTGACCAGGAATCCGGCCTGGTTCAAGCCAAAGGCATAGGCGGTGTTGGCGGTTTCAAGAATCCAGAAATTCGATTGGGGCGGCATATTTTACTTGAGCAGGTCTTTCCAATCCATGTGGTCGGCGGTGTAATGAAGGCGGTGGTCATCGTCCACCGAGAGGAAGGTTAATTTTGGAAAGACCTGTTTGGTCAGCCGCCGGACGGCCTCGCCGGGGATAACCTCATCCTTTTTCCCGATGATCAGGATAGTGGGAACATCAACTGGCTTCGGCAGGTGGCGGGGATGCGAGAACTCGGGCAGATGCAGGGCTGGGGCCAGTAACACCTGTTTGTGTACCTGGCCGGGGTGCTGCGTCGTAAACAGCGCGGCCATCAGTCCTCCGAGCGAGGAACCGATCAACGTCCAGCCGTCCTTGTCTTTGACGATGGCCTCCATCTGGGCCAGGCGCACGGCCAGTGGACCGGTAAAATCTGGAGAGATGAGTTCGGGGAACGTTTTTCGCAGCACCTGGGCTTTGTAGGTTTGGCCGGTGCTGTCAGAGCCATGGATGAAAAGTATGCGGGTAGTGTACATGCCCTGATTATACCGG
>CAZWFQ010000101.1:0-4143 GCA_964633225.1 uncultured Anaerolineaceae bacterium
CGCAGAGACCACGGCCCCATCGCCCGCCATCCACACCAGTTCACCATTGCTCAACAATGACCCATCTTGTGAGAATTGAAGGGCTTTACCGTTGGCGTCCAGGCTGTACAGCATCACCTCGCCCGAGGTATCCCAAACCTGCACTGTATCCGACCCGCCTACCGCTACCAGGCCCGCAGTGCTCATCGCTACTGCATCACCAGCAATGCCGGTGTCAAAAGCCGTAACCAGCCCCAGGGTATAGCCATCCACCACAGACGCCCCATCTGAGCCCACCACTGCAATCCGGCCTCCACTGGGCGACCAGGCTGCCGCGGCGATCGTTCCCGTGCGGTGGAAGGGCAGCCCGTCGCCGCCCAATTGCAGCAGCAGTTCAGCCTGTGCCAAGGTATCACTGGTCAGCATCCAGGCATCTTCGTCACCACCGGGTATCTCTACCGGGGTAGGCTCTGTCGCCGCTTCGGGCGTGCTTGCGGCAGCGGCAATAGGCGTTTCTTGCGGCGTGGTGGTCTTGATATTAGCCACCACGGTAGACATTGGTCCGCTCAATCCACTCACCACAGTTGCCGGGAGCGTAGCAATCCATCGCTCTGTTGGCTCTGCGGCAGGCGCGCTGCAACCTGCCAGGAACAATACCAATACCAGCGCTGCCAGGGTCCATACTCGGAAGCACTTCCTTTGTTGCCACAACATACACACCTCCACGGTCAACAAGATGAGAGCGATTTGCCATCTTTAATTCTACCCTGAATTTCGCCCCTTAAAACGGACAACATCCTTACATCCTGAGATCCAGCTTATCCCAAAGCTGTGTGCCGCCTACCGGACAATCAACACCTGCACATTCCCCTCATCCGCACTGAACACACGCTCTAGCCCAGTGCCAATTTGCGCATTCAACAGGGCCCACAGGGCCGGGTTATTACTGGTCAGAACCTGGTCTACATACACAACCCGGATATCCTGGCTGCGCAGCCAATCGACAAAGGCTTCAGGAGACCGGTCAATCGGCACATCCATGGCAGTCAGGTTGGCAAAGGTCATGTGGGCCCCCCAAACCGTTGCCGGTGCCGCTCCAGCCACCAGTGTGCGGCGCTCCAGGTTTTCTGCCATGTAAATCACCGCTTGCTCGCGTGCCTCAACGCCCAACTGGCGCAGTTTGGGGCTTGGATATTCCCCATGCAGCACCAACCCCACCGCAAGCAGCACAAACAATGCCATCCTCGTTCCCTTGCTGCTCCAGTCATACCCTTTATCGCTGCTTTCACCACCTGGATGACCTATCATGTGATGCCGCCCAAACCAGATTGCCACCAGTGCTGCCAGCACCAAAACGGCATTATAGAAAATGGCCAGCTTATTCCCTACCAATCCCAATACGATTAGTGCTGTCAACATCACCAGCCAGGTCAAGGCCAAGAGCACTCCGGGGGCGCGCAGGCCGCCAGGTTGAAAACCGCGCAGGCTCAGCACGGCCTGCAACAGGGCCAGCAAGCCGATTCCAGCCAGGGCAAAGATCACATAAAATGCAAACTGCAGATGCCCAGGACGGAAAAGGGTGATCACAAGTCCACTCGCCAGGTGTGCGGGCCACAGGATCAACAGCAGCAACAAAGCAACCTGTTTCCGGCGCAGCAGCTCGACCATCCCCCCGGCAGCGAGCAAAAATGTCACTCCGGCAAAACGTATGCCGTAGGCGCGCAGGATTTGTTCTGGCAGCACTTTCAAAACCGCTTCCAGCCGTTCAAAATAAGCCGAGGGGTTGCGCTGGATGGCGCGCAAGACCGAAAAATCATTCTCATCGCCACTGCCAAAGATACGCTGCGCTTCCAGGCGCGATTCAATTACGATATCTACTTCCCCTTTGCCGCCGTACACGATTTGCTGCCCGGCCTCAAAATTCAGGTAGGTGCGCTCCAGCGTTCCCATCTCCCAACTGCCGGTTTGCAAATAAAACAAGACCCAATACCCTCCCACCAACAGGGCAAAAGGCAGCAGCAAGGCCGCCGCCCGAGTTACCAGCCCACGCCACCCGCTCTGCAGGCTATGGCCAGCGCCCGCGCGAAAAAACGGCAGTTGCAACAAAGCGATCAGGCCCACCATGGTTAAAAAGGCCAACAGCCCGTCGTTGCGCGTCAGGGCCGCCAGGCCCATCAATGCTGAAGCCCAACCCAGGTTCTTGATCTGCCGTTTCTCCAGGTAAGCCAACAGTTGCCACAGGCTCAACCCTGCCAATCCCGCAAAAAGCGGATCGCTCGGGAAGCGGATCATTTCCATTGCCACCGGCATGACCAACACCATACCGCCTACCACAACCGGGAGCAAGGCCAATTTTGCCCATCCAGCCCATTTCTGTTCACCATCCGGGCTGCCTGTGCTACCATCGGCGCGGCCCAAAACGCCCGCCACCCCCTCCGCCACAAGGTAAGCACTCCACCACAAGAGCGAGAGCAGCAGCACCCGCCCCAGCGAACAGGCCTGTACCAGCCAAAAGGGTGAGCTGCGGAACGGCAGATAAGCCAACGCATAAAAAATGCTCGCCAGCGGACTGCCCGCAAAGTTCGGCCAGAGCCCCAGGTCAAGCAGATCATGCCCACCGTTTATATAGGATGCTTCATCAAAGGCATTGATATCGCTCAGGTTTGGCAAAAAGCTCGGCCACACCAGCAGCAGGTTGATGGCAAAGATCAAGACAGCCAACTTACGCAGTTTCATTTCCGCCTCCCATTGTGCTTACAACCCATCCGAAAATTCGGGAAATAACCCAAATAATTTTCAGATAGATACTCATTGTACACGAAATTTGGCTATACAACATTCCCTGGTCACCGCGTATCAATGGGGAGGTTTTTATCACCTGCTGGTCTTGGATTCAGGCTTCTGGCTGCCTCCAGGCAGCCCATCCCAGCGTGTTATAATGCCTCGCATGCGCACGCGTTTTTCTCCATGGTATCTGTTGGCTATCCCGTTGTTGTGCTTGCTTGCCTTTGGGGTTTACAACCTGCCCTTCGTTCACGAGAGACTGGCCTGGCGGGTAGATAATTTCATCGCCCAGGTTAAATACGCCATCAATCCGCCCGAGGAAATGGTCTTTGTGCCGCAAGAGCAGATCCAGATTGAGCAGATCGTAGAGGCCACCCTGGCCTCCGCCAGGGCCAGTGCCACGCCGGTTTTTGAAGCCTCCCCCACGGCGCCACCCACCGCCACCCGCCCCGGCCCCACCGACACGCCCTTCCCGACCAGCACCCCCACGCTCACGCCCACACCCCTGCCTGCCAGCGTGCGCCTGAGCGGCATTACCCACACCTACCAAAAATGGAACAACTGCGGCCCAGCCAACCTGGCAATGGCGCTCTCCTTCTGGGGTTGGCAAGGCAGCCAGGTTGATACGGCTGAAGTGCTAAAGCCAAATGATCGCGATAAAAACGTCATGCCCTACGAGATGGCTGATTTCGTCAACGAGCACACCGACCTGCGGGCCGTGGTACGCGTTGCCGGAGACCAACTGCTGCTCAAGCAGTTGCTGGCTGCGGGCTTCCCAGTGCTGGTTGAGAAAGGCTTCGAAGGCGACTCCTTTGATGGTTGGATGGGGCACTATGAGGTCATCAGCGGCTTCGACGATGCCAGGGGCGCATTTTGGGTTTACGACTCTTACGTTGGCCCCAGCAGCGATTTCGCCATTCCATACGATGAAATTCTTCTCAACTGGCAGGCCTTCAACTACATCTATGTGGTCATCTATCCGCCCGAACGCGAGGCGGAGGTCATCGCTATCTTAGGCGCTCAATGGGATGAGGCCACCAACTGGCAGACTGCCGCCCAAAGAGCTTCCGATGAGATCTACACCTTCAGCGGACGTCAGCAATACTTTGCCTGGTTCAACCGCGGCTCCAGCCTGGTCAAGCTGTTAGATTATGCCGGGGGCGCCGCTGCTTATGACGAAGCCTTTGCCCTATACCCTTCTATTCCCGAAGACGAGCGTCCCTGGCGCATGATGTGGTACCAGACCGGCCCTTACTTTGCCTACCAATATACCGGCCGGTACTACGACGTGATCAGCCTGGCTACCACCACCCTTACCGCTGCCAACGAGCCTGCCCTGGAAGAGTCTTTCTACTGGCGCGCCCTGGCTAACCTGGCTCT
>CAZWFQ010000101.1:4243-9960 GCA_964633225.1 uncultured Anaerolineaceae bacterium
CCCACGTTTCAACGCGAGTGGGGCCGGCGCATCATGAAACTTGCCCGGGCGGGCATCCCCACCTTGCTCCTGGTCGGCAATCACGACGTATCGCCTGCGCTTAATCGCGCCCACGCCCTTGAAGCATTTGATACCCTGGACGTGCCGAATGTGCACGTGCTGGATAAACCCTGCTTTTTAGGCCCAGCCGACCTGAACAACCTGCCCCTGCAGGTGCTGGCCTTGCCCTGGGTCTCGCGTTCGGGGCTGATGGCGTCACAATCGCTCAGCGCGGCCGAACCTGGCCTGGTCTACGAGGCCCTGGAAGACCGCCTGAGCCAACTTGTGCAGCGGTGGCTGACCGAGGCAGATCCCAGCCTGCCGGTTGTGCTGACCGCTCACGCCTCGGTGCAGGGGGCTGTGTACGGTGGCGAACGCACCGTAATGCTCGGCGCCGACCTGGTCTTGCCCGGATCCCTGGTGCGCGACCCTCGCCTGGCTTACGTGGCCCTGGGCCATATCCATAAATCCCAAGATTTAAACAATGGCGGCCAACCCCCTGTCATTTATCCCGGTTCAATTGAGCGCGTTGATTTTGGTGAGGCCGCAGACGACAAGTTCTTTGTGATCGCCCACATCGAGCCCGGCCAAGCCACCCAGGTGGAATGGCACAAGCTGACCGGGGTGCGACCGTTCATTGAGCGCTTTGTGCGCCTGGAAATAGACGCCATACAACCGGCTCAATCAGGGGTCACCGACCGCATCCTGGCTGCCCTTCCGCCTGCCGCACAGCTCAAAGAAGCAATTGTACGCCTGGCACTTGAATATCCCCGTGACTGGGAAGCGCTGATCGATGAGCCCGCCTTGCGCGAGTATGCTGCCGAAAGTTTTGAATTTCATCTCGTTAAACGCCCCACTTTAGAGACCCGCGTCCGCCTGCCCGATGACCAACTGGTGGGCAGCCTGTCTCCTCTTGACCTGCTCAACTATTACTGGGAGGCCAGCCATACCGATGCAGTTGAGAAAGATGCCCTCAGCCGCCTGGCCTCTGAGATCATCCACCAAGAAGAATCAGCTCTCTAGCAAAAGCAAAAGATGCGCCACAATCGGCGCATCTTTTGCTTTTAGAGGATCATCGCTACTAGCAGTCCCACCATCAGCCCCAGGAACATTCCTGCCACCACATCAGACAGGTAATGCACCCCCATCGCCACGCGGGCCAGGCTGACCAAAGGTGCCCAAACCAACAGCAATATTCCCAACCACAGCGGGCCAAGCGCCAGGGCTACCACAGCAAGCATCACAACGCGGGCAGCATGCCCAGAGGGGAAGGAATGCGGATCGGTGCTGCGGTAAATGCTGCCCCACTCTCCTTCGGGGCGGCGGCGGCGCACCAAGAGCTTGATTGGGAAGACCAGAGCAGCAGTCACCAGGATTCCAGCCAGCATCGCCAGGGCCAGGGGCTTCCAGGCGGGTACAAAAAAGATCACCACCAACAGCCCAGCTGCCCAAAACCACGAATCGCCAGAATGCGCCAGGATCGCCGCCAACGTCCGCAGAAAGCCCGGACGCTCTGCAACCCGCAGCCGCTGAGACCAGGCTGCATCCAATTCCAACCAGCGGCGCATTAAGCTCTCGCTCGCCTTTCCATATCCAACCGCATCATTTCAAGCTGGTTCGGCTTATCCACATCCATGCCCACCTCAGCATATGGGCATAAGATGGCGCGGCCGCGGATGTTCAGCTTACGGCAAACCCGTTCGATAGCCTGGTTAAGGGTGATCAGACGCGTAACCAGCAAGAACAGCGTGTCATAGCCGATCAACGCGGCCTGCTTGAAAACATTCTTGCGTGTTTCGATCAGCTTATTCCAGATCAGGCGGTCTTTCTTAACCGTTGCGGTGCTAACAACGTTCATATCGCCACCGCAGACTTCAACATCTTTCAGCTTGGTGAAAGAACGTTTTGAGCCCGGGTAACGCGCTTCCATCACACGCCGCTCGATCAGGTTGTAATAAATATCCTCATCATTTTGCAGAGCGGCTTCAATGACCCAATCCACCATTTCAGATGTAATGCCAGGAATATCTGATGACACAATCAGCACATGCTTCGTCTCGGCATTCAATTCCAGCGCTTTATTGACCCCGGCTAAAATATTAGACAGCATACCACCCTGGTTTTCCATATAAACCAGCGGCTTGGCACAAGTTACCCCGCAGTCTTCTGTCAGCCCAATCATGATCACATTGTTGATCTTCTCTGCGCTGCTCAGGGCATCTAAAACCCACTGCACCATTGGCTTACCAGCCACATCCAACAAGGCTTTGGATTTGCCCTGTGTATAAGGATACAGTAATTCTCCCGGTTTCGGAATTCCACCCGCGGTGACGATGGCATCCATAAAAAACTCCTCGATAGAGATTAATTCAACTGCTGAAGCTGGGGCTCGAAGCCCAACTGGTCCAACATCTCGTTCAGTTCAGCATTGCTGAGCTTGCGGCCCTTTCCCGATGCAGCAATCAAAGCCGCTTCCATCATGTTGGTGCCAAATGAACGCCCCTGCAGCACAGGCGTAGAGGTAACAAGGTATTTGATCCCGGCCTTGCGGAAGATTTCTACATCGTCGGGGGTGGTGGTATTGGTGGCAACCACCTTTCCGGGCAGATGCTCTGGCAGATGGCGCTTAAGGTAGTGACAATCGCCAGCAATGACGGTTCCCCACTCGTAATACTTTTGCCAGCGGGGAATGCGCTGATCCTGCTTTTCTCCGGTTGGGTAAACCCACGCAAACGGCAGCCGTCCCGCAATCGGCATCAATAGTGCTGCCAGGCGCTTTACGGCTGCCAGGCTGCGGATGGGAATCGGCAGCCCCAAGGTGAACATTAGATCTCCGTAGATCGCTTCGTAACCTGCCTGGGCGAAGGAAAGCGTCATTCCCCAACGGTCAGATCCGGTTGCCAGGAAAACCTTCTTCTCTTTGATGTACTCACCGATCTTGGCTTGGATAAATGGGGCCAGGCGATTTTCCAGCGTATTCTTCAACCCGGTGCCGTCTACCACGGGCGTCTGTTTGATCAGGCGGACCATGGGCTGCACAGAATACAATGGATACCACTTCTCATCCACCATCACCCCCAGGTCTGCTCCGCCCACCCCAAAAGCATCCACTTTTCCATCCAGCTCGCCATAGAGTTGGGCCGCCTTCTCCATTGAGCCATCGGTTCCAATACGCTCGATACGAACCATTTCGCCCAACAATTCCACTTCCACTGCCTTATTGCGCTTGGAAGAACCAATGCTGATACTGACTGCTCTTTTCATGACCTTACCTCCGAAAGAATACAGGCCGCCCCCTGCGCCAATTGCCTACCAGTATACCCCCAACTGGTAAACTCGGCAAATCATGAAAAAAAACGATCACATCTGGGATTATAATTTTACTTGTTCTACCAATCGTCTATCCATCTTTACTCACCCTCTGGAGGCAGCTCGTGGAACTTCCCAAATTCGCTTATTTTCAAGGTAAGATTGTCCCCTATTCAGAAGCCAAGGTCGGTATCTTGACTCATGCGCTGAATTACGGCACCGCCGCATTCGGCGGCGTGCGCGGCTATTGGAATGAGCAAAAACAACAACTTTATCTCTTTCGCCCGATCGACCATTTCCGCCGTTTATTGAACTCAGCCAGGCTGCTTTGCATGCAGTTTGAGCACACGCCCGAAAGCCTGACCCAGACTGCCATCGATCTGCTGCGCGCCGAAAACCAGCGCTGTGATGTTTACCTCCGACCCCTGGTCTACAAAGCCGACGAGATCATTGGCGTCAGGCTGCATGACCTGCACGATGAGGTCTCAATTGTAGCGCTACCCTTTAACCGCTATGTTGCCAACGACACCAATGCCCACGTCACCATCTCATCCTGGCGGCGGGTTGACGATAACGTCATCCCCGCGCGTGGCAAGATCAGCGGCGCCTATGCCAATTCAGCTTTCATTAAAACAGATGCCGTGCGGGCCGGGTTTGACGAAGCCCTGGTGCTGACCCAAGAAGGGCATATCTCAGAAGGCAGTGCCGAAAACGTCTTCTTGGTGCGCGACAATGTCTTGATCACTCCAGCCATCACCGAGAATATCCTTGAGGGCATCACCCGCCGCACCGTGATGGAATTAGCGCACCAAGAATTGGGTCTGCAAATTCAAGAACGCCCGATTGACCGCACCGAAGTATACTTGAGCGACGAACTATTCCTGACCGGCACAGCCGCCCAGGTCACTGCCATTACAAAAGTTGACCACCACCCCATCGGCAGCGGTCAAATGGGCCCCATCACCGCCCGCCTGCGCCTGCTCTTCGACGACCTGGTGCGCGGCAAATTAGCCAACTACACCCATTGGAACACCCCCGTTTTCTAAGATCACTCGTTCTGCCAAGAACGACGAAAAGCACTGAAACCTAAGTGGGGCTGCCCTAAAATACCTTTTAGGGCAGCCCCACCACCATATAGGGGATTTTCGGGGAACAGGCGACTCCCAAATAATTGCCGGATAGCTACTAAGGCGTAAAATGCACTATCTCTGAGGAGATGTGCCCGGGGCCTTCAATCCGCAGCAGCCCCACTGCCGGGGGGTGTTTTCCCCAGCGGTAGGGGCAGCAAGCTGAGCCCGGATTGAAGAACAATTTTCCATCCACCCACTTTTGCACCGGAATGTGTAAATGGCCAAAAACGATCACCTCCGCCTGCGGGAAAACCGGCAGCAGGCGGCGGATGTAAGGTTCTGGGTGCAGCCCGGTAAAGGCAATGACAAACTTATCGGTGACGTAATTTCGCCAGTTTTCGTGCCCGTGCGCCAAACCAATCGTCACGCCAGCGAAAGTCAGGGTGCGGTGAATGGGCAGGTCGGGTAAACGGTAAACATCCCGATTGCCAAACACCGCATGCACCGGAGCGATGTTTGCCAGTTCATCTAAAGTGTCTTGCACGCAAACGTCGCCGGCATGCAAGATGGCATCCACCTTTGCCTGGCGAAAAACCTCCAATGCCTGCGGCGCCAAGCGCTCTGCCCGGTCAGGCACATGAGTATCCGTGATCACACCCAGGGTTATCAACTCTTTCAGTCTCCTCAATCGCTCATCACCAGCGGCAAGAAAAACGATTCGTCCAACAGGGTCCAACCAGGCTGGTATTCGAAAGCACCAATATCATACCCGTTGCCCGCAGGCCGCGGGTTCCCGTCCAGGTCTGCGTGCACACCTGCCGCCGTTCCCCGGTCAACTGCTGGGCTTCCGGCTGGCAAGTGAAAATCGTGGGCTCCTGCATCGATGAACAGCGCTCCTGGTTCAGCAACCAATGAATGGGTATCATAACCCAATGCCTGCCAGGCAGCCAGGTCGAGCTGGGTCTCATCATCGATTGTAAAACGCCCCACCACCACATTGTAATCAGATCGGAAACCCGCTGGCACCCCATCTGCCAGGTTGATGCTGCCACGCCAGGCGTGGTCTGAGTAAATAATGTTATTGGTGACTTCATTATTAACACAGGCCCGGTCTGCCACCAAAATCCCCCAGCGCCCATCCGCCGGCATCAGGATCGTATTGTGTACCAGGCGGTTGTTCTGCGAGCAGACCTTCCCGTCGCTGTAAAATACTGCTATCCCAGTGGCATGGTTATTATACAGCAGGTTATTGCGCAGCAAAGAGTCGGTCACGCCGTCCATGTTGATCGCCGCGCCGCC
>CAZWFQ010000102.1:0-6573 GCA_964633225.1 uncultured Anaerolineaceae bacterium
CCTACATCACCTCCACACGCGCCCCCACCTACACCATCACCCCGCCGGTTCCCACCTACACGCGTATGCCCACCAAATCGCCCACCGCCCCTTGGCCCACCTATACGCACATGCCCACCAATACCCCCAAACCATAGGGTATCCCTTAAAGCGAAAGATGCGGTGCCCGGGCACCGCATCTTTCGCTTTTAAGACTTTAGCCCGCCAGCTCTCTTGCCACTGCCGCCGCCACGCGCCCATTGTTCAGCAACAGTGCCAGGTTGGCCTTCAGGCTATCGCCGTGGGTCAGTTCGCTCACCCGCCCAAGCATGAAGGGGGTCACCTTCTGCCCGTGGATGCCCTGCGCTGCTGCCTCTGCCAGGGCCTGCTGGATAGCCCCCTGCACCGCCTCAGCTGGCAGGGCCGCATCTTCTGGCGGCGGCACCGTCAGCAGCACCGCACTGCGCAGGCCCAGCCCCCAATGCGCCCGCGCAATCGCCGCCACCTGCGCCGGTGTATCCGCCCGCACGCTCACCGGCAGCCCACTGCTGCGCGAATAGAAAGCCGGAAATTCATCCGTCTGGTAGCCCACCACCGGCACACCCAGGGTCTCGAGCACTTCCAGGGTGGCAGGCAGGTCCAAGATAGCCTTGGCCCCCGCACACACCACCACCAATGGCGAACGTGCCAGCTGCTGCAAGTCAGCCGAAACGTCGAAAGGCGCCCCCTGGTGCACCCCGCCAATCCCTCCAGTCGCAAACACGCTCAGCCCGGCTGCCTCAGCCGCCACCAGCGTCCCCGCCACCGTTGTTCCGCCGCTCTCGCCCAGGGCAATCGCCGGGCCAAAATCTCGCACGCTCACCTTGCGCACCCCTGCATCGCGTGCTTGCACAGCCAGGCGTTCCAACTCAGCATCTTCCAATCCCACATGGATCAAGCCGTCGATCACCGCAATCGTCGCCGCCAGGCTGCCGCCCGCCCGCACCTCGGCCTCCATGTTGCGTGCCAGCTCCAAGTTCTGCGGAAAAGGCAGCCCGTGAGTGATCACGGTCGACTCTAAGGCCACCACCGGCTGTTTTGCCTGCAGCGCCTGCGCCACCAGGGGTGAAATCTTATAAAATTTCATATAGGGTCTCCAAAGAAAGGTCGGGCACCACCGCACCGCGGTAGCGCAAGGTTAGCGAAGCAGCCGCCACACCCAGCCGCACCGCGTCATCAATCGGAATATGATTCAACAAGGCAAACAACACCGTCGCCGTCAACGCATCTCCCGCCCCGGTCGGGTCCAGGATTTCGGTGCGCATGGCTGGGATATGCCCGCTGGTGGCAGAGGTGGCATAACACACCCCGGCCTCCGCCAGGGCAATGATCGCAATATCTACACCTTGCCCCACCAGGCACTTAGCCGCCGCCAGCGCCTTGCGCCGGCCCGTCACCTCAAAATCATACCCGCACAAGATCGCCGCCTCAGCCGCATTCGGCGCCACCAGGCGCAGGCGCGGCAGATAAGGCTTCAGCCGCTCCGCCAGCGCTTGCGAAGTGGGATCAGCACAGATGGGCAAACCCGCCTTGCGCGCCTGCGCCATCACCGCCCGCAGAGTCTCCTTGGGCAGGTTAGCGTCCACAAATACCAACGAGGCCTGCTCAAACAACCCTGCATGCGAGCGCACATGCTCTGCCGAAAGGGCAGCAATGGCCCGCATATCATCCAGGCCAAACTGCATCGCCCCATCTGGGTTGACCACCGCCAGGTAGGTGCCGGTCGGCTGTTCAGAGCTGCGCAGCACATGGGATACGTCTACCCCAGCCTCAGCCACACCTTCCAGCAGTTGATCGCCTGCATGGTCTTGCCCCACGGCAGTCAAAAGTGTCACCGGCTGACCCAGGCGGGCCAGGTTTTCGGCCACGTTGCGTCCAACCCCGCCAAAAGAAGACCGGATACGCGCCGGGTTCGATGTATAGGGCAGCAAATCATCCTTCAATCTCCCCACCAGGTCCACGCCTGCCGCTCCAATCACCAGCACCGGCTTCTCAGGGTTGTAAACAAATTCTTCGGTCATAACGCTCCTCAGGGCTTGCGCTCGATCAATTGGTTTAGATGCTCAATCACATCCACCAGCTCAGAGGGAGCTGTTTGCCCCTCCCGCCGGTAGATCGTCAACACAGCATCTAGTTTATCACGATATGCCCGGATCAGCTCTTTACCAATCTGATACGCACGCGCCGGCCCGCCGGGGAGTGCTGCTGGCGGCTGCACCGCCAGCGGCACCTGCCGCACCAGGGCCAATAGTTCATCCCTTTGCCGGTCAGATTCCTTTTGATCGCCAGCCAAAACCTTTCGCCGCCGCCAATGATCCACACTGCGCTGCCAATCTTCCAGCGGCAACACATACTTCTTGCTCAGATCAACCTCTTCGCTCCCGCCCAGCACCAGCTCATCCGGCAGCAGCCATTCTCCCTGGCCCAGCCACCCCAGCTCAATCCCGCGCTCCAAGGCCTGCGCATTGAAGGCCTTAACAAAAGCCTCGATCGGGTTTTGCAATCCGTTCAAATGTTGCCCTGCTTCGGGCTGTCTCACTTGTCCAGCCTCCACCACCACAAACGGCATCAGGTCAGCCGCCGCACACTGGCCGATGAATTTTCGCAAGGCCGTTTCGATCTGTTCCACCATCGCCAGGCGAAGCTCATCTCCCTGGTTGCCAGGCGGGCGGGTAGCCAGCACACGTGAAACCACCTTGCCATTTGCAGACACCAATTCGGGGCTAGCGCGATATACCAGGTTGAGTAGGGCCTGTTCGTCAAAGCCGTAAGGCCGCTCTGCCGTGGGGGCCTGCCCCCCGCGCGCCACGTTAAAACGGAACGCCGCGTTCCGGGCCGTCACCGGCAGGCCATCTCGCGTCACACCGGCAGCAGTCAAAGTGACCGTCTGCTCGCGCAGATCAACCGCCCGCCGTAAACGGCTAAAGGCGCGCAGCAGCATAGATCCACGCCCGGTCGGCCCAACCAACACCGGCTCGCCATTCATGGTTTCAACCACCAGGCAGCTATCAGGCGCAACTTGCACTGCCGCCGGGATGCCGGCTGCCAACAGGCGCTCTAAGTGATGGCCTTTTTGATCATTAGCATTGATCTGCCCGGCTTGCACCACAATCGTGCCAAAAGCACGTGCCAAAATCGTCCGGCGAAACAAACGCGAGGTAACGCGGAAATCTTCGATATGGTGCAGATCGCCAAAATAAATAGCCGCCAGCCTCGAGGCCGCCCAAACGGCCAGGCCCAACACCAAGACATGCCGCCAGACATCATCCCGCGTTGAGGATTGGATCGCTTTTTCGGTCGCTTCAGACCAGGCCCTGGGCTTTGGTTCTGGCATAGGGGTCGCGGCCTGGGTCGGGCCTGGCGCCGGGGTCGCCGGGGGTGGCGGGAGCCCCAAAATATCCCGCACACATTGGGCAGGATGCCGCACACAGTTTACAGCATCACCCACCACATTGCTGGCCCAATTGGCCATTTGCCGGCCAAAAAGGACAAACCCAAGGATGATCCCAACCACCAAGAGCGTGTACACGATCAGGCGCGGCACCGGCCCCGCGTGAAAGAAAGCCCGGCTGCGCTTATTATTGGCCTTCCAAATTGCCCTCAGCCGCTCCACCAAGCTGGCAGCGCGCTGGCGCATAGAACTCCAGTTAGGCCCGCCCGCACCCTGGCTCATAAGTTCTCCTC
The DNA here is from genome assembly GCA_964633225.1 of uncultured Anaerolineaceae bacterium. Taxonomy (GTDB): domain Bacteria; phylum Chloroflexota; class Anaerolineae; order Anaerolineales; family UBA4823; genus JAKQIM01. The sequence continues at coordinate 3,703 of CAZWFQ010000102.1, forward strand.
AACCCACTGGATCATCAATGCCACCCCCCGGCCCGCGCTCGAACCTGCCGGGCAAAGGTCCAGCGTGCCGCGCAGCATCAGCAGCAGGCTCTCTCGCAGGTGCACCGGCGCAATCACCCGTTTCAGGCGTTCCTTCAGCGGCCTCGCAGCAGCCAGGGCATAATCCTTCAACGCCCGTTCTTGTTCCCACTGCTGCAAATGCTGTGCATCCAGGTCCAACTGCTTCGACCAACTGGCGTGCCAGGTCTGCAGCAGGCTCAAGCGGTCACTTTCAGCCAGGTGAACCGCCTCCAGGCTCACTTCATGTACCTGTAGGCCGCGGGCATTCAACTCCAGGTAAACCGGATTCGGCTCCACCCCGCCGCCCGCCCCCGGCTTGGGCAGCTCAGCCTGTGTCATGCGTTGCCTGATCTTTTCCACGATCAGGCCCAGCCCGTTACCCTGGTTCGCCGCTCCCAAATGCCCTTCTACATCCACCTCGCCAAACAACTCCGCCAGGTCAAACTGAGACAGGCAGTCTTGCCACAAGCCGGTCACCGCACAGGTAATCAACTCTTCTCGGGTCAAGATGATCTGTCCACTGCGCCGGCAGTAGCGCGCCTGGGGGTGGTCGCTGTCGGCAGCCTTGAGGGCCGCTTGAGCGTCGTAATCAAACTGCGTGCCATCCTCCACCGCCCTACCATCCAGTGAATACACCACCCGCAAGGTAGGCGCCACCTCCACGCCATCGCGCGTCACAGCCCCGGTTTTCTCCCGGCGGTAGACACGCGCCCGATAATCGGCTTGCAATTCGTTTTTCCCACGCATTTCAAAAGGGCTTTCATCCAGGTGCGGCCCCAACCACAGCTCCTTGCGGCGCAAATCCAGCACTTCGTACAGGTGCTCCTCGTTGCGCGTAAAAACCACACCCGGGCCGCGTGAGCGCGGCTTATCCTTCAAATGCTTAAAAACAACCGCACTGGCTGCGTCTGCCACCACCACGCCCGGCCCGCGCTCGCCATGCTCCAGGTCTTGGAGATCCACATCCCCATTGCGGATGAACCACACATGATCCGGCTTGAACCAATGAAGGACCATCCGCCAGATCGTTTGCAAGCGCTGCCCCGCTGTATGCACCGGCAGCACAAAACCAGCAAAGATCACCAAACTGAAGATCAATGCCATTAAAGCAATGCTCAAGTCTACCGTTATGTTCCCCACGGTCAGCTCGGCTTGCTTGGTCAATTCATCACCCGAGAGAGCCGTATTGACCAAAAAACCAAGCGGCGCTTCACCCCAATTGAACTGGTAATCAGTCACATCAACAGGATTTCCAGGGTCGGTCACATTCACAAAACGCACGCCGCCGGCCTCATCAGCCACAAAGATAAAGTTGTGGAAATTCGAATCCGCCAGCCCCACCGCCCGCCCAGGGGTATCCAGCACCGCCACCAATTCATATGAATGCAAAGGATTTTCTTTAAATATCTGCAAGCCCACCGGCCCAGCAGCCACGTACACATACCCGTCTCGCGCCAACACATCCATGGCTGGCCCATCCGTATCCAACTCAGCCACCTTCTTCATGGTAGAAAAAATATCATATACCAGCACACCCCCATCTTCGGCTGCAATGTACAAGAGATCCCTGGGCCCGTCTGCCCACACACTCAGAGCGCGTCGATTGCCGGTCGAAATGACCTCCTGCGAGAGGGGCATTAGGCTAGAATTCATCTCCACCACCAACACCCCCTCCCGCCCGGCTGCCACGCAGACCTGGTAAATGGTCTCTTCGATCCGAGGCCGGTGCCCTTCGCCCGGTTCTAGCTCATCTTCCTCAGCCGCGCTGGTTTCCACAACTCGCGAGTATGAATACACATAGATATCACGCCCATCGCGCACCGGGATCACCGGCTGACCTTGCCTCGGATGGAAAGATGCCATTTCGGGGTTGCCCTGCACCAACCATGTAAAAACGCCGTACCCCTCAGCCGCCACAAACATCCGCCCGTCGTACACCACCACTGCCCGCGCATCCGGCACCTGGTCGCGCACCTCGAGCTCGATTGGCTCCTGAAGATCGGTCACATTCCACAACTTCAGGCCATAAGCCCCATCTGCCACAAACAGGTAATCCTTATCGTCCCAACCGATCTTCTCCACCGCCAAGGCCTCTCCCAAGGTGTCCCAACGCTTGATATTCCTGGTCCTTTCGTAAGTCCAGTCAATCGGCAGCGCTGTAGGCGGAATCGGCGGGAGTGGTGTTTCTGTCGGCGCCACCCACCCAGGCGGGGTAGGGCTGGGCACTTTGGGTGTGGGCGTTGCGGTAGGTGTAGAAAAAACCAGTTGTACCACCAATACCCCCCCATCCGCATCACCAGCCGCAATGTAGGCATAGTCCGACCCGAACACCAAAGATTTCGCCTCCCCCTGGCCGCGCATCAATACCAGGTAAAGCGCCAATCCAAGTGCCAATACCAACAGCGTTTGGAGCTTTGGATGCCTATTAAGACCCATAAATGGTATGATCAGTTATCAAATAAAACCCACGTTTGATTAACTATATTGTAAAGCCTGCCATGAAAAAACGCCAGGATATAAATGCCAGATTAATAATCCCCCAATCCGCCCTGAGCACAATCAATGCAAAGTTCAGCAGTTAGCCGCCATGTGGCTTACCACCCGCCGCATCAAGTCTCTTTTTTCTTTCAAGAATGCAGACTGCCGTTTGCGGATCTTCTCTGTCCTGCCGGTTTCGGCCTTGTAGACCAGATCATTCATGATCTCGATACTGCGCTGCCAATACGAAAAGGCCGGCGACTTTTGGCCATCCTGCCATTCGATATCCCCCAACATCCAATGAGCCACCGCATACGGGTAACTGGGCGACAG
>CAZWFQ010000102.1:6673-9911 GCA_964633225.1 uncultured Anaerolineaceae bacterium
TTGGCATCCTCCACCAGCTTCGCAAAGGCCTTGATCGCATCGCAGCGCTGGAGATAACACTCGTGATTGATCTCCAAACGCTCAAGGATGATCCCCATCATCCAACAAGCCAGCCCCTGGCGTTGCAGATGGCGCCCAGAACCGGTGTAGATAGCCACTGCCCGTTTCAAACATTCCTTCGCTCTAGGCAGATCTGCGCGTTGAAACCAGTAAGCCCCCATTTGGACGTAGATTTCAGCCCGTTCGCAGTCATCAATGATCCCCTCTGCATCCCCCACAATCTCAGCCGCGGTCTGGTCGCGCACATCCAGCGGGGTTGTTTCATCGCTCACCTGAGATAAGCGGATCTCTGTTCCGGGTCTCAAATGCGAGCGATCGAATTTATTCAACCACCCCAGGGCCTGCGCAAAATCGATCATTGTTCACCGTTGGGCAAGCCTCGCCGGTTATCCTTGATCGTTTCCAACACTTGCGCCAACCGGAACAGAAAGACTTCCTTGATATTCCGGTCTTGATCTGCGCCCGCGGTGGTAATATCACCCAAAGACTTCGCAATCCCCTTCAAGATCTCAGCCTGGGCCTGGGCGCGCGCCTTTTCCCTCGCCACTTCCAGGGCTGCCTCGCCAGAAGCCCGCACCACGCTTGCCTTGCCATTCCAATCCGCCGCCCAGGTGTCCACACGTTGTTCATTCACCTTCTCGTTGTCCACTTCCAGGTTACCGATGCCATACCACAGGAGCTGCGTGCCAGCATTTTTAAACGACGCCCGCACTGAGGCCGAACGGTAGATACGGTGAATATCCTCCCGCGGGTCAGCATCAAGGGTGCGTGGTGCAGTCACCTGATCAATCGTGTGCCTGCGGATATAATTCTGGATCTCGCCTTCGAAGATGATGCGCACTGCCGCAGACCAGGCTGTCAAACCATCGCTGCGCACCGCCCGCGAGTAGGTCATATTGCGCACGGCCTGCACCGAATAGGGGTATGGCACATGCGTTGAGCGGATATTCTCGCCGCCCAGCTTGCGGTTCGACCACAGCCGGTAGCGGTAATGGATATCCCGCGCCCACACCACCACGCCGTCTTTGGTCACCGCCTTGATCTGGTCAATATAGCCGTGCTGGTCTTCCAGGTTGGCAATCTCTTTGATTGTCTCGAATCGCGAGATGAAGTGCATACCCTCAGCCCGAACGCTGGAAGGGTTGTTCAACTGCTCGAACAAAACCACGTTCCCCGGACGGATATTCACCCAACCCGGCCCGCCAATGATATCCAGCAAGTTCTCATCGCCCACCTGCACCTGCTTTTTGCCCCGGTCAATCGTCAGGTATGGGTACGACAAGCCAAACATCGAGGCAACCATATATTGCAGCGCACGTGAGAAGCGCTTCATTTCATTGATATCTTGCAAGTAACATGTCCCCCACAATAGCGCTGCCACAAACGCCCCAGCCGGAATCACCAGGTAGCGCAGCATCCCCACCAGGTGATCGCGTTCAAACAGCAGCCCGCACACCACCATAAAGGCCAGGCTGACAAACCCCAGCACCATCAGGCGCAGCATACCCCAGGCATTATCCCCCACCAAGAAACCCTCGATGAAGTTCCCAAAACGCCAGAATTGTTTTTGCACCCAACGCCAGATCAGCATGCTACACCACCACTTCCCATCACTCTGGCAGCAGATACTGCCGCAAATCCCACAAGAAGTCCAAAGTCTCAGCTGGCAGCAGCGGGCGCGTCTCAGGGTCTGAAGCCATCGAATCCAGCACCTGGAAAATTTGCCACACCACCGCATCTCGCGTCGAGCCAGAAGCCCGGTAAGCCTCCATCAGGCTGTCGATGATTTCGCCCTGGGCACTGGCCACAATCTGAGCCCGCTCTTGCCCTGCCATCTGTACGTACTCGCTCTCTTTCTTCAACGCATCCCGCTGCCAGGCAGCGCTCCAGTGGTTCACCAGGGTCTCCCGCACCCCCTTGTGCAGGGGGGTCAGCTCAGGGAAACCCGCCACCAATACCTTGATCCCCCGGTCACGCAGCACCTTAGAGCCGCGCAGCTTCTGGATAGGAGAGGTTTCGATCTCGTTCGGTTTCCAGGTCATCCCTTTCTCAAACGGCCGGCCATCCTTGCGGCGCACAAGCTGGAAGGTCAATACACCCTGGTTGCGCATCCGCCGGGCAAATGTCGGCCTAAACTCATTAAAGAATGGGAAATTGTCGCTCTCTGGCTCGTACAATTCGGCATAAGTCCTCAGCGACAGCATATCGCGGAAGATTTCGATAGCCACCTTCAAAGGCAGCTCGCTCCACACCTCAACCTGGTCTTCTTGGGCCGTGCGTGCCCGAGAATAGATCGCCCCAAAAACCCGTTCCTCATCAAAGACATACGGGGGTTTCGATAACAATTTCGGCTCCGGCGGGCTCCAAACCGGCTCAAAAGGCTGCGAGCTGTAGCGGCTGGCAAATTGGTGGATCTCGGCCTGGTCCTGCTCGTCAAACTCCTCTTGGAAATCACTATCCCCGATGACTTTTTCCTTGTCGCCCAGCTTGGTGACCTTCAAATGCTCGGGGCCAGTGCCGCCGTAATAACCAACCTTATGGTTATCGGGGGCATCCCCCAGCGTGAACAGCGTAAAGACGGGTGATTGGATCTGGAAGCCATCGCGCGTCGAGGCCGTCACCGAGCCCGAGACCCGGAAATGCCGCCGCAGGCTGGCAGAGCCGCGCACTTTCTCGCCCATTTCGGTGAACACCACCCCCGGCCCCAACACCCGCACCATCGGCTGGCTGCGGCCCGATTGATGCAAATTCAAGGCATCTTCTGCCCCCTGTCTGGCTGCCCTCAAAATCCCCCTCCTGGGAGCGCCGCCAATCGAAAGCGGCACCCATGATTTCTCCAACGCCACCGCACTGGTCAGATCCACCATCGCCACACCCGGCAAGGTGCGTTCCAGCTCTTCAGCCTTCGCAATCTTAACACCTTCTTTAACAAAGATTGCCGGGCCATGAATCCCAAAAACAAAGCGCAGCAAGCGCGTGAACAACTTCCAGCGCTGGTCGGCTGTGCGTACCGGCAGAACAAATTGACCCGTAAACCACACGCTGAATAAGAAGAACCCAACCCCCGCCGCCAGGGTCACCAGGACAATCGCAATTGCTTCGCGCTGCCCGGCTGAAATGTGCACGATCGGGCGGTTCAAGGCAATATCCCTCAATAGCTGAAGGACGATGCCGATCT
>CAZWFQ010000103.1:0-9645 GCA_964633225.1 uncultured Anaerolineaceae bacterium
AATGCTTTGAAACTTTTTGTCTCCAAGTCAAGGCTTCCGGCAATAGCAATACATAATGTTTCCATTTTAAAATTATCCCAATAACCCAAAATCAATTATACGCTAGCCCCTGTTAATCGCTTGAGGATAAATCTGTGACAGAAGAAAAAACCAGACGATCCCCAATTCTCTACGCTATAGCCGTCTGGATGATTGTTAACATCCTTTTAATGGCTACTTTGATAGCGAGCGGCGATGTACAGGATCTAAATAACTGGATAGAAATCGCGTTCTGGGCAATATCCATTCCAGCTCTGCTCTCAGCTAAGAAGTGGGGATTAGCCTTCGCAATATTCGTCCTAATTTACACTCTTAGCACAAGCGTAGGCATATTGATCTACTACCAAATCTGGCTAAACGCACTCCGAGTCATCATCAACTTGCCAATCATAATTTACCTATTCAACTCCATCTTCCATGGCAAATTCAAATAATAAACGCTCCCGAGAAACATAATTCTAATATTAACCAATGCAATTTCTTAATCCAGCATCATGTGGGCCGGTCGTCTAGCCTGGTTAGGACGTTGGCTTTACGAGCCAAAGGTCGCCGGTTCAAGTCCGGCTCGGCCCACCTCCTTTCCACAATCGGAGCTTGGAATGCGCTTACTTGATTGTGTTGACCGTTACGGAATTCTGTAACGGCATTACAATTTTGACTGCCGCTTAAGCCAGAACTCTGGAGCAATGTTAAGCTATTGATTTGAGTGGTTTTAGCCCTTATGCGACAACGCAACACACGAGCGTAATCTGCATTGAATTTTTCTGGGGCTTTTAAAAATTCTAATTCTGCTTTGCTAAACATGCTTTCACCTAAATGCCTTAAGGTTGGCTTGAACTTAAATGTTACCGTATAAATTATAATATGAATTATAATATGAATAACTTTATAACTGCCTTAACCTTAAGCATAACAGCGCTTTGCACACACTTACGCGGATACGATCGATCGTATCAGTAAAAGCATTAAGGCAAGGGCAAGATGCAATTGGGCGTATGCGTGAAAGCACATAAGGAGCAAAAAGCAAACATGCGAGAAGCAATAGGCAAGTTAACGTATGGCCCTAAGAGTCGCACGGGTATATTATACATTCCATCCGACTTAATGGTTGACTCAACGTTTCCGTTTCAAATTCCCTCCCAGCTTAGAATAAGAATTGAGAGTGAAAAAATAATTATCGAAAAAACATCGACCGTTTGATCTAAAAAGCTTTAAAGGCTTAGATCTCAAATTAGCAAAATTCTTATGCAGTCAACACTGCAATAACATGCTTGAGGCTATACTTGGATGGCAAGCGAAGCACAAACCCGCAAACAACTGATAGACAAAGCGCTAATTCACGCGGGTTGGTCGCCTATTGTAGAATACTCCAAGAATGCCATATACGATCATGGGGTAGTAACAGAGTACCCAACGGGCAATGGCCCTGCAGACTACATTTTGTTTGACCAAGGTGTTCCAATGGCTATTGTAGAGTCAAAACGTTTGGGTCTTGGGCCTCAAAATGTTCTGATTCAAGCCCAACGTTATTCCCGTGGATTTACAGGTAGCCCATTCAACTATAACGGTTACCACACCCCATTCATTTACTCAACTAATGGTGAAGTTTTTTGGTTTCAAGACTTGCGGGATATGCGTAGTCGGTCAAGAGAAGTTGCAGGTTTTCACACGCCTTCTGCCTTGAAAGACTTGCTGGTAAACGGAGGGTCTAACTCTGAAGAGTGGTTTAAGCAAAATCCAAACAGCAATAATTACTTGCGAAAATATCAACGAGAAGCAATCGATGCCGTAGAAAAAGCACTAATTGAGCAACGTAGAAGAATGTTGCTTGCAATGGCAACGGGAACTGGGAAGACCGTCGTTGCTGTGTCATTAGTTTACAGGTTGCTAAAGTCGGGGTTTGCAAAACGCATTTTATTTTTGGTTGATCGAAGAGCTTTGGCAGTTCAGGCAGTCAGTGCCTTTTCAGCGTTTGAACCAGAACCGGGGCATAAATTTGATAAAATATATGAAGTTTACAGCCAAAAGTTTAGGCGAGAAGATTTAGATGAAAATGGCAAGTTTGATCCTAATGTTCTGCCTACCGACTATTTGGTGAATCCGCAATCTAAACACGTCTTTGTGTATGTTTGCACGATTCAGCGCATGCGCATTAACCTCTTTGGCAAAGAAGGAATGTTTGGTTCAGAACGTGGTGACTCCGATGAAGAGGAAGATGCTAATAAACTAAACATACCAATAAACGCCTTTGATTGTGTAATAGCAGATGAATGCCACCGTGGCTATACCTCAGCAGAAGAAAGCAAATGGCGTGAGGTTTTAGATCACTTTGATGCCGTCAAGATTGGTCTAACTGCTACTCCTGCAGCTCATACAAGAGCTTACTTTAATGATATTGTTTATCGCTATGATTACGAGCGTGCCGTTCGAGAAGGCTTTTTGGTAGATTATGATATTGTGAGAGTTCATTCTGATATTACAATGAACGGTATATTCCTTAGGCCAGGTGAAGAAGTCGGTTTAAAGGATAGAACCACTGGGAGAATGACGTTTGAGGTTTTAGAGGATGCACGAGAGTTCGACACCTCGGCTTTAGAGGAAAAGGTAACTGCTCCTGATCGTAATCTCAAAATTATTCGTGAGTTCAAGCAATACGCCCTTGAGCAAGAGAAACAAACTGGTTATTTTCCGAAAACTCTTATTTTTGCAGTAAATGACCTTCCCCACGTATCTCACTCAGATCAGCTTGTAAACATTTTACGGGATGAATTTGGTCGCGGTGACGCTTTTGTAGCAAAAATAACGGGTAGCCCCACAGTTGACAGGCCTATACAACTAATTAGGAAGTTTCGCAACCGGCCCGAACCAGCAATCGTTGTTACAGTTGATATGTTAACCACAGGTGTGGATATTCCCCGTATTCAGAACTTGATCTTCCTAAGACCAGTTAAATCAAGAATATTGTTTGAACAAATGATTGGGCGTGGCACCCGTAAATGTGATGAGATAAACAAAACGCATTTTTCAGTTTTTGATTGCTTTGACGGTACGTTATTTGAATACTTTAGGAACGCAAGCGACTTCTTAGTTGAACCACCTGAAAGATCTACGCGGTCAATCCGTGAGGTTATCGATTCAATCTATGGAAACAAAGACCGCGAGTATAACACTAATGTTCTTGTAAAAAGAATTCAACGAATTGACAAAAATGTTTCTGCTGAAGGGCGCGACCAGTTTTCTATATTAGTTCCAAACGTTAGCATCAGGGACTTTGCAGCGTCAATACCTGAACGCTTAGAACATAATTGGTCTGAAACAATTACCTTATTGAGAAGCCAAAAGTTTTTGTCTTTTTGCGAAAATTACCCCAAGGCTGAAAGGCTTTTTATCGTTGCTGAAGGCGCAGAGGATCAAGTTGATTCAGAGTTATTATTTAGAACTGTGGATGGACGTGATTTAAGGCCTGAAGATTACTTAATTGCCTTTGAGCGATTTGTAAAAGATAACGCGGATAGCATTGCTGCAATCAACATTCTCCTGAAAAAACCAGTTGAATTTAAGACAAATCAACTTACCGAACTAAGAGCTAAATTAAAAAATGCGCCTGAACGTTTTACCGAGCAAAACTTGAGACGTGCTTATCATCGCGAACTTGCTGACGTAATATCTTTGGTACGTCATGCTGCCTTGAACGAACCATTACTTGATGCTCAAGAGCGTGTTGACCGAGCATTATTTAAAATCCGAGCAGGTAAGACTTTTAACTCTGAACAAGAAAAATGGTTGAATCTCATTCGTGATCACTTAGTGGAAAATTTAGTTATAGAGGAAGAGGATTTTCGGCTTATTCCATTCAGTCGATATGGTGGATGGAACAAGGCAAATAAAGTGTTTAACTGTAAGCTGCAACAAGTGTTGGAAGAGATTAACGTAGGGATGACTTCATGAGTGACGTAGTAGGAAAGCTTTGGGGTTTCTGTCACACCCTAAGGCACGATGGAATTAATTATGGTGATTATATTGAACAGCTTACTTATCTTCTGTTTCTAAAGATGGCTGATGAAAAAAAGGTTATCGTTCCTGAAGGTTGCACTTGGAGTGATTTGAATTTAAAATCTGGAACCGAATTACTTGATGGGTATGTAAAGATCCTTAAGGAGATGGCTAAACAAGGTGGAATTTTAGGGGATATTTTTGCAGGTTCGCTCAACAAGTTTAGGGAACCAGTTAACCTCAAGAAACTAATAATTATGATTGATGGCATTGAATGGTCAGCTTTGGATGTTGATCTAAAGGCTAATGCTTATGAAGGGTTGCTTCAAAAATATGCAGCTGAACAGAAAGGTGCTGGGCAGTATTTTACTCCAAGAGAAGCAATACGCTCTGTTGTCAGATGCGTTAAACCTGATTTTCGTGAGACTTCTAACTATCTGATTCACGACCCAGCATGTGGCACATCAGGTTTCTTGATTGGCGCTTACGAGTGGATAATGAAACAAACAAACGAAGGCGCAGAACTGAGCCGAGAAGACAGAGCAAGACTGAAAACGCAGACCTTTTCTGTTGTCGAGATCGTTTTAGAAACCAGACGCCTTGCATTAATGAACTTGTATTTGCACGAGATTGAAGATGGAATATTCTACGGTGACGCCCTTTCGGATGGTCCACATATGGCAAAAAAATATGATTGTATTATGACCAATCCGCCTTTCGGCACAAAAGGTGCTGGTGAAGCGCCATCGCGCGACGATTTTACAGTTAAGACTGCAAACAAACAACTTAATTTTTTACAGCACTTGATGGCTGTCCTCAAGCCTGGTGGAAAAGCCGCGATTGTCTTACCTGATAACGTCTTATTTGAAGAGCATGCTGGGCGTGAGGTCCGCAAGCTACTGATAAGTGATTGTAACTTACACACGATTTTACGGTTGCCTATTGGAACATTCACTCCTTACTCGCCAGGTGTAAAAGCGAATATCTTGTTTTTTAGAAAAGGTTTGCCAACCCAAGAAGTTTGGATTTATGATTTGAGGACAAATGTTGAGAAGATTACTAAAGGTCATCCATTGAATGATGATTATTTTAAATCGTTTGAGGATGTTTATCATTCGAAACCAAGAGTTGAGTCAGAGCGTTTCAGGCGATTTACAAAAACAGATATAGAAAACAGAGATTACAGCTTAGATATTTTTTGGCTAAAAGATGAGAGTTCAGAGAATAACGATTACCTGCCAGAACCAGAAGATATAATCAGCGAACTTCAAACAAAACTTGAAGTTGCTTTAGAAGCCTTGAATGAGTTATCTATGAAACTTGCAAATGGCAAAGTGAATACTTAATGGTCTTTTTAGCAAGCAATCCATCTGACGTTAATCTGCCCGATGGTTGGGCGCTTCTTACGTTAAAGGATGTTGCTGCCAAGACCAAGAATTCGATAAAGCGAGGACCTTTCGGCAGTGCTGTTAAAAAGGAATACTTTGTTCCTCACGGTTACAAGGTTTATGAGCAAAAAAATGCAATCTATGACAACTTTGCTTTAGGTCATTACTACATTAACGAACAAAAGTTTTTGGAGTTGAGAGATTTTGAGCTCAAGGCAAACGATATTATAGTGAGCTGTTCGGGTACTATTGGAAAAGCAGCTGTTGCACCAGAAAACATAGAGCAAGGAATTATCAACCAAGCGCTACTAAAGATAACTTTAAACAAATCGATTGTCAATTCAGAGTATTTTGCCTTGATTTTTGGTTCTCAAGAGATTCAAAAAGAGATTAATGGAAGCACTCGAGGTACTGCTATAACTAATGTATCACCCGTTAGTGTACTTAAACAAATTTTGTTTCCGATTCCACCTTTGAATGAACAAAATCGCATCGTCGCACAATTAAAAAATCTGTATGCCCAAAATAAGATTAACTTAGAAGCAATTGACAAGATTCCCCAATTACTTAGAAGATTCCGTCAATCGATTCTGGAAAAAGCATTCAAAGGGCAACTTACACCAAACAATCCTGATGATAACTCGGCTTTTTTGAATATTGCGAATGTAATAGCTGCCAGGAAACAAAAAAATATTTTAAAAGGACTTAATGAGGAAAAGAGGGAACCTTTAGGGCTGTTTAATATTCCCAATAATTGGACTTGGGTAGATGCAGAGCAAGTTTGCTGGAAAATCACAGATGGCGAACATAACAAGCCCATTACAGCATCAACTGGTATTCCACTGCTTAGCGCAAAAAACATTCGCGATGGTTACTTAGATTTTAGCGATACAGAATTCGTTGATGAAGATATTGCTGAAAGGTGCTGGAAGAGAGCTAAACCAGAAGTTGGAGATATATTAATTGTTAGCGTTGGGGCAACCATTGGCAGGCTGACTTTGTTAAAAAAACAAGAAAAATTCTGCTTTCAACGAAGTGTAGGGCTATTCAAGCCAATCAAAGAAGTTATAGATTCAGAGTATTTTTATTACTTTTTAAAATCTAACCTTTGCCAGCAGCAAATAGCTTCCTTCACGAGAGCTACAGCTATCTCGGTTTTTATCATTAATAGAATGAAGAGATTATCAATTCCCTTAGCACCTTTGGAAGAGCAGCGGCAGCTAACAAAAAAAGTTAAAACGCTATTTGAATCATCAAAAACAATTGAAGAGAATATGGGAAACGTCAGAAGCAAAGCTCAGATGATTAACCAATCATTAATTGAGAAAGCTTTCAGGGGTGAGTTGGTTCCTCAAGACCCTAATGATGAGCCTGTTTCTGAGCTGTTACAACGATTAAAGGCTGAAAAATGACCGAATATGATATTAATAAATGATTTGAGCCTATTTTCTGAAAAATGTGACAATTTACAAAGAAAAGTTTTTTAGCACGTTTTATTTTCTATTTAAAGGCTATTACTCTAAAAAAGCGCGCGAGAACCCTCTTAACATTAAAATCAAAAGTTGTGTAGACTACCCTACGCACTTTATGATTTTAAAGCTATCGGTTTTTGCCTGTTTTGAGGAGCAATTAGACAACTCAAAACGAGGTGATAACAATGGAAAGAAAGCGAAAAAGAAAAAAAGCGTCTGAAAAACAGCCGGTAAAGCACTTAAACCGTATTCAAAAGCGCGTTCATCCAAGAGAAGCAGGTCAAGTAAATGATGGAGCGGAATGTGCAAGAATTATCCAACGTGAGTTCAACAAACTTTCAGAGTTTAAGCTAAACAGTATTGGAACTGAGGCCACAACGGGGTATGTTGAAGGCTTAATCCCTTCAAGCCCTGATCTGGATTTTGAAGTTCTACTCGGTAGCAGAAGAATTGCACAAATTGATACTACAGGAAGCAACTACACGTTCCTTGGATGCGGTTGCATGCCAGTACGAGACTACAAAGGCTATAAAGTGAAAAAACTTGAAGACCCAACGTTTTTTGTGTACTGGATGAAAAGAGAGTTCGGTGAAGTCAAAGACTGTTGCTACTGGATTAGAGGCGAAGACGTAATCAAGAAACCTTTAGAAAAGAAGTTCTGGGGCAATAAGGTTCAGTACAACCACATGACTGACAAAGCAGACTGGCACAGAGGGCTTGATAGTCTTATTGAAGAACTGCGAAAGTTGACTAAACATTAGGCACAGTTTTTTGTGAAGCGAGTTATCATTTTCACTTTTTTTTGTAGGTTACTACATAAATCAGCTTTATCTTAGGCTTAACTTTCTCGCTTGTTGGTTTCTACGTGCGCACAAAATAAGCTCCAATGCCAATGAGCATTAATCCACCAATTAGTGGAAGTATTCCTGCCCCTCCAAATTGAGGCATCAGTAGTAATAATCCAATACCCATTAGTATGCTGAATAGGCCAAGCATCAAAAATCTTCGCTTAATTCGCTTTATTGACTTTTCATATTTACACGCTTCACAGCCCATTTTATCTTCATCCCTTAGTTTACATGCGAGTTAGCGCTTCATGCTTAAAGCGTTTGGGTTTTAAGCGCTTTTTTGTAAATTAGCTTTAAAATAAGCTCAAGCCTCAAATCCCCCGCTTGCTGTCAGACGGTACGCCATAAAGAGCAGCACACGGGTTCTTCCACCTTTCAAAGTCCTTTATGCCTCTACAACGATGTGCACAGTAGAATCATAGCAGAGGCAAAAGCAGGAGAAGCAAGGAGGCTCAAATTATGTTCAAAAATTTTGAAAAATTATGTAGCAGGCTTTCATATTGGTGAATTAAGCGTTAAATCTTTCATAGTTGCTTGAGGTGCAGAGAACTAATTTTGGAAAAAAAGAGTTGGTGTTAAAATAAGGACGCTTAAGTCCCTACTTTATCCTCTCATCTTACGTCTATTCATCAGTATGAATAATAGAACTGCAACAGTCATTATTGCGAAGCCATTGGTTATCATATTTGGGTTACTTGTCGTCGTATAGAAACCCATGCCGATCAATATCACGAAGAAGCCGATGAACAGTAGCAAAGGCAAGAATGTTTTAGGAACACTTGGAAGCAAAGACAATTTTTTTTTATCCCTCCTTTATGATTTTAAGAGTGCCTCCATGTGTCGCTTGTTTTGCCATATCTTTCCAATGAGCCGCTTTTGAATGCCCGCTTAATTTAGCAAGGCTTAAATGCAATTTAGTCATATTGTTATTCGCCTGAATTTAGATTAGAGTGGCGATGAAGGTAGTTACGAGCTACCGAGGCCCTCTTTTCCTAACATGAGCTCTCTGTTTATTTATCACTTATTGCAAAATCTAATTATTTGCTTTGTCAAGTCTACTTCGCATGTTATTAGATGTTTTTTAATTGACCACGTTTCAAAATTGGAATACTTTATGAAAGAATCAAATGTTTGAGAGCTCAACGCAGTTGTCTAATAAAAGTGTGTCATAGAAACACTACACATTGCTCAAATAAGCTGAAGTACAAAAATGGCTACCTACAGTAAATTATCAATGATATTTTATTGATAGCAGCAGGATGCAGACCTAAGCATGGTCGAATCCAACCTTAAGCCTATATCCGGTTGACCTGCTCAAATATTCGACGGATTTTCGGCTAAGGGATTTTCGAGCGTTAAGGTGATAGCCCAGACCGCAAGCTCACTTTATATAGCAAGTATTACGTGATACGATCGATCGTATCACACAGAGCGATGATAGCTTTGGGTACATTAAAGTGATACCATCTGTACAGTACAAATGGGCGCAAGTCTAAAGCCTGAATAGCTCGTAAACACGTTCGCACGCTTGGATACTGTGCCATTGATACCATCTAAGGTCTACCTCTAATCTATCGAAAAATTATAATTATAGCAATAAGTGGAGAGTCGGGTTAACACTTTAGACGGCTACAACCTTACATGCTACTAATGCTTTTACTGCTACGATCGATCGTATCAGTATGTTGAACTATGCAAGTTGCATGTTGAAAATATCGACTGAGCTGCCATCATCTCTACCTTGGTCAAAAGCACGTTTGAGCGTAGCTTCGTCAGGTACTTCGCATATTTGCCATAGAACTTATCCGCTTGCAGTATCCATCTTTTGCAGCGCTTCTAATGTTCTGTTTCTTAGTTCCTTGAACGATGGGCTCCAATAGTGCCTTATGAATATAGAAGGTGGTA
>CAZWFQ010000104.1:0-9502 GCA_964633225.1 uncultured Anaerolineaceae bacterium
TTTCTGGCGCACTTCTTCCGGATAGGCCCACGGTTTCGGTTCGGGTGTGTATTTGTACTGGCAGAACATGCAGCGATAGCGTTGACTGCCGCCACCCGTTTTTCCAGCCCGGTGTTGTCGTTCTGTTCGATGGCATTTCGGACATTCAATCATGTCTCTATTATAGCCCAAGATTTAGCCACTCCCAATGAGCCAACATATAAGTAAGGTACAATTATAAGGTAAAATAACCGGATAGGATACCGAATTGAGGGGTGCCGGTTTATTATTTGTATGGTTCGAAAGGAGGTTTTCGACAATCAAAAGAATTGCCTAAGCTCGAAGCAAGTGCTTCAATCGTTAGTTAAATTTCATCAGTAAATAAGGAGAAAACATGAATCGCTTTGTACGTGTCTTGATCTTGCTGGCCATGTTAGCTGCTCTGGTAGCCCCGATGGGGACGGCGCAGGCCAGCGAACAACCCGAAGGACAAAGTGTGTATATTATCCGCCTGTGGGATTCGGCGGCAGCGTCTTACACCGGTGGTATTGTTGACCTGGCGGCGACGAGCCCGCAGGCAATCGGCGAGCGCAAGCTGGATGTAGACTCCCCGGCCACTGCGGCATACGTGGATTACCTGGCGGGCAAGCAGGCTGATCTGATCTCGGGCATGGAACTGCTCCTGGGGCGCAGCCTGAACGTCAAGTTCCAGTACTTGTATGCTTACAACGGCATGGCGGTCGAGCTGAGCGCTTCTGAGGCCCGGCTGGTGGGCGGTATGCCCGGCGTGCGCAGCATCCAGATCGACGTGGAATACGAGATGGATACCGATGTAGGTCCCTACCTGATCGGCGCGGATGATATCTGGAATACTGATTTCCTCCCCGGCGATTTTGAACAGGGCGAGGGCGTGATCATCGGTATGATCGACTCGGGCATCAACCATGCGCATGCTTCGTTCGCAGACGTGGGTGGGGATGGCTATGACCATACCAATCCTAAAGGCTCGGGCAACTACTTTGGCTGGTGCGCGACTAATCCCTCCTTCTGCAATGATAAGCTGATTGGCGCCTACAATTTTTACACGGTGGGCGCAACCCCTGAGGATACGGATGGACATGGTAGCCACACGGCCAGCACCGCTGGCGGCAACCGCCACGAGGTTTTATTCCAGGGCGTCACCCGCACGATCCAGGGCGTGGCCCCGCATGCCAACATCATTGCCTATAAGGTCTGCGACCCTGGCTGCCCCTCCTCGGCCAGCGTGGCGGCCGTGAACCAGGGCATCGCGAATGGCGTGGATGTGTTCAACTTCTCGATCTCGGGCGGCAGCAACCCCTGGAACGATTCGGTGGACCAGGCTTTCTTGGACGCGACCGCGGCGGGCATCTTTGTCTCAGCTTCGGCTGGCAATGCTGGCCCTGGCGCGGGCACGGTGGCCCATAACGGTCCGTGGAATGCGACCGTGGCAGCTTCGACCCACAGCCGCATCTTTGCCAACACGGTGGATGTGACTGCCCCGACCCCGGTGCCGCCTGAACTGCAGGGTATGGCGGCTATTCCGGGCGCGGATGTGACCATTGGCACCGATATCGTGGATGACATTGCCTATGAAGCGGGCAACCTGAATGGGTGTAACGCTTTTACGGGCAGCCTGACCGGTATGATCGCTCTGATCCAGCGCGGTACATGCTCCTTCTCGATCAAAGTTAACAATGCACAAGCAGCTGGCGCTGTTGCAGCGGTTATCTTCAATAACGCTGGCGGTCCACCAATCACGATGGGCCATGATGAAGGCATCCCCTTTGTGATCCCGGCTGTGATGATCACCATGGATGACGGCCTGGCGCTGCAGGATTACATCGATAATAATACAGGCGAGCAGGTTCGGATCAACAGTAAGGTTGGTGCGGTGGAGGATCCAGCTTACGCAGATATCATGGCCGATTTCAGCTCGCGTGGTCCTACACCCTTCGAGCTGCTCAAGCCCGACTATACAGCCCCGGGTGTAGAGATCCTGGCGGCTGTGGCAGGTGGTGCAGGCCAGTACGATCTATACCAGGGCACCTCCATGTCTTCCCCGCACAGCGCGGGCGCGGCGGCTTTGATGATTGGAATCCATGGCGACTGGACGATCCCTGAGATCCGCTCAGCTATGACCATGGGCGCTGACCCTAACGTGCTGGATACAGGCGCGGCGACCCCGGCTGACCCGTATGATTTCGGTTCCGGGCGCCTTGACCTGGGCGTAGCCAGCATGATGGGCCTGGTGATGGACGAAACCATAGACAACTATGAAGATGCCAACCCGGCAACGGGCGGCGATCCGAGCACGCTCAACCAGCCTAGCATGGTTAACAATGACTGCGTTGGCGTTTGCTCGTGGGAGCGGCGCTTCACCAGCGTATTGACCGATACACAGGCCTGGACAGTGGTAGCCAACACGCCGGCCGAGTTCGATGTTACCGTTACCCCCAACAGCTTCACGCTGGATCCGGGTGAGACGATTACCCTGACCATCGAAGCGACGGTGCTGGGCGGCAGCCAGGGCGATGTGGTTTACGGCGATATCGTGCTTACCCCCACTTCAGCCCCCACCGTCTCGGCGGCGCGCCTGCCGGTGCTGATCGTCTTGAGCGTGCCAGATGCGGCTCAGATCGTCATTGACCCGACCAGCCTGGAGAGCACTCAGCCGCCGGTAGAAACCGTGCAGGAGCTGACCATCTCCAACAGCGGTGAAATGCCGCTGGATTGGGAGCTCTATGATGGTACCCCCGTTGCTCCCATGGTCCCATTCGCCAACTGGGCCGAGAACTTCGACGGCTACGCAGCCGGCAGCCAGATCCATGGCCAGGGCGGCTGGAAGGGCTGGGGTAATGACCCGACCTACGGCGCCCTGGTTTCTGATGCCCAGGCTCGCAGCGCGGATAACTCGGTTGCGATCGCAGATGCTTCAGACCTGGTGCACGAGTATACCGGTTACACCACTGGAACCTGGCGCTACACCGCCTGGCAGTACATCCCCAGCGGTGCAACTGGAGAGACCTACTTCATCTTGTTGAACCAATATGATGATGCCCAAACTACGCTCAACTGGTCATTGGAAATCGCTTTCGACCTGGATGCGGATACCGTTACCAATACCGGGCCTGCCGGCGGTACACTGCCAGTTATCAGGGGCCAGTGGGTGCCGATCGTGGTGGACATCGACCTGAACAATGATGTCCAGACCGTTTACTATGGCGGCGACCTGCTCTTCACCGGTAGCTGGACTGAAGGTAATAGCGGCGGCGGTATCCTGAACATCGGTGCAGTGGATCTGTATGCCAATGGCGCCGATCCGGTGTACTATGACGATATCTCCCTGACCGAGGTTTGGGCCGACAACTTCGACAGCTATACAGTTGGCAGCCAGATGCATGGTCAGGGTGGCTGGAAGGGCTGGGCCAATGATCCGGCGGCCGGCGCTTTGGTTTCTAGCCTCTACGCCCATACCACGGCCAACTCAGTTGAGATTGTGGGGGCTTCGGACCTGGTGCATGAGTACAGTGGCTATACCAGTGGGGTGTGGGAATATACCGCCTGGCAGTATATCCCCACCGGCGCAACCGGAGAGACCTACTTCATCTTGTTGAACCAGTATGATGATGCCGGAACGACTAACAACTGGTCAACCCAGGTGGATTTCAACCTGACTACCAACACGGTGATCAACACCGGCCTTGGTGGTGAAACGCTGCCGGTGATCAGAGATGAGTGGGTGCAAATCCGTGTTGTGATCGATCTGGTTAACGACACTCAGAATTTCTACTATGGAGCCGATCTGCTCTTCACAGATAGCTGGACTGAAGGTAATAGCGGCGGCGGTATATTGAACATTGCTGCCGTGGATCTGTTTGCCAACAATGCTGCTGCTGTGTACTATGATACGATGTCGTTAGCGCCCTATGTGGAAGATGTGGAGCCCTCGGCCTGTGATTTGCCGGGTGACATCCCCTGGCTGAGCACTGATCCCATTTCTGGCACCACCGAAGGCGGCGCCAGCTCGCTGGTGGATGTGTACCTCGATGCTACCAGCCTGTTGGCGGGTGTGTACACCGCCACGCTGTGCGTGGAAAGCAACTCGGCGGTCGATCCGTTGATCGAGGTGCCGGTCACTTTGGAAGTGGTGGACTTCGTCTACGGCGTGACGCTGACCCCGGCGACGGATGAACAAACGGGCATGCCGGGCGATGTGCTGACCTACACCCTCTCGGTTGAGAACACTGGTAACTACACCGACTCCTTCGATCTGAGCTATGCCGGCAACTTGTGGGATGTGACCCTGTCAGATACCTCGGTTGAGCTGGCGGCCGGCGAGAGCACGGATGTGATCGTCAACGTGACGATCCCCACCGATACGGTGGGCGGCGGTGCGGACGTGGTGACGATCGAGGCGGTTTCGGTGGGTGATGATACCAAAAGCGATAGCTCTGTGCTGACCAGCTCGGTGGCTGAGGTGTACGGCGTTGAGCTGACCCCTGAAACCGATGCCATGGCTGGCGATCCGGGCGAGGTGGTAGCTTACACCCTGACCGTGGCTAACCTGGGCAACATCACGGATACCTTCGATCTGAGCGTAACCGGCAATGCCTGGGACGTTCAATTCGAGGCGGTTAGTGTGACCCTGGGCGCTGGCGAGGCGGCGGACTTGATGGTGGATGTGACCATCCCCGCGGAAGCCCTGGCTGGCGAGTTTGACGTGGCGACCATCGCTGCGACCTCCCAGGGTGATGACACGGTGAGCGACAGCTCTGTGCTAACTACCACGGTCAATGTGGTGTACGGCGTCGAGATTGCTCCGGCGACCAGCGCCTTCACCGATACGGCCGGAACGGTAGTGCCTTACACCCTCACTATCACCAACCTGGGCAATGTCACCGACACCTTTATGATCAGCTACACTGACAACACCTGGACAGTCAGCCTGCCGTTCACCACGACAGAGCTGGCGGCCGGTGAAAGCGTGGAGCTGGTGGTTCTGGTGTCGATCCCGGCGAATGCTGCGGACGGCGCTCATGATATGGCCACCATCACGGTTACCTCAGAGTCTGATGCGGAAGTGACGGCTGAAGCTGAACTGCACACCACCGCCATCGTGACTGGCCCTGAGGTATTCAACATCTTCCTGCCGATCGTTGCACGTGAACCTTAAGATCCGTTAGGAAGAACAAGATTTAGCATGAATGGAGCTGTCCCAAGAGTACTTTTGGGACAGCTCCAACTTTTAGTAAAAATGATCACCCTCAAGCTTCTCTTTTGTGTGGACGGCATGTTATACTTTTGATATTCTATAGGCTCTCGGTGATCGCGCAATTTTACTGGAATGCAAAGATGGGTGGCATCTAGGCCACCCATCTTTGCATTACCGATGTTCTTAAGGTGTATTGTTGGTTTGCCGATTGTATAGTTCGATGTATAATTATGGCATGGATTCTATGCAGATCGACCCTGAGCGGCAAAAACAGGCGAAGCAGTATGCCCGCCTCAGCCGGCGCTTGATGGTGGCGGACCTGGCATTGGGCGGCTTGTATGCGCTGGCATGGCTGGTCTTTGGCTGGTCAGCGGCGCTGAAGGATGTGCTGCTTAACCTGACGACGAACGAGTGGCTGCTGGTGCTGCTCTATGCCCTGGTTTTTGGCGGGATTTACTACCTGATTGATTTGCCCTTATCCTTTTATTCGGGCTATACCCTGCCGCACCGTTTTGGGCAGTCTAACCAGGATGTAAAAGGCTGGATAAGCGATGAGGTCAAGGGCCTGGTGTTGGGCGGGCTCCTGGGTGGATTGATGTTAGAAGTGATCTATGCTGTGCTGCGGGCGGCACCGGAGTTGTGGTGGTTGTATGCCGCTGCTATCCTGCTAGTCTTCAATGTGATCCTGGCTAACCTGGCGCCGGTGCTGTTGCTGCCGCTTTTTAATAAATTCAGCCCGCTGGGCGATGAACACGCTGACCTGGCGGCGCGGTTAACGCGCTTGGCCGAGCAAGCCGGGACGCGCGTACAGGGCGTGTTTAAGTTCGACATGAGCCGCCGTACCAAAGCTGCCAACGCTGCGCTGACTGGGCTAGGCAGCACCCGGCGCATTATTCTGGGTGATACGTTGATCAACGAATTTTCGCCAGATGAGATCGAGACGGTGCTGGCGCATGAGCTGGGCCACCAGGTGAACCGGGATATCCCGCTGATCATTGCCGTGGACAGCCTCTCGACCCTGGTTGGGTTATTCCTGGCTGGGTTGGGCTTGAAATGGGGTGCAGCAGCCTTCGGGTTCGCAGGACCGGCGGATATTGCGGCCTTCCCAGTTTTCTTGTTGGTGATCGGTGCGTATAGTCTATTGACGATGCCGTTGAGTAATGGCTTCTCGCGCTGGCGTGAGCGCCTGGCGGACCAATATGCCTTGCAAGCGACCGGCAAGGGGGCCGCATACGCATCAGCCCTGGCTCGACTGGCTAATCAAAACCTGGGCGAGGCGGAGCCAGAGCCCTGGGTGGAATGGCTGCTGTACTCGCATCCGGCGCTTGGTAAGCGCATCCGCATGGCGCAAGAAGTACAAAAATAAACCCACATTTTTGAGAGGATGCTTATGGCAAAACCAGTCCTGGCTGCCGATCGGATTGCACGAGCGCGTGCCTTGATCCAAGAGGCGCGTGACCTGCCCGTGCCCGTGGATGGCGGCAAATTCAATTTCACGTATATTGCGCAGGTCAAAGATCTCTTACGACAGGCGCGTGACCTGGTCAAGTTTATCTATGCGCGGCCTGGCGCCACGGCTGAAGTTAAAGACGATGCTAAGAGCGTGTTGGCTGAAGCTGACCAGGCGAACCAAGAGATATTGCATTAAAGTATCAATCCAGAGATAAGTTTAAGTCCGAGGTCATCCCGGCCGGGGGACATCCCAAAGCCTGGATCAGGCGTGCCCAGTAATTAACCTGGGCTGAAGTGCTAGCCAGGATGACGATCTCGCGCTCGCTGAAGATGGCTTGCAGCCGCTTACCAAATGCGGGTGTAAATGCCAGCGGTGTTTGCGAGGCCAGGCGGGCATATTCAATTGCCAGACGCTCTTGCTCACTAAAGCTGTTGACATCTTCTAGTACCTTGCGGCCTTGAAGTGCAGCCAATTCATCGGGCGTCATCAATGCTTGCCAACCGTTGGAATTCATATCCATGCAGAAGGGGCAGTTGACGGTAAAAGAGACGGTCATGCGCACCAGCTTGAGCATGCGCTGGTTGATACGACCCTCGTCGTGGGCAATCAATGCTTCGAGCACGCCAGAACTGATCGCTGTCTTGGGATACCAGGCCAGCAGGCGCGGCGGCAGCAGTTCATGGCCGGCGATCTTTTCTGCTATCCACAATGCAAAACGCAGCGGCCACGATATACGAGTGGGGGGATCAATAAATGCAAGCTTCATGGAGTTAGATCCAATGCAGCAAGCCGGCAAAGACGATCAGCATCAGGGCATCCAGGGCGAAGATTGAGCCGATGAACACTTTTTGTACTTTTGGTTTCCAGTCGTAGCAGTAGAAGGCGGCCAGGAAGAAGGGAATGTAGACCGTCAGGAAGACGGGCAGAGCCCCCCACCATGAATAGACCCAGACAAAAGCAGGTGTTTGGGCCAGGAAGATCTCAAAAATGGCGAAGAATGCGGCGTTGCCAACGGCAAAGACCAGGCGGTTGGGTAAGCCGATAATTTTCATCTGGGGGTCGACGGGCAGCAGCTTGCTGAGTACCAGCCCGGCAATGGAGAACATCAGGCTCAGTTCTATGCCAACCCCAACCAACAGTAAGAAAGCTGTGCCGGTGGGCACGGTCCACAAGGCATGACCGCTGAAGTGTTGGATCAGGGCATTTAAGATCTCAAAGAACCAGTGGACGCCGTATAAGGCCAGCCCGGCAGCAACCCCTTTCCAATTCTTCTTTGAGATCTCGTTGGTATAAACGTACATTACCAGCGCCAGCAGGGTGATGACGTACCATTGGAATACGCTTCCACTACGTAAAATGCTTAAAGCTTGTTCGGTTACCTCGGGGTGATTCATGATACCTCCAGAAAATTGCGAGAATGATCTTGCTTAAAACCAGGCTGTTTATCTTAGGGGTTTGTCTTCTACAATGACCAATGGTATATCGCCAACCAGGCGGGTGATGGCGTTGGGCGTTTGTTGGTACTGCTGCATCAGGGCCCATGCCTTGACCCGATCGGTTACATACAGGTTCAGGCCGTTAAAAGTGACAAAACGGCTGCCGGGATAACGTGCTTCACCTTTCAGGCCTTCTAGCAAGAAGTGTGTGAAGGCGCCGTTGCGGCTGGCGCCGTGTTTGTCTTTATATTCGTGAGCGCGCTCGTGCTGGCGGCAGGCTGCCAGGATGGCAGTGCCCTCGGCGCCTAAGAAGACACGCTTTTCAAATTCGGCGGTCATGTAATTGGCAGCACGGCCAATGCCAGAATGACAGGCGTCTAAGATGAGCACGCGAGCCTGGGCCGGTGCGTCCTGGATGATCTGTTTAAGGCGCTCAAAGTCAATGGCGGTGTCTTCGAGGTCTGAGAGATGCGAGTCGGAGGCCAGGAGATAAACTTTGCCATTTTCGTACAGCCCATGCCCGGCAAAATGGACCAGCAGCAGGTCGCCGGGTCCGGTGGCTTGGGCCCAGCGGCTTAACTCGCCCAGGATATTGCTGCGGGTTGGGATCAGCTTGTGGCTTGTCTGGTTGGAATGCAGGGTTTGTACTGTGTATCCTGCCTGGCCAAGCAAGGCACCCAAATCCAGGACGTCATTGACGGTGTTCGGGAGAGGGCTGAAATCCTGGTCATCGTAATGGCTGACGCCGATCAGGAGGGCATACCAGGCGTGGATATTCAGTTGGGGCGCTTGAAGGGGGGCAGAGGCTGTGCCCTCGCGACTGGTTGGAGGAACGTCTGGTGGATAAAGTTCGAGCTCCAGCACCTTGTCGCGCAGCGTCTTTAAGCGTCTTTCTAATTCATCTGGTATGGATGAGTACGCAGCAGCCAGGATTTCGAGTTCTTCCAATTCCCGGCGGGCGTCTTTCAGTGCATTCGATTCTTCAACCAGGGCCAAGTTGGACTTCCTTGTTGTGACGGGACTTAGATTTCTACCAGCCGGCGGTCATAAAGCAGACCGATGAAATTGAGGGCAGCTTTTCCGAATTGATGCTCAATGTCAGCCAGGGTCGTCTCGCCTTTGCAGAGAATTTCTAACAGGGGCAGGGCGGCGGCAGTGACCTTGAAGATTTGAGAGCGGTTGATCAGCAGGTAACCGAAATGCTCTTGGCGCAGCGAGAAGCAGGCGCGCGGGCAAGCCTGTGCATACAACAGGTGTTCAACGGTTGGGAGGGGCTCTGCTGTTTCAAATGGTGCACAGGCCAGGGGATCCATTTCTGAGTGGTTGGCCTGGGCGTTGGCGCGGCAGCCACCCCGGCAGTAGTCGTACATCTGGCAAGATTGGCAAGGGGCGGGAATTCCC
>CAZWFQ010000105.1:0-9392 GCA_964633225.1 uncultured Anaerolineaceae bacterium
TGACGAGTTCCTGGTGCCGCTGGGGATCACCAAGTACCGCCTGGCCAAGGAGATCAGTGTGCCGGCCCAGAGGATCGGCGACATCGTCGCGGGCAAGCGTGCCATCACGGCCGACACCGATCTGCGGCTCTGCAGGTTCTTCGGTCTATCGAAGGGCTACTGGCTTCGTGCCCAGGTCGCCTACGACACCGAGGTCGCCGAGGAGGCTCTCTCGGCCACGCTTGCCAGAATCACTCCGTGGGCGGAGACGCGGGCCGGGCAGCAGCGAGGGGAGTAGCTCGCCACCCGGAGCCGCGGCCAGGGCTGCGGGCTGCATTCAGCCGGAACTCACGGGCCCACGGTAGAGCAGTTGCTTCGTCTGCTCGATGTCATCGGCGATGTACGGGTTCTTAACCGCGCCCACCATTACGAGCTCGACCTTCACGCCGAGCAGTCGCTCCAGGTCGTCGAGCATGTCGAAGTAGTCCTTGGCGAGCTCGTAGGGATCACGAGGAGCGAACTCAGCCAGTAGGTCGATATCGCTCTCGCCCAGACGGAAATCATCGCGCAGTACCGAGCCGAAGACGTCAAGCCGTACTACGCCATAGCGCGCACAAAGCTCGGCCATTGCCTGGCGGTTCTCTTCGAGAAGCACGATCATCACGGACTCATTCGAGCGAGCGTCTCAGTTCGCTGATCCGCTTGTACACATCCTTGCGATCGGCCACTTTCACCACGAGGATCCACATCGACTCATCCCTGATCTGGTAAATGACTCGATGCGTACCACCTACCTCTACACGGTAGACCTCGTAGCGCGCCGGCAACCCCCTGATCTTCCGGCACCCCGCTGGCCGTGGGTCTAGAGCAAGCGCGGCGATCACGTCCAGAACCGCCGCTTGGACGCCGGTGGCGAGCTTGGTGATCGCGCGCTCAGCGGCAGGTGCGATGCGGACATCGTAGGCCACGAAGGCCTACCCCTGCCGTCCGAGCTTGGCGCGCAACTCATCGAGGCCGGTCGTGCCCTCCCGCTCCGCCTCTTCGATGGCGCTGAGCGCGTCTTCGGCATCGATGAGGTCCTCGAGCCGTTCAAGTAGCCGCGCGTCCTCGATCGGGACCACTGCGGCCACTTCCTTGCCGTAGCGGGTGATCGCCACTCTCTCCTTGCCGTATTGCACCCGTCCGAGCACGCCGGCGGGATGATCCTTCAGCTCTTTGGCCGTGACCGTGGACATCGTTCAATCCTTCCCCCACAAGACTCCAGTTAAGGTACATTATGTACCTTTTATACCCTTCGAGCAACTTCCTGCGCGGCGCATCGCGTCGCGATCCGACTAATGGTGGGTCACGACAAGCGGATCATCGGGCGTGATGCTGAAGGCAAGCTGTAACGCCTGGGCGACTCGGAACAGGGTGTCAAGCGTAGGCATGGTCTCTCCCGCCTCCCAGCGTGCAAGCGCCGGCTGCTTCACTCCGAGCCTCTCGGCCATCTCGCGTTGAGTGAGCCCGGCATCGATACGAGCTTCGAGAAGCGCGCGGCGGAACTCGAACTGGGGGCGAGTCTCGTACCGGGCAGCCTTGAAATCCGGATCACACGCCTCCCGTTCGGCAACGTAGTCTCGCCATTTCATCGATCAGCCCTCCGGAGATAGTCGGCCATCCGTCTCTTGGCGAGGTCGACTTCCGCTCGAGCGGTCCGGGATGTCTTCTTGGTGAACGCGTTCACCACGCGCAACTCCCATAGCTTGTCGCCCATATGGCGGACGTGCGGGGCTCCCAGCTCG
The DNA here is from genome assembly GCA_964633225.1 of uncultured Anaerolineaceae bacterium. Lineage (GTDB taxonomy): Bacteria > Chloroflexota > Anaerolineae > Anaerolineales > UBA4823 > JAKQIM01. The sequence goes on from CAZWFQ010000105.1 coordinate 1,764, forward strand.
ACCCCTATCTGCTCCAGCAGATCAAGAGCCCAGGACACCCGGGCTGCTTCCCGGCCCGAAAGACCGTCGATGTAGTCTTTCACCGGACAACGACCGGCCTTCGTCACGTAGAAGACGAGCTCCCAATGGCTTGGCAATTATAACATTCTAGTTATCAGATTGCGCGAGACCGCGGTCTGTGACCTCGTAGCAAGCACCCCACTGCTCGCCATCGGAGCCTGACCGGCAGCGGCGTTGTGCCTGATCAGCGCGGCATGTCAGGGAAAGAGTACGGGGGAGTAGGCCAGCCGCCATCCACCATAGGTTGGAGCTTGGCGACCCCGAAGGGTTCGGCCACCGTCTCCTCCGCGATCACGGACCTTGGGACCGGAGGTGAAGGCGTCGGAGCACTTGTGCATGTCGGCACGCTTCTGACACCACCCTCCACGTCTGCCCTTCTGGCGCAGTTGCGCGCCAACAAGCGACCGATGATCCTGACCCAGCATGGCCGCAGCGCCGCCGTCGCGCTAGATGTGGGCGAGTACGAACGCCTACTCGACGAGATCGCCCTCTTGCAGGACATCCGAGTCGCGGTGCGTGACCAGATCGTACAGGCCTTTGCGACGATCGCCGCGATCTCGCCTGCGACGATCTGGGAGGCTGAGCCCCAGGCCCGCGAGCCTGGGGGGCCCAAGAGTCTTGCTCTCGGGGATGATCTAGGAGCAGGGTACCACCCGTCGCGACGAAAGAAGAAGCCGTCGAGAGATAGCGTGCCTTGCGGCAGAGGCCCGACGGCTTACCCTCAGAAGAGCGCTTGGCGCGCTGGGCGGAGTACTTCGGGGAGTAGCGCAGCCGAGAGACGGCTCCCGCGGACAGGCTACGCGACGCGCAGCGGCCTGATCCGCTCCACCTCGTCGCCGATGGCCTGTTCAGCCACCCACAGGTCTACCGCACGCTGCGCGTTCAGCCAGAAGTCGGGACTGTTGCCGAACAGACGCGCCAGGCGTAGCGCCATCTCAGGGCTGAGTGCCCGACGCTCCCGCAGCAGCTCGTTGATGGTCTGCCGCGAGACACCCAGGGCTTGCGCCAGGCCGGCGACCGTGAGGCCGTAGTCGGGCATGAAGTCCTCGCGCAGCATCTCGCCTGGGTGTGTCGGGCGGACCGACCGCTTCATCCTGTTGGGCACACTCATGTCACACCGCCTCTCAGTGATAGTCCGTGATCTCGACGTCATAGGCGTCGCCATCGACAAAGCAGAAGCAGATACGCCATTGATCGTTCACCGAGATCGAGTGCTGCCCCAAGCGGTCGCCCGCCTGACGATATCCGGGGGCAAACGGCGCGACTCTCCCGTTTCGTAGAGCGACTGCGTGTGCTGGTCAGCGAACGTCTTGATCATGACTATTGTAGTGTGTCACGTGACGATTGTCAACATTCCCCGGGCTTGCGGGGGTCAGGGCATGATCTCGGATAGCAACCATCCGCACATCCGACTTAGGTTGGAGGATGGCGACGTTCTTTGAACGGGCACCCTGTGAAGGCCCCATTCTCAGTCCCAGCCCCGAGCCTCGACGTCACCGCCGAGCGCCCGCGCGCGGCTACCCCCGCCAGCTACGCCCGGTCTCGATCATCGCCCTGAGATTCTCCGCCTTGGCATCGTCGAGCACGGCCCCGTTGCGCAGGTAGAAGCCCCCGTCCGTGGCGCAGGCGTCCAGCAGGCCGGTGACGTACTGCTCCACCTCCGCGGCCGTCCCGAGGGCCAGGAGCGCCGTCGGCACGTTGCCGGCGATGCAGGCATGGCCTCCGAGCGCCCGCTTGGCGGCCGCCATGTCGGTCTGGTCGAACATCCACAGCACGCTGCCGTCGGGCAGGCCGTCGTCGGCGATCACGTCGAGTCGCTTGGTGTAGCTCCCTTCGGCAAACAGAGCGGGAACGATGCCCTGCTCCACCAGGCCCTCCATCACGGACCGCAGCGTCGGCCAGTAGAAGGTGCGGAAGTCGGCGTCGGACATGAAGGCGTCGGAGCCCTTGTGCAGCCAGAAGGCTATGAGAGGAGACTCTGCCCGCGCGGCCTGGCGCACGCAAAGGTCGATCATGAGGGGGACGAAGCGCTCCGCCGCCTCCACTATCTTCTCCGGCTGCCGAAAGCGGTCGATCATGATGCCCTTGGTGCCACGTAGGGTGTCGGCAAGCACATCATAGGGAGCTTTGGCCGCGCCCCCCACTTCGGGCGGGATGCCCAGACGGGCCGCGACATCGGCGGCCGCCGCTCCGGTGGCTCGGAGCCAGGCGAGCGAATCGCGGGCAGCCTCGGCCAGCTTCTGCACGCCCTCGACCACGGCCGGGTCCGCGAACGGCAGGATGTTGAATGGCAGACTCGCCGCCTCTGTCATATCCGAAAAGGGCGCCAACCCCGCGAGGGGCGCGAAGGCCGCTCCGAAGCGCGGGAGAAGGGTGCGCCGGAAGAACCCGTCAGGGTCGGCGATGAGAGCATCGTACTCGTCCGGACGCATGTACTCGGCTTCCACGTACTGCCAGGGAGTCTCCTCCGCGAGCCCGTGGCCGGGCCAATCGACCAGCGTCAGGCCGAGCCGCTCGAATACCCCGGCCGGCGCGACCGGCCGGGTCTGGAAGTCAGGCTTGAAGTCCTCGTGGTACTTGCGAAGCGCGTCGGCCGTCTTCCCGTAGTCGGACATGGCCTCCTTCTTCGTGAGCCCCGCGTAGACCCCAGCATAGAAGCCCACGGTGAGGCCAACCGGCACCCGCGGCGGCTTCCGCAGACAGAGGGCGTCGATGAGCAGCCGGACGCGGTCCCGGTAGGCCCGCCGCACGGACTCGTCGACGAACGCGACCGAGGGGGCATCTAACCAGCGCTGGAAGCGCCGTTCGCGGCGCTCCCGCCAGTCGAGCTGGTCCCAGCCTTCGAAGATGGCGTCGCCACCGGCGCCGCTCATGCGCCCTCCTTACCTGGGCGCGCCGGCGTGCCGCGCGCCGGGCCGATCACCAGCGGCGTGCCGCGCGCCGCGTCGCTCAACCCAGCTCGTTCCCGGCTATCAGCACGCTAACCGTCGCGGCGCCCGGCTCCCCGCCCTGGTTGTGGGTCAGCCCGAGGCGCGGGTTCTTCACCTGGCGCCTGTCGGCCTTGCCCTGCAGTTGCTTGTAGACCTCGTAGAGCATCCGCAGACCCGTCGCGCCGATGGGATGGCCGAAGCACTTGAGGCCGCCGTCGGTGTTGACCGGCAGTTCGCCGTCGAGCGTGAAGGTGCCCGCCTCGATGTCGTCCTTCACCCGGCCGCGGGGACTGAACTGCAGGTCTTCCATGATGGTGAGCTCGGTGATGGAGAAGCAGTCGTGCACCTCTGCGATGCTGATCTCCTTACGCGGGTCCTTGATGCCCGCTTCCTTGTACGCGGCGATGCCGCCGCGGTAGGTCTCTTCCACGTGGGCGAGGTCGTAGATCTGGCTGAGCCAGCCCTCGCGCCCACCCTGGCAGATGGTGGCCGCCTTAAGGTAGATGGGGTCAGGCCGGAACCTCTTGGCCAGGTCGGCCCGCGTGATGATCGCAGCCGCGGCGCCGTCGCTGACGCCGCAGCAGTCGTACAAGCCCAGCGGATAGGCGATCATGGGAGCGTTGATGGCCTGCTCCATAGTAATCTCACGTTGAAAATGAGCCTTAGGGTTGAGCGATCCGTTGTGATGGTTCTTGACGGCGATCTGCGCCAGCAGCCTCTTGCCCTCGTCGTAGGACAGCCCGTACTTGGCGAAGTAGCCGGTGGCCATCATGGCGAAGCCAGCGGCCGGGGTCTGCGTGGTGAGCCGGTAGCTCCAGGTGGCCACGGGGCGCGTCTGGGGCAGGCCGGAGTATCCGGTGTCCTTGAGCTTCTCCGCCCCCACCGCGAGCACGATGTCGTACACGCCGGCGGCCACGGCATAGGCGGCCCCCCTGATGGCTTCCGACCCGGTGGCGCACTGGTTCTCCACACGGGTGACCGGGAGATACGCCAGCTTGAGCGGGCCCGACATCATCGAGGCCGACTCGCCGGCGAACACATTCCCCCACCAGGCAGCTTCGATGTCTTTGGGCTCGATGCCCGCGTCTTCGAACGCCTCGTACGCGGCATCGATGATCATGTCGTCCAGGCTCTTGTCCCAGTTCTCGCCGAACTTCACGCAACCCATGCCGACAATGGCGACTTTGTCCTTGATGCTATCCACGATCCGCCCCGCTTTCGGCCGCCTCGACGCCCCCGACCGGCCCCCCGCACCGCACCGGCTGGCACTTCCACCAGTAGTTGTGGATGCCGCCCACGGAGTAGAGCTTGCGGAAGGTCATCTCCAGGGGAAGTCCCACCTCGATGGCGGCCGGGTCGCGGTCGGTCATGTCGCACATGATGCGGCCGCCGCCCTCGAAGTCCACGAAGGTCACGGTCACCGGCGGGTCGATGGACTGCATCACGTAGTCGTGCGAGAACGAGAACACCTGGGCCGGCACATCGACAAACGAGTACGGCTCCATCTCGTCTTTGGCTTTGCAGTTCACGCACACGCGCTGGGGTGGGTACTGTGGCTGGCCGCACCGCGTGCACTTGGTGCCGGTGAGACGCATCTCCCAGGACACCTCGCGCCAGAGAGCGGCCGGCGAGGGCATGCGTAGCTCCAAAGGCGGGCGGGCGGGCGGCTGCAGGGGCAGGAGTTCGCGCAGGCGCAGGTACTGCTCGTAGCTGCGCATGGCGGTCTTCGATTCCAGATGTCGCTGGACGCCGCGGCGATCCTTGCCGGACTCGATCCGCTCCGTGGTCTTGAGGATGGCGACGTCGCAGCCGTTGCCGTAGCAGGCCAGCAGGAGCGTCTGCCCCGCGCCGGCGCGTTCCAGCGCCGCCACCAGGCTCATGAGGCTCCCGACGCAGCCGGTGTCGCCCACGGCGGCGTGCAGCAGGTCGCGCACCTGGGTCTTGTCGTCGAAGCCCAGCTTCTGGGTGGCGGCCCTGAGTTGCCGCGCGTTGGGGGCGTTGAACGCCACCTGGGCGATATCCGGCGCGGCCAGATCGTACTTCTTGAGTACGCCCGAGACAGACTCCTTCATGACCCGCTGGTAGCCCTCGTCCATTGCGAAGCGTTCCTCGGTTGAGCGAACGAACGTGTCCTGGTCGGAGCGCCAGGTGTCTTGGATCTCGTAGTAACTGCTGTCGAAGTGCTCCACCTCGGCCAGCGTGTCTTCGGCGCTGATGAGCAGCGCCGCGGCGCCATCACCGAAGTTCATCTCCGCCGGTCCGGCTGGGTAGCCCATGCGCATGTCGGCGGCCACTACGAGGACGTTCTTCGCGCTGCCGCTGCCCACGGAGTCGAGCGCGGCCTTCACCGCGTTGGTGCCGCACCGCAACGACCCGGAGAAATCCATGGTGGTCGCATCCGGCGGCAGATCCAGCACGGCCGCGATGAGAGCGGCGCTCTGCTTCTCTTTGTAGGGAGCGGTGGTGGAGGCGAAGTACAGCGCGCCGACAGAGGTCCGGTCGATGCTCGCGAGACAGTCGCGCGCGGCCGCCACGGCCATGGTCAGGCTGTCTTCGTCGTAGTTGGCCACCGCCCGCTCGCCCGGCGGGGGCGCGGCGCCCCAGGCCCGCGCGATCTCGGCCCGGGCGAGCCGGTACAGCGGTATGTAGGCTCCGTAAGAGCTTATCCCTGGCATGTCGTCACCGCTCTGTTGTCGTCGCTGCTTGTCTCGTCGCTACCCCTCTCGTCCCTACTTCGTGAGCGCGATCTCGCCCAGGTAGACGTCCTTGGAGGTCTTCGCCTCGCAGGTAGCCGCCTTGTAGCCCGGTGCCGCGATCGTGACGGTGAAGCTCTCGTTCACGGGCAGGCCCTCAAACTCGAAGTCTCCGAACCCGTTGGTCTTGGCCGTCCAGGTCGTGCCGCCGCCGGCCAGAGTAACCTCCGCGCCCACCGCCACCTCGTCCACGTCACCGAGGACGACGGTGCCGGCCACGAACTTCTGGGGCAGGTTCCTGTAGGTGAGCTTCTCCTTCAGGCCATACTCGGGATGCATGACCTCGGTCGCACCCGCAGCAACCAGCTTCGACACCTCGCTCTCGGGGTCGTCCAGGTCGCCGAAGACGCGTGCTCCACTGGGGCACGACTCCACGCACCGCGGCTCGGGCTCGCCCTTGTCCAGGAGATGCGCGCACATGATGCACTTCTGCGCCACCTGCGCCTCTTCGTTCCACTGGATCTGGCGGTACGGACAGAGGTTGACGAGCCCCTTGTTGCCCTTAGCCTTCTCGGGGTCGATCATGACGATGCCGTCCGGGCGCCGGTAGACGGCGCCGGTCTGGTCGAGCTTCAGGCAGGAGGCCGCGTCACAGTGGTTGCACTGCACCGGCACGTACGCCACCTTGACGTGGGGATACTGTCCCCGCTCGATCTCGAGCAGCCTGGTCCAGTCCATGCCGCTCATGGGCTGGGCTGCCACATAACCGGGGTGGTCGTTGCCCGCGAACTCGTCCCGGCAGGTGAGGAAGCAGTTGTAGCACCCCACGCACTTCTTGACGTCGATCACCATTCCATATCTAGCCACTGTTAGGCCTCCCACTTGCAGACTTCTACGAGAAACGACATGTTGGCTTCGCCATAAGCGTTCTTGCTGGTCATCCGGGAATGCGAGAGCAGGTTCACGCACCCGCCCCGGTCGATCGACCCGGGCACGCCCGGCTCCAGCGGGTCGTACTTGGCGCCCGCCTGGTAGGAGTGCACCATCCCCGGGCGGCAGCGCTCTGTCACCAGGGCCACGCCCAGCACCTTCGCGCGGTCGTTGTAGACCATGACGAGGTCGCCGTCCTTGATGCCCCGCGCCTCGGCGTCGTCGGGATTGATGCGGAACGGCCAGTACGCGTAGCCGTCTTTGACCACACGGTGCTGCCGGATGTCGTTGAGCCACTGGATCTTGTTGTCCTGGTGGGTGTGGTAGGAGTACTTGGCGTGCGGCGTCATGAGGATGAGCGGGTACTTCTCCACCACGCCCTTGGTCTCGTGGCCCTCATAGAGCGGGATGTAGCGCGGCATGGGCGGACGTTCTTCGTCGTCGGGGAAGTACTGCTGCAGCCTCGTGCGGATGAACTCGATCTTCCCGGACGGGGTGGCCATCTCTGTGGCCTTGTCGGTGCCCGCCAGCGGGTTGAAGCGGTCAGGGGTGTCCACCGGCCGGCCCTCGTAGTACCAGCGGTTCGACACCGTGGGCTTGTAGTCGTCGGGCAGCGAGGGCACCACGAAGTAGCCCTTGTTCTTGAAGTCGTCGTAGGAGATGTGCTTGGGCAGGTCGGTGTACTCGAAGATCTTCTTGATCCAGTCTTCCTCCGAGTTGCCCTCGGTGTATTCGTCGTAGATGCCCAAGCGCTCCGCCAGCTCGCAGTAGATCTGGTAGTCGGGCTTGGATTCCCACAGCGGCTCGATGCACTTCTGCTGGTACATGAGGATGCGGTGGTTGCAGTTGACGTTGCCGTTGCCGTAGCCACCCGGCTGCGCCCACTCGGAGATGTCGGCGTGCTCGAAGTTGGTCGACGCCGGGAAGATGAGGTCGCCGAACGTGGTCTCGCTCTGCCAGTGGCAGTCCTGCATCACCACGAACTCCAGCTTGGGCGACTGGTACATCCGCACCCA
>CAZWFQ010000106.1:0-1475 GCA_964633225.1 uncultured Anaerolineaceae bacterium
CCCAGCTCACCGGTTTGAGGATGGAACAAGGTGATTTCTGGGATCAGAACCCCTCACCCCAAATAAGCATGGATAATATGCGCCGCCTTGCGACCGGCGGCCATGGCGGTGACGACCAGGTCGGGGCCGGTGACGATGTCGCCGCCGCCGAAGAGGCCCAGGCGGGTGGTGGCGCCGGTTTGGGGGTTGGCAAAGAGCAGGCCCCAGTCGCGGGTCTGCAGGCCGGGGGTGGCGGTGGTGAGGGTGGGGTCGGGGTGGAAGCCGAGGGCCAGGACGGCGGTATCGGCATCGATGATGAAGTTGGAGCCTGGGAGCGGGATGGGCTTGCGGCGGCCCTTTTCGTCGGGCTCGCCCAGCTCCATGCGCAGGCACTCGATGTGGGCCAGGCTGCCATCCGGCCCGGGGTGGAAGGCGACCGGCTGGGTGAGGTATTGAAAGCGCACGCCTTCTTCGAGGGCCATCTTGCGGTCTTTGCCGCGCCCGGGCATTTCGGTTTCGGTGCGCCGGTAGAGGCAGAAGACGTCTTCGGCGCCCAGGCGCAGGGCGGTGCGCAGGCAGTCGAGGGCGGTGTCGCCGCCGCCGATGACGGCGATGCGCTTGCCGATGACGGGGCGATGGCGCAGCTCGGGCGGCAGGAGCTTGGGGGAGGTGTTGGCGCGCACCAGGAAGTCGATGGCTTTGTAGATGCCGGGCAGATCCTCGCCGGGTACGCCCATGGTCACATCGACGCCGACGCCGATGGCGATGAAGACGGCCTGGAAGCCATCGTGCAGCAGCTCGTCGATGGTGCGGTGCATGCCGATGATGGTGCTGCCAACGAAATCTACCCCGGCGCCGGCCAGGCTGTTCCAGATCTCGTTGACGAGGGATTTTTCGAGCTTGAAGTTGGGGATGCCGTAGGTGAGCAGGCCGCCGGGGGCGGGGCGGGCGTCGAAGATGGTGACGGCGTGGCCCAACTGCGCCAACTGCTCGGCGCAGCCCAGCCCGGCCGGGCCGGCGCCGATGATGGCGATGCGGTCTCCGGTGCTGGGGGCGGTGGGGATGTGGTAGCCGTGGGTGCGGCGCTGGTAGGTGGTGGTAAAGGCCTCCAGCGTGCCGAGGGGGATGGTCTGGCCGCCCTTGTTGCCGCGCACGCAGGCGCCTTCGCAGAGGCGGTCTTGGGGGCAGACGCGCCCGCAGACCTCGGGCAGGGTGCTGGTCTGGCGGTAGACTTCGGCGGCATCGACAAAGTGGCCGTGCTCGATGAGCCACATGGCGTAGGAGATGTCGTTCTTGGCGGGGCAGGCGCGCTGGCAGGGGGCGGGGTCGGGGCAGTGGATGCAGCGCGAGGCTTCGTGGCGGGCCCAGTCGTAATCGACCCACAAGATGGGCTCGTTGAAATCGTTGACCCGCTCGGCAGCGGGGCGCACCGGCAGGCCGTGGGAGGCTTTGGCCATGCGGGCTTTACGGTCCTGGCTGGAAAAATCACGCGGTAA
>CAZWFQ010000106.1:1575-9275 GCA_964633225.1 uncultured Anaerolineaceae bacterium
GCGGCCCAGGCGGTGCAAGACCTGCTGGCGCGGGGGGAGATCGTGTACGGCATCACGACCGGTTTTGGGGCCTTCAAAGACCGCATCATCTCGGCAGACCAGGTGGAAACCCTGCAGCGCAACATCATCGTCAGCCACGCGGTGGGCACCGGGGCGCTCTTCGACATCCCCACGACGCGCGCCATCATGCTCATCCGGGCCAACACCCTGGCGCACGGCAATTCGGGCATCCGGGTGGAGACCCTGCAGCTCTTGATCGAGATGCTCAACCGGGGCGTGCATCCCTGCATCCCCGAGAAGGGCTCGCTGGGGGCGAGCGGCGACCTGGCCCCCCTGGCGCACATGGCCCTGGTGATGATCGGCGAGGGCGAGGCCCACTACCAGGGCGAGACGCTCTCAGGGGCAGAGGCTTTGCAGCGCGCCGGGCTGGCGCCGGTGATCCTGGCGGCTAAAGAGGGCCTGGCGCTGACCAACGGCACCTCGGTGATGTGCGCGCTGGGGACGCTGGCGGTGCACGCGGCCGAGCAGTTGAGCCAGGCGGCGGATGTGGCGGGGTGCTTGAGCTTAGAAGCTTTGCACGGCACGACCCTGGCTTTTGATGCGCGCATCCATGCGGCGCGCCCGCACCCGCGCCAGGTGGACTGTGCGGCTTATTTGCGCGCCCTGTTGGCGGGGAGCGAATTTACGCGCGAGTTTGACCCGACCAACGTGCAAGATGCCTACACCCTGCGCTGCATCCCCCAGATCCACGGCGCTATCCGGGATGCGATTGCCTATGCGCGCTGGGTGATCGAGATCGAGCTGAACGCGGTGACCGATAACCCGTTGATCTTTTTCGATGAGCAGAGCGAAGAAGTTTCGGTCATTTCGGGGGGCAACTTTCACGGCGAGCCGCTTGCGATTGCGATGGACTTCTTGGGCATTGCCATCACCGAGCTGGGCAACGTGTCTGAGCGGCGCATCATGCGCTTAACGGATGGGTCGAGCAACGCCTTTGTGCTGCCGCCTTTCTTGACCAAAGAGGGCGGGTTGAACTCGGGTTTTATGATCACGCAGTACACGGCGGCGGCCCTGGCGACGGAGAACAAGATCCTGGCGCACCCGGCCAGCGTGGATAATATCCCCACCTCGGCCAACGTGGAAGACCACGTGAGCATGGGCAACACGGCCTGCCTGAAGGCGCGCCAGGTGATCGAGAACACGGCGCATATTTTGGCGATTGAGCTGATGGCGGCGGCCCAGGGGATCGACTTCCGGCGCGAGGTGCAGGGGGCGGCGGCGCGCCTGGGGGCCGGCACGGGGCCGGTGTATGCGCTGATCCGTGAGCAGGTTCCCTTCATTAAAAAGGATATGATCATGTACCCGTACATCGACATGGTCAGAGAGATGATCCAGGGCGGGCAGGTGGGGGCGGTGGTCAAAGAAAGTTTATCGGGATAGATAGGATGAACAGGATTGAGGCGATTGATCCTGTGAATCCTTCTTATGCCAGTTAAACGATATTTTTTAGAGGAGTTTTCCATGCAAATGCAATCCCTGACCCATTCGTGGTCTTTTCGCCAACTGGATCGCGATGAATGGCTGCCGGCGCAGGTGCCGGGCGGCGTGCACACCGATCTGCTGAGGCTGGGCAAGATCAGCGACCCGTTCTTCGCCGATGAGGAGAAGCGTGTGCAGTGGGTGGCTGAGCGCGATTGGGAATATCAAAGCGAGTTCCGGGTTGACCCGGCTTTGTCAAAAGAAGAGCGCCTTTTTTTGGTTTGTGATGGGCTGGACACCCTGGCTGAAGTTTATTTGAATGACCACCTGCTGGGCAAGACGGACAACATGTTCCGCCAGTGGCGTTGGGAGGTGTCTGAGGCGCTGCGCGAGGGAGAGAACACCCTGCGCATCATCTTCCGCGCCCCGCTGACCTACATCCGCCAACAGCAGGCGGCGGCGCCCCTGCCGGGCGGGGGCGACATCCCCGGCGGGCCGCATTTGCGCAAGGCCCCCTGCCAGTGGGGCTGGGATTGGGGCCCCAAGCTGCCGCCGATTGGGATTTGGAAGGAGATGCGCCTGGAGGGGTATACGCAGGCGCGCCTGGAAGATGTACACGTACGCCAATCGGTTGGCGAACGCCCACTAGTGGGCCAGCAGGCCGTGGTGTCGGTGCGGGCGCAGGTGCAAGCCTGGGAAGAGGCAGAGGTTGAGCTGGCCTGCGCGCTGAGCGCGCCGGACGGGGCCGTTTACAGGGCGCGGCAGGCGCTCCAGCGCTGCCCGGGGCAGCCCCTGGTGGTTGACGCCCGCATTGAGGTGCCTGAGCCGCAGTTGTGGTGGCCTAATGGCTACGGCGATCAGCCTATGTACCGGTTGGAGGTGCGCCTGGAGCAGGGGGGGGCACTGCTCGACAGCCGCCAATACCAGGTGGGCTTGCGCACGGTGACGCTCAGGCGCGAGCCAGACCAATGGGGCGAGTCGTTCTACTTTATGGTCAACGGCGTGCCGGTCTTTGCCAAGGGCGCGGACTGGATCCCGGCTGATTCTTTCCCCACCCGCCTGACCACCGGGCAGCTTGAGAAGCTGATCTCGGCGGCGGCGGAAGCGCACATGAACATGCTGCGGGTGTGGGGCGGCGGCTTTTACGAGAGCGAAGACTTTTACGATCTGTGCGACCGCTATGGGATTTTGGTGTGGCAAGATTTTGTCTTTGCCTGCGGCATTTACCCGGCGGAGGATGATTTTGCCGAGAACGTGCGCCAGGAAGCGGTTGAGAACATCCGCCGCCTGCGCCACCGCGCCAGCCTGGCCTTGTGGTGCGGCAACAACGAGATGGAGCAGGGCTGGGTGGATTGGGGCTGGAACCACCCGGAGGAGGCCCGCAACCAGAGCTTGAAGGCCGGTTATGACCGCATCTTCCACCACCTGCTGCCTGACCTGGTGAAGCAGGAAGACCCCGACCGCGCCTACTGGCCTTCCTCGGCTTCTTCGGGCATTCCATTTGCCCAGCCCAACGGTGACCAGCGCGGCGATATGCATTATTGGGATGTGTGGCACGGGCGCAAGCCTTTCACGGCTTACCGCACGCAGTACCCGCGCTTCATGAGCGAATTCGGTTTCCAGGCCCTGCCGACCTACGAAACCGTGCAGGCTTACGCCCCGCCGGAAGATCAGAACATGACCTCGTACGTGATGGAGCATCACCAGCGGTCGGGCTCTGGCAACGGCCTGATCATTGCGCAGATGACGGCTACCTTCCGCATGCCCAAGGATTTCGAGGCTTTGGTGTACCTGAGCATGGTCTTGCAGGCGGAGGGCATTCGCTATGGGGTGGAGCATTGGCGGCGCAACCGCGAGCGCATCGGCGGCACGCTGATCTGGCAGTTGAATGACTGCTGGCCGGTGGCTTCGTGGGCCTCGCTGGATTATTACGGGCGGTGGAAGGCCCTGCACTATGCCGCCAAACGTTTTTACGCCCCGCTCTTGCTCTCGATCGAGGACCAGGGCATGCAGATGAACGTTCACCTGACCTCAGACCTGGTGACTGAATGGCAGGGCCAGGTGCGCTGGCGGGTGGAGCAGTTGGATGGACTGGTGTTGGCCCAGGGCGAGCAGCCCGTGACGGCGGCGCCGCTGGCGAATGCCCTGGCGGCGGGCGTGGACTGCGGCGCGTGGGTGAATGAAGACAGTCCGCGCGGGGCGGTGTTTGTGGCTGAGCTGTGGCAGGGCGGCGCGTGCCTGGCGCACAGCGTGTGCGCCTTTGTGCCCAGCAAGCACCTGAGCCTCTCAGACCCGCAGGTGCAGGCTGAGGTGACCCTGGGCGATGACGGACAGGCGCTCATCACCTGCCGTGCGGCCTCGCTGGCGCGCTTTGTGGAATTGAGCCTGGGCTCGGCGGATATTGTGTTCAGCGACAATTATTTCGACCTTTCTCCCAACCGCCCGCTTGGGGTGAGGGTGCCCCTGCCTGCCGGGTGGAGCCTGGACGATGTGCGCCAGCATCTACAGGTTCGATCGTTGTTCGACTCGTTCAATGTTTTGTAAGCTGCCAGGGTCGCCGCCTGGCATATAATATAGAGAATGAATTGTAAGCCGACCATAACCAAGGAGAAGAAAACCCATGAAACGCAGTTTTATCTTGACCAGTATTTTGTTGATCGCAGCGCTGCTGCTCTCTGCTTGCACAGAGACCGCTGCGCCGACCGAGATCTATGTAGAGCCGCTGGAGCCCACTGCCACGGCGATCGCGGCGGTTGAAGAACCGGCGGTGGAAGAACCCGCCCCTACCGATGTGCCGGCGGCTCAAGAGCCGGCGGTGGAAGAACCCATGGCTACCGCCATCCCGGCCAGCGAAACGCTCCCTGCTACCCTGCGCCTGCCAGACCTGGGCGGGCAGACGGTGGTGGCGGTGACGGGCAACGACTACACCCCGCTGAACTTTGTGGACCCGTTGACGGGCGAAGCGGTGGGCTGGGAATACGACGCGGTGAACGAGATCTGCCGCCGCCTGAACTGCGTGGTGGAGTGGCAGGTGACAGCCTGGGACACGATGATCGCAGCGGTGAAGGAAGGCCAGTTTGACGTGGGCATGGATGGCATCACGATCACCGACGAGCGCAAGGAGCAGGTGGACTTCTCGAATGCGTACATGGTATCGCAGCAGTTCATGCTGGTGCGGGCGGATGAGACGCGCTTCAGCACCCCGGCGGAGTTTGCTGCCGACCCGAACCTGCTGATCGGCTCGCAGACGGGGACGACCAACTTCTACACGGCAGTGTACGAAGTGCTGGACGGCGATGAGGCCAACCCGCGCATCAAGCTCTTTGAGAACTTCGGTGCGGCGGTGCAGGCCTTGCTGGCTGGCGACGTGGACATGGTGCTGTTGGATGCGGCTTCGGGGCGCGGCTACGTGGGCGCTAACCCAGACAAGCTGGCCATCGTCGGCGACCCGTTGGGCACCGAGGAGTTCGGCTTCATCTTCACGCCCGGCTCAGAGCTGGTGGAGCCTTTCAACGCGGCCCTGGCCCAGATGAACGCGGATGGCTATTTGAACTACCTGAACACGCGCTGGTTCTACCTTTCGGACCCCAGTGCCGAGGACACTTATGACCGCCTGCCAGACCTGGGCGGGCAGACGGTGGTGGCGGTGACGGGCAACGACTACACCCCGCTGAACTTTGTGGACCCGTTGACGGGCGAAGCGGTGGGCTGGGAATACGACGCGGTGAACGAGATCTGCCGCCGCCTGAACTGCGTGGTGGAGTGGCAGGTGACAGCCTGGGACACGATGATCGCAGCGGTGAAGGAAGGCCAGTTTGACGTGGGCATGGATGGCATCACGATCACCGACGAGCGCAAGGAGCAGGTGGACTTCTCGAATGCGTACATGGTATCGCAGCAGTTCATGCTGGTGCGGGCGGATGAGACGCGCTTCAGCACCCCGGCGGAGTTTGCTGCCGACCCGAACCTGCTGATCGGCTCGCAGACGGGGACGACCAACTTCTACACGGCAGTGTACGAAGTGCTGGACGGCGATGAGGCCAACCCGCGCATCAAGCTCTTTGAGAACTTCGGTGCGGCGGTGCAGGCCTTGCTGGCTGGCGACGTGGACATGGTGCTGTTGGATGCGGCTTCGGGGCGCGGCTACGTGGGCGCTAACCCAGACAAGCTGGCCATCGTCGGCGACCCGTTGGGCACCGAGGAGTTCGGCTTCATCTTCACGCCCGGCTCAGAGCTGGTGGAGCCCTTCAACGCCGCCATCCAGAGCATGAGCGATGACGGTTTCTTAAATCACCTCAACACACGCTGGTTCTTCTTGTACGATCCCAGCGCGCAGTAAGAAGCTTGGATGGAGCTATCCCTATGCAGGGATAGCTCCATCCATAAATTACTATGAAACGTTCACACCTGCTGCCTGCTGTTGACTCGTTTTCGCGCCTGCCCTATTGGCTGCTGCTCTCAATCCTGATTGGTATCTTGTTTTTGTGGGGGATTGCCAATGACCAGGATTACCGTACCATCTTCAATGCAGTGCGCAAGGGCTTGGGGACCACGGCCTTTGTCTCGCTGATCTCTTACCTGTTTGCCATGCTGTTGGGGCTGTTCCTGAGCCTGATGCGCATCTACCGCAGCCGCCTGACCCAAGAGGTGTCTTCTTTTTACACCGAGGTGATGCGCGGTGTGCCGATGCTGGTGCTGCTGTACTACATTTCGTTTGTGGGTGCGCCGGCCCTGGTGAGCGGGCTGAACTGGCTGGGGGCGCCGCTGATCAACGCGGGGGTGATCGAGAAGGTGGACATCCGCCAGTTTGATTTCACCTGGCGGGCGATCCTGGCGTTGACGATGGGCTACGGAGCCTTCATCGGTGAGATCTTCCGCTCGGGGATCCTGTCGATCGAGAAAGACCAGACCGAGGCCGGGCAGGTGGAGGGGGCCAGCTACTGGCAGATCATGCGCTACATCATCCTGCCGCAGGCGGTGCGCAACGTGCTGCCGGCCCTGGGGAATGAGTTCATCGCCATCTTGAAAGATTCGGCCCTGGTGTCGGCATTGGGCGTGCAAGATATTACCCAGTTGGGCAAGGTCTATTCGGCCTCTACCTTCAAGTTCTTCGAGACCTATAATATCGTGGCCTTTTTGTACCTGACCATGACCATGGGCCTGGCCTCAATCATCCGTTTTGTGGAGAAACGGTTGGGTAAATGAAATTTTGGCAGCGTCTTCCCCTACTCCAGCCTCAGCTCGCCAGACTGGGTGAGGACGCCCCCCGACATGTATTGGGCATATGCGAAGGCCGCTTGCGGGGTGAGGGGGACCTGGCTGTGGATCATCACGTGCATAGGGGTATCGGGCTGGTGTTCGCCAATGTGGGCAACATAGGAGATGCCATGCAGAAGCTGCGCCCCCTGGCGTTGGTAAAAGCGGATGCGCCGAGAGGCGAAGTCCTTTTCTTCGGGGGTCTGCGCCAGCTCGGGCTTTTCTACCTCAATCAGCCAGGCGCAGCAGCCTTTCTGCTGGCAGTGCTGAAAGGCCAAGCGGTAGATGGCGGCGCCCAGCCCCTGGCTGCGCAGTTGAGGCTTGACCGCCATGTACCATAAAAAGCCCGGCACTGAACCGAGCGCCTGGCCTGCCTGGGGTTTGACGGTTTTTAGCCACTCGTAGTACACCAGGCCCACAAACTGGCCCTTGCGTTGAGAAGACGGCGCGCTTTTTAAGGTGGCGGCTAAGAGCTCGTCGCCTGAGGACTGGGATTCGATCAGCTCCAGTAAATACGATACCAATACGCGCTCGTTGGGCGGGAAGGATGTTTCGTAAAGCTCCAACCAGGCGGGCAGCAGGGGGTCGTTGAGATGGGTAAGGGGGTGTAATTCAAGAAGGTTTTCAAGCATTCTACTATTCTACATCAAATTTCTGTGCGATAATTACTCATCAACAAGAAGGAGGATAAGATGTCTACACTAAAAGGAATGCCCAAAAAAGCCAATAAATCTACGGCCAAACCGGCCAGCACAGCCAGGCCTGCATCCGGCTCAAAGCCGGCAACCACGGCCAAAAGACCGGCCGCCGGCCCACCAGCCGGAACAACGGTGACCCCGGCCCAGTTTGCCTGGAAACCCCCGTCAACTAGTGCGGCGGTGCGGCCTGTGCCTGCCAGCAAGGCGGCAGACAGCGATTACGTCCATTTCTCGGATAAGATGACCGGCGCTTTGATGAACATCAAT
>CAZWFQ010000107.1:0-9174 GCA_964633225.1 uncultured Anaerolineaceae bacterium
CAGTGGCCTTTTAAGTCATTGGTTGAAGGTTCGAGCCCTTCCACGCTCATTTTTCCCCACACATCACCGAATTTGAAGCGGTGATGTGTTTATTTTAAGCCTTTCCTGCAGCCAGGGCAAGAGAAGGGGCTACAAACTTGACGCGACGTACCAATAATGATACACTCGTGTTATGGATGATTTGATGCGGCTGCGAGTGGTCTTCTTCAAGTCCTTATCTGGCAACGAGCCGGTGCGCGAGTGGCTCAAGTCTCTGCCCATCGAAGACAAGAAGATCATCGGTGAAGACATCAAAACGGTTCAATTCGGTTGGCCGCTGGGCATGCCGCTGGTTCGCAAACTGGAAGCGAAATTATGGGAAGTTCGCATTACCTTGCGAAACCGCATTGCTCGCATCCTGTTTACAGTCGAGGGCAACCAGATGGTGCTTTTGCATGGGTACATCAAGAAATCTCAGAAAACGCCCCCGGAAGATCTGAACCTGGCCAGGGAACGACTGGCCAGACTGCGAGGTGAAAGGTGAACGAACAATATATCGGCAGCGATTTCGACGATTTTCTGGCTGAGGAAGGCCTTTTAGCGGAAGCTGAAGCCGTGGCGGTTAAGCGCGTGGTTGCGTTTCAGCTTGCCCAGATGATGATGGAACAAAAATTGTCCAAAGCGGCGATGGCGCGGCGTATGAATACCAGCCGCGCAGCGCTGGACAGGCTGCTCGATCCGGCCAACCCGTCTGTGACCCTGCAAACCCTGGAGCGCGCGGCATCCGTATTGGGAAAGCGGGTGCAGATCAACCTGGTTTGACAGCTCTATCATTTGTGGCCAAGAGTCTTTCCTTCTCCTATGCCTGGACCGCATCCAGGGATATATCAGCCACCCACTACTATGCCTTAACGAAAAGAAAGCTTGCCATGCTATCTGATCTTCAAAAACGAGGCATACTCGCGAGTATCATAGCGATTCTGTTAATCGGTTGTATACTGGTTTATCATGAAACTTTCAGAGCCGAGTTCGTTTTCAATTACGGACCTGCATGGTCGCCAAGTGGAAATGATCTTGTTTATGTATGTTATAAACCCACGGTGATTGATTTAGTTTTTGGTGGCCCTAGATATTATGGGGACATTCCCTACGACCCTCGTGATTCTGAAATATGTGTCATGTCGGCAGAGAAGACGAATCAGAGGCGGCTTACCCACAATCGAGAGCATGATCATTCACCTGCGTGGTCTCCAAATGGAGACAAGATAGCATTTATATCCACTCAAGGTGTCGAATCCTATCTCTGTTTGATGAACATAGATGGAGAGCAATGCCACATATTTAATAATACTAAGGGAATAGTTGACTTTGCCTGGTCACCAGAGGGGGAGCAAATTGCATATTCCGACTCGGAAGTAGGTATAGGTAGCCCAGGCCATATCTACGTACTAGATGTCGAATCCGGGGATACGCGACTGTTATATAGAAGAACTGGCTCCCGATTTCCAGTATGGTCTCCAGATAGCAAGAGCATTGCATTTGTCAGCGGTGTGGGGACTAGCAAAGATTGTGAGTTACGCATTATTGATATCGAGACCAAGGAAGAAACGATTGCCCCTTTGCCAGCATCGTGCTACGGCCCTTCAGCCTGGTCTCCTGATGGCTTAAATATGGCGCTGGTCGGGCCACAAGCTACCACATTGCTCGTATTTGACATCCATAGCCAATCTTTACGCGTTGTTTCAGAAGGGGTTGATGGTATTAGTGATTTGTTTTGGTCTCCAGATGGGACCACTATTTTTGGTTTGGTCGGAGGGTGTCGCCCCTCTAGAATCAAACTAGATAATGATCAATGGGAAACAATCGATCTCAATGGCGCATTTAACACCTATTATTCGTATGGGTGTTTTGGCTTTGCAGTATCTCCTGATGGCACTCGGCTCGCATTTGATAAGGCAAGAGAAAGAGAGTCCGATATTTGGATAATAGATCTTAGAAAATGAGCATTTGACCATCTCGCTGGTGCTGCTGCCCGGGGTGATTTGCCGGTGGCGTGTGCGAGACCTTACTCATTGCCATGCAATCCCCATTCGATATCCTCGCGGATAAAGCGCTCGGTCAAATCGGGATGATGTGCATCCAGGTAACGGCGCAGGGCGTAAATGAACACCTGCTCCACTTATCTTAACCGCTTGTGCAAAACACACCCGCACCATTGCGCCAGAATGCTTCTATCTGGTAGCCGTGCACAATTTTGACCACCTCTGATCCATCCCATATTGCCAATCCCCATCCTAGACGGGATGGGACACAGAACATCAAGAGTCCACTCTCACTCCATGCGGGGGGATATTGGCCCTCTGTGGTTAGTAGGGTTTGGTTGGTCGCGTCGCGAACGTAGATAAGCTGTTCACGAGAAAACCAGGTTGTGAACGCCCAGTATCCATCTCCTCGCCATCGTTGACCGCCATTGTGCAAATCGGCATTCTGGCTAAGGTTCGTTACAGTTTGACCATTCCATTCATAAATCTGTGCATGTTCTCCTGGTTCGGCTCCAACAAATGTGAGCGATCCCGAATTAGTCCATTCTGGGATGGAAATATAATCTGTGAAATCTGGGGCGATATTGGCGAAAGAGCGAATATCCGGTAGGTCATTAACTTTTGATCTGCCATCCCAGACGAAAATGTCATACACGTCATTATGCTCTGAAAGAAAGGCTAGTTGTCCATCAGAGTTCCATGCAGGATAGCGATCGACCCCGGATGGGTTTTGACTAAGAGAGATGATAGTTGTTCCATTCCAGATAAAAATCTCGCTTGGGTCTTGATCAGTTGGAGTTGGATAAGTAGAGGTATAGAAGTCTGTGAACACCAGGCGGCCATCTTGACTCCAAGAAAACTCACCGATCTGATAATTGTGCTGGTAAATGGCCGTCGCGACCGTGCCATCCCATATGATAAGAGTTTTTTCATTCCTCAGTGTGGATTCGTAAGCCAAATAGAGTCCATCGGTGCTCCAGCCAATGAGTCTTTGATTATCCATGATGGTGTTAGGGGTTATGTTGGTGGGGGATTTTCCATTAAATGGATAATCCAAAAGATAAATTTCACTTTTGCCTTCATGGGATGATGAGAAAGCCAAGCGGTCTTTGATGCTGATACTGATGTCATGAATACTCCACTCTGGGAGGATTGGCGAGTGTGTGTCATGGAGAGGGTCATAGAACACAAGCTGGCCCTGGTCCGCCGGGTCGTCGGCGATCACATAAACCATATAATCATCTCTGGCAGGGGAACAAGAAGAAAAGCCCGTTGCAATCACTATTAGGATTAGAGCAAGAGCAAGGATAACTGTATGTCGACTGCTATTTTTGATGATCAAGTGATTGTTGGGCATGCTCCGAATTATACTCCTTGCCCCTGCCGCTACTCGGCATTTCGTCCATTTCTCGGCCACACAGTGCTCTGGGTTATCGCCCCCCAGCTCCAGCTACTATCTCACTTCATCCTTCCCCTTTTCAGTTGCTTCGACTATCATTGTGAGTAGTACAAATGTTGGGGGCAGGTCACGAAGCGTTCAAGCCGTTGTGAATGCTTATTTCCCATAACACAAAGTCTAAACCCCCTATCTTACAAAGGACCAATTGATTTTATCTGCCTACATATTGCTACCATGCCTGTTAAGTTCGCTTGGTCACAAGACCGCATCATGCCCTCACACCGATATCCAGCAGCGCCGCGAACTGCTCCTGGGCCAGGTCAACCACTTGTCCACTGATCTTTCTTCATCACCAACATGATGTACAATTGTCATAGAAACTGTATGCGACAGATCGCAAATGTGGGATAAGTTTTAGCTGCCTCCTTCATATTGAAAACCGTGCCCATGAATAAGCAAAAATGCCTTGTCAACCTTTTGTATTGTGTCATCGCGTTGGTATTAATTCCAGCCTGCACAGTGTTCGTTGATAGACCAACTACCAGCACAACTCGACCAACCCCGATCATCTCTCCCAGCGCAATAATCACCGCGGCTTCATCTACACAAACCGCTACGCCATTCCCCTCACCACAGGCCGTATTTTTGGGCAGCCTTGGTAAGGGCTCAGCGTCCGATGTAGCCTGGTCACCGGATGGCAAGCTGCTGGCCGTGGCCAGCTCGAACGGTTATTACATCTACAATACACAAAACTGGCAAGTCGACAGCTCATTCTCCGCAGAGGCATTTGGAAATGGAGCGATCAGTTCTCTGGCATTTTCGGGTGATGGAAATGACTTGATTGTAAGCGGATATGGTGGGACCCCCTTCTGGCACTATGATTTGTCAGGCGGGCAGGTCGGCCCCTGGCTCGAAAGCATCGTCCCCACTCCCGTATCCGCACCTGTTTTCTCTCCAGACGGCAGCGTTTTTGCCTTTCGCAATCAGGCCTGCGGACAAATGGAGAATGGTGGATACAATTGTTCGTTCAGCCTGGAGCTGCGCGACAGCGACAGCGGCGAGCTGCGTTGTCGCCTGGAACAATCTGAGAACCAGCGACAAATTATCATCCGGAGCATGGTTTTCAGCCCGGATGGCAAACAAATCGCCATCGGGGGATACGATAACTATCTCCGCGTCTGGAATGCCATCAACGGAGAATTGCTTTACGAGCTTGAGCACGACAGCAGCGTGGCAGGGGTTGACTTTAGCCCAGATGGGCGGGTGCTGGTTTCGGCCAGCAAAGATGCAACGGTGCGCTTTTGGGATGCGCAGACCGGCGAAAGCCTGTTTGTCTTGAACGGCTTCACGCAGGGGCTCCAGTATGTGGCCTATCTTGAAAACGGCACAAAACTGCTGGTTGGGCGGTTGTATGACAATATTTTCCAGGAATACAGCCTCGATGCGGATTATTTGCCAACCATTCAGCTTGATATTATGATGGATGCTGGGCCGATGTTTCCCGATTATTCTCCGGCCGATCGAACAACGACCTCCCAGGTGTACATCAGCCCCGATACACTCAAAATAGCTGTTCTGCTCAATGGTATGGTACAGATTTGGAATTTGGGTGACGGACAACACCTCCTGGATTTGCCCGGTTATAACAGCCCGGTAAGCGTGCTGGCATTTAGCCCAGACGGCCGCTGGCTGGCCGTGGCCGCTCATACTATTCATCTTTGGCAGGTTCCCAATCGAGAGTTCGAGGCAACGCTCGAGATTGGCGACACCGTTCTCTGGGCGATCGTTTTTCACCCTAACAGCAAGCAATTGGCCGTGGCAACCGGGGGGGGAGATGTGGAGATTTGGGATATAGAATCGCGCCAGAAACTCCGCAGCCTGGAGCCTGACAATGGCGCGTTCGAGCTTGCTTATTCCCCCGATGGCAAAAATCTAGCCGTCGCCACCGGGCACGGGGTCCAGATCTGGGACGTGGAAACAGGGATTCTGTCACAAGAATTTGATAGCGATGTCGGTGGAGAATACGATCATCCACTCCAGGTAGCATTTAGCATAGATGGCCGCCAAGTGTTCCGCATCGGCATAAACAGCCGTTGGGGATGGGAGCTTGCCACGGGAGAAACGGTGTATTCCCTGAGGGCCAGCGACGCCTATTATCAAAGCACATTGAGTACCAATCGAGGGCTGCTGGGGGATAGAAACTCCCCCCTGCAGTTTTTTGATCTTATTACCGGCCAAGATTTGTATTCTTTCGCCAATTCTCAAGAGGGGAACATTGCCGTACTCAGCCCTGATGGGCGCTTGGTGGCCTGGGATATGTACCGCAGCATTGACCTGCTGGATGCAGCCTCTGGCAACACATTGCTTTCTGTGGAAGATTCTCCCAACGTCTCTTTGCTTTCCTTTAGCCCCGATTCCCAGATTTTGGCCGCATCCTCTTACGACGGTGTCATCCATCTCTGGAATATCTCTTCCGTCGCTCAATATGCCGCCGCATTGCCCCTGCTAACAGCCACCCCCGCGCCAACGATTGCCCCCATGCTCACTCCAAGCCCCGAACCAATTGTTCCACTTGCCCTCCAGCCGTTAGCCCTGCCCACCCTGGAACCCGGCGCCATCTCCCCTGAAAATATGGCCCTATTGGAAAAACGTGGTGAGCTTGGCCTGGGCGGGATGCGCGTGGCGGCCTGGGCGCCGGATGGGCAATCTCTGGCGGTGGGCGGTTATGCGGGCGCGTACCTGTTTGAGTTTGGGGCAACGCAACCAAGCCACGTGCTGCCAGCCGAAGGGCCGGTTGTGCTGCTGACTTTTAGCCCCGATGGGAGCCTGCTAGCTGGGCAACTGAGCAATTCTGCCGTCCTGGTGTGGGAGGCCGCGACCGGCCGCAGCCTGTACCAATTGGACAACCTGGGTTGTTGGAACCAGGGCATGCTGTTTAGCCCTGACCAGCAGGTTTTGTCTGCCTATTGCGGTGACGTGACCTACCGCTGGAGCATGGCGGATGGGCAACTGCTCAGCAAAGATGATACGGATGCGGAGTTGTTCAATACCAGCCCAGATGGAACCTTGGTGGTGCAGGTTGGCATGGCGACTGCCCGTTTGCTGGATGCTGAGAGCCGGGTGATCCTTAAAACTTTCGACGTGCCAGGCCTGGACTTGGCCCTGGCACAATTCAGCCCCGATGGTCAGACCCTGTTGGTCTGGTTTTATCAGTTTGATATTGCCCCTTCCGGAGTTTACGTTCCAGGGGGTGATCCCGGAAGTATGATCCAGCTTTGGAACATCCTTCCGGGCCAGCCCCCCACGCTGCGCACCACCCTGGCATCCGGGAAATGGTACAAAACAAGCATCATGTGGGAAGATTTCCAGGGGCTGGCCTTTACCCCCGATAGCCGCCGCTTAGCCACCGCTAGCGGTGACGGGCAGGTGCAAATCTGGGATACCGATTCCGGAAAGCTGCTGAGCACCTTGCCGGATGGTCAGCGAGTTTACTTCTCTCCCGATGGTCGGCAGTTGATTTCCATAGGGAAGTTCGTGCAGGTTTGGAATTTTTCGCAAGGTCAACCCTCCCTGGCCTGGGATATCCCCGGTTTCAGCGGCTATCCGGCTATGCTGAGCTTCATCCAAGATGGAGAGCAACTGGTATCTGGCTCTGAAGGTGCATTTCAATTCTGGCCCCAAACCGGAACGAGCTTCGCCACCTATCCTACCGTGATTGCCGCACCCAATACAGACACAAGCTTGCTGGCTGCCAGCCCAGACGGAAGGTGGCTGGCTTACAGCACCGCTGCCGAGCTGGTGTTGGGTGAGAACAACGCTGACTTTCCTGAATGGCGGGTCTTGAAAGGATTTCCCGACCAGCCATACGCATGGGCGCTTGCAGCAACCTTTTCTCCCAACAGTCTGCTGCTGGCAATAGCTGATCTTGATCGCCAGGTCTTATTATATCGGTTAGACCAGCCAGGGCGTCAACCTTTGGTGTTGCCTGCTGATACTTTTGTCGACAGGTTATTCTTTAGCCCAGATAGTCAGCTATTGCTGGGGGCTTCTAATTCGCAGGAAGCGACCACCTTAAATCTATGGAATACGACAACAGGCCAACTGCTGCGTTCCTGGCAAACAATGGCATACAGGATAGCCTTCCACCCAGATGGAGTAACATTAGCCGTTGCAAATTATGACAAGGGCCCGCTGCGGTTGTTTGATTTGCGCACCTGGAACCTGGTGCGGGAAATGCCAGTCTCTCCTTATGTCCGCGACATCGCCTTTAACCCGGATGGAAGCTTGTTGGTGGTCGTTTACGATGAAAAGATTGAGTTTTGGGATACGGCCAGCGGCGAATTAATCCGGATTATCGAGGGTTCATTTAGCCGTATTGCCTTTTCTCCAGATGGAACATTATTGGCAATCGGTTTGCAAAATGGCAAAATTGAGTATTGGGGGTTGCTCGAAAAATAACCGATCAGTGATGCACCCAAACGCGCTCATTGCCCTTATGATGAGCACGTTTAACGCGCTCATGAGCGCGTTGACGTTTGACGCCAATGCGCCGAGCGGCCGGTGCCCAGGCACGCCACCAGGCCTTGTTGACGCAGATCATCCAGTACCCGGCGGATCGTTGCCCTACTGGCAGTAGGACAGATGCGTTCCAGGTCGGCGATCGTGAATGCGTGTTCAGGATGAAAAGCCTCAACAGCCGAACGCACAGCCTGGCTCTTGGCGCCGGGCGTGGCAGTCAGTTCGTGCAAGTTTTGCTCAAATTCGCGATAAGCATAGATGGCTACACTCAAACTGTATTGGTGCCAGGGTGTTAGATCGTGCAGCCCGCTATCCCAGCGCTGGCTGGAACGATACAGGGCATCGTAATAAGTTTCTTTCGTCTGCTCGATGATGCGCTCCAGGCTGATGTACCGTCCAACCTGGTAGCCAGCCTCGTACAGCAGCATTAGATTCAGCAGTCGTGCCATGCGGCCGTTGCCATCCGAGAACGGATGAATGCACAGAAAATCCAAAATAAAAGCATTGATCAATAACAAGCGATCAATCTGCTCTTCTTGCCAGGTGCGTCCCAACGACTGACACAATTCATCCATCGCGGCCGGAGTTTCCTCCGCTGGCAGAGGAACAAAACGAGCCACGTCACGCCCATCGGGCAGGCGCTGGCGGATCACGTTATCCTGCCGCTTCCAGGCGCCGCCCTCGCTGGGCAAGTAAGCGTATAAAGCCGCGTGCATTTCTAACACTATCGACGGCGTTATGGGAGGGTGCAGTTGACCTGTATGGATCTGCGCCAATAGGTCGCGGTAACCAGCGATCTCGCTTTCAGAACGCGTCTGTGGGGGGGTCTGGATCATCAACGCCTGCAAACGGTGGGATGGGATTGTGATCCCCTCGATACGATTGGATGACTCGGCAGATTCAATGATGGCAACCCGGCGCAGGGATTCAAGCACCTGGGGGGCCTGGTGAGCATAAAGCTCCTGCCTCCCCTGGTAACGACCCAGAGCAGCCATCAGGTTTGCAACGCTGATATCCACTGATTCCATTAACCGGTTGTTACGGAACGACCACACCTGACACCTCCTGCAACCTCAAACCTTTCCTCCTCACCTACACCACATCTTCCTCGGACACACCCAGAAAGGCTTGGTTCCAACAATTGTGTTGTGATAGAGATTATAGCATTAGATCAAGGCAGAGCGGTATGGAAGGTCTTTGGCCCCACAAAACGGCTCCAGAGTGCACGGTTCACAT
>CAZWFQ010000108.1:0-1792 GCA_964633225.1 uncultured Anaerolineaceae bacterium
TCATATCGAAACCGCCACAGTCCAATCCCAAAGAACAAGCACGCGAAACCCACCAGCACCCCCAATATCGGCAGCACATCCAAAAGACCGCCGCCGCGCATGGTTAAGATTGTAAATCCCTGCATGGCCCAGGTAGTGGGCAAAACCATGACAGCCGTGCGGACTGCTTGTGGGAAAAGCTCCAGCGGCCACCAGCATCCACCCAATAAAGACATCACCATGCCCAACATAATACTGATATTACTGGCCTGCTTTTCGGTCTTAACAAAAGTGCCCAACATGGTTCCCAGTGCCACCGAGGCCAAACTAAAAGTCAGCATCAAAACCGCCAACCCCATGGGCGACTGGCCATAATTTACCCCCATCACCAATGCACCAAAACCGATCAGAAGAACCATTTGCACCATACCAGCCCCCAGTTGGCCAATAATCGTGCCCAACATATACGTGCTCTTTGTCACTGGCATAGTCATCAGCCTGGGCAAGGTTTTCTGCTGCCGCTCAAAGGCAAACACTCCCGAGGCTGCCAACAGCGGAATAAACACCCAAGTGATCAATTGGCCCGAAGAAGCTTGTGCCCTTGAGTCATACAAAATTTCGTCAACCACCTCTGGGTATTTGATCCCCACCCGCTGGGGAGCAGAAGCCAGAATTTCTTGCACAGCATCAAGACTGGTTTGAAAATATGCTTGTCTCTCCACATCTGAGGCAAAAGGCTGGCTGCGCTCGGCCTCCATAACGCTGATGCGCGCCGCTTCAACAGCCTGTGTCACCCTGCCCATCTCAGCGATCACCGCCCGCTGCACAGCATCAGCGCTGGTGTTGTTCGGCAACTTCTTAAAATCTACTACCACAGGTTCGCCTGCTAATAGATTGTCTTCAAAACCATCCGGGATAGTTAACCAGGCCGGAATGTCTTGTTCGGCAAACTTTTCTTCAGCCTGTTCAATTGTAAGCGTCTGCACGGTCACATCATCAATTTGTTGCAAGTTTGCCATCAACTCTGCTGATAGGGAGCTTTGATCTTGATCCACGACCAGCAGCGGCGTGCCAGAATTGCCACTATCGATTCCCATACCACTTAAAAGAACGGTGAATATTAACGGCAAAACCAAAAAAAACAACAGCTCAGTGCGATCCGAAAAGCGCACCAGGGTATCTTTCCATGCAATCGCTAAGGTCTTCATCATTCCTCTTATTTTGTGAAACCAGATGCCCAGCGCCGGCCAGCAAGCACAATCGATAGGCCAAACAACAATACTGCCATACCTAAAAGCCACAAGATGGGCTCGGCCAGGTCGGCCAATGTGCCTCCACTTGCCAGGATCGTAAAACCGTCGATCGTCCAGGCATTGGGCGTCAAATTACCAACCAGGCGCACAACCGGTGCAACGTTTTGCAGAGGGACAAAAGATCCGCCCACCATGCCAAACAATAACATCATCGCCGTACCCAGGCTAGAAACCTGCCAGGGTGTCTTGGCCACCGAAGCCAGCAAGATGCCCCACCCAGTTGATGCTGCTACAGTTGCCACCAACAAAACACCCACAGCCAATGGGCTGCCCCAATCAAGCCGGAAAAGGAGCGCCGATGCCAGCACCAAAACCACCATCTGTGCCAGGCCTGTTACAAAGATGCCCAGAACTTTTCCGCCTAGCACTTCAAAAACTGTAGTAGGAGTGGCCAGCAAACGCGCCAGGGTGCCGCTCTGGCGCTCTGCCAGGATGCTGCGTCCACCCTGCGTGGCAGTATACATCAAGAATACCACCGCCATGCCAGGCGCCAGGTAAGA
>CAZWFQ010000108.1:1892-9071 GCA_964633225.1 uncultured Anaerolineaceae bacterium
GGGCGAGAAGGGTTGGCATAGATTTCAATTTGCAGCCCCTCGCCTGTTGTCCCTTCTGCACCCGTAGGCAAAATGCTATCCGAGAAACCCGCCGGAATGATCACCACCGCCGCCATCTGATCGTCATCAACTGCCTGCCGCGCTTCGGCCACATCAAGATCAAATGTCGGCTCAAACAGTACAGCCAGATCATCTGACTTGAATGCCTCGACAATAAAATTGCTCAACAAACCAACATTGTCCAGGTTTACAATGCTAACGGGGATATCTTGCAAACCTGCACTGCCACCCGATGAGAAACTGCCAGTAACCAGGCCCATGCCTAAAGTCAATAAAAAAGGCGCCAACAGCATAAAAAGCAATGCTGCCCGGTCATGCAGCGTGATGATCAAATCCTTCCAGCAAATATTGAAAACTTTTTTCATGTTAGTCCCGCAATGCCCGGCCCGTAAGATGAAGGAAGACCGATTCCAGGTTGGGCTGTTCAATGTCAATCGATTGCAGCCGCAGGCCAACAGCTTGCGCTTTGGACACTACCCCAGGCAATGCTTCTTCAGCCTGGGCCACCGTCAGAACAACCGCGCCCTCGATGGCTGTAGAAGCTAATACTTCATCCAACTCGCTGAAAATAGGCGCCACTTGCTCCACCAGCACATCGGTTGCAAAGTGTAAACGCAAAGTTTCTTGCTCTCCCACCAGTTGAGTTAGTTCTGCCTGGGTTCCCAATGCGATCAGTTGTCCATGGTCGATGATACCTACCCGATCGGACAATTCAGCAGCTTCTTCCATATAATGCGTGGTGTAGAGCACAGTCATGCCCTGGGCGTGAAGTGCCTTTACCATATCCAATATACTGCGGCGACTCTGAGGATCGATACCGACCGTTGGCTCATCCATAAAAACCAGTTGGGGACGGTGCAGCAAGCCAACTGCAATATTTAAACGGCGTTTCATGCCGCCCGAATACGTCTCCACCCGCGAGTTGGCCCGATCGGTTAAGCCCACCTGTTCCAACACCTCTGCAATACGCGTGTTTAATCCTGCACCGCTCATCCCGTACATGCGGCCCCAAAACAACAGGTTCTGATTAGCAGTCAATGTTTCGTACAGCGCCAAGTCTTGTGGAACCACACCAATCATATGTTTTACGGCCATCGGATCTCGTCTCACCGAATGCCCCCCCACCTGGGCATCGCCGCCGCTGGGCTCCAGCAAACAACTTAACATTGAAATGGTGGTCGTCTTGCCAGCGCCATTCGGCCCCAAGAGGCTAAAGATCTCGCCACGCCGGATCTCAAAAGAAATTCCCTTGACTGCTTCCAAAGAACCATAAGCCTTTTTTAGATCTGCTGCGATAAGTATTGATTCCGTCATCCCATTAACCTTTCCAAACTAATCTCGTCTAAAAAGCCATCCGCCGCGCCGGTCTCACCAATCTTGTATGAAGCAAAAACAATCGCCCGCTGTAGCGAGTAATACGCATTGTGCGTCTTGGCATAATAGTGTACAAAACAAGAAAACAAAGCATCGCCGGCACCAATCGTATTTACCACAGGCCGCATAACAACTGCCGGCAGCCGCTCAAGAATATGATCTTGCCGCGTAGCAAGGAGCGCGCCCTTAGCACCCAGACCGACGACAACAATCTCAGCACCATAACGATCCAACACTCGCTGCGCAAATTCTTCAGGAGCAAGCGGTAAGTTCTCATCACTCATGAACAAGACGTCGGCCGCAGCCATAAAATCCCGGTTGTAATCGTCATCCAGGCTAGAGATCGTATGCACATCGGTAGCAATCAGCTTCCCGGCCTGGCGTGCCTGCGCCAAAAAAGGCCTGGAAAAGTTAATATTGCACAATACTGCCAAGGAGCTTTGTTGTAAAGCCTGTCCAAATTGTTGGTTGGGGTAAGCTTGTTCTTGGATATCTTTCAGGTCAACGTTGATCTGCCGCCGCCCACTGCCATCATATAAAATAATCGACTGGGCCGTATTGGATAACTGCTCCAGCACCCCATCCCCGCTAATTTTTGCCGCGCCCAATGCTTCCTTTACCATCACTCGTGCCGCGTCCTGCCCTACCAATGAGAGCAACCTGACCTGATCGCCCAGCGCAACCAAAGCCTTGGCCACATTAAAGCCCACACCCGAAACAGTGCTGTGGACTCCATAAAATGGATATCGCACGGGTAAATATTCGACCGGGAAGCGTTCGACTTTCAGGGTCGTCTCAATATTGATCAGACCCGACACCAGCACACTACTCATGTAGGCCTATCCCACGCGCGAGGCCATGATCACGGCCTCGCTGGGTGAAACCAGCAGTTCTGTTGCCAGCAGGCGCGGATCATTCAACCAATAATCGCGCACCGGGTCGGGCGCATCGCTTTGCATCTCGACGGGTAAATCTTCTTGTGGCTGCAGGCCGCCCAATGCAATCACACCACCCGGACGAATGGCCTGGAATAGCAGTTCATAAGACTCTGGAGGAATGCATTGTACACGCGTGCACAGCAAGCCAAAAGGACGGTAGCGCAGCAGGCTTTGCCAGTCGCCTTGCAAAACACGCACATTGGGATAACTTTCAAATAAAGCCCGCGCCACAGCCGCCAAAGCAGGATCTGCCTCTACTGCGAAGAAAGATGTGCCTGGCGCTAATGCACTGATCATCCAAGCCGCCTCACAACCGCAGCCAGCGCCAATCTCGCCGATCACCCCGCTTTGATATTGGCTGACCAGGAACTGCATCAACCGCCCCACTTGATTGGAACACGAAATTTTGTATCCCATCTGCGACGCAAGGTTATCAGCGCGCCGAACCAGGGGAGGAATATAGGTTGTTGAACGATAAATAGCCATGTTAACCTTTTCCGTCTGACTGCAGTAATGACAGGATTTTTTCGGGCTCAAGCGGCAGATCTCGCCCCTGGTACAACAAAGGTCGATCAGGAAGCTGGCGGGTATCACAATAAATGCCTAAACCATTCCCATCAGGATCTTTAAAATACATTACCCAGCAAACCAGATGATCAATTGTGGTGACCTTCACGCCGTTTGAAGTTAAGGTTTGGTAGGCACGCGCAAAAGATGCCAGGTCTGAGACCTCAAAACGCACTCTCCGGATGCCAATTGCTTGATGATCCGGCATATTTGCGTCAGCCCCAATATTTTGCAGCAATATTCGATGATGCGCATCGTCGTTCGACAAGAACGCGTATAGCTTACCGGTACGCTCTACAACTTTCATTCCAAGAAAACGCATATAGAAAGCAACCGACCGGTCCAGGTTACGAACCCTCAAATGCACACTACCCAACTGCACCGTGTAGCCCAACTCACCCATGGGGCCCACAACCCCGGCATCATCCAGGCATTCCCGCAGCCAATTGAAGGCATCCGAAAGGCATTCTTGTGTCAGGTAATGGCCCATACCATATTCACGGTAGGTCAGTGCAACCGGCAGAGTTGAAAGCTCAGCGCTGGTTGACCGCCCTTGGGCAATGGTAAATGTGTCATCACTCTTGCCGTGCAGCACCATCACCGGAAAACCCTTGAACTGCTCAGAAGGCGCCTGAGAAGATTGGACCTCTGGAGGAATTTGACCACTGATGACAACTACACCGGCTAAGATTTCAGGATTGGTAAGCATCACACCCAGGCTAATAACAGCCCCCTGGCCAAAACCCATCAGGTACACCCGCCTCGGATCCGCATTCAATGCCTTCGCTGCTTCAACAACAAACTTGATCATTGTCTGCCGCCCAAATTCAAACTGAGCGGTATTGTTCAAAGACACCCCCCCCATTCTCTCGGCCATAAACCAGACATAACGCCCGGTTGACTGCAAAAATGGCGCCTGAACGCTCACCACCAGAAAACGTTCGTCAATTTGTGAAGTAAACCGAAAAAGGTCACTCTCATTGCCGCCCGAACCATGCAGCAAGACCAGCATCGGAGGTCGAGACAGTCCTTGCTTTGCAGGTCGGGCAATGTAGGGTAAGGATAGGGTAGGAAGCGGCATGATCGTAACTCACTCACCTGTGGCAGCGGCTGACGAAGACAACACCATGTATTATCTCATAACTTTACAACACTTTCACCCAATCCGCAACCTAAAATTGCTCATGATCCTGTCATCTGCAAAGATCATTTCTCTAATAATCTTTCCTCGTAAATTCTCCGGATTGTTTCCTCTATCTCTGGCTCCTGCACTTCCAGGTCGCGGATACGATAACGACTGGACAGCCTGCCAATCAGCTCAGAGGCTGTGATCGCGCCGCGCTCAAATTGATACGTGACCCGTAACCCATCTCGAGCCGCAATTTGTGCCCCATCAATACCCACTTCCGGATAATTTTCTACCAGATCAACCACCAATTTGCGCATTCCGCCAAACCGGTCACGCAGCGTTTGTAGGGCGCCGTCGTATAACTTTTTCCCCCGGTCTATGATCATCACACGTTCACACAATTTCTCAATATCTGAAAGGTCGTGTGTAGTCAAGATAATTGTGGTGCCGCGCTGGTGATTAATATGACGGATAAATTGCCGGATTCGTTCTTTTGCCACAACATCCAGCCCAATGGTGGGCTCATCTAAAAACAACAAGACCGGATCGTGCAGTAAGGCGGCACAAATGTCTGCTCGCATGCGCTGCCCAAGCGAAAGCGCCCGCACTGGCATATTGATGAAAATATCCAACTCAAGTAAATCTCGAAACTCGCCCAAGTTTTTCTTGAACCGATCTGGAGCAATCTTGTAGACATGCTGCAAAAGTTCCAACGACTCAACCACTGGCAAATCCCACCACAATGTGGTGCGCTGCCCAAACACCGCCCCAATTTGAGCCACATAGCGCTGCCGGTCTCGCCAGGGTAAATACCCATTCACATTCATCTCACCTGCAGTAGGCACCAACAGCCCCGTCAACATCTTAATGGTTGTGGATTTCCCCGCCCCATTTGGCCCCAGGTAACCCACCAATTCACCAGCCCGGATCGAGAAATCAACCTCATCCACAGCCTTCACCAGGTTATATTCACGGCTGGTCAAATTCTTGGCCACGCCCCAGAAACCCCGGTGATGCTTTGACACTTTGAAATGCTTGCTTAACCCGGCGACGTTCACAATTGGATCCATATCATCATGTTCCTGTACTCTGATAATGTCTGAGCCCGTAGCGCCAAAATACTACTGCCACAAATAACACCCCAAAACCAGCCACTGGCGAAAGGAAAAGCACCCAACCTGGCATGCCAAGCGGATCTGGCTTGTCTAAAAAATACAAAGCGGGGTAATAATTCAAAAAGATGGCTGGGATCACATAGGTAAAGAATTGTCTTAGGCCCGCCGGATAAATGTGCATGGGATAAGACATCATCTCACTTCCCCCGTAGGTAAAGATATTCATGACCTCAACCGACTCAAAGGTCCAGAAAGTCAAAGTTGCTCCAATCACAAATAGTCCGCCAAAGAAAGCGATCATACTGACAAATACAACCGGGAAATACAATGCTTTACCAACGGTCCAGGCGATCCCTGTCATCTGCATGGCCCAAAAAAGGATCACAAAACCCTGCAAAATCCGCCCAAGGCGGCGTAAAATGAACTCGGAACCAATTACTTGCAGGGTAACACTTATTGGGCGCAGCAAGATCTGGTCGAGTCGTCCCAGGCGTACCTGCAATCCAAAGTTCTGTGGATCAAAACCGCTGAACAGCATATCCATAACGCCAAACGCCGCTTCCACCATGCCATACAAGAAAGCCACATCTCCCAGGCTCCAGCCGGCAATATTCCCAAACCGTTCAAATACAAAAGCCAGGGATAGGAACACCATCACTGTGCTTAATGCCGCTGCCACAAACTCTACATAAAAGTTGGCGCGGTAAGATGTCTGCGACCGGATTTGAACATTAATCAACCGCCAGTAGATTCGGAGCAGGTATCGCACATCAACCTCCCAAGATCACCAGCCGCCGCACACCTGCCCTCAACAAAACCTGACCGAGCAGGGTCAGAACAACAGCCCAACCCAATTGAGCCAACAAGGTTTGAACCAAAACCGGCCCCACCAACAAACCCAGGTATATGTCAATCACCACATTAACCATGTAAGGGAAAGGGGTGAGATAACAGAGATGAGTAAACCAATCCGGGAAAAACCGCAGCGGCATCAAAAAGCCCGAAAACAACCATGTGAGGATGAACGCAAAGCGGATGAACCCCCTGGCATCCGGCGTCCAAAACGACACCAAATTGGCCAGAAAGCGCCAAGAAAAACTCACCCACCATGCCAACCCCAGGCTGATGCCTAATGCCAACCACTGAACCATGCTTGACGGCACAACAATCTGATACAGCAAAGCATACCCCAGCACGATGGGCAGGCTGCGCAGCAAGAATTGAGACACCGCCCGGCCCAGGTCTTGCGCCATCCAAAACCGGTAATACCCCATTGGCTTCAATAAATCCGAAGCTACAGCGCCGGTATAAACGGTATTCATCAATTCATACCATCCAAACAAGCTCAAAATGCTGATCGTCGCCTGGCTGATTCCCGTATAGGTCACCGCTCCCAAGATCGTGATTCCAACCACATCTTGCCGCGCACCATAGAGGGCAACCAAGACTGAGGCGCGCAAAATTCCAAAAAAGAAATTCGTTGCCAGGCCAGCCAGCGCGGCTGCCCGGTAAGTCAATTGACGCTGAAATGAACGCAGGGCTAATTCCCAAAAGAGTCGCATGAGATGCTTCCAGTAAGCACACCAGCCAACGACCATCCGGGCGCGTTACCAAGGGTGTCACGATCGAATGTTAATCATAACGCATTGACCCACAACCTGTCACGCGTTAAAATATATTATCATCACCTTCTGGAGTTGAAGTATGCCCATCTATGAATATAGTTGCCTGGATTGCGGCGCGCGTTTCGATATTCTACGCACGATCAAAGAAGCCGATGCACCAATCCCTTGCAAAAAATGCGAAAGCATGCATACGAAGCGCTCCATCTCAGTCTTCTTTGCCCAGAGCAGCGGCCAATCGCTTGCTGGTACCGGGGGCAGCTGCGCCGGCTGCCAGGGCGGCTCTTGCTCCACATGCGGTCACTAGCCGCGCCTACCGCCAGTAAAGTTTGTTTTCACCCCTAAAATTTCTTCCCAATCCCGAGAATCCCCGG
>CAZWFQ010000109.1:0-8983 GCA_964633225.1 uncultured Anaerolineaceae bacterium
GGATCTTCATGCCAGTATTATAACCAACAATCTACACCACCCCTGCTTTCTCTAGCAGGGCTTTCTTAAAGTAGGAAAACCCTAGTCAAAAAAGGCCTTTCTTGGTTATGCTTTCGTTGCTGAAGCGCAAACAAAAACCAAGGAAGGCCAAAATGGAGTCTAACACAAGCCAGCAGAAGCAACCAAGCCCAGAAGGGATTCTTTTTGAAATAGAGGGTCTGTATAGCTACTTCACAAAGCTGAAAGATACGCGCAAGCCAAAAGGGTTACGCTATCCACTAGCGCTGATCATGACCTTGTTAGTGTTAGCCAAGTTATGTGGACAGGATCGGCCGAGTGGGATTGCGGAATGGGCCCAAAACCGAGCAGAACTGTTGGCAGAAGCCCTCCATCTGAAACGGAACAAGATGCCACACCATAGTACCTATCGACGGATATTAGAAAAAGTGATTGACGTGTTTGAGTTCGAAGAGCTGGTGGGGCAGTTTTTGAAAAGTCGACCGAAAGCAGGTCGGAGTGTGGTGGTAGTCATCGATGGAAAAACGGTACGGGGGACCATTTCCTCCGCAACTGAGCCTGGGATCCATCTGCTGGCCGCCTATCTTCCCAGCGAGAAGCTGGTATTAGGTCAGGTAGAAGTCGAAGGGAAAGAAAATGAGATCGTGGCCGCCCCGCGCTTGCTGGCCGGACTAGACCTGCACAAAAAGATCGTGATCGGAGATGCGATGCACACCCAGCGCCAGATTTCAATGCAAATTTACCTGGCTGGCGGGGATTATGTCTGGTATGTCAAAGAGAACCAGCCGAACTTGCTATGGGATCTCGAAAAGTTGTTTGAGCCTCAACAGCCTATTCCTGGCTTGGGCAATCCACCCAACGACTTTCGCATGGCCAAAAAGATCGGCAAGGGACACGGGCGGATCGAAGAGCGCCAAATTACCGTCAGCAGCCAATTGAAGGACTATGTCGATTGGCCTTATCTGGAACAGGTCTTCAAGCTGGACCGACGGCGCTTGTCCATCAAAACCAACGCAACCAAAGTCGAAACCGTCTATGGCATTACCAGTTTGCCCAAAGATCAGGCCAGCCCAGAAAGGCTGCTGGAGATCATTCGCTCTGAGTGGGGCATTGAGAATGGCTTGCATTATTGCCGGGATGTTACTTTTCAAGAAGATCACATCCGCATGACTCGCGGCTCGGCTGGTAGGGCTATGGCTGCCATCCACAACCTGATCATCGGTTTATTGGCGCTCCATGAGTTTGGCAATTTCGCTAGCGCTCGTCGACGCTTCGATGCTCATCCCGCGGAGGCCATCCGCCTCTTGGGGTTACTTTAAGAAAGCCCTGATGCGAGAGCCCCAGGCGCCGTGTAACTGGATGCGTGATGGTATAATAATTCGATATAGTAGGAGATTCCGCCGGGAACCCCTGGCAGAACATACCAGGAGCATAGATTGGCATTCAATCCCCTTAATTGGTTATTGGGTTTTTTCTCGCTGGACATTGGCATCGATCTAGGGACAGCGAATACCCTCGTTAATGTGCGAGGAAAAGGTATTGTCATCAACGAACCATCTTGGGTGGCCGTGGATAAGCGCACGCGCCAACCGCTGGCGATTGGTGCGGAGGCCAAGGAAATGGTTGGGCGCACACCGCCAAACGTGGTGGCAATCCGACCGCTGCGCG
The DNA here is from genome assembly GCA_964633225.1 of uncultured Anaerolineaceae bacterium. GTDB lineage: Bacteria > Chloroflexota > Anaerolineae > Anaerolineales > UBA4823 > JAKQIM01. The sequence goes on from CAZWFQ010000109.1 coordinate 1,687, forward strand.
ATGGCGTGATCTCTGAATTTGAGATCACCCAGGCAATGTTGGAGTATTTCATCGAGAAGGCCCACCGGCAGAGTATTGTACCGGTGCCGCGTCCGCGGGTGGTTGTTGGCATTCCCTCGGGCGCAACCGAAGTGGAAAAGCGGGCTGTGTACGATGCAGCCATGTCAGCTGGGGCGCGCGAGGCTGGCTTGATTGAGGAGCCAAAGGCGGCAGCGTTGGGGGCGGGCTTACCAGTGAATGAGGTGCGCGGCAGCATGATCGTGGATATTGGCGGCGGCACTTCGGAAGTGGCAGTGCTTTCGATGGGGGGCATTGTTGTCTCGCGGTCGCTGCGTGTGGCTGGCGATGAAATGGATCAGGATATTGTTCAATACATGCGCAATAAGTACAACTTATTGATTGGAGAACGCATTGCAGAACAGGCCAAAATGGGTATTGGGTCAGCTTATCACCTGCCTGAAGAGAAGACGATGGTTTTGCGCGGGCGGAATTTGGTAACTGGCCTGCCAGAGAGTGTTGAGGTTTCGTCAGTTGAAATTCGTGAGGCCATCTCCGTTTCTGTGGATACGGTTGTTGAGACGGTCAAGGATGCCCTGGATGAAACACCCCCTGAGATCATTGCCGACTTGATGGATGTGGGTATTTGCCTGGCTGGAGGCGGGGGGATGCTGCAAGGATTGGACAGGCGCCTGAGTGAAGAACTGAAGATCCGCGTTTGGGTCGCAGAAGATCCACTAAGCTGCGTGGCACGCGGTGCGGGGATGATCCTGGAAGATTATGAGCATTTAAGCCGCTTGTTGGCCGGGTTCGAACGGGACAGTACGCGGCGCAGTTGATCGCGGCGCGATCGATGGCGCAATTTCATAAATGAAATATTCGTCTACAAGTATTTTTAGGATTGGCGGGGTGGTTATTTTGGTGGCTGGGCTGATAGCCCTGGCATTGGGGGGATACCTGACGCCGCTCTCGCGCATTTTCTTGTCACCTCTGATTTCTGCCCAAACCTGGGTGGCAACGCGCTACCAGGCTATCCAGAGTTTAATCACGGCTCCGGCAGATGTTGCAGAACTGCGCATGGAGAACGCCCAACTAGAGGCAGAGGTTTCTGGCTTGCAGGTGCAGGTGGTTGAGCTTCAACAGCAAGTGGCCGAGGCGCAATTGCTCTCGACCCTGGTGGATTATGCTCGTTCACGCCCAGAGAATCGTTACATTGCGGCATCGGTGATTGCACGCGACCCAAGCCCTTTTATGCATTATGTGATCATAAACCGTGGCTCAGATGCTGGCCTGCGCAGCGGCATGCCGGTTGTGACCGAGCAAGGCTTGGTTGGTCGGATTGCGGCAGTGACAGCCGGGGCGGCCCGGGTGCAATTGATCAATGATCCGGGCTCCTCAGTAAATGTGCTACTGCAGCAGTCTGATGCTGACGGAACCTTGATGGGCGATATTACAGGCGATATTTCTGTAGGGATGATCCCGCAGAGCGCTAATGTTCAACCAGGTGATTTGGTGGTTACTTCGGGGCTGGGGGGAAATTATCCGGCCAACCTGGTGGTAGGCCAGATCAGCACGGTGCGCAACCTGCCTTATGACCTGTTCCAGGGCGCTTCTGTGCAGCCAGCCGTGGATTTTTCGGCGCTTGAAATTGTGTTGGTGATCACCAACTTCCAGCCAGTTGATATTACTCCTTTGATACCATAAGATAATGGGCTGATGGCCGTTTTAATTGCTTTTCCTGTATTTGCGATTTTGGTGATCTTGCAAGGGGGAATGATCAGTGCAATGCCCTTGCTGCGTGGCACAGCAGATGTGGTCTTATTAACCATCGCAGCCTGGGCTTTGCAAGAGCGGGCACGCGCCATCTGGCCTTGGAGCTTGATTGGCGGGCTAATGGTCAGTCTGGTTTCGGGGCTGCCCTTTGGAGTGTTGGTGGGTGCTTATTTATTGGTAACACTGCTGGCACTGATTCTGCGGCGCAGGGTGTGGAAAGCCCCGGCTCTGGCGATGCTGGCGGTTACTATGTTGGGCACGCTGGTGGTCCATGGGGCATCTTGGCTGGCGCGATGGCTGAGCGGGACCTTGATCCCAGTCGGGCAAGCCTTTAACCTGATCACCTTGCCCAGCCTATTGTTAAATCTATTGTTGGCGATGCCGGTATACGTGATGGTGAGAGACCTGGCGAACTGGCTTAACCCGGAAGAGATTGAGGTATGAAAAACGCATCTGGAATCCAAAATACAATTCAGCCCTGGCGCATTGGCATCTTCGTGGCGTTGGTGGGGGTGGTGTTTTTGATCTACGTGGCGCGCCTTTTTCAAATGCAGGTTATCGAATATGACGAATGGCTGCTGCAAGCCAACGATAACCGCACTTCTGAGATCAATTTGCAGGCGCAGCGCGGCATTATCTATGATCGCAATGGTTATATCCTGGCGAGCAATGCGCCCTCGTATAATGTGGTGGTCATCCCGGCTGACCTGCCCGATGATATGGGCGAGGTGCAAACGATCTACCGCGAGCTATCCAAGCTAACGGGAGTACCGGTTAGTTTGAACGAAATATCAGATGAGTACCCGTATGTGGAATGTACTTCGCCGCATGGTGTGACCGAGATCGTAACTTATGGTGAAACAACAGCCCCGTTCAGCCCGGTCACGGTTGCTTGCGATGTCGAACGAGAAGTGGCGATGGCGGTGCAAGAAAATGCTTCTGTCTGGCCTGGAACGGGGATTGAGGTGAAGCCGATACGCGATTATCCTACTGGTTCGCTGACGGCCGCTTTGGTCGGTTTCTTGGGGCCACTTCCGGCCTTGGAAGAGGAAGCATACATGGACCTGGGCTTTGTTCCCAACCGTGATAAAGTAGGATATGCAGGCGTAGAGTTGTACTTCCAGGATATCTTGGCGGGATCCAACGGCATGCGCGTGGTAGAGGTGGACGGGGCTGGGCAAGTGATCCGTGATTTGGCGCCGCCAATTCCGCCAACCCCTGGCATGAATATCCATTTGACCATTGATACGCGTTTTCAACAGGCGGTTGAGTCGATCTTGATCCATGAACTTGATCTTTGGAATCGTTACTTTGGTGAAATGCGTTTTACCAGTGGGGTGGTGATTGCGATGAACCCAAGCACGGGAGAGATCCTGGCTATGGTTTCTTACCCTACTTATGAGAATAATCGCATGGCCGAGCTCATTCCAGCTTATTATTATGAGCAACTGCTTCTGGATGCGCGCAACCCCTTGTTGAATCATGCCGTTGGGGCGGAGCTGCCCGCCGGCTCGGTGTTCAAATTGGTGACAGCGGTGGGGGCCTTGAACGAAGGTGTGGTAACGCCTGAGCAGATCATTGAGACACCGGGCAAGCTGGATGTGACTGAGCGCTATTATGCCAACGATCCTGGTAGAGCACGAGAATTTGTGGACTGGGTTTATAAGGACAACCCCGGCGGGTTTGGGCAGCTTGATTTTTGGCATGCGGTGGCTAATTCGAGTAATGTGTATTTTTACAAGCTAGGCGGCGGTTACCTAGATGAAGTCAACCCTGGCCTGGGTATCTGCCGGTTGGGAACGTATGCACGGGCGTTGGGATATGGCCTGAAGCCCGGGATCGAATTATGGGATACGGCAGATGGATTGATCCCCGACCCAACGTATAAGCGTATCAACCAGGGAGAAAGCTGGTCAACGGGTGACACTTATATTATGAGCGTGGGCCAGGGTTACGCCTTGGCTACGCCGCTGCAGGTGTTAATGTCGGCGGCGACGATTGCTAACGATGGTAAGTTGATGGAGCCGACGATCTTGCGCGATATTGTGGATGGAGAAGGGAACGTGGTTCAGCCTTTTTCGCCGACCATGCGCTGGGATTTGACGGTTGACCCGGTGATCCAGGGGTATGAAGATAACACGATCCGAGGGTGTGTAGAAACTGGTGAGATGAGCACGGTGGCTCCCTGGGTATTTGATGATGTGCGCCTGGGGATGCGCCTGGCAGTCACTGAGGGTACGCTGTTGAAGCAGTTCCGAAACATGGGCGTGGCGGTGGCTGGTAAGACGGGCACTGCTGAGTACTGCGATGAGTATGCCGACGCGCGCGGCTTGTGCATCCCGGGCAGTTGGCCCTCGCACGCCTGGACGGTGGCATTTGCTCCCTATGATACGCCAGAGATCGCGGTGGTGGCTTTTGTGTATAACGGTAGTGAGGGATCTAGCGTGGCGGGGCCTATTGTGCGGCGAGTGCTTGAAGCGTATTTTGAGCTTAAAGCGGTGGACAGTGCTTTGGCGCCATAAATCCATAGCTGTTTCGAAGGTCATTTTAAAGCTTCATGCTATAATCTTATAGGTATTTAAGGTGGTATAACGATGCAGCCAAAGGTGCAAATCAAGGGTATCCGTGAGGGTTTGCTGGTCACGCTGGGAGATGGCGACTGGCTGGATATCCGCGCCGCGTTCCTTGATCACCTTTCTCAGCAAGGAGATTTTTTACGCGGGGGTAAGCTGGCGATTGACGTGGGCAACCACGCGTTGAATGCGATGGAATTGGGTGAGCTGCGCGATGTGCTTTCGGAGCGTGGCCTATCCTTATGGGCTGTGTTGGCTAACTCTCCAAAGACGGTTCAGACCGCCCAGGCCCTGGGGCTGGCGACGCGTCTTTCGAAGCCTATCCCTGAGCGAGCGCAAAAACTGCCCGAGACGCGCCTGTATGACGGCGAGGGGGCGGTGTTGGTTAAGCGCACGCTGCGCTCAGGCTTTAGCCTGGAGCATCCGGGGCACGTGGTGATTATTGGAGATGTGAACCCCGGGGCAGAGATCGTGGCAGGGGGTGACGTGGTGGTGTGGGGGCACCTGCGAGGCGTGGTGCATGCGGGGGCAGAAGGCGACGAGCATGCGGTAGTGTGTGCGTTGGATTTATCTCCGACTCAGCTGCGCATAGCCGGGCAAATTGCCTTATCTCCCCAGCGGCGCGGAAAAACTCAGCCTGAGGTGGCGAGATTGCAAAATGGGCAAGTGATTGCCGATGTATGGAATCCTAAAGACAGGTAGGTAAGAAGATGGCAGCAAAGGTAGTGACTGTAACATCAGGAAAGGGTGGCGTCGGTAAAACGACGGCAACGGCGAATCTGGCTGCCGCCCTGGCCGCAGATGGCGATAAGGTCGTCTGCGTGGATACCGATATCGGCCTGCGCAACCTGGATGTTGTGTTGGGCCTTGAAAATAGGATTGTGTATGATCTGGTGGATGTGATTGAAGGCCGCTGCCGTTTGCGCCAGGCCATGATCCGGGACAAGCGTTTGCCAGAACTGCACCTGATTCCGGCGGCACAAACGCGCGACAAGAGCGCCGTTTCTCCTAGCGATATGGTACGCTTATGCGATGATCTGCGCGGTGAATGTGATTGGATCATGATCGATTCGCCGGCTGGTATTGAGCGCGGCTTCCGAAACGCGGTTGCTCCTGCGGACGTGGTGATTGTGATCACCAATCCGGAGGTATCGGCTGTGCGGGATGCTGACCGTATCATTGGTTTGGTTGAGGCAGAAGAGAAAGGCCCGGCGCGTTTGGTGATCAACCGGCTGCGGCCAGAGATGGTGAAACGCGGCGATATGTTGGGCATCGAGGATATCTTGGAGCTGCTGGCCGTCGATCTGATCGGAGTGATCCCAGAAGATGAGAATGTGGTTACCAGCACCAATCGTGGGCTCCCCATTGCACTAGATGGCAAAACAAAGGCCGGCCAGGCTTTTCGCAATATAGCCCGGCGGTTAAAGGGGGAGGATGTCCCATTCTTAAACCTGGAAGAGCAGGGTGGCTTTTTGGGACGATTGGCGCGCATGATCCGTTCAGGAGGAAACTGATATGAGCAGCTTCCTGGAACGGGTATTTGGACGTGAGCGAAAGAGCGCTAACCAGGCAAAAGAGCGCCTCAAGCTGGTGTTGATCCATGATCGGACCGATATGTCGCCGGGCACTTTGTCGGCATTAAAGGACGAGTTGATTGAGGTTATTTCGCGCTATGTTGAAATCGATCCCCAGGCAGTGCGGATCGAGATGGAGCAGGAAGGCCGAGAGCAGCGGTTGGTAGCGGATATTCCGCTCAGGCCCGTTGTCCGGCATCGGGCCCGGTAAATATGAGTGACACCAACTGGCGGCATTTTGATTTTTGGCTGCTGGGGGCGGTAGCGATCCTGACCATTTTTGGTATCACCATGATCAGGTCGGCTGTGGCTGGCAATATTGAACTAGAAAGATCCAATGTTGTCCAGCGGCAGTTGATCTTTGCGGTGGTAGGTTTTATTGTTGTTTTTGTTGTCTCGGCTATCGATTACCGCTTATGGTCGTCAATCAGCCGCCCGATGTACCTGATCACGGCGGTCTTTTTGGCGGCGTTGACCATTGCCGGCCAAGCTTTGTACGGCTCGGCGCGGTGGTTTGATACGGGCGTGATCTTGATCCAGCCTTCTGAACTGGCTAAGATTGTTGTCATCCTGGTGCTGGCAGATTTCTTTGCTCGCAACCAGGATAAGCTAGGCAACCTGGTCTGGATTGCGCGCAGCTTGATCTATACATTGGGGATTGTGATCTGGATCTTGCTCCAGCCAAACTTGAGCACATCATTGGTGATCCTGGTGATCTGGTTTGCGCTGCTGTGGGCCAGCGGTTTACGGGTGAAGCACCTGCTTCTATTCATGGGCATTGGTGCGGTGCTGCCTTTTGCGGCTTACCCGTTTTTGGTGGATTACCAAAAGCAGCGCATCATCAACTTTTTGTTTGCAGACCCGGACGCCCGCCATGGGGAAACCTACAACATCGAGCAGGCCCTGATCAGTATTGGATCGGGCGGGCTGACCGGGCAGGGTTATTTCCAGGGTACGCAGGTGCACTTGCGTTTCTTGAAGGTGCGCTGGTCTGACTTTATCTTCGCGGGGGCGGCCCAAGAATTTGGCTTTGTGGGCATGGTGATTTTGTTCTTGGTTTTCATCTTTGTAATCTATCGCTGCCTGCGGGTGGCGCGCATTGCCAGCGATACGTTTGGAGCGCTGATTGCCTATGGGGTGGCGACACTGCTGGCTTTCCAGGCAATGGTGAATATTGGTGTGAATTTAAAGCTGGTGCCTGCCACGGGCCTGCCTTTGCCATTTATCAGTTATGGGGGGAGTTCTTTGTTGTCGCTGTTATTGGGGGTGGGCCTAGTACAAAGTGTGGCGCTGCGGCACAAGACCCTTGAATTTTAGAAGTATAATCTAGCGTAACGGTTGTGCAATCAGATGCGATTCAGTAAAAAATGGCATAAACCT
>CAZWFQ010000110.1:0-8048 GCA_964633225.1 uncultured Anaerolineaceae bacterium
ATCATTTTCGTACCACATTCTTCACATATCGAATAAGCAGCCAAGATACAGCCACAAGTATTGTGACAGCTTGAATGATAAGCGCACCAATCTTGCGTTACGCCTCGTCCCCTCTCACTCAATCGTCGTCAAGAACTCCCTCGCCATCGCCCCCACGTTCTGATCCGACCGGATGCCCTCCCAGGGATCACCCGGCGCCACAATATTCACCACCACAATGCTGGCCCCATTGAAGATCGCACTGCGCGCCTCCTTCAAATCCACACCCCCCGCCGCCGAAATCACCACATCATACTTGCTGTGGATGCGGTTCACGTGCCGGTATTGGATCATCTTGCCGCGCGTATTCTCCTCATCCCGCCCGCGGTGCAAGATCACCACCGCCGGCGGCTTGCTCATCTGCCGCAGCACCTCCAGCGGATCCGCCACCCCCACCATGTCAATCATCGCGTCCATGCCCAGGCTGGCGCAAGAGGCCACGAACAAATCCAGCGACTCCACCGGCGAGCTGCCCAAGATCGTCACCGCGTTCGCCCCGGCCCGGCGCGCCATCTCCACCTCCCCCTCTGCCCCGTCTGCCGTCTTCAGGTCTGCCACCACGTAACCTTTCCACAGGGTGCGGGCGGCCTGAACCGCCCGCATCCCCTCGCGCTTGATCAACGGCGTACCCGCTTCGATCATTATGCGCTCGCTGCGCGGCAGGGATGGCAGCACCCGCTGCATCATCCCAAGGTCGTGATTGAAAGCAATCTGCAGGTAACGCGTCTTTTCTTTGAGCATGGCAGGGCTATTCTTTCTTCTTGACCAACGCGTTGGCCACCCCGGCCAGGTCTGAAGGCACAAACAAAATGATCTTCTCAGATGGGTCTGCCGCAATATCGCGGATCGTCTGCAGGGTGCGCAGGTGCAGCGCGCCGCTGCTCTTGGCCAGCTCTTCTGCCGCCTGGCGCAGGTTCTCAGAAGCCGAAAGCTCACCCTGCGAGTTGATGATCATCGCCCGGCGTTCGCGCTCGGCCTCAGCCTGCTTGGCCATCGCCCGCTTCATCTCTGCCGGCAGCTCCACTTCCTGGATCTTGATCGATTCAACATCCACGCCCCACCCGCTGGTCTCGCTGTCCACAATCTCTTTGATGCTCTCTGCGATCTGCTCGCGCTCGGTCAGCACAAAGTCCATCTCGCTGTTGCCGATCACATCCCGCAGCGCCGCCTGCGTGTACTGGCGCACCGCAAAGACATAATCTTCGATCTTGATGATCACGTCTTCGGGGTTGACCACCTTGAAATACACTACCGCATTCACCAGCATGGGGATATTGTCTTTGGTCATCACTTCCTGGCGCGGGATGTCTGCCGTCTTGATGCGCATGTCCACCCGCCGCATCGACTGGATGAACGGGATCAAGAACGTCAACCCCGGCTCGCGCGTCCCGCCGAACTTACCCAGCGTGAACACCACGCCGCGCTCATATTGATACAGCAGCTTGATCGCCTTAGCCAAAAAGACCAGGACCACCACCGCCACCGCCGAACCGATACACAATACGCTTGCAACCAGGCCTTCACCCATCAGCTTCTCTCCTTATTCTTGGCTTTCTTGTTGATCTTCTTGCTCCGCCGTCTCACCCATAGCAGGCACGCCAAATAAGCGGAACGGGAAACTGAGCAGTTTTTTCAGTATTCGCTGGCGCGGGTTCGGGTTTTGAATGCCCTGCACCCCCGCATACATCGTCGTATAGGCCTGCAACTGCTGCCCTGTGCGCAGCTCCAGGGCCGATAGAGACTGCATCACATACGCCCGCAGCTCCATCTCCCCCGTTTGCTTCAGCAGCTCAGACGATTGGCGGTAAGCCGCCTTGGCTTCTTCCAACCGCCCCAGCCCTTCCAACGCGGCCGCCTGGTTGCCCAGCGCCATCGCCTGCCGCCGGATATCCCCGGCCTCTGCAAAACAGGCTTCTGTCCCCAGCACCACTTCCAGGGCTGCCTGGGGCTGCTTATCTTGCAGCAGTGCCACGCAAGCATTGTTTGCCATCTCAGCCGCTTCCAGCTCGCTGCCAGCCAGCTTAAAACCGTCGGCGGCTGCTCTGAAGGCCCTTGCCGCCGCCTGGTGATCGCCCCGCTGGTAAGCCGACTGGCCCTCTGCCGCAATTTGTGTTGGGGTAAGCGTTTCAGTCACCGGCTAATCCTTCTTCCTTAGGCCAAAGCCTAGAGGGTAATTTCCAGCAAACCCTCAGCCACACCCCGCAGCCTGTCCACCGACATCTCGCTCAGGCGCACAGCCAATTCCAGGTACGGGCGGTTGACTGGCTTGCTTACAAACCCCTGCATCTCTGGCTCCAGGTTCATGAAATCTTGAAGCGCCTTTTGCTGGGCAAACCAGCCCCCCACCGGCCCGCGCTGATCTTGAAAATCGCGCACCGAAGCACTCAAGACCTGCAGCAGCACCTCCAGCTCGGGCAGTGGCACAGCCTGGGCCCCCGTCTCATACGCCTGCAGGCGCTCAGCCGGCACATTCGCCGCCTCTGCCACTTCGTTCAGCTCTTTGCCGCGTTCCAGCCGCACCTTCTTCAGCATCGCCCCAATCATGCGTTGGCGCAGGGCCTTGATCTTTTCTGGGTCATAAGCATCCAGCCGGCTTTCGTGCTTCAAGCGCTCATTGCCCCAGAAATGCTCCAGCGGGATCTCCAGGTAATAAGCCAGCATCTCGATCTCCGGCAAAGAAGGAGACCGCTCGCCAATTTCGTAGCTTTCCAATACTGCCGGCGATACCCCAATGGCTTTAGCGCATTCTTCAACGCTCTTATTCAAGGCCTGGCGCGCATCGCGCATCAGCAGGCCCAATTTCTTGGTCCGGATGGTCATTAAAACGGGGTTGATCGTCATGCACGCACCTTCCTACGCTTTTCTGTGATTATAGCAAACTTTGCCAAATGGGGGTCTGTTTAACGCCCCAACCTACTCTTCTTCAGCCGGCATGGTATAACCCAGGCCCTGCCGGGTGACAATGTGCGTGGGGGTGCGTGGATCCTCTTCCAACTTCTGGCGCAAGCGCGAGATGCTGACCCACAAGATCTCTTTATCGCCCATGTACTCATCGCCCCACACGTCCTTCAGCAGTTGCTCTGAAGGCAGCACCCGCCCCACGTTCTGCGCCATTTGCAGCAAGATGCGATATTCGGTCGCCGAGAGGAAAACCATCTTATCATCCAAGAATACCTCTGCCCGCGCCAGGTCAATCCGCAGGTTGCCGTGTTCAAAAACCGCCCGCCGCGGGGCATCTGCCACCTTATCCGCCCGGCGCAGCACCGCCCGTACCCGGGCCAAGAGCTCCGTCGCTGAAAACGGCTTCACAATGTAATCGTCTGCCCCCAGGTCCAACCCATGCACCCGGTCTTGCTCCTCTCCCTTAGCCGTCACCATGATAATGGGCACACTGGAAAATTCGCGAATGCGCGCACAAGCCGCAAAGCCATCCAACACCGGCATCATCACATCCAACAGCACCAGGTCAGGCTTCTCTTGCACCACGCTATCCACCGCTTGCTGCCCGTCATAGGCTTTTAGCACCTGGTATCCTTCCGTGATCAGGTTCGCCTCCATCAAGCGTACATAACGGGGCTCATCATCCACAATCAAGATTCGTGGGCTCATCCGATTACCTCCTGGTTCAACGATTTGTCTTCTGGGTTATTGGTGCTGCGCGGCAGATAGATGTGAAAAGCAGTTCCCTGCCCCGGCGTCGACTCAGCCGTGATCTCCCCACCGTGGGCGCGCACGATCTGGCGGCAGATGAACAGGCCCAATCCCGTGCCGTGCACCGCATTGTTAGCCTCTGCCCCGCGGTAAAAACGCTCAAAGAGATGTTGTAAATGCTCGGCCTCAATCCCGGGGCCGCTGTCTTGCACGCTGATATGATACTGCTCGCTCTCCACCTTGGCCTCGATAAACACCTGCGAGCCAGGGGCATATTTGACCGCATTGCTCAATAAATTATCAAACACTTGCGCCATCCGCACCGGGTCGGCCCGGATGATGATCTGCGGACCAACCATCAACTGCACCGACAATTGATCGTAGCGCGCCAGGGCCCTCAGCGTCACCTCGCGCAGCAGTTGATCCAGGTTCACCGGCTGGTTCTGCATCCGCAGCGTTCCGGCCTGCAAACGCGAAGAATCCAGCAGGTCATCGATCAGCGCACGCAGCCGGTCGGATTCATCATCAATAATACTCAAGAATTCGTGGCGCGTTTCCTCATCCCAGGTCGTATCCTCACGCAGCAGGGTCGTGGCATATCCCTTGATAAATCCCAGCGGGGTGCGCAGCTCGTGCGAAACGGTAGCAATGAAATCTTCTTGCAAATGCCGCAAACGCCGTTCTGCCTCCAGGCTGGCTGCCTGCTCCATCAGCTCGCGGCGTTCAAGCAGTTGGGTAATGTGCACAGCAATGAATTCTGCCAGGCGCACCTGGTCGGGCGTATAGGCCGGGCCGCCAAAGCGCCCAAAGACCAATGCCCCGCGCACATGCTCCCCAGAAACCAGTGGCAGTCCCAAAAAATCTCGCCGGCTCAGGCGGTCACTCTTCCAGCCGGGCATTTTTTCACCCTGCATGGCTGTATTTCTTTCTTCAAACACCTTCGCCGCCAGGTCATCTCCCCAGCCCAGGTCGGCCTCTGCCGAGCGCCCGCGCCCGATCACGCGCGCATACGCCGGCTCCAGGGTCGAATTGCCCTGGTCCATAAAAATCACCACATTGTCAAAAATAAATACCGGCCTGCTCAACGCCACAATCTGATCCAGCGCCGCGTCAACATCCACCAACTGCGCCACCGCGCGGCTGATCGCATATACCGCCTCCAACTCGCGCGGTCTCAGTCCTTCTGGAACGGCATACTTATTCATCAGCAAAAGCTTCAGATCGGCAAACAGAATTCAAAACAAGTTCCCTGTCCCTGCTCAGACTCCACCGTGATCTTCGAACCGTGCGCTTCCACGATCCGGAAAACCAGCGACAGCCCCAACCCAACCCCTCCATAGCGCCGGGTAATCGAGCCGTCTAGCTGGTGGAATGGCTCAAAGATCGCGCTCAACTGCTCTTTCGAAATCCCAATTCCCGTATCCCGGACGGTGAACTTGATCTGCTGCGGTTCGCCCGCCAGCCACACAAATACCTCCCCTCCATCCGGCGTGAATTTGATCGCATTATCCACCAACTCAGTGATGGCCCACTGCAAACGCTCCCGATCCACGCTGATCACCGGCAGGTCATCAGCCAGGTTCTTCGTCACCGTCACCTCGCGCCGCACCGCCTTGTTCTCAGCCTTCTCCACCGCCTCGCGCACCAATTCAGCCAGGTCAACGGCTTCTTTGCGCAGCGCCATTTGATCGCTGGAGGCCAACGAGAACTGGATCAACTCTTCGATCAGCTCTTCCAGGCGCGTCTCAGAGCGCAGCATCACCTCCAGGGCATAGACCTGGTCTTCGTTCACTTCTCCCAGCCCGCCGCCCGCCATCAGGTCAAGGTAACCTTTGATGTGCGTCAACGGCGTGCGCAGCTCGTGAGAAACATTCGAGATGAAATTTGTTTTCAACTGGTTCAGTTCTGCCAGCTTGTTCAGCGCATTTTGCAGTTCAGAGGTGCGTTCTCGCACCCGCTGTTCAAGCTGTTCATTGGTTTGCTGCAGCGCGCTCTGCAGCGATAAGATCTGCTCTGTCACCACCTCGTCCAGCGTTTCGCGGTTCACCAGGCCCAACTCTAACAGCACCTGGCCCAACAGGCGCGGCCGTCCGCTGGCTGTCAGCTCGCGCGAATGCTCCAGGGCCCGCTTCAGGTCCGCCTCGCTTAATACGCCCTTCTCCATCAGGTAATCGCCGATGCGTGGCACCAGGATCTCAGGCGTGATGGGCGTATCGCCAGTGATCTGCACCGAAGACTGCAAAGCCTGCTCAGCCAAAGCAGCCGCAAAAGCCAGGCTCACCCCGCAGTTGGGGCACACCCTGGTCTGAGAATAGTCCACCAAATGACCACACCGTGGACAGATCACCCGCGTGTTGACTTTATCTTTCTTTTTCATCCTGATATCAATCATATACCGACTTATTTCTTTACGCAAGCCTGGGAGAAAGATTCTTGCCCCCCGCCCTGCTGGCAGGGGCCAGAAAAATCTGGGCCCAAAATCCTTGGCCTGGCTTTGAGATGTAAAGTGTTTGTAAGGTGAAAGCAGCGGGTTTTAAGGGATAATCAAACTACATGGTTCATTTTGCATCACCCCTGGAGTAGATCAGTTTGACAAAAGTTCTTGTATTAAATCATAACGGGTACCCGGCATCTGACATGATCGAGTTGGTTTTGGTGTCTGCCGGATTTGAGGTGCGCGTCACCGCCTGCTCGGCAGAACAATTGCGCGCCGCCTGCCAATGGGACCCCGATGTGATCATCTTGGATGTGCTACAGCCGGCCAAAAATGGCTGGCAAGATTGCCAGGCCATCCAGCGCTATTGCCGCGCCCCAATCCTGGTGCTTTCCATAGAAAACGATCCACACAGCGTCGCCAAAGCACTGGATGGCGGCGCCGATGATTACCTCAGCAAACCGATTTCGGCCGATGTCCTGACCGCCCGCGTCAATCGCCTGGCCCACCGCGCTCGCGTTAGCTATCCTGCCCCTTGATTCCCTGCCCACTTCGATATAGAATAAGAGGGCATCTCACCATCAGGAGACAGGACCCCCCCACCATGCCTAATCCCACTTCCCCATCTCAAGAGACTCCCTTCCATATCGCTGACCGCTCTGAGGATGCCTGGGAAAATTCCCCGGCTGCCCGCTCGCTGAAGCGCTTACAAGCCAACCCGCGCGTCAAATATGTGGTGGTGCTTGCCCCCGCAGAAGCCTGCCCGGCTTGCCAGAACCTCACCGGCACCTACCCCAAAGACCAGGCCCCGCGCCTGCCCGTCGAATCGTGTTCCAACCCCCACGGCTGCTGTTCCTACTATCTGCCTTACCTGGACGAGATCTACCCCTGATCGAACACTGCTTTACCCGCCGATGGCGACGAAATCTTTTCGCACCTCTGACCTGGCCCGCGCCGTAGGCATCCACCCCAACACCGTCCGGCGCTATGTCGAATGGGGTTTGGTGCCCCCGGTTGAACGCAGCCCCGCAGGCTACCGCCTCTTCACCCAACGCCACCTCGATTGTTTGCGCCTGGCGCGCCTGATCTATGCCCCCGAATACCCCGGGCTGGCCTTACGCGCCGCCAGCAACGAGATCATCCAATGCGCCGTGATGGACGATTGGGCAGGTGCCCTGCAAAAAGCCCAAGCCTACTTGGCTGCCATCAAAGCCGAACTGGTGGCCGCTAACCAGGCCGCAGACCTGCTCGAAAACTGGGCCCGGCGCCGCACTGCCCCATCCAACGATGCTCCCCTTCCCATCCACCAGGTCTCTCGCCTGGTCGGCGCCAGCCAGGATGCGATCCGCAATTGGGAACGCAACGGGCTGATCCGCGTGCCGCGCAACACCTACAACAACTACCGCCTCTTCGGCAAAAAAGAGATTGAACGCCTGTCCATCATCCGCATGTTAACCCGCGCCGGCTACAGCCACATGGCCATACTGCGCATGTTCCTCGAGCTAGACGCCGGCAAAACCCGCCATCTAAAGAAGGCCCTCGATACGCCGCGCGCTGATGAGGATGTGTTCTACGCCTCTGACCGCTGGCTGTCTACCTTGCAAGCCCAAGAGCACCTGGCCCTCAAATTAATCCACCAGATCGAACAAAAAATCGCCTCAGGAGAACTGGTGTTGTAAACCAGCCTGCAGGGCCAAACCCTCCACTTGCCCACCAGGGTTGTAAAATAAGGGTAAATTCGATTTGCCCCACCCTGGAGGAAGTATGCACCCTGCTATCGTCATCCGCAACGCCCGCTTACACAACCTCAAAAATGTCAGCCTCGAAATTCCCAAGAACCAGCTCGTCGTACTCACCGGGCTGTCGGGTTCAGGGAAATCCACCCTTGCCTTTGACATCTTGCACAAAGAGGGCCAGCGTCAAT
>CAZWFQ010000110.1:8058-8973 GCA_964633225.1 uncultured Anaerolineaceae bacterium
TCGGCCTGGTCACCGATGGACTGACCAAACCGCCTGTCGATTCGATCAGCGGGCTATCCCCCTCGATCAGTGTCGATCAACACCTCACCAACCGCAGCCCCCGTTCGACGGTTGGCACCGCCACCGAGATCTTCACCTACCTGCGCGTGTTGTTTGCCCGCCTGGGACACCGCCCCTGCCCCCACTGCCAGCAGGATGTTCCCCCGCCAACCTTCGAAACCTCTTCAGACGATTGGCAGGACGAATCCGACGAAACGCCCGAAGGCACCTTCCCTTGCCCGCACTGCGGCGGCGCCGTACCCGAGATGGGCATGGCCAATTTTTCCTTCAACAAGCCTGCCGGGGCCTGCCCCACCTGCACCGGCCTGGGCGAGGTGCGCCAGGTGATCATCAGCCGCCTGGTCGACGAGAACAAGAGCATCCCTCAATTCGCCGTCAACGGCTGGATCGACTTCCACGTCCAGCATTACGGCCAGATCCTGCAAAACGCCGGCCGGTATTTCGGATTTTCCTTTGACCCGTCCAAAGCCATCAAAGAGTACACCCCGGTCGAGCGCGACCTGCTCTTGTACGGCACCGATAGCGCCCAGTTCCGCCGCCACTTTCCCAACCACAAGCCACCCACCACCAATGCCCAGGGGCATTTCGAGGGCGTGGTCACCAACTTGCAGCGCCGCTACGATGAGCATGCCGCCAACGCCGCCTACCGTGAAAAACTGGAGCATTTCTTCTCTTCTCAGCCCTGCCCCCAATGCGCCGGCACCCGCCTGCGCCCCGAAAGCCGCGCCGTCACCGTGGCCGGGCAGTCGATCGTGGCCGTCTCTCAACTGCCGCTCAACGACCTGGGCGATTGGCTCAAGAGCCTGCCGCCGCATTTCACCTCGCAAGAAATGTTGATCGCCCATCCCATTCTCG
>CAZWFQ010000111.1:0-8898 GCA_964633225.1 uncultured Anaerolineaceae bacterium
GCCAGGGCTTCCACAGCCAGGCTGTGCAGGCGGCGCAGCCTGCCATGGGAGGTCAGTTCGGTGTAGAGTTTCATGGTTTAGGGAGTGGGTGTGCTGCCTGCCAGGAAGGGGGTCATCAGTACAACGTATGCGCATAGACAGCCGAAGGTCAAGATCGCCGGAAGCAGCAGCGTGGCGATGGCCCGCCCCCAGCTCAAACGGTGTACGGCGCGCAGCGATACGATGCTCAGGTAGGCTGCAAAGAGTGAGATGGGCAGCGAGAGAAACTGCACCACAGGGATGAGGACCACAAAAAAGCTGATGGCGTTCAGCGGGCAGAGATAGGCCGCACTGGCATACAACAGTTGGCTGTATTTGCCCTGCCCGCCCAGAAGCACAGCCAGCACATGTAAGATGCCGGCCCCCAGGGCATTGCCAATCGTCACGAAGATTGTGATCAATGGAATGCCGATTGCCAGCACCAGGGCTGATCCACCCGCCAGGATGCGGGCATCGGCCGAAGATATCTGCGAGACAATCGCCTGCCATTGGCTGCCCAGCAGGGTCATCAACAGCACCCCCACCAGGCTGAAGGTCAACAGGTTGGCGATGAAAATCCAGGTCAGCGGGGTGGTGATGTTCACCCCGGCGTGGTTGGTCAGCATTTGGTAGCCTTCAACCGTGGGGCTGAGAATGGCGGTGGACCAGGCATCGTACCAGCGGATGGCAGGGCGTTTGGGGGCTTGGGCCTCGGCTGGTTCCAGCGCGGGTGCTGTAAAACCTGCCGCCCTGGGTTGGGCGGGTGCCGCGGCCAGGTGGGCAGGCATCGGGTGGCTTTCGTCTGCGGGCCAGGTGATTGGTGTTGCTGGGTTTGGTTGTGGGGCCGCCACCTGGCTGAAGGACTCGGCGGGCCAGGTCAATGGTGCGGCGGGGGCAGGTTGTTGGGCAGGCGCCGGGCTGTCGAGCTCAGCCGGCCAGGCGATGGTGGGCGGGGGGGCAGGCGGCTGGTCGGAAGCCTCTTCTGGCCAGGTCAAGGAGCCCGCCGGTGTGACCGGATCTGCATCGACCGGCTTGGGACCGGCCTCTTTGGGTGCAGGATGCGAGCCCAGGCGGCTGAGGGCCTGTTGGGCCGCGGCGTTGGCCGGGTTGATTGCCAGCACCTTTCCCAGGCAGAAGCGGCGTTGGGTATCATCGCCCACCACTGCCGACATCCACAGCCATGCGCTCTCGTTCTTTGGTTCGGCCTTAAGCAGTTGGGCCAGCAGACGCTGGCCCTCAGCTTTGTTGCCCGATTTGATTGCTGTGATCGCCTGTTGTAGGGTTTCGTTCATGGGTCATCCAAAGGCTTTTTTTTGCCCAACCATCTGCTGCGGCTGATCAAGCGGAATGCGCCAATGATATTCGATCGCTGCCCTGCCTGAAACGGCCTCGATCACGTCATCCCGGATTTCGACATTCAAAAAAGCCTGGCTGTCTTGCAGGTGGATCAACCAGCGCAGGCCGTCGTCTGCCAGGCTGCCCTCATCTGCCAGGCAGACCAGGGCAATGAAGCCCTCGCCCTCGTGCTCTCCGGGTCCAGCCATCACCAGCAGGTCTCCATCCGGATACAGCGTGCTGGCCTGGATTTCAACCCAGCCATCTGGCCTGGCAGCTTGCAGGGCCAGTGCGTCTGTCTGCCGGGTGACTTTGAGCACCCGGCTGCCGTCTGTTTGCTCTTCGCAGGTTGTTAAAAAGGCCTGGTCATTGCCGAAGAAGATGCCTTGCTCAATGCGGCAGCGATCGCCCCGGAAATGATTGCGGAAGATTTCGGTCTCTGGCAAGTGAAAACTCGCTATCTCTTCTTGCCCTTGCGCTTGGGCGCCAAAGTAATCATCAGGGGTGGCGTTCGTAAACCTCTGGACAGCCAGAAGGCGACCCCCAACAGCAGCACGCCGCCAATGCACAAGAAGGCAAAAGGTGGAACGGCGAATAATAGGCCGCCAAAGATCATCTCTTTCAGCGAATTGGTGCCGTCGATCAGGAGCTGTGGATTGTTGTGTAGATCTGCTGCTGACAGATAGCACAAGGCTGTCATCGCCAGGATGATCAGGCCTACTGCCAAGGGCGCCAACAGGCCGCGTATGCGGCTGTACTGTTTTTCGGTGCGTTCAAAGCGCTCGCCAATCTTTTCTTGAAGGGCATCTAAGACCTGGTTGCGGACTTCAGCGTTGGCGAAGTAGGTGTCAACCATGCGTAGTTCATTGCCATCGCTGTAAAAGACGTTCAGATCAACATCATGGAGGTTGGCGGTGACTTTGGTCACTTTTTCCAATGGGATGGCCTTAGCCGAACGCCCCAATTGCTTGCGCAGGATCTGCCCCTGGGCAACCGCTTCTTCGATATCGGGGATGCGTGCCGCATCGGGGTTGGCGGTGATCATGTATTCATCGCTGAGGATGACCACGCGGTCAAAGGAACTTTCGGGATTGGTCCAGATCTGTGGCGCATAGGGCAGGGGCTCCCGGCTGGCACTTAAGCCAGTATCCTCGCTGCTCAGGTTCTGCATGAAAGAATCAAAATCATGTTGGGGTTCGGCTAATCCTGATTCGTCTTCTCCTTCAAGTCCGAAGGCTGAAGAACCACCGAAGGCATCAGATCCCCCAAAGGCGTCGGAACCCTCAAATGCATCAGATCCCCCAAACAGCCCCCCCTGAGCTTGCTCTGATTCGTCAAAGGTACTGTCGCCACGCACCGCAAAAGGATCCGCCGGGCTGTCGCCTGTCATGTCGAATGAGTCAAAGGCCCCACCTGAGGCGCTCATGGCGGCTTCACTGTTAAAGGAAAGATCGCCTTGCGCCGGTTCACTGCTCTCGTCATCGAAGCGGAATGGCGAGCTGCTTGAGGCAAGGTCAGGTTGGTCAGGCTCGAAAGCAAAAGCTGACCCACCTCCATCAAATGCACCGCCGCCAAAGGCTTTCAAGAAATCATCTGGGGTTTCAACCGGCGCGTCGTCGCCAGCCGCCCCCGCCCCCCCGAAAGGTGTTCCCTGGCTGGCGTCACTGCTGCTGCCAAAGGCCTTAAAGAAATCATCTTCTTGGCCGGGCGGATTGTCAAGACCAAAGGCTGACCCGCCTGCGGCAGCGCTGTTTGTTCCGAAGAAATCATCCCCCAGGGCTGATGCCTCTGGCTCTGCGCCGGCAGCAGGCTGCCCGGTTTCCCAGGGGAAAGCACTATCGCCCGCCGCTCCGAAGAAGTCATCTCCGCCCGCGGGCTGGGCAGGTGCGGGTGCGGGCTGCTCGGTTTCCCAGGGGAAGGGGGTTCCGTCCGATCCGCCGAAGAAATCAACGCTTGCCCCTGCGCCACCTTCTGGTTGGATGGGCGCGGCTGATGGCTCACTGCCAGCCGCGGTAAAGGCTTTCAAAAAATCGTCTGCTTCGCCAGGTTGGCTGTCAAAGGTGAATGCCGCGCTGCCAGAGGCCGGTTGGGCCGGGGCCGCGGGCGGCTCAGTTTCCCAGGGGAAGGATGCGCTGTTAAAAAGATCGTCTCCGCTCGTGGGCTGGGCAGGTGCGGGTGCGGGCTGCTCGGTCTCCCAGGGCAGAGATGCGCTGTTAAAAAGGTCGTCCCCACCTGCCGGCTGGGCAGGAGCCGCGGGGGGCTCAGTTTCCCAGGGCAGAGGCGCCGCAGCGGGCGGTGTGGGAGGGGTGGGCTGGGCCGGCGGGGCCGCCGGTTTAACTGCCTGCGCCGTGGGCTGGCTCAGCCCTGCCATTTTGCTCAGCTTCTCCAGGCCCATTTGGGCCTGGGCATTGTTTGGATTGATGCTTAACACCTTCTCCAGGCAGTCGCGGCGCTGCTTGTCTGTATCGACAATGCCAGACATCCATATCCAGGCCGATTCGCTGCGCGGATCGGCTTTGAGGACCTGGGCAATGAGCTGCTGGCCTTTGACTTTGTCACCGGCTTTAATGGCGGCAATTGCCTGTTGAAGCAGTTCGGTCATATTCATCTCTCCCATATATAATGACTGATCGTTGCATCGAATGCTAATTCAATTCGGCTTTCTTACAGCGCTAACAAGTTCAGTTCATAACGCAAGGATCAGTAATTTATTATATATCAGGTGTGCAAAAAGCGCACCCACTTTGCGCTCAAGGCGAATAAATCTCTACTTCTTGCCAGCCTGTGAAGCTCTCTTGTTCGCTGTAAATGCTGATATACTGCACCCCTTCCAGCGGTGGGTCAAAGGTGACTTCGAAAATGCCGTCTCCAGGTGGCAGCCCGGTGAATGAATGTTCCAGGTGCAGCTTGCCATCCTCTCCGGCGGCCCAAACCTGGTGCAGGCTGCCGGTGTTTTGCGGTGCAAGGGTAGGCGCGGCGTAGGCTTCGGGCGGGGCCGCTGGAGCAGCCACCAGGCGCAGGCGGGCCACACTGCTGGGCGCTCCCAGGTCAACCTCCAGCCACTGCGGGGGCGGCGCACCGGGGCTCCAGAAGGCCGGGCTGCCATCCACGGCTTGTGCGGCGGGGGCGCCAGCCAGCTCGGCCGAGGCATCGACCGGACGCCTGTAAGCCAGGTTGGTAGATGGCAGTTGATTTACTGTACAGGCATCCGGTTGGCGCAATGGGGCAAAGGCTTCCAACAGGTATGCGCCGGCATCTGCAAAGCCCCATACACCGCCAGATAGGTTCTGCGGTGGACGCTGGTAGCTGGCATACAACCAGCCATCCACACCCACCGGGCAGAACCCGGTCACCCATTCTTGGACGGCTTGCCCGGCAACTTGGGCATTGGGATAACTTTCTAGGGCGGCGCCTACCCTGCCCAAGAGCACCGGGCGCGTGTTTTGGGTATTCAGCCCAAAGTTCTGGATGGCTTGCGCCAGGTCCAGGTCTCCGCCGGGGGAGATGTGCAAGTCGAAGAAATCCAGGGCGGCAGTTTCCAGTAGGCTGGCTGTATCGGTGTAGCGATAATCGTTGAAGCGGGCCGGATTGGGGAAATCGGGGCGCAAAAAGCCCATGCCGATCAGTGCACCGGGGTCATAACCCTGGATCACCTGCCGCACCTGGTCAATATAAAAACGGGTCGCATCGGCGGTGTATTGCTGAGCCTGGAGCGGGTCGCTCAGATCATATTCCAGGCCGTGGGCGGCGGTGAGCGTGCCGGTAAGGGTGAAGGGTGGCTGATCGACTGAGACCCAAAACTCATCCAGGATCTCCCAACCGAGTACGTGCTCAAAAGGTGCGCCGCGCACCACCAGCCCAGACAATAGATCATGCCAATAGGCCTGCGAGGCTTCGACCCCCTCGCGGCTCAGGATTTGGGCGTTGCGTCCCTCAGCAAAGGGCGAATCTTCGCCGGAAGATCTGGCATCAAGGTAGTCCTGCGGCCCAGACGATGCCATTAACAGCACCAGGTCATGCGCCTGGGCCTGGCGCATCAAATCGGCAATGTTATCCAGGTAGGCTGGGTTGAGTGTTTCCCCTTCGCCGAACAGGCATTCGGGGCCGCGTGTGCAGCCATCTACCCTCAGCCGCACCGTGTTGTAGCCCGCTGCCTGCAAGCGCTCGAAATCAGCCTGCACCTGGGCCGGATCGTAAATGCCCACGCCAAAGAGACGGTCTTGGTAGCCGCCCTGCCCTGCGATGATGTTTTCGTACAATACACCTCGCGGCGAGAAAGACGTCCCGCTCTGCCGGTCGTAAAGCTCGCCCAGACCGTACACCCGCCGGATGCCAATCCGGTGTTGGCGGGGGCGCGGTGTAACGCTGGGCCATGGGGTGGGCACAGAGGTACTGCCGGCGGCTGTGGGGTGGGCAAGGGGCGTGGCGGTGATCACCGGCAGCGGGCTGGGCGTGGGTAAGCCGGAGGCGCTTTCAGGCCCCTGCGGCACCGCACAAGCCAATAGGGCCAACAATACAAAGATCAACGGTAGCGAGTGATTGGACTTCACTTTCTCCCCACGTACAACAAATGATCGGCGGCGCCCCACAGCATGGGGTCCTGACCCAGGCGGTAGTTCAAGGCAACCCAGCGCTCCCACAATTCACCGCTCAGGCTGTTAAGGGCATTTTCGTGCCCGGCAGCCACGCCTTCAGTGCCCATCAGTGCCAGGGTTTGCAGGCCGGCCTCTTCCATAAATGGCTTGATCTCATTGGGGTGGGCAAAATAGGCCGTCCAACCACCTTCTGGTTGATCATGGATGCCGGTTTGCAGGACGCGTTCGGCGTATTCGGGTTCCTTTTCCAGCCAGTCGGGATATTTGACCGCTGCATCGCGGAAGGGGGCAAAGCGAGAGACAAAGCCTGCCAGCAGCCTGCCGCCTGGGCGCAGCACGCGGCAGGCTTCACTCAGCGCAGCCTGGCGATCGGGCAGGGTCAGCAGGTGGTAGAGCGGCCCCAAAATCAACACCACGTCGAAGGATGCATCTGCCAGGGGCGCCAGATCCCGTGCATCCAGGGCTAGCACTTCAGCCAGGTCCAGGTTCTGTGCCTGGGCTTGCTGGCGGGCAAAATTCAGCTCTGCGGTTGAGATATCGGCCAGGGTGACGGTGTAGCCCTGCCGGGCCAGCTCCAGGGCGTAACGGCCCGGACCACCGCCCAGGTCAAGCAGCCGGGCCGGGGGCGGGGGCACATAGTCGGCGATGGCGCGCAGGGTGACGGCAAACTCGGTGCGGTGGCGCTCGCTCAGCCGCGTCCATTCAGACGGTACGTTTTGATCGTAGAATTGGGTTACCTGGTTCATAGGGAGAATTCTATCGCTTATCTGAAGAATTGGGGATATCCGAGAGGAATTTTGCTATTGACCAATCTTCCCATCCTTTTAAAATGTGTGGTATACTTCGTCGCCAGCTTGAAAAGGCTGGCTACAACGGGAAATGTTTTGATCGTTCTGCAAGCTTTGCCCGACGTAAGTGAAGTCGGGCTTTTATATTGCCAGGCGCGGTGCTTCCGAGAGGCAGCATCGCAAGCAAAACGTAAGCGGCACGGGCAGGTCGGCGGAGTCATCAAAACACTTCATAATTACCCATCTCACAGGGGTGCTCTCTGGGGATGGCACATTTGATAGGAGTCTTGATGACGAGCGAGTTTTCTGATCTGAACCTGCACCCGCAGTTGGCGCAGGCCGTGGCCGAGCGCGGCTACCTTACCCCCACCCCCATTCAATCTGCCATTATCCCGCTGATGATCAGCGGGCAAGATGTGCTCGGGCAGGCACAGACCGGCACCGGTAAAACAGCGGCCTTTGCCTTGCCCATCCTGCAGAACCTGCAGCCAGGCCAGGGTCACATCCAATGCCTGGTGTTGGCCCCCACGCGTGAGCTGGCCTTGCAAGTGGCTGATTCTTTTGAAGCTTACGGCCGCCACAGCCGGGTGCGCGTGCTGGCGGTTTACGGTGGGCAGCCTTACAGCCCCCAGATCCGGGCCTTGCGCCAGGGGGTTGATATTGTGGTTGGCACTCCAGGCCGCCTGATCGATCTGATGGAGCGGAAAGTGCTGGATTTCAGCCAACTGCGCACGGTGGTGTTGGACGAGGGCGATGAAATGCTCAGCATGGGCTTTGTTGAAGATATCACCACCATCCTGGCAGCCACGCCTGAGACGCGCCAGATGGCCCTGTTCTCGGCTACCCTGCCGCAAGAGATCCGCCGCCTGGCCGATCGTTTTATGCACAATCCACAGGCTGTCACCATCCAACGTGAGCAGGTGACTGTGGCTGCCATTGAGCAGCGCTATTACATTGTCCACGAGAGCGATAAACTGGCTGCTCTGACCCGCCTCTTCGAGGTGGAAGAAGTCAGCCGAGCGTTGATCTTTGCCCGCACTCGCCAGGGCACCAACGACCTGGCAGTGGAGCTGGTCCGGCGCGGTTTCCCCGCCGAAGTGCTCAATGGCGACTTAAGCCAGGAAGCGCGCGAGCGCACCCTGAACCGCTTCCGCCGGGACCAGATCAAGGTACTGGTGGCAACGGATGTGGCGGCGCGCGGCCTGGATATTGATGACATCTCACACGTTTTCAACTTTGACCTGCCCGATGATCCAGAGATCTATGTACACCGCATTGGGCGTACCGGGCGGGCTGGCAAGACCGGCGTAGCGATTTCGCTGCTGCCGCCTTTCGAACGCCGCCGCCTGGGGCAGATCGAGTCCTTTACCCGCAGCAAGATGACCCGCGGCACCCTGCCCACCGAAGCCGATATCCAGGCTCGCCGCAACGGGCTCTTATTGGCCAAGGTGACCACCTGGCTGAGCCGCGGCCGCTGCCAGTTGGAGCGCGAGATGGTGGCGCAGTTGGCGGCTGAGGGGCATGACCCGCTGGAAATTGCCGCCGCAGCGCTCAAGGTTGCCCGCTCTGAAGAAAAACAGCGTCCTATTGCGCCTCTGCGCGAGGTGGCTGATGCGGTCTCCTCCGGGCGCGCCCTGCGCAGCCGCGGCCGTCCAGCATCAACCGGCCGGGAATACCAGCGCTCCAGTTATGCCGAGAACGATCGCCATGCCTCTCGTTCTGGGGCTTACGGCGCAGAGCGCCCGCGTCACGAGCGCCGCTCGAAGAGCGATGAGCGCTGGGGCTCTCAAGATGACAACAAGGGCTCGCACGAGCCGGGTATGGTGCGCCTGAGCATGAACCGCGGCCATAAACACGGTATTCGCCCGAGCGATATTGTCGGCGCCATTGCCTTCCATGCCGATATCCCCGGCAGCGTGATCGGTAAGATCCGCATCCAGGAACAGCATTCCTGGGTAGATGTCCCCGAAGCGTTGGTCAGCCAGGTGTTGGCCAAGAGTGGGACGGTGGTCATCCGTCACGTCCCGATCGACTTCCAACGAGCATAGTGTTGAAAACAAGCGAGCGGTGCAATTTGCATCGCTCGCTTGTTTTCAACTGGGGTCTGCCCCGCCTCCCTGCGCCTTGACCAATTCCACGCCCAGGTCGGTCAGGGCCTCGCT
>CAZWFQ010000112.1:0-8637 GCA_964633225.1 uncultured Anaerolineaceae bacterium
AAATTGATTATATCGCTATTTTTTACCGCGTATACTCTATTTCTCAAACGGGCGAGCAAAACGCTGGTCGAAGACGCCGTTCTCTTTCAGCATCTGATCAAAATAGCCATGCGCCACCGGCAGGCGTACGAAGAGGCGGAAGGCCGGCCCCGCAATGGCGGGGTAACGCTCTGGTTTGGCCACCTGCTGAAGGATCAGCGGGTCGAGCCGCCCATCAACTGCCAGGCCGGCACCCAAAGCTTGCAAACGTATGAAAAGGCCCTTGTTCATATTGGGCGGCATGACGCGCGTTCCCTCACCGCCGCCCTTGACGACCGTACCCAGGTAAGGGCTGCCCAGGCGAGCGGCCAGCTTCTGCAGGTAACGCTCCACATAGCGCGAATGCAGGGCCTCAGGAAAACCAGACTGTACCAGGAAAGCCAGGGAAGGGTTGTGCGGGCGGCCAACCAGGGGCTCAAGCGCTTCGATGAAATGCTTGGTCACGGCTGGCATCGAGTCGGTATAGAGCGGGAAGCCCAGCACAGCGCATTCGGCATTGGCAAAAGCTTCCACGGCCTGTTCCGTCTCGGTCATGCGCACCAGGTGGTACGTTTCAACCGGGCGTTCTACCCCTCCGGCATGGGCAAAGCCGTTGGCGATCTGCTCAAGCATGAGCGGCGTATTGCCCTTGCGCCCGCGCGGCGAGCCGTTGAACAGGGTCAGCCGGGCAGGCAGGCGGATGGCGGCACCGGTGGTGGCAGGCGGCTGCTTGGGCAGGGGCAGCAGGCTGGGATTGGAGGCCGTGATGCGGGCCGCCAGGTCGGCGGCCGGAGTCTCAGTGGTCAGGCTGAACTCCAGGCAGGTTTTGAAGTTCAGCGCCGTGCGGCAGAGGATGTCGGTCACGACCTGCAAGTCACCGGAATCGGTAGAAGGCTCTTTCTCCACCAGCAAGCCCACCCGCGGCGAGCGCGGATAGCGGCGCAGGTGATGCGCCTCGCCCTGGTCCACTTCTATGTAAGGGTGGATCAGCGGCAGGTGCTTATCCTGGGCCATCTTGAAACGCTCGGTGAGGAAGCCCATCTTGAGCGGAGAAGCCCACAAGGTAAAATCCGATTGGATCACCGCACGATCCATATCCCACGATGCGTCTTCTGAGCTGCACAGGCCGGGCGTCTTGACCCAGCAGCCCCAACAGCCCACGCAGTGGCGCAGGGGAATATCGCGCAGCGTAATACAGGTGACCGCATGGCCGCTGCCCTCCAGGACGGCCGATAGGGCTGCCAGGTAATCGTCGAAAGACGATGGCTGGGGATTACCGTTCAAGATGGTAACTTTCATAGTATAAGTCTCATTTTCCAGAACTAAATGTATAGCGAATGGCGTGCTTTGAACAATTATCGACACAGGTTCCGCACAGGATGCACTCGGAATTTTCCATTTTGCCAAGCTGAACCATGGCATTCACATCCAGGCTCATCGGGCAGTTGCTGGTGCACTTCTTGCAGTCAGCGCAGGCCGAAGGGTTGGCTGCCAGCCGGAGCGAGGGCCAGGCAAAATGGTTGCGGATCCAACGCCCCAGCATCATGAAAGGCGCCATCCAGCAGATGGCATGACAGCCGGAGCGCCGGCCCACCAAGACCGCCAGGCCCAAAAACAGGCCGATAACGATGTAATAGATGATGTAGGCGAAGAGGATAGGGCGATCGGCCGAGCCAGCCACCGAGATGCCGCCCTGGGTATTGTATAACAGGTCGATGGTGTGATATCCGCCAGAACGTATGGCCAGGAAGACGATCAGGGCCATCCAGGGAATCCAGATCAGCCACTTGATCCAATCCAGCCGGCGTCCGTTGACTGGGCGGTTATTGACCGGCTCAACGATCTCTTGCATGCCACCACCAGGGCAAACCCAGCCGCACCACAGGCGGCCCAGGAACAGCGAAGAGAGGAACATCAGCCCAAACATCACCAGGCTGCCGTTCAAGATGCCATTCGCCGCGCCATCAATGATCACATAGGGCGAGAGATAATTCATGGTAACCGGGAAAGAAAGAAAGGCCAGGATGACAAGCGCCTTGCGGACGCGCTGGCGGAGGGGAAACTGGTGAAGCATGGCAAAACTCCTTCACGCTTGGGGGACTTGCCCAGTTTTGATGCGCTCGATCACGCTCTCAGCCCAGGCCAGGTTAGCCCGCATGCTGGTAATGCCGTTCTCGAGGGTCAGCATCCAAAAGAAATGCTCGCGCGCTGAGCCAATTTCTTGCTGGTAAGGACTGATCTGAGCCGGAACCTGATCATACTGCGCCAGGATGGCGCGCATCATAGCGGCAAAACCATCAAACTTGGCCAGCACTTCTTCATCCGAAAGTTTGCCGGCAAAAAAGACCTGCACCAATGGAGCGCTGCGCGGCTCATCCATCGCCGGTGGACCACCCAGCCAATTGACCAGCGCGGCCAGGCCAGCCCGGGTAACGTGATACACCTTACGGTCCGGACGGTCTTCTTGAGCGACCTTCTCCATTTCCACATAACCCTGCTCGGTCAAACGCGCCAGGGTACGGTAAATTTGGCTTTGATCGGCCGGCCAGAAGTGACGCACAGAAACATCGAACACCTTTTTGAGATCGTAACCGGTAGAGGGATGGTAGCTGAGGAAACCCAGGATGGCGAACTCGAGCGACATATAAAACAACTCCTATATATGCACAATCATATATTGTGCCAGTCCTATAATACCCGCGCTTTATCCACCTGTCAAGAGAAAGATCCGGATGCATGCATTTGGCCGCGTAAAATCACCCTGGTGCACATTCCAAGTCATCCACACAAAACCAGAAATCGCGTTATAATCAGCCCACCATTTTTCTTGGGCGAAGCATCCATGCTGCTGCGGATGCTTCGTTTTTGATGGTAGACCAATCCTGGCGGAGCAAACAGATGTCGCCTGCGACATCCGCGCTCCCCCCATTAAGTAAGGTGTATTATGATCACGGAACGAACCGACTTACGCAATGTTGCCATCATCGCCCATGTTGACCATGGCAAAACGACCCTGGTGGATGGGCTGCTCAAACAGGCCCGCGTTTTCCGCGAGAACCAGCAGGTCGCCGAGCGAGTGATGGATTCAAACGACCTGGAACGCGAGCGCGGCATCACCATCCTGGCCAAAAACACAGCCATCTCCATCTGGGATGCCACAGCCGCTCAACAGGTCAAAATCAACATTGTTGACACGCCCGGGCATGCCGATTTCGGCGGCGAGGTGGAACGCGTGATGAACATGGTGGACGGCGTGCTCTTGCTGGTAGACGCCGCCGAAGGCCCCATGCCGCAGACGCGTTTCGTGCTCAAGAAAGCGTTAGAGATGGGCCACCGCGCTATTGTGGTGATCAACAAAGTAGATCGCAAGGACGCCGAGCCAGAGCGTGTGCTGAACCAGACCTTTGACTTGTTCATCGAGCTGGGTGCCAACGACGAGCAAGCTGATTTTCCCATTATTTATGCCAACGCAATCACTGCCCGGGCCGGTCTGACGCCTGACCTGGGGCCAGACTTGCAGCCGCTCTTCCAGGCCATCTTGCGCCACATCCCAAGCCCCAAGGTAGACACTGAGGCGTCGCTGCAAATGCTGGTCACCACCCTGGGTTACGATGATTACCGCGGCATCACCGCCGTGGGGCGCATCTTCTCCGGGCATATGCAGGTGGGGCAAGCCCTAACGCGCATCACTGTGGAAGGCAAGCAACTGCCAGAGCGCGCCCGTTACCTTTATATCCACGAAGGGCTGAAGCGGATGGAAGTGGAACGGGCCGATGCAGGCGAGATTGTGGCCCTGGCTGGGCTGGAAGGCATTGGCATCGGCGAGACACTGGCCGACCCCGAGAACCCCGTGGCCCTGCCGCCCATTCATGTCGAAGCGCCCACTGTGCGCATGACCTTTGGCGTCAATACCTCGCCCTTCTCTGGGCGAGAAGGACGCTGGAACACCTCCCGCAAGCTGCGCCAGCGCCTGCTCGATGAGCTGCGCTCAAACGTAGCCCTGCGCGTGGCCGAAACTGAAGCAGCCGACACCTTTCTAGTCTCAGGGCGCGGCGAACTGCACCTGGCGATCCTGATCGAGACGATGCGCCGCGAAGGCTACGAGTTCCAGGTCTCACGGCCTGAGGTGATCTTGCGCGAGGGCGATGATGGCGAGCTGTTAGAACCCTTCGAAGAAGTACATGTCGAGACCAGCCCCGAGACGGTGGGCGTGGTGGTCGAGATGCTGGGCGAGCGGCGCGGCAAGATGCTGGATATGCAAGACACACAGGAAAACAGCGTACGCTTGAAGTACCTGGTGCCCACGCGCGGCCTGCTGGGCTTCCGCTACCAGTTCCTGACCGCTACGCGCGGCGAGGGCGTCATGCACACCCTGTTCTTCGATTACATGCCCCTGGCGGGCGCCATGGACACACGCGCCACCGGCTCACTGGTGGCCTGGGAAACCGGAGTGACCACATCTTACGGGTTGAAGAATGCTGAAGAACGCGGCTGGCTGTTCTACGGCCCGGGCGTAGACGTGTATGAAGGCATGGTAATGGGCGAACACCAACGCCCTGGCGACTTGACGGTAAACGTGTGCAAGAAGAAGCACATGACCAATGTGCGGGCAGCCCGCGGCGAAATGGAAATCCGGCTGACGCCGCCGCGACAGATGAGCATTGACGAAGCCATCGAATACCTGGCCGACGACGAATTATTAGAAGTGACCCCCAAAAGCTACCGCGTCCGCAAGCGCGTCCTGAATACGCACGAGCGCGGCCGCCTGAGCAAGCTGGCCAAGCTGGAGAGCGATGATTAGAGGCCGGCTATCGTACGGGCCACCCTGTCCATCCTAGACGGCATCCCACTCTCGCCAATCCGCGCTCCTTCAGAGCCAGAGCGGGCCGCGCCTACACAATCGCAGCGGATTTGAATAGTTCGATTTGCCCGGCCCTCAGGCTGGATAGGACTGCCGCTTCATCACCCACCTCATCCGGCAGAATATTGTAATAATTACCCAGGCGCTCACTGCTGTGAGCGTCTGTATTACTCAGCAGGCGCAGGCCCAGGCGGGCGGCAATGGTCCGGATCTCAGTATCGGCAGAGGGCGGGGTATTATACGAATGCACCTCGATCGCGTCGGGCGGGTACTGCTCGATATCTGCCGTAATAGCGGCATGGTAACGGTAAGGATGCGCAAGGACAAGAAATCCCCCGCCGCCGCGCACACAGTGATAGAGCGCTGGATAATCCCAATCCACGCGCTCAAGAGCGGGGGCAAACTGGCCCAAGACCAAAAAATCTTCCCCATCAGCAGTCACTTCGATGCCATTGAAGATGCAAAAAGGTGCATAACGCCGGTTCAACGCCACCAGGTGAGCAGGCGGACAAAAGTGGTAATGATCGGTAAAGTAGATAGCATCCAGCCCGGCAGCAATGGCGGCCCGGATCTGCTCATCTTCGGTAGCGCGGCCGCAAGGAGAACGGTCTCGCGTGTGAACATGCAAATCGATCTTCATCGGGGGCTATTATAGCGCATGGCTCAAGATTTTACTTCCGAATAATCGAGTACAATTGCAAAAATATTTACACCAAAAGAAAGAGACCCTTATGCACCGTATCATACCCATAACCACCATCCTGATCCTGCTCTCGTTGGCCTGCTCTACCCTGGCGCCAACCCAAGAGCCCCTGCCAACCAGAACAGAAGCGGTTGAGTCCCCCACCGCCCAACCCGTTTCAACCATGCCAGCCACTGAGGCTGTTGCCACTGATGCGCCTGCCACAGCAGACCCTACCCCGGCTGCCGAGACACCCGGCGACACCCCCGCGCCTGAGGCGGGCAATGTGGAGTTGGACCCAGCCATCGCTGCGCAAATGGATCAAATTCAGCAAGATGTGATCAATCTGCGCGGCTTAGAGCCTGACGGCTCGTTCAGCCGCGCCCTGCTGACCTCTGAAGAGCTGCGCCAGAAAGTGTTGGATGATTTCTTCTCCGATTACAGCGCCGAAGAAGCTGCCGAAGATGTGACTGTGCTGTCAACCCTGGGCCTGCTGGAACCGGATTTTGACTTAATGAGTTTTTACGTCGATTTATACGCCGAGCAGGTAGCCGGCTACTACGATCACGAAACACGTGAGATGTACGTGGTGCTAGGGGAAGGCTTCGAGGGCACCGAGCGCATGACCTATGCCCACGAATACACCCACGCCCTGCAAGACCAGACCTACGATATTGATGATGGCCTGAACTACAACGAAGACTCGTGCAAAGACGATTCAGAACGCTGCGCAGGCATCCAGGCATTGATGGAAGGTGATGCCACCCTGTCTGAATACTTGTGGTACTACAGCTACGGTACCGCACAAGACCAGCAAGATGTAGAGGCCTTTTACGACTCTTACGAAAGCCCGGTTTACGACAGCGCCCCACCCTTCATGCAAGAGGATTTTCTCTTCGCTTACACGTATGGCCTGAGCTTCACCATGGGCCTGTGGCAAGAAGGCGGCTGGCCGGCAGTGGATGCCGCCTATGTCGACCTGCCGGATTCGACTGAGCAGATCATGCATCCCGAGCTGTACCCTGACGAGATGCCCTTTGCCATCACCATCCCTGTGGATTTGACCGGCACGCTGGGCACAGATTGGCGCCAGATCGACAGCGGCACGATGGGCGAGTGGTACACCTTCTTGATCCTGGGGCGCGGCATCAGCCCTGATTTTCAGATCGACGACAGCACAGCCTTTGCCGCCGCAGCAGGCTGGGGCGGCGATGCCTACCAGATCTTTTACAACGATGCCACCGGGCAAGCTGTGTTGGTCATGGTCACCACTTGGGAAGACGAGAACGAGCGCAGCGAGTTTGTGCAGGCCTTCCAACAATACGGCGATAGGCGCTTCGGCGTACCGGCCGTTCCAGAAGGCGATGACCTGCTTTGGGAATACGCTGCTGGCTTTAACGGCCTGTATTTAGATATTGGTGTATCCACCATCTGGATCCTGGGGCCAGACCGGGCCACGGTAGAGCTGGTGGCCGACGCACTGGCTGTACGATAAATCCGGAAACAAGATCGGGGGGAGCATTGGCTCCCCCCGATCTTGTTCTTTAAGGCAGATTCTCTAACACAAAGTGACGCTGGCGCAGGGCGGCGCGGTGAAAATGAACCCAGCGCGACTGCCAGAAATTGGGGCGCGAGCGCAAGGGCAGCATCTGGTACCAATCCCGTTGGCTGTATCCGTCCCAATCCACATCCCCTTCCAGCGCCTCGCGCCGCCAGGCCGAGTGATCATAGGCATACAGTTCCCCAGCCGTGCTAAACCAATCTCCAAAGGCCCTTTGCCAGGCCTGGCAGCGCAGATCCAGGTTCTTTTCTTGATACGAACGGTAAGCGCGCAGGTTGGAACGATCCAGGGTGGAGGGTTTCTTACCAGGGTCAGCGATCAAGGGACGAAGTTGGGGCTCCAGAACGTTCCAGGGCACCAATGGAGAGGGGCTGATCTTGTCTACCGGCACCAGCTTATAGTAAATCGAACGCGCTGCGTCAATGAATAATTCAACATTGTCCCGCTCGATCTGGCGACGCTCAGCAGCGCAGAGGTAGAAGCGCCATTTTTGATATGATAGGTCAGGGAAAGACCCGGCCTCAGCATGGCCAATTTGGGGGAGGACATCGAAGAGCAAGTTCTCAGCCAGGGGATGCTCCCAACGCCGCGTCTGACGATTATACGTGGATATCTCCTCCACATCGTTCTCGCCGTGCTCCTTGCGCCCCGAGAAGTCCTGGTGCGCCCAGGCATCAGAGTAGGCATGCAAAGCCACGCCGATGCGACACAAGCGGCGGGTGTTCTCTTCCAGCGGTTCCTCACAGGCATGGTCGATCAACAACGTGGCAAAGGGAGATGCCGGGCGGGTGATGAAGGAAAAACTTGGCGCGTGGGGGTCAAATGGTTTGGCAGGCAAGAAGTGAAAGGGAATCCAAACCCGTTTCTGGGCCGACCAGGCCAGGCTGGCGACAGCATCCAGGCCCTGGTAGCAGGTGCAGACAGGGTCAAACTTCAAATAGCCGTCGCCGATATCTATCCGGATCAGCTCGCTCTCGGTGGCGTTATCCACATATTGAGAGGCATAGGCAATCGTCAAGGCTTCATCAGGGTTGAAGCCCGCCGCACGGCACAAAACAGCAATGGCGAAATAATGGAAATCTTTTTGCATTTTTGCTCCTCCCGTTTCACTTCTTCAATAGGTCTTCTCATGGCATCATCACCTGCGAAACCATCCCGTCCACCGCCACCATCCACAGGCTGTCGCCGGCAGGAATGAGGGTCAGGAGAGGCGTATCCAGGTCAAGCACAGCCGTCACCTGGCGGCTGGCAGTATCCACGCCAAGCAGGCGGTCGACCTGGGCCACCCACAAATGCCCAGCCACATAAGCGGCCTGAGAACCGCACACCCCCAGCACGTCTCCATAAGGGCCGGTATCTGGGATCCACTGCCAGGATGCTGTAATCGCCATAAAACCCCTGCACCGGCACCCACAGCACTTGCAAGTTTTCATCATACGCCGGGGCATTAGGGTAGGTTTCAACCGGCATCTCGATATAGGAGTGCATCGCTTGTGCCAGCGGGTCGATGCGCAC
>CAZWFQ010000113.1:0-7059 GCA_964633225.1 uncultured Anaerolineaceae bacterium
GGCAGAAACGCCAAAGTAAGTAAAAGAAGCCGCTTCGATGCCATAAGCCAGGTTGCCGTAATTGATCTCGTTCAAGTACAGCTCAAGGATCTCATCTTTCGAATAGCGGCGTGTGATCTCAGCCGCCAGGAGCGCCTCACGCACCTTGCGCATGTAAGACTGCTCATAGCGCTCTTCAGGGCTGAGCAGCAAGATGCGGGCCAACTGCTGGGTGATGGTGGATGCGCCCGAAACCGTCTCGCCGCCCTGTGCATTCTGCCAGAAGGCGCGCACAATTGCCAACCAGTCAAAGCCGGGGTGAGAATAATACTCTTGATCCTCGGTGGCAATCGTCGCTGCCACCAGGAGGGGTGAAATCTTATCCAACGAGACATAGGTCCGCCGCCCAGCATTCGGATCGATCATTTCATACAGGAGGTTGTTATTCCGGTCATAGATGCGGGTGGTCTCAAAAGAAGAGGCCCGCTGGCGTAAATCGTCCACGCTGGGCAGGGTTGAGGCGATACTGTAGTATTCATACAAGACAAATGATCCGCCCAACAAAGCAATAATGATCAGGGCCAATAAACCCAGCAAAGCCATGCGCAGCAAACACCCCAGGCCGCCACGCCAATCAAAAGATACCTTTGCCCTTGGCGGGGCAGGCTGAACAGGAGCCGGTGGCGGTGCAACGGGCGGCGGAGCAGGGCGAACAGGACGCCCTGGCGCACGGCTGCTTGCCGCAGACGGGCTTACGCGGGTGGCATACATATCGATCTGGTCTACACGGCGCGGCAGCGGCATGCCCTGCGTTCCTAAGGCCGGCGGCGCGTGCGGCGGGGTGGCACCCAGCGGCGGCGGGGGCAGGGTGGCAGCCAAGGGAGGCGTGGCGCCCGGCGGGGGTGGCACGGAGGGCAGCTCAACCGCCTGAAGCGACCCTGCCCCTGGCTCAGGGGCGCCAGCCAGTGGAGGCTCCACCGCTTTTGCCGCCTGTTCGCCTGGGGGCGGGCTGCCAGGTGTCAAAACAGGCTCTGGCTGGCCCTCGGGCTGTATGGGCTGCGTATCTTCGTCAGTAGCCAGCAAGCGCCGAAAGCGGTTGATCGATTGTTCGTCAGAATTGTCAGGAAGTTCAGGCATACACTGTCTCTTTATAAAATGCTGATGAATGGCGGTACTTCACACTGAAGCAGGCCGGCTGTTGATCAAGACCGTCCAGGTACCCTTCATCGTAATTTCACCGCGCTGGTTCTTGACCGCTAACTCAATCACTACCGAACCGCCCCCCAGCCGGGGCAAGGGCTTGGCTTCAAGCACCAGCAATTCCACATGAATGGTATCGCCAATAAAAATGGGGGCCGAAAATTTCCAATTATTGATCTCGCGGAACGCAATGACCGTGCCTTCCAATACACCGGTGCGCATGGCCAGGCCAGAAGCAATCGAAAGCCCTAACAAGCCATGCGCCACGCGCTGGCCTAAGGGTGTGCCAGCGCTGAACTCGGCATCCGTATGGATCTGATTATAGTCGCCCGATAGGCCCGCAAAGGTAACCACATCACTTTCGGTGATGGTGCGCCCAGTGGTGACAATCTTCTGCCCCACCTCAAATTCTTCAAAGTACTGCCCGCGATTTTTAGGTAACATCTTCTTGAAACTCCTGCAATTGACACAGATTTATTCGCTGCGCTGTTTGCGAAGGCCATAAGCTTGCGCCACAGGCAGCACAACCAGCAAGCCGGTATTGGGTAAAGAGAGGTCGCCGGTGACCTTTTGGGTCGCAGCCACC
The DNA here is from genome assembly GCA_964633225.1 of uncultured Anaerolineaceae bacterium. Lineage (GTDB taxonomy): Bacteria > Chloroflexota > Anaerolineae > Anaerolineales > UBA4823 > JAKQIM01. The sequence continues at coordinate 1,766 of CAZWFQ010000113.1, forward strand.
AGGCGCTCAACCAGGCTCCCGGGCATATCCGATGTATCTTCAACCACCGTAAAGAGGGTACGGCTGAAGCTTTCTTCATGATCCAGCAGCGATTCAAGGCTGGGGATTAGAGGCACATCATCCCACAACCCCGAGCGCATCCGGCCCAGGCCTGTGCTGTGCAGGATGGTGACTCCGCCAACACCCACCTCTTCCCAGGCATCGAGCAGCGCTTCACACTTCTCAGCATCATGGAGCACAAACATGACCATGGATAACATTAACTTACCTCCTCTTCCGATTTCAAACGACCTTCCTGTTTTTCGCTGGTGACAACTGTCGGTGCCGCCGGCATAGCTGATGCCGCCGCCGGGATAACCGTTGGTGCTTCTACTGGCTTAAACAGCCAGCGCAGCAAAGGCGGTGTGAGCAATGTACTGATCAACACAACACCAATTATGTTAGAAAATACGGCTTCACTCATCAAGCCATTGTTCATGCCAACGGTAGCAAGGATCAATCCTACTTCACCGCGCGAGACCATGCCTGCGCCCAATTGAGCAGCCTCCCGCCAACTAAATCCAGCCAGGCGCGCCCCAAGTCCGGCGCCAGCCAGCTTGGTCAGCACTGCCACCAAAACAAGTCCAATCAGCAGCCAGATGGCAGTGGCATCCAACGCGCGCAGATTCACGTCCAGGCCAATATTCACGAAGAACAGCGGGACAAAAAAACCATACGCCAGGGCATTTATGCCGCGTTCCAGGCGTTCCTTCTCTGGGCTGCGAGCAAACATTAAACCCGCCAGGAAAGCGCCCGTGATGGCGGCCATTCCACCCAACAGCTCTGCCGCGATGCTGTACACCAACATGATCACAATCCCCAGGGTCAAAACACCCTGGCTGATGGGCAAGCGGGCCGTCCGGCGCACCAAAAAAGGCAGTGCCCACATACCGAAGGCGGCCGACAAACCCAAAAAGGCGATCATCCGTCCAAGGATGATAAAGACCACCCCAATACCACCATCACCACTGGCAAAAGCCAAGAAAGCCGACAACAATAAGATCACCAGAACATCGTCGAAAACCGCGGCCCCCAACAGCCCCAAACCAACCCGGCTGCGCAGTACTTTCAATTCCATCAATGTCTGGGCAGAAATGCTGACACTGGTGGCCCCCAAAGTCAGGCCCAGGAACAATGACTCTTGATTGCCAAAACCAAATAAACGTCCAACCCCCCAGCCGAAGGCCACGGGCAGCAGCACCCCCAACGTTCCAGAAAGCGCCGACACCTTACTATTGCGCAGCAGATCGGCCAGGTGCAGCTCCAACCCAGCCACAAACATCAGCAGCAGCACCCCAAGCTCTGAAAGCTCACCCAGGGTGATCGACAATGCTTCGCCTTCCAAAAAAGGCAAATGCAAGAAATTGAGCAGGGTGGGCCCCAAGAGCAGGCCAACCAGGATTTCGCCTAGTACGGCTGGTTGGTGGGCCAAAACGCTTAAATAAGCAGCCAGCTTAGCAACCACAAGCAAAATTGCAAGGACAAAGGCCAATTGAAGGAAAGGTGATAATTCGATGGTCATCAACATGGTTGCGTCATTATAACATGCTCACTTAGTGGTACATCTCATCCGGCAATCGCCCTAATCAGTCCGTAAAGCGATAAATATGAGCCCTCGATGCAACCGCAGAACAGCTACCCGTAGTAAAATAAGCGCATGCGTGAATGGGACCTCAAAGCCAACGATCCACTATCTATGGTGCTGGCCGCCGATGCCCGCTTTGGCCCAACCGATTACTGCAATGACCAGATCTGGGAGTTGAACCTGGGCGGCGGCGAGCCTCCTGCCCTGGCAATCCAGACCACCTTTGGCTTGCGCGCCCGCAACCTGCGCATCTTTCCACGCTTCAGCGAAGCCGACACGACGCTCAGCGACCCAGATAGTTTTGCGCGGCCAGTCTCTATTCACCGCCTGTACCCAAACTACGCCCTGCTCTCATGTGCTCCCTTCTCAGGTATTGACGTTGAGAATGAATTTTGGGTTCCCAACCTGCCAGCCATTGCCGGGCGGATGCGCCTGACCAATCGCAGCAGCACCCAGCGCAGCATTGGCCTGGACTATACGGCCTTGCTCATGCCAGCATCAAATTCCGGTCAGCGCATGTCACCCTCCGAGATCAACGCCACCCCGGTGCTGACCGGAAAAACCGGGAACCTGGCCCCTGTGTTTTATGTCAGCGAGGGAGCGCAGCCCAGCAGCGGGCCTTACACCGCATTGAGCGTATTGCTGGTGCTGGAACCCGGCGAAAGCCGCCAGGTAACCTGGGCCCTCTCAGCAGGCGAAAATTCTGAGCAGCAAAACGGACTATCATTCGAGCATGTCCGCTCGCTGACTATGCGAAACTGGGACGCCCTGCGCGCCCGCATCGAACTGACCAACGCCTCCATGCTCGAAATCCACACTGGCGACCCAGATTGGGACGCTGCCTTCTTTCTCGCCCAAAAGGTGGCTTTGGGGCTGTTCCTGCACCCTTTGCGCGGCCTGGATCGCCCATCTTTTGTCTCCAACCGTCTGCCCGACCAGGGCTACTCGATGCGCGGCGATGGCAGCGACTACAACCACTTGTGGAATGGCCAAACACCTCTGGAAGCTCACTACCTGGCAAGCCTGATTTTGCCATCTGCCCCACAACTGGCCCAAGGGATATTGGTCAATTTCTTAGAGCAGCAAGCCGAGGATGGCACCATTGACTGGAAACCTGGCCTGGGCGGGCAGCGCGGCCAATTGAACGCGCCTCCTCTGCTGGCCGGCCTGGCCTGGCAGATCTACCTGGCAACTGCTGACCGCGCCTTTTTGGAACAAACCTTTGCCGGGCTGCTCCATTTCTTACAATCCTGGTTCCGCCCTGAATTTGACCGGGATGGTGATGGCATTCCAGAATGGAGCCACGCCATGCAAACCGGCTTTGACGACCATCCCCTCTTTGCCCACTGGCATGAATGGTCACAAGGGCTGGATATCACCACGGTTGAGTCACCGGATCTGTGCGCTTACTTGTACCAGGAATGCCAATCGCTGATCAACATTGCCCGCCTGCTCGATCAGGAGCAACACGTGGCCGATTTGCAATCCACGGCTGCAGCGCTGCAGAGAGCCGTGGATGCAGCATGGAATGAAAAGATTGCTTGTTACCAGTATTGGGACCGCGATTCACACACCAGCACCGACCTGCAAGAACTGGGAACGCGCCAGGGCCCGGGCGAGATCCGGGTTGCACAAGAATTCAGCCAGCCAATGCGCCTGCTGCTCAAGATCCACTTCGGCGGCGAGGGACAGCGATCCGTACAGGTCTTTGTACACGGCAGCGGGTCATCGGGGGGGCATCGGATTGAACGCCTGGCCTCCGAAAGGATGCGCCGGTGGCCTGGCGCGGGCGACACCAGCGTTGGCTGCTTGACCAGCGACCGCACATATACCAGCCTTGAGCATATCGGGGTGGAGGGCATCCAGCCTGAAGATCAGGTCTTCTTATATACAGCCGGGCACTCCATCCCCGACCATACCGTGCTGCTGCCGCTCTGGGCTGGTATCCCGGATCCTGAGCGCGCCAGGGCCCTGATCAAACAGACCATCACCAGTTCAAAACACTTTTGGGGGGCCTATGGGCTGCGCTCTTGCTTTGCCCCGGCCTCTAGCAATAAAAAGGAGGCCGCGCCTGCCGCACCAGACTGTCCAGGTATTTATTTGCCCTGGAATGCCCTGGTGGGCGCAGGGATGGTGCGCTATGGGCAGCGCGCCAAAGCGGCCGAGCTCATCACGCGTTTAATGAAGGCAATCACCCAGACCCTTAAACGCGACCATGCTTTCCGGCGCTATTATGACGAAAAGACTGGCTACGGCCAGGGGGAGGCCAACGCCCTGGCAGGGCTGGCGCCGGTGGGGTTTTTCCTGGAGGTGTTGGGGGTGCGGATCCTCTCACCGCACAGCGTTGCCATCAACGGCACCAATCCATTCCCCTGGCCTGTGACCGTCAAATACCGCGGGCTGACCGTTCTGCGCCAGAAGAAGAAGACCATGGTCATTTTCCCTGATGGGCAGAACGTCACGGTTAAAAATGACCCCAGCAGCAATACCACCCGCTGGCAAACCATTCACCTCGAATGACAATCCCCATGAAAGCGCCAGGACTGGTCCCATTTCAAATTGGGGATTGTCCGCGATCAACCTCAAACAATGGCTTTTCGCGTGGTATGATTTACATTACTGACTAATTGATGCGTTCGATATCACAGGGCGCACCACGCACAGCTTTCGCAGAGTTGCCTGCGAGATGGAGTGATGAACGATGAAACTTATTCTCAACTCTTGGCCGAGGTGGGGGCTGCCCTGGCTTGTGAAGAAAGCAATTGGGCGGATATCATGACCACTTCAGAAGCTGACAAGAAATTGATCAACCGGCTGGTAACGGCAGTGGTTCAAGAACAGGATGCCGAAAATGCTCTCAGTGTGCTGGATAAGCTGGGGTTTTCGATCACCCGCTTGCCCAGTTCGGGGGGATTTTTGGGCCGGCGCAATGTCACTTTGTTGATTGGCCTGACCAAAGGGCGCGAAGCCGAGGTGGTGCAAGCGCTCTACCAGAGCTGCCGCACACGCGTAGAATATGTGACCCTGCCCTTAGAAGGCTCGCCAATGCCGCTGACCACGCCCACCCCCATCACCGTGGGGGGCGCGACCTTATTTGCTTTTGATATTGAACTTTACGAGGAGGTGTAACCGTGAAAATGTTGATTGCCGTCTTAAGAGATGAAGACTCAGAAAACATCTCACACGCCCTGGTGGAATCCAAGTTCCGTGTCACCCGCATTGCATCCACTGGTGGCTTCTTCCGGCGCGGTTCAACCACCCTCCTGGTTGGCATTGCAGACGAAAAAGTGGACGAGGCGATCCAGGTCATCCGCCAGAACTGTGCGCCGGCGGCCGAGCAGGGTGTGAAGCGAGCCACTTTATTTGTTCTGAATGTAGCCCATTTCGAGCAAATCTAAGCACTAGCTGGGGCTCTGCATTCGTACGATCGATGTGTCCATTGGCATAATAACTTCTATCGTCAAGGAGCGGGTATGCAGCCCAAGATCAATCCAGAGGATGTACGCATCTTCAGCGGTCGTTCGCACCGCCAGTTAGCACAGGATATTGCCGACCACCTGGGAGTGCCGCTGGAGCCTACCCTGGTTTCACGCTTCAGCAACGACAACTTGTATATCCAGCTTGGTGCCAGCGTTCGCTCGCGCGTTGTCTACATTGTACAATCGCTCAT
>CAZWFQ010000113.1:7159-8634 GCA_964633225.1 uncultured Anaerolineaceae bacterium
TACCTGCTTGAATGCAAACATAAGCAAACCCTGAAGCTGGACCCTGCTGAGACAGTGGTCGTTGCACCGGATTATGGCCGCGCCGGCTCTGCCGCTCGCCTGGGTGAACAACTTGGTTTACCATCTATTTCGGCCGAAAAAAGACGCTTATCTGACACTGAAGTAGAGATCAGCAGCCTGATCGGGCAGCAAGTGCAAAACTTCTGCAAAGCAATCATCTACGATGACGAGATCGCCACAGGCGGCTCGGTGCTGCACCTCAGCCGCCTGCTGGTTCGCAGCGGCATTGAAGAGATCAGGTTGATCTGTACGCACGGCCTGTTCTTGAACAATGCATTGGAGCGCATCTGCGCTATTCCCCAGATCACCGAGATCATTACCACCGATACGGTGCCCATTCCAATTGAGAAGTGTATTCCCAACCTTACCATCCTGCCCATTGCCCCGACCATTGGCGAGGCCATCCGGCGCAATTACAACCGGCAGTCTATCGGCGATCTCTTCGATTTTGGCGAATATCTGAACGAATGATCACCTGAACTAAGCCGATGCTCCCCCACCTGCCGGGTGGGTAGTTTCACAAAACTCCTCCACCTGGTAGATCATTACATCCAATTTCTTGTGCCGCCACAAATCTGATCGCGCCCCCATCTTTTGGCACAGGTGCGCCAAGAACTCGGCCGGGTCAGGCAGCTTCTCCCAAACCTGCGGCAAGAAAGTCGCCCGCCGCAAGCCATCCCTTAAAATCACGCCATCCACACCAGGGCGCAGCCGCTCCAGCAGTTCGCTGGGCAAATTGTAAACCAGGGGGGCTGGCTGTGTCAGGCGCGAGATTTCAATTGCCAGGCCCGCCAACTCTTGTGGGGTCACCGGCGAGAAGCGGTAATCATCCAGGGCAGCCGCCACAGCATGCTCACGTACATCTTCAGCCAGTCCCTGGTATGGCTCTAATGCACCAATACAGCCGCGCAGCATGCCGCGTAATGTCAGAGTCACAAACGAGGCGCCGGGGGCACTTAAGACAGGTGTCAACTGAGCGGCATCCAGCGGTGGCAAAGGCTGATGGCGGACGGCGTTCTCGATAGATTGGCGGGCGAGCTTTAACAAGAAGTTTCTTTCATCATCTGTCAAATGCTGTTCTGGCATGATCCTTGCACGCTCCTCTCATAGTTCCATCATACATTCGCCCAGGCCAAGAGTCAAGAAAGAGATGGCAAACCACTTGCCATCCCGGGCCAAATAAGGTAGTATCTTAACCAAATGACCGCAGAACCTTCTCCGGCTAACCAGCCGTCCACCCCCACCAATAAAGCATCAGCGCCACCTGCTGGCGCCAGCGGCATGCCCGCGGCTCGCCAACACAAAGCCAACGGCGGCACTTTCTACCTGGTACAGATCGTTTTGGGCGTTGCATTTTTGCTTGCCACGCTCTTCACCGCCTGGACCGAGCCCGGCTTGCTGCCATCCAGCTTATC
>CAZWFQ010000114.1:0-4221 GCA_964633225.1 uncultured Anaerolineaceae bacterium
ACCGCCCTGTTGTTGGCAGGGGAGGTCAACCCGTATAATGTACGCTTGCAGCTTACCCGTTGGACTAAAAGCGGGCGGCTCTATCAACTGCGCCGCGGCCTGTACGCCATTGCCCCGCCTTATCAAAAGGTAAAGCCGCACCCCTTTCTAATCGCCAATCGCATGCAGCGCGCATCGTATGTCAGCGGGCAGTCGGCCCTGGCTTTTTACGGGCTGATCCCCGATACCGTCCAGGCCACCATCAGCATCACCACCGGCCGCCCAGAGCGTTTAGAAACGCCGCTAGGTGTTTTTGAGTTCCGGCATGTCAAACCTGCGCTGCTGCGCGGCTATCGCATGACGGCGCTGAACGGCCCAAAAATCCCCGAACAACAGGCCCTGGTAGCTAGGCCCGAAAAAGCCCTGTTGGACCTGGTGTATTTGCAGCCCAGCGGCGACCATCCCGCCTATCTGCGTGAGCTGCGCCTGCAGAACCTGGAACGGCTGGATCGCGACGAGCTGCGCCGCCAAGCCGAAATCTTCAACACCCCAAAGCTGCGCCGGGCCGTCAATGTTATTACCAATCTGGCGTTGAACGATACCCGGGAGTATGAAGCCCTATGAAAGAATATTTATCAGAATTGGTACGGCAGGCATCCACGCCCTTGCAAGGCCGCAACGTAGCCCGTGAGTACCTGCAAGCCCGCATCCTGGCTGCTTTGCAACGTGCCGGGGCGATGATCCCGCTGGCCTTTCACGGCGGCACCGCCCTGCGCTTTCTGTATGCCCACGGGCGTTATTCTGAGGATTTGGACTTTGCCCTGGAAGGGGATCACAGCGGATACGACTTTCGCAGCTACCTGCAAGCAATTCGGGCCGAGTTGACGCCGGAGGGTTACCCGGTTGAGCTCAAGGTCAGCGATCAAAAGACCGTCCACAGCGCCTTCGTGCGCTTCCCCGGCCTGCTGTACGAATTGGGGTTGTCCGGGCAGCAGGGCGAAGTCTTGGCCGTAAAAATTGAAGTGGATACCAACCCACCTGCCGGCGCTGGGCTGGCAACCACGGTAGTGCGCCGCTTTGTGGTGCTCCAGCTTCAGCACCATGATAAACCCTCGCTGCTGGCTGGCAAGCTGCACGCCATTTTGCAGCGTGCCTACACCAAAGGCCGCGATCTTTACGACCTTCTCTGGTACCTGAGCGACCCGGCCTGGCCGCCGCCCAACTTGACCCTGCTCAATAATGCCCTGGCGCAAACCGGCTGGCAAGGCAAAACGTTGACTGATGCCAACTGGCAAGACCAGGTACGCCAGCGCTTACGCCGCCTGGATTGGCAGAACATCCAAGCAGATGTGCGCCCGTTTGTCGAGCCAGGGTTTGATTTGAGTCTATTGAGCCTAGAAAACCTTGAACGGGTGTTAGAAGAATAAAAAACTCCTGTCTTATTTGATGAATAAGACAGGAGTTCGAGCCAGGTGCCCCCACAGAGATTCGAACTCTGGTTTTAGCCTTGAAAGGGCTGCGTCCTGGTCCCCTAGACGATGGGGGCAATTACGTACTGAGCGACGGGATTTTACCATTACCTGCTTTGGGGGTCAAGGAGAATTTTCGAGCAACTTTCGGCAACTTGCAAGGAGAACTGGACAAATCGAGCACTCTCAAGTAAAATTACGCGCCGTGAATATGATCTGGGCATCTATGTAGAATTGTTCGGTCATTTTCCGAATGTTCCAATAGATGATAAGTTTTTTGGAGGAATGCTTTGGCTAATACCAAGTCTGCTATCAAACGTGCACGTCAGAACCCCAAGCGCCGCCTGCGCAACCGCCTCTACACCGGCCGTGCCCGCGCCACCGTGCGCGACGCTCGCGCCGCTATGGCCTCGGGCAGCCCTGAGGATGCCCGCACCGCCACCATGGCCGCCATCAGCGCCCTGGATAAGGCTGCCGAAAAGGGTATTCTGCACCGTAACAACGCATCGCGCCGCAAAGGCCGCCTGATGCGTCGTTTGGCTCAAATCGAGAAGAGCGCCTAACACCAGGCCGGGGAAAGCCCGGTTGACCCCAATTGGCCTATCCGGTTGGGGACCCACTTCTGGCATGTCTGCCAGCGGGAGCGTTTAGGCGCTCCCGCTTTTTTCGTATCAAGGTGGTGACCTATGTTCGAGCAAGAACAGCAAGCCATTGCCGACCAGATCCGCAGCCTGTGCGCTGGGCGCGGCCTGCCCGCACCTGAACTGACCTGGAGCCCCATCCCCTTCAGCGGCGACTGGGGCATTTCCACTTCCTTCTTTCAACTGGCCGCAGTCGAAGGCCGCATGATCAAGGAACAAACCGGCCAGGGCATTAACGTGCCCCAGCGCGCCCAAGAGTTGGCCGCCCTGGCAGCCGAACACCTGGGCAAGCCGGCAGGTTTTGCGCGCCTCGAAGCCGTGAAGGGATACCTGAACCTGTATTTCGACCCCGCCGAGTACGCCCAGCGCGTGGTTGAAACCGCCCTCTCCCAGGGAGCGCAATTCGGCCGCGGCATGCCCAAAGGCCAGCGGGTGATGGTCGAATTCTCGCAGCCCAACACCCACAAGGCCTTCCACGTCGGTCACCTGCGCTCAGCCATCCTGGGCGATGCCCTGGCTCGTATCCTGGAGTTTGCCGGCTACGATGTGGTGCGCGCCAACTACCTGGGCGATATGGGCCTGCATGTGATCAAATGGTTGTGGAATTACATGAAGCACCACGCCGGTGAAAAACCCGCCAGAGATACCACACGCTGGATGGGCGAGATCTACGCTGAGGCCAACCGCCGCCTGGAAGAAAACCCCGAGATGGAAGCAGAAGTGCGCGCCCTATACGGACGTTGGGACCGCCGCGAGCCCGATGTGGTAGAAGCCTGGCAGCGCACCCGGCAGTGGTCGTTGGATGGGTTCGAAGAAATGTATCGCACCCTCGATATCCGCTTCGACCGCATGTATTTCAACAGCGAAGAAGAACAGCCCGGCAAACAGGTGGTGGCTGAGCTCTTGCAGCGCGGCATTGCTGTGGATGAGCGGCCCGACGGCCCCGTGATCGTCAAGCTGGATGAGCTGCTGGGCCTGGACAAAGAAAAGTACCGCGTCCTGGTGGTGCTGCGCTCTGACGGCACCGCCCTGTATTCCACCGAAGACCTGGCCCTGGGCATCAAGAAGTTCGCCGACTACCCCGACCTGGCCAAATCCATCTACGTGGTGGATACGCGCCAATCGCTGCACTTCCAGCAGGTCTTCAAAACCCTCGAGCTGGCCGGCTACCCCTGGGCCGACCGCTGTCTGCACCTGAACTATGAGATCGTCAACCTGCCTGGCAACGTGGTCATGGCTTCGCGCGATGGCACCGTGGTACTGTTAGAAAACCTGATCCGCGAGGCCATCCAACGCGCCCGCCAGGTGGTAGAAGAGAAAAACCCCGAGCTGAGCGAAGGCCAAAAGCAAGACGTGGCCCGCGCCGTGGGCCTGGGCGCTCTGCGCTACCCCATGCTGGCACGCGATCATGCCAAGGTGGTGACCTTCGATTGGGAAAGCGCCCTGGATTTCACCGGTCAGGCCGCCCCGTCCATTCAATATGCCCACGTGCGCGCCAACAGCATCTTAAGGCGGCAAGAAATTGAACAAGTCAGCGACCTGGCCCCGGCCGACTTCCAGCACCAGTTGGAGCCCACCGAAATCCAGCTCATCGATATCCTTTCGCGCTTCCCCTCTGAGGTACAGCGCGCCGCCAGCGAATACCGCACCCTGCACATCACCAACCTGGCCTACGAGCTGGCCAAATCGTTCTCCGATTTCTACAATGCCTGCCCAGTGCTCAAGGCCCAACCTGCCGTACGCAGTGCCCGCCTGCGCCTGGTGGCAGCCGCCCGGCAAACCATTGCCAATGCCCTCAGCCTGCTGGGCATCGAAGCCCCGCCGGTGATGTGATCCATCGGGAAACGGCATCCAGTAAAATGGCATGCCGTTTCCTTCTTTTTATGACCTTTTTACATGACCTTTGGCACTAACACACCCGGCAAGGGTGGGTGTACAATAAAACCTATCGTTTACCAACCATTTTCAAATAAGGAGAGCAATTTCGAATGTCCCCTATTCGCACAATCATCATGGGCGCCGCAGGGCGCGATTTTCATAACTTCAATGTCTTCTTCCGCGACAATGCCAACTACGAGGTAGTTGCCTTCACCGCCACCCAGATCCCTGACATTGAAGGGCGTGTCTATCCG
>CAZWFQ010000114.1:4321-7204 GCA_964633225.1 uncultured Anaerolineaceae bacterium
GCCGCCCGCCGCTTCGGCGCTGCCGAAATTGTGGATCCCCGCCCCTTCGCGGTCAAATCCATCAAAGCCACCTACGAAAAGTACCCCAAGACCGGCCCCATCCTGCCTGCCATGGGCTACGGTGAAGCACAGATGCGCGACCTCGAAGCCACCATCGCCAAGGCCGATGTGGACCTGGTCATCATCGGTACCCCCATCGACCTGACCCGTGTCATCAAAATCAATAAGCCCGCCCAGCGCGTGCGCTATGAGCTGCAAGAGATCGGCCAGCCCACGCTGGACGACATCCTGAAAGCCAAGTTCGGGAAATAAGCTCGAAAGACCAGAAATGATAAAGCTGTGCATCGCACAGCTTTATCATTTCTGGTGGTGATTGTATGAACCACATCTACTTCGGCGACAACCTGCCCATCCTAAAAGAAATGCCCGGCGAGTCGGTGGATCTGATCTATATCGACCCGCCCTTCAACACCGGCAAGGTCCAATCTCACACCGCCCTGAAAACGGTGCGCAGCGAAGACGGCGACCGCAAGGGCTTCCAGGGCAACGCCTACCAGACCACCGCCCTTGAAACCCGCGCCTACCAGGATAGCTTTGCCGAGGGGGCAGAACTGGCCCCAGATGCCCGGCAGGCCTACGAAAAAATTGCCCCTTATACCAGCCTGGGATTCATTGAAGGTTTCTTACGCCCGCGCCTGCTCGAAGCATACCGCATCCTAAAACCCCAGGGCAGCCTCTATTTTCACATTGATTATCGCGAAGTGCATTACTGCAAGCTGCTGCTGGATGCCATCTTTGGCCGGGATAGCTTTATTAATGAAATCATCTGGGCCTACGACTACGGTGCTAAACCCAAGCGCCGCTGGCCCGCCAAGCACGATAACATCCTCTTTTACGCCAAAGACCCCCAGCATTACACCTTCAACAGCGACGATGTAGACCGCGAGCCCTACATGGCCCCCGGCCTGGTGGGCCCCGAGAAAGCCGCTCGTGGAAAGCGCCCAACCGATACATGGTGGCACACCATTGTGGGCACCAACAGCAAAGAGCGCACCGGTTACCCCACCCAAAAACCAATCGGGGTGATCAACCGCATTATCCGGGCATCTTCCCTGCCCGGGCAGGTGGTGATGGATTTCTTTGCTGGCAGCGGCACGGTAGGAGAAAGCTGCCTGCAGTTAGGGCGCCAGTTCATTCTGATCGACAATAACCCCGAGGCGCTGGAGATCATGTCCAGGCGTTTTGAGGGAGTTGCAGACCTCACCTGGATCACTAAATAACCCGGATAGCGCTGCCGCGCTCGGTCTTCTCCACCTCAATCCGGTTAGGGAAGGCGTCTTTCAGTTCATCAATATGGGTGACCACCAGGATCTTGGCGAAATCGGCCTTGACCAGGTTGATGGCTTCTACCAGGCGCTGGCGGCCCAGGGCATCCTGGCTGCCAAAGCCCTCGTCGATCACCAGGGTTTGCAGGCGCGCCCCAGCACGTTGTGCCAGCACCTCTGAGAGAGCCAGGCGAACGGCGAAATTGACGCGAAAAGCCTCGCCGCCCGAGAACATCTCGTAATCGCGCATCCCCACCCCATCCGAAATCTGGATCTCAAGCGTTTCGCGCAGGTCATCGCGGTTCTTGTCTTTGTAAGCCGCCTGGGTCACAAAGCGCACTGTCATGGCGCCCCCGCTCAGGCGCTCAAGCAGGTCATTGGCGCGGCTTTCAATCTGCGGCAGGGCCTGCTCCACCAGCAAAGCTGGCACCCCATCTTTGCCAAAGGCCCGGTCAAGCTGTTTATAACGCGCCGATTGGCGGGCCAGCTCTTCGCGCTGGGCGGTCAAAACCTGGCGGCGCTCCTTGAGATCATCCAACACCATTACCTTCTGGCGCGCCGCGCCCACTTCCAGGCGCAGGCGGTTCTCTTGTTCTTGCACGCTCAGCAGGTCTGCCTCGGCTACATCCAGGTCAGGCGCCTGGGCCTCGGCCGCTGCCAGAGAGGCCGCAGCCTGGTCATGCTCTTGCTGTTGGCGGGCCAGCTCAGCAGAAAGCCCGGCATGCTGTGTTTCCAGTTCGCCAATCTCCCTCTCCAGGGGCGCCAGGGCAGCCTGTGCCTTCTCCAGGGCATGGTATTCTTCTTCTACCAGCCGGCCATCCGCTTCAGCCTGGCGAGCGGCTTCATGGGCAGCCAGGTCATACCCCAGCCGGGCCAACTCAGCATCCACTTCTGCCAGGCAAGCACGCGCCGCGGCGGCAAAGGTCTCAGCGCGCAAGGTCTGTTCCACATCAGCCAGGCGCGCTGCGCCCTGGGCTTGCCAGGCTTGCAAGACCTGAACGGCCTGCTCTTGTTGGGCGTTGCAGCGCGCCAGGGCCTGGCTGTGCTCCAGGCGCTGCTGTTCAAAGGCAGACAGGCTTTTTACCTGGGCTTCCAGCTCTGCCAACTGCTGTTCGCCCTCCCGCAAGAGGGCCTGGTTGAGGCGGTAGCGATCGCCCAAGACCTTGCCCTGGGTGGTCAAGCGCTCAATCAGCGCCTGGCGATCTTCTGAGCCAAGCGGCTGCCCACATAACGGGCAGAGCGGGCTCTCCAGGGCTTCGAGCTGGTCGATGCGCCCCTTTAGCTCATCCATCTCATCCCGAAGGCGCGGGTTTTCGGCCCGCGCCTCAGCCTGCGATTGGCGCGCCGCCTCCAACTGCTCTTGCCAACTGGAACGCTGGGCCAGGGCAGTCTCGGTTTCAGCCAGGGCCGTTTGCAGCGTAGCGATCTCACCCTGCAGAACCTGGCTGGCAGCCTGTTGAGCCTCTGCGGCGGCGGCCTGGGATTGTAAAGCGCTCAATTCCTGAGCCAGGCGGGCCTTTTCAGTCTCGATCTCCGTCAGCGGGGCCATGCGGCGCTG
>CAZWFQ010000114.1:7304-8541 GCA_964633225.1 uncultured Anaerolineaceae bacterium
GCATCTAAGAGCGAGGATTTGCCGGCCCCGTTGGAGCCAGAGATACAGGCCAAATCGAAGGACGTGAAATCCAGTTCGGCGGTGTCACGATACGAGAGAAAACCAGTTAAGGAAAGATGGATGGGAATCACGAGTGTAGTATAACATTCCGGCTTTATTTTATCCACAAATCGGGTAAAATGTCCGCATGCCTGATCAATTACAGCCAACACCCACCACCCGCGGCCGGCGCCTGGCAGCTGCGTTGAGTCCGACCTTTGATTCGTATTACCTGATGAGCGCCTTCTTACTGGTACTCTTCTTGATCGGTTACATCTGGTGGCCCCTGGCAGAGGAATACCTTTCTTACATCCCCTGGCAAGGCGAATGGTGGCGCTACATGGACTGGCTACTGCTGGGCATCTTCTTTGTCATGTCGGCCCTGATCATGGCAGGCGCCAACCTGCGCGCCGATCTCAAGATCGTATTGGTGGGCCTGGCAGGCGGGCTGGTGATCGAAGGCTGGGGCACCCAAACCAACATCTGGCACTACTTCACCGCTGAACGCCCCCCCTTGTGGATCATCCCAGCCTGGCCCATCGCCAGCTTATCGATCGACCGCCTGGTACGCATCCTGGATATTGCATCTGGCAGAGAGCATGCCAATGCCCACCCGGCGCAGCCCAAGCCCGGGCCTGGGCTGAAGATCCTATACTGGCTGGTCTTTAGCGGCTTTTATGGGTTGATGCTGGTCTTTGTGGCCCCCACCTTCGATAAATCCCTGACCCTGGCAGCCCTCTTCCTGGTGGCCTTCCTCATCCTCACCCCCACCGACCACCGCCTGGCCCTGTTGACCTTTGCCGCGGGGGCCGGGCTGGGTTACTTCTTAGAGTTGTGGGGCACCACCCGCGAATGCTGGACCTATTACACTGGCCAAACTCCCCCCCTGTTTGCCGTGCTGGCGCACGGCATGGCGGCGGTTTCCTTTTGGCGTTCGGTGCGCCTGATGGAGATGCTGCTGGACAAAGTGATCCGTGCCAGTCAAAGCCAAGCCACCCAATCGCCCGTCAATTGACTTATTTCACGATTCATATATCATATAGTTAACAAAAGCTCTTCCAGCAGCCAGCCAGCCCAAGCTTATTGAAGCGGCAGTTGCGCCCACCGCCATCCACGCCCTGGAAGAAATGCTGCCCAGGTGGATACCTTAAGCAAAAAGTGATCGAGCGGGCCTAAGCCCGCTCGATCACTTTTTGTA
>CAZWFQ010000115.1:0-8394 GCA_964633225.1 uncultured Anaerolineaceae bacterium
TTACCTGGATGGCGCCGTTTACCAGGCCCACCAGCCCCTGGACGGGCAAATGAAATTTTCCCTGGTCTATGCCCCGCAGCCTCTCCTGCGCGGCCTGCTGCGCCAGGCTTTGAATTGGGCGGGTATGCTCTTAATTGGATTCTTCTTATATATCTTGCCGGGTTGGGGGCTGGTGGGCCTTATCTGGCGCGGTTGGGATGGGCGCTCTTGGCCTGAGAAGCTGGGCCTGGCGGCTGGGGTCAGCCTGGTGATCTATCCATTGTTGATCTTGTTGACTGACCTGGTGGGCCTACACCTGGGGGCTGTGTATGCCTGGCTGCCGCCTGCTGCCGGGTTGGCTGCCATCTTGTGGCGGCAGCGCCAGGCCATCCGCCACCCTGACTTGCGGGCCTGGGTGGCCCGCCTGGAATTAAAAAGCGGCGGGCTTTACCGCCTGGGTTTCGATCTCTTGTTCCTGCTGGTGGTGGGCCTGGTTTTTGGTGTGCGCCTATGGGCCATCCGTTCTCTCGATGCCCCCATGTGGGGCGATGCCATTCAACACACCATGCTCACCCAACTCTTGTTGGATCATGGCGGCCTGTTTAATTCATGGGCGCCATATGCCGACCTGGATTCGATGACCTATCACTTCGGCTTTCACGCCGCCGCGGCAGCCTTCAGTTGGGTCAGCGGGCTGTCTGCCGTTAAGGCCGTCTTGTGGACCGCACAGTTGTTGAACGGCCTGGCGGTGTTAGCGTTGGTGCCGCTGGCAGTGCGCCTGGCAGAGCCGGCCCCCGAGGGCCCCGATGCCAGGCCGGTGCGCTTTGCCAGCGCTATCGGCACGGTGTTGGTGGCTGGTTTATTGTTGACCATGCCCATGTATTACACCAATTGGGGGCGTTATACTCAGTTGGCAGGGTTGGTGGTTTTGCCTGCCGCCATGCTGATGGCCTGGGAGCTCTTGACCGCCGGGCCGCAGCGAGTGGCCGTGCGCGAGATGGCCCTGGGCTGGGTTTTATTGGCTGGTTTGGCCCTGGCGCATTACCGCGTGGCCTTGTTTGCCCTGGTATTCATCCTGGCCCTGGTGCTGCTCAAGCCGCGCCGTCTGAGCTGGAAAACCCTGCTCCTGCGCCTGGCCTGGCTGGGGGGTGGCGCGCTCTTGTTGTTTGTTCCCTGGATCTGGCGCATGGTTGGCGGGCGGCTGTTAGAAATTTTTGGCCAATACGCCACCACGCCGGTCAGCGCACAGACTGCCAACGTGCAGGCAGCCAATACAATTGGGGAGCTTTCCTTCTATTTACCAGCCTGGGCCTGGCTGGGCCTGGCGCTTCTCCTGGGCCTGGGCTTGTGGCAGCGGCGCCGGGCCGTGGCTGTGATGGGCCTGTGGGGCCTGCTCTTGCTGTTGGCTGCCAACCCGGTCTGGCTGAGCCTGCCTGGCACGGCCATTTTGAGCAATTTTGCGGTCTTCATCTCGGCCTACCTGTTTGCGGGTGTCCTGGCGGGCGCAGCGCTGGGGTGGGGGATCCAGGCGGTCGCGCCGCTGGGGGGCAAAGTTGGCCTCAAGGGTCGTGTTTTACAGGTGGGCCTGGGCCTGGCGGGAGCGGCCCTGGTTTTGATCCTGGCCGTTAACGGAGCCCGCCAGCGCCCAGACGATCTCAACCCCATGGCGCACGCCCTGGTGACCCGCCCGGATGTGCGCGCCGCCGCCTGGGCGCGCGATCATACGCCCGCCGAGGCCCGCTTCCTGGTCAACTCTTTCCTCGCCTACGAAGGCACCCTGGTGGTTGGCGCAGATGGCGGCTGGTGGCTGCCGCTGTTGGCCGGGCGGCAAATTTCTCTCCCGCCGATTTCTTACAGTTTTGAAACTGGCGCAACCGATGCACAGGGATTAGCCGGCGCCAGGCTGGTGACGGAAGAGATCCAGGCCAAGGGGGTGACCCATCCTGACGTGCTGGCTTTGTTGGCTCAGCGCGGCATTAACTATGTCTATATTGGGCAGGCCCAGGGAAGGGTCAATTACAGCGGCCCCTATGTGCTGGACCCATTGCTATTAGCTTCAGACCCGCATTTTGATGTCATCTATCACCAAGACCGGGTGTGGATCTTCGAGATCATGCCCTAGAGGAACCCAGATGCGTATTGCAGTTTTGACCAGTTCTTACCCGCGCTTTCCGGGCGATGGAACGGCGCCTTTCATTCAATCAATTTCTGAACACCTGGTGTTGTTAGGACACACTGTGGAAGTGGTGGCCCCTTATGACCCTGCCGTAGAGAATGCGGGCGGTACGGCAAGCCCTTCGGGGGTCAGGGTGCACCGTTTCCGCTACGTTTGGCCCAGGCGCTTGCACATCATGGGGCATGCCCGGGCCATGGATGCCGATGTGCGCCTGCGTCCGCTCTCGCTGCTGCTCTTGCCCTTGTTCTTGCTGGGGGCCTTTTTGAAACTGTGGCAGGTGACCGGGTGGCAGCGCTCGCAGGTCATCCAGGTGAACTGGGTACTGCCCAATGGCCCCGTGGCAGCCTGCGTGGCGGCCCTGCGCCGCATCCCCTTTGTGGTCAGCCTGCACGGCTCAGATATTTATTTTGCCCGCCGCAACCCCTTGTTCGCCGCGGTGGCGGGCTGGGTTTTCCGGCGTGCGGCTGGTGTCACGGCCTGCAGCCCCGATCTGCGGGATGGGGCCCTGGCCTTGGGGGCGCGTGAAGTGCGCCTGCTGCCTTATGGCATTGACCCACAAGTTTTTTGCCCGGCGCGGCGCTCTGCTGCTTACCGGCAGGCATTGGGTTGGGCTGATTCGTCGGTCATCGTCACCGCCCTGGGCCGCCTGGTGCACAAGAAGGGTTTTGACCGCCTGCTGGCAGCCTGGGCCCACATCGCAGAACATCATCCCGGGGTGCACCTGGTGATTGGCGGCGAAGGCCCTCTGCGCCCGGCCCTTGAAGCGCAGGCGCAGCAGCTTGGGATTCAGGGGCGGGTCACGTTTGCCGGGCGCGTGCCCTGGCACCAGGCGCCGGAATTCTTGGCCTCCAGTGAGGTGTTTGTGCTGCCCTCGGTGCGCGATGCTTATGGCAACATGGATGGCTTGCCCAACGTGCTGTTAGAGGCCATGGGCTGTGGGCAGGTGGTGGTCGCCAGCCGCCTGGGCGGCATTCCCATCGTCATTGAAGATGGGCAAAACGGCCTGCTGGTGCCGCCGGATGATGTGCCCGCCCTGGCTGAGGCCCTGGAGCAGGCCCTGCTGCCTGAGACCCGGCAGGTCCTATCTCGGGCGGCGCGCTTGAGCGTGGAGCAAAAGTTTACCTGGCTGCATACCGCACGCAGCCTGGCTGAGATGCTGGCGCAGGCTGCCGGCGCACCCGCACAAGGTGATGCATGAACACCGCAAACCCTCACTGTCACCCCGCCAGCGACCGTGTGCGCAAGGCCGAGAAGATCCTGGCGATCTTGCAAGACTATTTGGGCCCAGACCTGCATGCCCACACTTGCCTGGATGTGGGTTGTTCGCTGGGTATCATCAGTGCCACCCTGGCGCCTCATTTTAAACGCATGGTTGGCGTAGACGTGGACCGGCCTGCTGTTTACCAGGCGGCTGAAGCCAGCGCCAACCGTCTTCCCGGCAGCTCCCTTCCGCAGTATGCCTTGGGCAGCGGGCATACCCTGCCTTTTGCAGATGCCAGCTTTGATGTTGCCATCTGTGCCCAGGTTTACGAGCATGTCACCGACCAGGCGGCTCTGGCGCGTGAGGTCGAACGTGTGCTCCGCAAAGGCGGCGTATGTTTCTTCAGCGGCCCCAACCGCCTGGCAGTGGTCGAAGAGCATTATTGGCTGCCCTTCCTTTCCTGGCCTCCCCGGCCCCTGGCCTCGGCTTACATGCGCCTCTTCAAACGCGGCCAGGTGTATGATGCATATCCCCGCTTCTACTGGCAGATCCGCCGTTTATGGCGCAACTTCGAAATCCACGATTACACCTGGCGCATGCTGCGAGAGCCGCAGCGCTTTGGGGTGGGCGAGCGCGTGGACAAATACCCCTGGCTGGCGGCTGTCCCCGAGGTTGTGCTGCGCGGCCTGGCGCCTTTCTATCCCAACTATAATTGGATCTTGGTAAAACGCTAATGAGCAGCAAAAAAGATTTGAAAAACCAGGCCGGCGAGCAGCCTGCCCCCATTCCGGCCGAAGATTACACGCTTGAGTATTATGAGACCTGCTGCCAGGGTTTCGAGGAGTTCAAAAGCTCGGGCGGCGAGCGCCTGCCTATGCGCCTGGCGATGCCCTTAGAGCTGGCTGAGATCAAGGCTGGCATGCAGGTGGTGGATATTGGCTGTGGGCGCGGCGAGCTGATGTTGCACTGTGCCCGGCGCGGGGCGCCCACCTGGGGCCTGGACTATGCCCGCCCGGCGCTTGGCCTGGCCCAGCAAGCACTGAAGGCGGTCTTTGCCTCGCAGCCTGCATCGGGCGCCTCCTGGGCCTTGCAGCAGGCCAATGCCTCGGGCGCGCTGCCTTTCGCCAGCGGCAGCGTGGACGTGGTCTTTATGCTGGATGTTGTTGAACACCTGCTGCCACATGAACTGAAGGCCGCCCTGGATGAAACCTGGCGTATTTTGCGCCCTGGAGGGCGCCTGGTGGTGCATACCATGCCTAGTTTGTGGTACTACCATTATGGGTATCCTATCTACCGCCTGCTGCAGCGGCTGCGGGGGCAGGCCCTGCCTGCTGATCCACGGGCGCGTTGGAAGTATTCGCATGTACATGTTAATGAACAAACCCCCACTCGGTTGCGCCGCGCCTTGCTCGAAAGCGGCTTTCGGGCGCGGGTCTGGCTGCACCCGATCCAGTCTTATGCATATGAAGACAGCCGGTTGGTGCGTGCGGGCATGTGGGCCCTGACCCATCTCTACCCTTTTCGTTGGGTGTTTTGCAATGATATTTTTGCCATTGGCACCAAAGGTTCCCCACGGGATAGATGAAGATACTTGCTTGGGTCGCAGATCAATTCGTACGCCTGAAACAGTGGGTGGAAAATACGCCCTGGCTGCACAAGCGCTGGCTGCGCATAGCCGTGCAGGCGTTGATTGTCCTGTTTTGCCTGGTCTACCTGGCAGCCAACCTGCGCACGATCCGCGAAGCACAGGTGACGCTGAACTGGGGCTGGGTGGTTTTATCAGAATTGTGTGCAATCGGGTCGGTTTTACTGGGGGCATTGGGTTGGTGGTTGATCTTGGGTGCGGTCAGCCAGCCGCTTGCCTGGGCTGAGGCGGCCCGTATCCATGTCTTCTCGACCCTGGCAAAATACCTGCCGGGTTACGCCTGGCAACTGCTGGGCAAGGCGTATCTCACGCAGCAAGCCGGGGTGCCGGGCAGGGCCGTGGCGGCGGCTATGCTCCTGGAGCTGGCGCAGTTGGTGTTGGGGGGATTGTGGCTGGGGGCTCTTGCCTGGCCAGGTACCCTGGTGCCAGGCTGGCTGGGGACTGTTTCTCTGACAGGTTGGCTTTGGGCGGCCCGCATCGGCCTGCTCTTGATCCTGGCTGGTTTGCCTTTTGCCACTGCCTGGCTGCTGAAGCGCCGGCCAAGGTTGGCGCCGGAGGTGCGCATTTTGCCCGGGCGGCTGTTGGCGGCTGCGCTGGTGATCGTGATCGGATGGCTGTTCTTGAGCCTGTCTTACTGGATGTTGGGGGCGGCCTTGCGGCCCTTGCCCCTGGCCCAGTTTGGGCTGTTCACCTTCACACTGGCGGCTTCGATGCTGATCGGCCTGGCGGTGCTGATCGTGCCGGGCAGCATTGGGGTGCGCGAGAGTATTATGGTCATGATCCTGGGTCCGGCCCTGGGCGCCCCCCTGGCGGTCATCGTGGCGGTGCTGTCGCGGTTGGTGTGGACCTTGAGCGAGCTGCTGAGCGCCCTGGGCTTCCGCATCTGGCAGCGGGTGCGCCGCTAATCCAAAAGTATTAGGCCAAAAACAGGCCCGATCCCAGGGCATTTTCTTTGATCCGCCGTGTGTGCCTGAAATACCCCGAAAGGGTTATTGCTCCCAGGTCCGGTAGGGGGTACACTTAGCATCGGTTGAACAAACCAATCATCTCAAAAGGAGGCTTTTGATTATGAAATTCCACAAACTGTTTACGCTCTTGGTTGTTGCTGCCATGCTCCTGGCCTTTGCGCCGGCAGCCTCGGCCCAGCAGCCCGTTGGCGACTGGGTCAGCGGTATTTCTTGCCAGAACCTGGACGAGACCAACGCTGCTGACATCACCCTCGAATTCTACAATGAAGATACTGCAACCATTGCCTTGACCTATCACGACTCGATCGTAGCGGGTGGTTTCAAGGGCTATTACACCCCTGATACACCTGTGGGCGTGCCCGATAACTTCTTGGGCTCGGTTATGATCCAGTCCTCGGCCCCCCTGGCTTGCAATGTTAACACCCAGGTGCTCATGGCTGGCGCCGGCACTGCCGCTAACCCCAACCGTGTGGCCACCAGCGCCGGTTTTGGCGATGCCGAAACCAGCACCGTCATGTATGCCCCGCAGGTCATGAGTGGCTACTACACCTGGAATTCCTACATCGCCGTTCAGAACGCCACCGATGCAGAAATTTCTGTCACCCTGACCTACAAAAGCCGCGCTGGCGCCGATGTGGCTGCAGCCAATGAAACCGTGACCATCCCCGGCTACAGCAACCACGTCTTCTACCAGGCCGAGAATGCTGGCCTTCCGGACAACTTCGTCGGCGCTGCCACCATCACCGGCACCGGTGCTGTGGCTGTGACGGTCAACTTCTACAACGATGGCACTGCCGCCGGCACCTCCCAGATGCACAGCTACAACGGCTTCTCGGTTGGCGACACCACCCTCTTGGTCCCCCGCTTTGTGCGCCGCTACTACGGCTATAACAGCGGTCTGACCATCCAGAACATTGGCGCCGCCGCCACCACCGCCACCATCACCTTCACCTTCAACGGTGTGAACTACACCCACACGACCGACCCCATCCAGGTTGGTGCAGCCCTGGTGCTGTATGCGACCGATATCGATGAGCTGGATGTTTTGGATGCAGGCGAAATGCGCTTCCGCTCTGGTAATGCTGTGGTCACCGCTGCGGAGAATATCATTGCCATCGTCAACGAAGACAACCGTGGCCTGGCTGCCGATAACGGTGGTGCAGTAGTACCCGCCACCCGCATTGGCCAGGGCTCCACCTACAATGCCTTCACCGATGCCTCTAAGAGCAACGATATCTTCTTCGCTCAGATCACTGACCTCCCGGCTTACTTCTGGGCTGGCGGTTACCAGATTGCCAACACCACCAACGTGGCTGGCACCTGCACCGCTACCTTCCCCAGCGCCGGCGGCCTGGTGGTGAACTACACCCTGCCTGCCAGCGGCTCTATCTCCCAGTTTGCCCCCAATGTGGTGGGCCTGGACACCTACAACGCGGCTGTGGTCGTCAACTGCACCCAGCCCGTGGTGGGCATCTCGAACCTGGCTTACACGGCTGACTCTGGCCTGCTTGGCGACAGCTTCACCACCGCCAACGGCCTCAACCGCTAAGCTGGCAGACTGACTCCTCTTGTTCAACCCTTCACCGCCCGGCCTTGCGCCGGGCGGTGAACTTTTTCCCTTGTATTTTTGTGAGACATCAAGTATCCTTAGAACGGCCTGGGTCTTTACCTCTGCCGAATATCCTTGTTACCTGGAGTGGAAGCTGTGTCTACCTATTGGAAAATTGCCTGGATCTTATTGATTGCCATTCTGGCGGCTGGCTGCGGCGGCGAGGCCGCTCAAACTTTGGAACCGACGGATGCGCCGGCGCCCTCTGCCGAGCCGGTGGATGCTTATCCGTATCCGATGGATCAGCCGACTGTGCCGGTTGGGATTTCAGCCTATCCGGGGCCAGAAGGCACCGCGGCTGAAACATCCCAGTTGCCGACGATGGTTCCTGTTCTGGATGTGCCATCTCCCGCCAGCGGTTTGGGCGTGGTAACAGGTTTTCTGTTGGTGGGCGGCGAGGGCGGCCAACCATACTTTGGCAATGCCGTGTACCTGGGCCATGCCCTTGCTCCCAGCGACCCTGCCTTTCCCCCCATGATCTCGCTCTCAGAGACTGAAGATCCCCTGGCAGTGATGGATCAGACCGGCCGCTTTTTATTTGTGGATGTGGAACCGGGTACTTATGGCCTGATGCTCTGGTCGCCGGTGGGCAGTGCGCCCATGCAAGACCCTGTCACGGGCACTTATATGCTGATTGAAGTCAAAGCTGGAGAAACCGTGGACCTGGGTGTGATCCCCATCAAGTAGCGCGTTGTGCTGATGCCCCCAAGAGATTGGCTCAGCGCACGATGGGCAGTGTGATAATGTAAATGGCCTGGTACACCCAGGCCTGGCTGCTCAACCCCTCTGCATCTGCGCCCCCCAGCACGTACAGGC
>CAZWFQ010000116.1:0-8352 GCA_964633225.1 uncultured Anaerolineaceae bacterium
CCAGGACGTGGCCCTCTCAAGGCCAAAACACGAGTTCGAACCTCGTTGGGGGCACCTGATGTTCACGAGTATCCTCACAAGAGGGTACTCGTTTTTATATTTCTGCCTGTTATAATAAGCTTGTAAGTTGTTTGCTTGGAAAGGAGTTCACGATGCTTCAACAGGTGAAGGTCACATCCACCGGGCCAGCCGCGATCAAGCCATTGCTAGAAGCAGCCATCCGCAGTCAGCTACGCTCCCTTGAACATGGCATTCGACGCACTCGCGAGCGCCTGGCCGAATTTGAACAGTGCTACAAAATGACATCCGCCGATTTCGAGCGCGACTTCGAAAGTGGCCAGATTGAAGAAAGCCTCGATTTCATCGAATGGTCTGGTGAAATAAAAACCCTGCACCTGCTGGAAAGCCAACTGTATGCCTTGCAATCTGCCAGGGTCAAATGATTGACCGCTATTTTCAAGAGCTGCAAGGCCTGATCGCTGCCGCGTTGTTTGTCACTGCAGTGAGTGTGCAAACCGAACGCCGCAGCGAAACGATTGGCTTCGTGCGCGGCGACTTGACTTTTGAAGATGGCTCCCGCCTGCACTTTCGGGAATTTGTGCGCGAAGAAGAGAACGAACCCCCAGAGCGTTATACATACGTTTATCACTATCAATCAGCAGAGGGGGAACCGATATTCCGTTACGACAACACCAATCACTACCCTGGCTTAGCGAAAGCCCCTCATCACAAGCATGTTGGAGCGCACGATGTGATACCGGCAGATGCGCCTGATCTGAAAGGCATTCTCAAAGAGATCGGCGATTCTATTGCTGTTTAAAACAACATCACATGGAAACAGACTTTACTGTCAGCCTTAAGACTCAGTTTGGCTTCACTGGCTTTCGTCCAGGCCAGGCGGAAGCTGTTGAAAGTCTGCTAAGCGGTCAGCACACCCTGGTGGTCATGCCCACCGGGTCAGGTAAATCGCTGGTTTTTCAGTTGGCAGCCCTGCATTTACCAGGGCTCACCCTGGTGATCTCCCCCCTCATTGCACTGATGAAAGACCAGGTAGATAGCCTGGAACGGCGTAGCATCCCGGCCACTTTTATCAACAGCACCCTGCCTGCCAGCGAACAGAGTCAACGATTGAAAGGCCTCAAAGCAGGAGATTACCGCATTGTTTATGTTGCTCCTGAACGCCTGCGCAGCACCCAGTTCTTGAACGCCTTGCAGCATCAAGAGATCAGCTTGCTGGCCGTGGATGAAGCCCATTGCATCTCGGAATGGGGGCACGATTTTCGTCCAGATTACCTCCATATCGCCCAATTTCGAGCTGCAGCAGGGCATCCTTTGACTGCCGCCCTGACCGCCACCGCCACCCCGCAGGTTCAAGAGGATATTGCCCGGCTGTTAGCTCTGTCACCCATCCATCGCGTGGTCACCGGGTTTAACCGCCCAAACCTGGCCTTGGAAGTACACTACGTCGCCGACCCTGCCAGCCGGCTGAAAGTCCTGCAAGAGTTGCTGACTGGTGGAGATGATGGTGCCACCATCGTCTATACCGGCACGCGCCGAGACGCTGAAGAAGTGGCCGAATTTGTCAGCACAATTGTCGGCGTCCAGGCACAGCACTATCATGCCGGCTTGCCTGCCGATGAGCGCAGGCGTATTCAGGATGAATTCATCGCTGGCGAACTTTCCGTCATCGCCGCCACCAATGCCTTTGGCATGGGCATTGACCGTCCCGATGTCCGCCAGGTGATCCACTACTCACTGCCCGGTTCGCTAGAAGCCTACTACCAGGAGGCCGGTCGCGCTGGCCGCGACGAACTGCCCGCCAGGGCTGTGCTCCTGTATTCGCCTGATGACCGCGCCCTGCAAGAATGGTTCATTGAGAACAGTGCCATCACCGTAGAAGATTTGCGCCTGCTGTTTAAAGCCTTGGGCTCGATCATTGACCGACAAAAAACGATCACCACCGATGAGCTATCTTGCCTGAGCGGCATGCAAGCCGTCAAAGTGCGTGTAGGGTTAGAAGGATTGGAACGCGCCGCCGTCATCGAACACCTGGGGGATGACGGGCTGCGCATGCGTTTCAAGCTCCACGAGTGGAAAGCCCCAGCCATCCAGGCTGCCATAGAAAGGCACCAGCAGCACCAGGCCCACCGCAAAGCACAACTGGAGCGCATGATCGCCTATGCCGAGAGCAATAACTGCCGGCGCCGCCTCATCCTTGAGCACTTTGGTGATGCAGGACCTGCCGAGGCCGAAATCTGCTGCGATAACTGCCAGACCCGCCAGCACCTGCCGCCATCTCCTACCGGCGCAGTCGCACTGACTCAGACTGAACGTGTGCCCCTGATCGTGTTGGACACGCTGCGCCGCCTGCCACGCGACGTAGGAAGGGAAAAGATTGTCCAGATTCTCAGGGGTTCAAAGGCAAAAGACATCTCACAATTTGGCTACGATAGAAGTACATACTATGGCCGGTTGGCTGATTTGTCAGCCAGCAAGCTCAAGCAGGTGGTTGACCAACTGATTGAGATGAAATATCTAAAAGTGGTTGGCGGAGCATACCCGGTTTTACGATTAACGCCCCAGGCAGAGGGGGCCATTCAAAACAAAACGGCAATCCCATTGAAGGCGTTGCAAAGTCTTCCTGTCAAGACCCAAAAGCGCCAAAAACCGAAGCCTCAGATTCGTGAAACTGTAGAGATTACCGCCAAACTTTTATCTCAAGGTTTGAGTGTGGAGCAGATTGCCGTCCAGCGCGGCTTAGCACCTAACACAATTTATGATCATGCGGCAAAGTTGATTAAGTTTGGTCAAATCACACTTGACGTTGTCGTTCCGAAGAACGTGCAGCATAAAGTCGAAACGGCCATTAGCCAAATCGGAAGTATAGAACGTCTGTACCCAATCAAGCTTTTATTGCCAGATGAACTCGAGTACAATGTCATCCGTTGCGTCGTGGAAAATCAGAAACGCCAGCAAAAATTGGATGTCAAAATAGCACTATCGCCAGATGAACGAGAACAATCTCCACAAGGCCTTACTCGGTCAGATGAAATCATCTCCATCATTCTGGGTTGTGTACGCTCAATTCATGGAAAGCTGCCACGCAGCGGTGTGGCAAAATTGCTGGTTGGATCTGAGTCTAAACGGGTTCAGGATTTTCGCGATGATCCGCATTTTAATAAGCTAGCCAGTTATAGTCAGGCAGAGGTAATGGCTCGGATAGATCAATTGTTGACCATGGGCAAATTGGCTCAAGATGAAAATCGGTATCTGATTCTTGGTAGTGAAAATACCATTCCCATTCTGCCACAAACGCCTTCTGAAGAAAAAAGCCTAACAACTGAAGACCCCGTCGCCGCCTTCCTTTCCCGTTCACATCCTCGCCAACTGCCTGGGCCGTGGGACGCCGGCTGGGCCTTGGGCTTTCACAGCCGGTTCGCGGGCGCCGACTGGAAGCGCAGCGATGCTGGAGAGTTGGCATATCGCCTGAAATACCAGGGAGACCTTTCGGTGCTTCCAGCCCTGGTAGAACAAGCCGCCGCATTGATCGCCGAACATCCCGAGTTGATCCAGGTGGATGCCATCGTGCCTGTGCCCCCGTCAACGCCGCGCCTGAACGACCCCGTCAGCAGATTCGCCCAAGCCATCTCCCAAAGATTTGGCCTGCCCTTCTGGCCAATCCTGGTCAAATCTCGGCAGACCGCCCCACAGAAAGAGATGCACACCCTGGCGCAAAAGCGTGTTAATGTTGCGGGCGCCTTTGATTTACAATCTTCTGTCAAAGGCCAGCGCTTGCTGGTCGTTGACGATCTTTTCGACTCCGGCGCGACCCTTGAGGAAATCACGCGCCTTCTCCATCGCTCTGGTGCAAAGGGCGTGTGCGTTTTGAGCATGACCCGCACCATCCATTCCGACGCTTAACGAAAGGCGCGGCCACCATGCTTTCTCACGACTCACGCGTACTGCTGTTGCTTTGTTCGCACCTTGGTTTTGAAAAAGATTCTGAGCTAAAGCCTCTGACTCTACGCGAATGGAATCCACTGGCGCGGAAAATCCAGGCATCTATGTTTGGTTGCCCCGGAGAAATGCTGGGGCAAACTGTGGCTGAAATCCAAAAGCAGCTTGCCATCCCAGATGCAGAAGCCCAAAGGTTAGGTCTGCTGCTGGAACGCAGCCGCGCAGTAGACGAAGAATTGGAGCGCCTGGCTTCGCGGGGCATTCAGGTGACAACCCGCGCCGCATTAGATTATCCCTCCCGCTACCGGGAACGGCTCAAAGATTCTGCGCCCACCATCTTGTTTTATGCAGGCGAGCTTGCCTTGCTCGGCCAACCGGGCATGGCCGTGGTCGGTTCGCGCCACCTGGATCAAGCTGGCCAGGAGTGCGCTATCTTCATCGGGAATACCTGTGGCTTATCCGGCCTGGTTTTGTATTCTGGCGGGGCCAAGGGGGTGGATACGCTCAGCATGGACGCTGCCCTGGAAGTCCGCGGCTCAGCAGTCGGTGTACTGGCCGACAGCCTGGAGCAGGCAGTTCGAGAGTCTGGCATCCGCAATGCGCTGACCCGCGGCGACCTGTGTCTGGCGACGCCCTATTCACCCAACGCAGGCTTCTCTGTTGGGGCAGCCATGGGACGTAACCGGCTGATCTACTGCCTGGCAGATTACGCCATCGTAGTAGCCAGCGATGCCGAAAAAGGCGGCACCTGGGCAGGAGCAACCGAGGCGCTAAAAGCTGGCTGGCTTCCGGTCTTTGTTCTTGACCATCCGGCCATGCCAGAAGGCAACCGCCATCTGCTGCAAATGGGCGGGGTTCCATTTCCCCATCCTTTCCCCAGGCACTACAGCAAGCTGCCAGAGTGGCTGTTAGAGAACAGTGCACCTCCAAAGCAACAAGTGACCCAGCTTGGATTATTCTGAGACAGAACGGTTACCCTCTCCCCAATGAAACTCTTTGATGAAAATTAGCTTTCCTCACTCGATCGGTGCCAGCCTCGGCAAGCTCTCATCCCACACCGTCACCCGGTTGCGCCCGTTTTCTTTCGAATAGTACAGCGCCTGGTCCGCCTTGATGATCAGCGTCTCCGCCTCCTGCCCGTGCGTGGGGTAAGCAGACACCCCAAAAGACATGTGCACAGGCAGCGTTTTCCCGGCGTACTGCGTCTTCAGCCCCGCCACCTTCAGGCGAATATCCTCCGCCCGCTTACAGGCCGTCTCCAGTGTTGCCCCCGGCATCACGATCAAGAATTCCTCCCCGCCGTAGCGGCAGATAAAATCTGAGCTGCGGGCGTGCTGTTGTAGCAGCCTCGCAATTTCGATCAAGACCTGGTCGCCGGCCTGGTGCCCGTACGTGTCGTTGACGCGTTTGAAGTGGTCGATATCCGACACAATGACCCCCAGCCAGTCTCCCGCATCTTGGGCGCGGGCAATCTCCTCCGGCAGCCTTTCCGCCAGGTAGCGCCGGTTCTTCAGCCCCGTCAGCGGGTCCCGCCGAGATTGCTCGTGTAGCTCAGCTTGCAGGTTTTCGATCTCGTCAAACCGGCGCCGTAACTCTGCCGTGCGCCCTTCCACGCGTTGTTCCAGCTCGCGGTTCAGTTCTTCCAGGGCCTGCTGCGCCTGCACGCGCTCAGTGATATCCTTGCCAAAGACCGATATGCCAAAAACCTGCCCCTCTTGGCTCAGCAGGTTGAAGCTCAGTTCCAGCAGGATGTTACCGGCGTAGGTCTCATATTGTATGCTGTAAGAACCTTCCGCCAGCGTCCTCTGGTAATAGTGCTGCCAGGCCCGGATGCGACTCTCCGTCGGAAAGAGATCCTCCGGGCGCAGGCCCACTTTGATCTTGATCCCGCGCTTTTCAAGAAAGTAATCGCGTAGCCCCGTGTTGAAGGTCAACAGCCCAAAGGACTGCGCATCCACCGACCAGATCAGATCCGAGGTGCTGTCGATGATCGCTTTCAACGTCGCCTGCGAAGCTTGCAGCGTCGCTTGCGATGTTTGCAGCGCAATTTCAGCCTGTTTGCGCTCGGCAATGTTTGCCTGGGCCTGGGCGTACAGTTGCCCGTTCTGGATCGCAATCGCCATCTGTCCGCCCAGCATTTCCAGCAGAGAAATTTGGTCGCCGCTGTAAGCGTTCGGCGCGTGGCTTTGCATCGACAGCACGCCTACCGGTCGCTCGTGGATTTTCAACGGGATAGCGATGATCGAGCGCGTCGGCTGGCCGGGCTGGCGGATAATTTGCACCGGGATGGTTAGGTTGAACGTATCTGGGATGTACAGCACCTCGACATGTCGGATGACATATCCCGCCACACCGCTGCTTCCCTCTAGGTTGCGGGCGGCAACGTCGCGCCGTTCTCCATCTTTCATAAAGAAAGGGAAGCCCAGCATCCCCTTCGCCTCATCATACAGCCCCACGTAAAAGGTGTGCGTATCGCCGATTTTCTGGCACTGCTCGTAGAGCGTCTGCATCAACTGTTCGAAATCCAGCCCCGCCGTGATGATCGCCCCCATCTGGTTGGCCAACTTCAACTGCTGCGCCATGCGCCGGGCCGCGCCCTCGCTCTCCTTCAGCGCCGTTTCCATCTGCTTGCGCTCGTTGATCTCCTGGCGCGCTTGCTCGTACAGGCGCGCATTTTGGATCGCCACCGCCGCCTGCGCCGCAAAGATTTCCGCCTGCTGCACATCCTGGTCGCTGAACTTGCGCACAGATGAGTTGGCGATCAGGGTCAACACCCCAATCACCGCCCCCTTCAGGATTAACGGCACGCCCAACACCGTGCTGGGGGGCGCATCCACCAGCACCGTGATGTGCCCCTGCCAGGCCGTATAATCATCCACAATCTTCGGCCGGGCAGTCTGGTACACTTGCCCCGCCACCCCCTGGCCGGCCTGCACCAAGATGCCGCTTCGACCCGCGTTGATCCCCGACCCATACACCAGGCGCAGTGCCTGGCTTTCTGGCTCGTAAAAGTAAACCCCGCCGCCGCGGTCAGCCGCCAGCAGCAGCTCGGCCTGCTCTAGGATATTGGATAAGAGCACCGGCAGGCGCAGCTCCGCCCCGATGTTGAGCATCACATGGTGAATCGCCAGCAGCAGTTCGCTGGGTTCGCTCCCCTCTGCATCGCCCCTGCCGCCTGCCAGCCGCGCTTGGGTGGCCTTATTGGCCGGCATCTGCATGCCAGCCTGCGGGCAAGCACTCGCAAGCGCATTCTTTGGTTGCTTCTTCATAAAACACCTGATGTTTACGGCCGCAATCGCCCGGCATTTTCATCGACCATCTGAGTATAGCACAAGGCACTGCTTTCCGCTCCCCCGCCAGGCCCAGGGCCAATGACTCTGCCCCCCGCAGCCTGGGCCCAGCCGCCTCCCCCCCTTATGCCGCCCTCTCCTCCCCATACACGCCCCGCAACCGCTCCAAATATTGCCCAGCATCCGTAGAATCAATGAACTGGTCAACCGAGCCCAGGTGCGCTGGCAAAGCCCGCACCTCTTCACTCTGGATCGCCCCCCGGATCGCATCCACGAACCGCTCCGCATGGATCACCAGGAAGGGCCGCTTGTAGAACCGAGCCACCTCCGTCGTCAAAGGCGCCGTGATCCCCAACCCGTTGTGCATCTCCGCCGCCATCGTATACGCCCTCGCCAGGTGGGCCTCTCGCACCTCCCACGAACCCCCCTCCAACACCTGCCTCAAGACCGGCATCATCTCCCTCGCACACGCCAACTGCCCGAACGCGCTCCCCAACCACTTGATATAGGGCGCATACTTGCGCTCCATCAGAAAGCACAGCCGCATCAGATCGCCCACCAGCCTTGCCGCCACCAGGCGACCCCCCAAATCGTCGCCCGCCTGCCCGCAGCGTCCCACAAACGCCTCCTCTTGCGCAATCCGCCGCCACTGGGCTGCCAACAAATACAACCAGACTTCATCTGGGTAATAGCGCAGCCTGGCTCGCATCGCCTCCAATTGGCCCAGCCCATCGTAAAATACCCGCCCTGCCGTCAGCATCAGCAAGCGGTATTCGGGCACGCTCAGCCAATCCACCGCCCGCATCTTGCCACCCGGGTCAAAGTTCAGCATCTGTCGAAAATACCCCCCCACCGTATGCACCGTCACCCCGTGGTGGGTCGGCCCGCCCTCGCTTGCCGCCATCACCCTCGTCCCATCCTCATGTTCCCCAAAGTTGGTCGGGTAAGCGCAAAACGCTCCCGGCAGCTCCGCCCCCAGCACCTGCTCGATCTCGCGCTGGGATGTCTCGTGATCCGCCTCCGACACAAATAGCATCAACCTCGGCCCCCAATCGTGATCCATCGACTGGGGCGTATCGAACCCCAAGACCTCCGACCCCGGCCC
>CAZWFQ010000117.1:0-8345 GCA_964633225.1 uncultured Anaerolineaceae bacterium
GCAACGCGACCCGCCACCGGTTTTGAAGACCGGGGAGCCCACCGGGACTCAACCACTCCCAAAGAAGTGCGCTGGAATTATACCTTAAGATTGCTTCACCCGGCAAAAGCATCGGGTGAAGCAATGACAGAAGAGGCCGACTTGAAACTGGGGGAATCCCCACCTTGACTCTTTATGGTGGTGGTGCTATATTCGAACGCATTTGGGCAAGCGGCAGCCCTTACTGGACTAGACAGCTTTCGCGGCCAGGAGGCCAAAGATGAGCGTCATTACCTTGATGACCGATTTCGGGCTCAAGGACGGTAACGTGGGCGTGATGAAAGGGGTGATCTGGGGGATTGCCCCGCGCGCTCAAATTGCAGATATCAGCCATCTGATCGCTCCGCAAAATGTACCTGAGGCAGCTTTGATTCTGCTGCGCTCGGCGCCATACTTCCCACCTGGGACGATCCATGTGGCGGTGGTTGACCCCGGCGTGGGCACGGCGCGGCGCGCCATGGCAGCACAGGTGGGGCCGTATTGTTACGTGGGGCCAGATAACGGCACGCTGACCCTGCTGTGGGAGCGGGCCCGGCAGTTGAATTGGGCGTTATCTTGCGTACAGTTGGATCAGAAGCAGTACTGGTTGCCGGAAGTAAGCCATGTGTTCCATGGGCGGGATGTCTTTGCACCGGTGGCAGCGCACCTGGCGAAGGGGGCCCGGTTGCAGGAGCTGGGGACGCCTTTTGATGAGCCGGTGCTGCTGGACCTGCCGCCGCCACAGCGCACGGCCCAGGGCTGGCGCGGCGAGGTGATCCATGTGGATCATTTTGGCAACCTGGCGACCAATATCCGGCTTGAGCACCTGGGGCAGGCGCAAGATGCACGGGTGCGCCTGGCAGGCGTGGAGATCGATGGATTGGTGCAAACGTTTGGGGATCGCCCGCCGGGCAGCCTGGTGGCTTTGTATGGCAGCACGGGTAACCTGCTGGTTTGCGTGGTGAATGGGAATGCGGCTGAGCGTTTGCAGGTGGGGCCGGGCGCAGCAGTGGAAGTGCTTGTGTAAAGGATATAACGGTGTAAAAGATGGAACGACTGAAGTCGTTATTGCGATTGAGATCCTATAAAAAGACATGACAACTGTTATCATAAAGGAGAATGGCATGGACAAGAAAACGTTATTGGCGCGAGTGAAAGAAGACGGCGTTAAGTTCATTTCACTGCAATTTACAGATGTGACCGGAACGGTCAAGAGCCTGGATATCCCGTTGACCCGCCTGGAGACCGCCCTGGAAGAAGGAATCTGGTTTGACGGTTCATCGGTGGAAGGTTTTGCCCGCATCCAGGAGAGCGATATGCGCCTGGTGTTAGACCAGGATACCTACGCTGTGCTGCCCTGGACTCCGGCGGAGATGCGCCGGGCGCGCATCTTCTGCGATATCTACCAGACAGATACCCAGCCTTTCCCCGGCGATCCGCGCGGGACGCTGAAGCGCATGCTGGAGCGGGTCAAAGAACGCGGCTGGAAGTTCAACGTGGGGCCGGAACCGGAATTTTTCCTCTTCCGCCGCAATGGGGCCGACAGCATGCACCCGGTGCCGCACGATATTGGCAGTTACTTCGATTTCTCGGCCAATGACGACGCGGTGCGGGTGCGCACCGAGCTGATGGACGCCCTGGCGAGCATGGGGCTGGAAGTGGAGATGGGCCACCACGAGGTGGCGATTGGGCAGCACGAGATCGATTTCCGCTTCGATGATGCCCTGCGTACGGCAGACAATGTACTGACCTTGAAGTACACCGTCAAGGCCATCGCGGCGCAGCACGGGCTGATCGCATCTTTCATGCCCAAGCCGATCTTCGGCATCAACGGCTCTGGCATGCACTGCCACCAATCCCTGTTCGATGCCCAGGGCAAGAATGTGTTCCATGATGCCAAAGACGAGTTCTTGCTTTCGCCGGTGGCGTATCAATTCATTGCCGGTCAATTGCAGCACGCCCGGGCGCTTTCAGCGGTGGTGGCGCCCTCGGTGAACTCGTACAAGCGCCTGGTGCCGGGTTACGAGGCGCCGGTCTACATCGGCTGGGCGCAGGTCAACCGCTCGGCCCTGATCCGCATCCCGCGCGGCGGGCCCGCCCGCGAGAAGGCCACGCGGGCTGAGCTGCGCTGCCCGGATCCGGCGGCCAACCCTTACCTGGCCTTTGCAGCTATGCTGGGGGCAGCCCTGGATGGGATCGACCGCAAGTTGGAATGCCCCAAGCCGTTGAACAACATCAACGTCTATCACCTGACGCCCGTGGAGCGGCAAGCGCTGGGCGTGACCGAGCTGCCCGGTTCGCTGGCAGAGGCGCTGCGCGAGCTGGATAAGGACGAGGTGCTCAAAGAGGCTTTGGGGCCGGTGGTTTACGAGGCCTTCCAGCGCGCCAAGTGGGCCGAGGTGGAAGAATCCCGCATGCGGGTGACGGATTGGGAACTGGAACGCTATCTCGAGACGATCTAAGCGTATTGGGAATCAGTAAGGCTGCGCAAGCGGCGCGAGAAGTGCGAAGGCGGGGGGGCTTTCGCACTTTTTGTTATGCAGGGTTGTAACGCAGAGCGTAGGGCAAGGGCGCGAAGAAGGGCGTACGCTAAAATGTAATGCAGAAGCTTAACGCAAAGGCGTAACGCAAAGGCGCGAAGAAGAACCTTTCTGATCATCAAATCAGGCGTGGTAGAATTCATCTAAGCGGGTGGCATTGTGCGTGAGCGGGACATTATGATTCTGTTGCTGAGGGTATATGATCAAAAAGCTTTTAATCAAATTTCTGCTTTTCATCATGGTGCTTGTAACACAATCCTCTTGTGCGTTTAGAGATGTTCGAACAATAGATTGGGAACTGCTTGTCTCGGCCAAAAGCGCGTATAGACACATGATGGTCCAAGACGATGGAGATATTTACGCCTGGCGCGAGGATAATGTTTTTGTCAAGCTGTCAATCGACGGTAACAAAGTGAAAGAAACGGTCATTGAGGATCTTGCAACGAAACATTTGGAGTATAACTTTTTCTGTGAAATGGGAAATGCATATTGGTTTGTGAGTTCTGGATTTTCGAACTCTGCGGCAGAAAATGGCATCCTTCAATTCGATTTTGACACCCAAGCATGGGAGAATATCGTGATGCCTGAGATGGAGGATACCCTGACTGCGTGCGGTATGCTGCGGGACAAACCAGCTTTATTCTACCAATATCACTTGGTTTTCCTCGATAAGGACGGTGAAAGTTGGAACACCGTTGATCAGATAACGACAGAAGGAGATGAAATTAGATTTCGCCAACTTATCGAGGATGACTTTGGTAATTTATGGGCACTTGATTACGACAATCCTGATCACGGTAATATAATTGATTTGTTATATCGCTATGACCAAACTGAAAAAGTATGGCGTTTGATCCGGACCTTTTCTCCGAATACTAGTTTCTATTATTCAGGGGGAAACGATCTTTGGATGCATGTGGCTGGGGGAAAACATGACGCCGTTTTCGATATTTCTCACATGGCAGATGCGGAACCCAAGTGGGTCAAGTTCACACATGAAGTAACAAAAGATGGTCTGATAGAGCCTTTTTATCGCGATACCCATGCTCGAACCTGGTTGTTAATGCTTGATGGTTTGTTCCTTTACCGGGATGACGCGTTTATTCATTATGCTGACATCCCCGATATGGATATCCTGGATGCCGATTTCGTCTCTACAAGCGGGCAGTTATACATATCAAACAAGGGAGGAATCTATCGTTTTGATTTGGATAATGCCCAGGCTCCGTAATCTATTCTGGTTGAGTTTGGATAATGCCAGATCGTTTCTGTGCGCAATATCGCTAGAAAAGGGCCGGTAAAAGGATGTTTTTGTGAGACGCATATATATAACACTAATGGGTTTGTTATCACACGCTAGTGGTTTGTTGCCTGTTTTGCCTATTCTTCTAGGTTTTTTGCTCTTGGCACTTGCAGGTTCGCAATGGGTGCCTCTCTATCGTTTTGGATCAAAGGAAGTGTTAGATATTGTATTGCTTAGCAGCGCGTTTTTTTTATTCGGTATACATGGTATTATCTGTGCCATCTACAAAGAGTTTCCAGTGTTTTGGCCGCCGTTGAAAGGCAAACCCGCGGTCGTTGCCGGTGTGATTCTTATGGTTGTTAGTTTTGGACTGGATGTTTTGTTGATAATGCATAACTGGAACGTGGTAGCAAGCTGGTAGTTTTTTAAAAGAGTTTGCAAATTCCTTATGAATGACGATAATCTACCTCCCAAACAGGTTGGTGAGAAAAATCCTAGAACTAACTTGATTCTAGAAATTCTGACCCACCCTCGATATTCGGGTGAACGCTTCTTGATTGTGCTTACTGTTATAGTCGGCCTGGCCGATCTGTTACCTGATTATTTTTCGTCAGGGTACCAATTGCTTTGCATCCGGCAAGTGTTGATGCCGTTGATCATCACATCAATGTTGGTATCGAAGCTTCCTGGTTTGATTGGATCTAAGCGTTTGAGGATGGGTTTCATCCTTGGAGCTTGTGTGGGGGGCAGCATTGCTTTCATTCGCATAGTGGCGGGCATCATCTTCTATTATTTTTTGGGACAGCGAGAGGTACTTTATGCGGCGGCGAATCTTCCCTTGCCGCCCCAAAGTGAAACATTGCTGCGTGATTTGCTCTTTTGGATATTCGCGTGGTTTTCCAACACGATAACCAGTGCAGTAGCCGGTGTGGCGAGTAGTTTTTTTTCGCGTTTCCGTCGCCCAAGGTGGGAGATAGCTGGGAGTGATGACGATTTCCAATACGAAACCATGCCTGAGGTATTAGAGTATAGTAAATCCGATACAGGCGGCAGGAAGCAGGTTCTTGGGCAGGAAGATGACATTCTAATACTGGACCAGGAGAAATCTCAGGCTAGCAACAATGCCAAATCGCGGCCTAAAAAACGCTGGCTTTGGCTGTCCATGGCCGGTATTTCTGCACTGGTATTGTGGCTGGTGGTGGCCATCGTGACGAAGACGATCGATGTGCAAAATATATTTCTTGCCATCCAGCCAGTAGGGAGTTTTATAACGATCACCCCTCAACCACATCCGCTTGCAGAAGACAGAACGTTGGGTGACCCAAAGGCCCCCGTGGTGGTTGAAATTTTTGATGATTTTCAATGCTCAATTTGTGCGGTTTTCACCGAAAAGACCGAGCACTCATTGGCTAACAGCACCTACATAGCCAACAGACAGGTGTATTATGTTTTCCGCCACTATCCTTTTCTAGACGACCAGCAAGATACCAAGGAGTCAGATCAGGCGGCCAATGCCAGCATGTGTGCAATGGAGCAAGGGCGCTTTTGGGATTATCACGATATGTTGTATGCCAACCAAAACGGCGTGAATCAGGGCGCTTTTCGTGATAAGCGGCTGTTGGCTTTTGCTGATGCATTGAGCCTGGATATGGAGGCTTTTCGGGAATGTTTTGATGAGAACCGTTATCAGGATGAAATTGAGCGCGACGTTGAGATGGCGCTCCAATATAATGCATATGGCGTGCCATCGGTATTTGTCAATGGCGAACCGTTGAGGCCAGGCTATGCGCCATCCTACGATGCATTGGTTCAGGCCATTGAGACAGCGCTGGCAAATAGGAGATAATGAACTCCCGAAACCGGGTGTTCTCCTTACGATGAATCTGACAGCAGTAATCAAAGGATAGTGCTACTGCTGCCTCCCCAATCCCCCATTTCCTCTTGTGACGCCCAAATTCTATGCTACACTCTGAATATATCCCCCATACCATCCCCTCCGCTTCCCGCGATCTCTCAAGAATAAAACTCCCAAACAATGAAAGCTGGTTTATGAATAAGTATGTAATCCCCTTATTAGTTACCATTGCCATTTCAATGCCGGTGTGGATCAGGGCAGTGTCACTTAGGCCATGGCAGACATTGACTAAGAAAATCTTAATATGTGCAATGGTATTGCTATCAACAGGCTTTTCAATTTACACGTTTTTGAGACCTCATGGAAATGTTTCAGCATTCACTGTGTGGGTGGGGAGCATTGCAACGATCCTATATTTTGCTGCTGTTATGGTTACGGCCTACTTCTCGTGGTCACGTCGATAAGATGCTCTCTGATCACTTAATGGATATGGTGTGAATAGAGGTTGTGAACAATAAAGTTCTAATGAATTGCATCAGAAAGGAAATCCACAACGAAAGATAAAACTTATGTGTCCATTCCGTTGATGGCAGGAACAGATGGCGATATTGCGGTAGAGTTTATCAATACCACCTTTCTCGTATGAAATGGTCAAATCAAGCGATCACCTGACATTTAAGGTCGGCAAAAGCCGTGATAGAATCCAGCCATGCAGATGACCACGCGAGAAGGCGGGACTCTCCACGACCCCTGGGGCGGGCTGCGCGCCGTCAGCGGGGCAAGCTATACGAGCTATGGTTAGTATTGGGGTGCTATTGTTAAAGGATTTCGTTATGCTAATGCCCAAAGAATCAAGACTGTATAAACACATACCCATAGTAGAAATTTTAAAAACGATTAGCCTGTACATGATCGGGGTGCTTTTGCTGGCGATGGTACTTACGGCTGTAAAGTACAATCCTCTTTATCAGAGCATTATAGATCGTCTCAAAGCGCTCCTGGTGATTGCCTTGGTGATATTTGGGATAATTTACCAGGCATATTCTACGCCTAGAATAAAGGTAGACAAAGAAGGCTTATTGGTCGAATTTTTATGGTATTGGCTGAGGATTGGATGGGAAGGGATCGATGGCATCCGCGAGGTAAAATCTCAAATTGGGTCATTTAGAGTCTGGGTGGTTAGATCTCAAAAGTTAACATTTTTTCACCGGCTCTACGGTTTGTTCACGTGTGGAAAGTTTGAGCCGTGTTTTTTAGTACACCAATTTATGAATAACCACCTTGAGTTGATAAAAGAAATAGAACAGTATTCCACGCACCAAAGGTAGTTATAAGTGCTATTGAGAGGGTAGGACTCGATTGTACTCCATATTCCGTTTTTCGGAATACCGACGGAATATGAACAGAATACGGTGGTCGCAAAACGGAATTGGGTATTGTTAACCATGTTGAGTACCACAATTGGCGTGTTTGCGTCTCTTACAGCCATTATTAGGCACAGGAGTTGTCATGATTCGAATCGCTAATAAATTAGGTTTGATCGTCTTGTTTGCATTGGTATTATTGTCAGCATGCCAATCGGACAATTCATTGGATAAGGATGCCGCTTTTCTAAGTTTGCTGGGTGTGAGTAATGTTAATCAATCTGTTTCCTTGACGTCTCAGGATTTTTTAAACGACGGAAAGATAGGTGGCTATATCGACTTGGGAATTGAGAATCTATCTAATCAAGAGGTTGAATTCCCTTATGATTATGGGACTCGGCTTTTTGTCTATCAAGAGCATGAAGGAGAGTGGATTGAGATAGAAAACAAAATCACATACTTCGCTTCAACTAATCCTACTCTTACTCCCAAAGGTAGTGGTCTGTATGTCGGTTCCGTGTCGGTTAAGCCAGATATTCAAAATGAAGGCCAGCCGGTGACGGTAAGAGTTGTTGTGGTAGGAGAGACGCTTGCGGCGGATGGCGTAAAGGATGAGCAGGTTGCCGCGTACGTAGATGTCACGTTGCAGCCATGAGATAATGCTTGACCGAGGAATAATTGGTTTGTTGGGAGATGATAGATGACCACTTTTGGCCGTGCCGGAAAGTCAAAGACGGCTAAATTGTCTTTGGCTTTGATAATCATCTTGGGCATCTTAATTGGGATTGCTTATCTAATCTATGTGTATACATATTGGCCCATAGAGCCAGTTAATTATGGCGGTTTCCTAAGCGAACCAGCCTGGGAATTCTTTGCTGAAGAACCGGTCACGGCTACCCCATTGATCCATGGGAATCAGATGTATGTTCGAACGGCTGAAGCTGGTTATTGTATAGATTTGGTTACTCGAGAAACACTCTGGATTTCTGAAACGTCGGGGACATTACCGTTAAGCGTTGCACCCCAAGTAGTGGATGGCATTTTGATCGTTCCTGAAGAGGGGGCCGGTCTGGCTGGGTTTTGGGCAGATACAGGTGAATTATTATGGCGCACGCCGCCTGCCATTGATATTAATCCAAAAAATCCTTATACTGCCAAAATTGATGCTTTATTGGTATGGCAGGGCATTATATATGTCGCCCGCTATGATTGGAAACTGTCTGCCTACGAACTTAAATCTGGCAAACAGCTTTGGCAAATTAATGCCTCGGGCCGAGCAGATCTAGATCTTGCAATTGACGATCAGGCATTGTATTTAAGTGGGG
>CAZWFQ010000118.1:0-3209 GCA_964633225.1 uncultured Anaerolineaceae bacterium
TGGTTGAGTCCCGGTGGGCTCCCCGGTCTTCAAAACCGGTGGCGGGTCGCGTTGCGGGCCGCGGTGGGTTCGACTCCCATCCATTCCCGCCTTATTTTTAACCAGGCGGGTCTTTGGGTGCCATCCTCCCCGCCCAATAGAACGGAGAAAAAATGCTGCCGGTTGAGAACGACAACCTCACCCCCCTCGCCAGTCGCATCATGCGCATTGAAGATGTGACCTGGGGCGATCAAAAGCAGGGTTTCATTGTCCGCTATCGCGGCCAGATCTACAACCCCGATACCGCCGCCGCCTACGATGACCTGGCCCAGGCCCTGCGCCCCCTGGAAATCACCCCCCTCTTCCGCATTGAAGAAGGCCGTCACGCAGTGATCCTGGTGGCGGGCGTCGTCCATACCAAGCCATCCAAGATCTGGGTTAACGCAGTCCTGTTCATCCTGACCATCTTCAGCGTCATGCTCACCGGCGCCCTCTTCACCCCCACAGAAACCCTGCCCACCACCCTGGGTGAAGGCCTGCGCTTTGTGCTCAGCGGCTGGCCCTTTGCCGCCGCCATGCTGTCTATCCTGGCGGCCCACGAGTTCGGGCATTACCTGGCAGGGCGCTACCACAAGACCGATGTCACCTTGCCCTATTTCATCCCCTTTCCTTTCAGCTACTTTGGCACCATGGGCGCTTTCATCCAGCTCAAAGAGCCGCCCAAAAACCGCCGCACCCTGCTCGATATTGGCATTGCCGGGCCCCTGGCTGGCCTGGTGGTTGCCATCCCCGTGCTCATCCTCGGCCTGGCCCTCTCACCCGTCCAGCCCATTCCGTCCGTCTTGCCCGAGGGCCAGATCTTCGAGGGCAATTCCATCCTCTACCTGCTGTTGAAGTATCTCGTCCACGGCCAACTGCTGCCCCAACCCGCAGATTATTCCGGCCTCCAGCCGGCTATCTACTGGCTGCGCTATTTCTTCACCGGCGCCCCCCTGCCCACCGGCGGCTATGACGTCAGCCTGCACCCGGTGGCCTGGGCCGGCTGGGCCGGGCTCCTGGTCACTGCCCTGAACCTGATCCCCGCCGGGCAGTTAGACGGCGGGCACATCCTGTATGTTCTGCTGGGCGGCAAGCGCATGCGCAGCATCTTACCCTTCATCCTGGGCGCCCTGGTGCTCCTGGGCCTGGTGTGGAATGGCTGGTGGCTGTGGGCTTTCATCATCTTCGTCCTTGGCCGCATGCACGCCGACCCCCTCGACCAGATCACCACCCTGGATGCCCGGCGCAAGGCCGTTGCCATCCTGGGGATCATCGTTTTTATCCTCGTCTTCACCCCGGTACCATTGGTCTAATGAAAACCTTATGCTTTCACCATAATGACGCCGATGGGCGCGCCGCCGCCGCAGTGGTGCGCCGCGCCCTGGGGCCCGAAACCCGCCTGCACGAGATCAGTTACGGCGACCCCGTCCCCTGGAAGCAGGTTGACCGTGCGCAGCACATCCTCATGGTCGATTTTTCCCTCTCCCAGCCAGATATGCTGCGCCTGGCTGAGGGCCGCACCTTCACCTGGATCGACCATCACCAATCGGCCCTGGACGACCTGGGCAGCCTTGCTGCCCCCTGGCCCGGCCTGCGCCAGGTTGGCGCCGCCGGCTGCGTGCTGGCCTGGCGTTATTTCTTCCCCTCCCAGCCCCTGCCGCGCGCCATCGCCCTCATCGGCGACCGGGATATCTGGGCCAACCTCGAGCCCGATGCCCCCGCCTTCAACGAGGGTCTGCACCAGCAAGAGACCCGCCCCGATAACGACGACATCTGGAAGCCCCTGCTGGATGACGACCTCCAGGCCGTCCAGGCGTTGATCACCCAAGGCACGCTTTTGTTGGCCGCCCGCCTGCGCGAGATGCGCCGCGCCGTCAACCGCTATGGCTACCCGGTGACCTTTGAAGGCCATCACACCCTCGTCATCAACCGCCGCGGCGATGGCGACATGGGCCAGCACATCCGCGATCTGGGATATGAAATCGCCTACTGCTACATCGAAGCCCCGCAGAACGACCAGGTGACCACCTTTGTTACCTTATATTCAGACCAGGTGGATGTGGCGCAGATTGCCGAAAAATTCGGCGGCGGTGGGCACCGCGGCGCGGCCGGCTTCTCCTTCGAGCGCACCAGTGCCCCCTTTCCTCCCGGCGCTCAGGTTTCGCAAGTTGGCAGCCAATAACCCCGCAGTCTCCGGCTGTCCAGGCTAAGGCCTGGCTTCAACCAAAAATTCCACCCGTTGGATCGCCGGCCCCAAGCTGTACACAGTCAGGTCAAACCGGGTGCAAAATGCAAGCACAGCGGGCGGCGACATCACCGGCGCATTGGGCGTGCTGATTGCATCCAGGGTGGCGGTGGCTGCGCCCGTGGGTGTGGCCGCCGGGAACAGCCCCGTGCAGGGCTGCTCAGCCTCCCATTTTCGCATCCCCACCACCTGCCCCTCTGCGCCGTAAGCCACTGCCTCCACCCACACCAGCCTGGGGGCCGGGCCAGCCAGCCAAACTTCCCCGCTGCCCACTGCCTGCCCTCCCCCCGCTGCCACATCAACCCCCAGTTCTTTGATCTCAGCCTGCAAGTAGCGGGCGTTCCCATCCGTCACCGCCAGCGCGCTCAAGGGTTCGGCCTGGGCCGTAAAGGCCTCGGGCAGCGGCGGCGCAAAATAGGCCGCCAAGGGCAGCGCGCCACCAGGCAAGAGCAAATTCAACCCGCCAATTGCCACCTGCCCGGCCACAAGCTGGCCCTGCCCATCAAACAGCCCAATCCAGGCCGAAAGATTCTCCAGCCCATCTGCCTGCTCATTTTGCGCCAGCACAAAACACCACGCCCCGCCATCTGCACTGCGGTGGCACACCGGCCCCTGCCAGCCCACCGCCATTGGGGTGGCGGTCGGCTGGACTTCGGCCACCTGCCCGCCCAGCGGGATGACCAACTGGGTGCCCACCGAAAGGAACTGCGGATCAACCTCCGGGTTGGCAGCCAATAATACATCCAACCCAAGGCTGTACTGGAACGCAATCCCCAGCATCGTCTCACCTTTGGCCACGGTGTGTGTGAAGGGCGTGGCACTGGGGGCAGGGGTCACCGGCAGCGCTTCCAGGCTGGGTGGCGGCGCCGGCAGGGTGGGCGTGCGGCTGGGCGTTGGCGTGTAATAAGGCGTCAACACGCCCGGCGTCAACACGCCCGGCGTCAAC
>CAZWFQ010000118.1:3309-8234 GCA_964633225.1 uncultured Anaerolineaceae bacterium
CGGCGTTGGCGTAACCACCGGCACTGCCGCCTGGCAGGCCGCCAAACCCCATGCCAGGGTCAATGCCGCCGCTAACTGCCTGATGGATGTATTCATCGTACCCATGCCCCGATTATAACTGCACTTTTTGGGGTTTGGGGTGTGAACGGGCAGTGAAACTGCCTGTTCACACCCCAATTTCTTCGTTAAATCCACTTGCCGCATTTGGCGGGCTGTGCTAGACTCATGCCAGGCATTCTTATGGCTCAAGATAAGATATTCCAAGAAGCAATGGACGCCATCGATAAAGGCGAGCGCAGCCGGGCTCGCGACCTGCTGACGCGCCTCATCCGCAGCGATGCCGCCAACGTGG
The DNA here is from genome assembly GCA_964633225.1 of uncultured Anaerolineaceae bacterium. GTDB lineage: Bacteria > Chloroflexota > Anaerolineae > Anaerolineales > UBA4823 > JAKQIM01. Next base: position 3,662 of record CAZWFQ010000118.1, read on the forward strand.
ATTACTGGCTGTGGATGAGCACCGTGGTTGATAACCCCGGAGAGCGCGTCTTTTGCCTCGAATCGGCCCTCAAAGCCGATCCCAATAACGAGGCCGCCCGCCGCGGGCTGGTCTTATTGGGGGCGCGCCCGCCGGCTGAAGATGTGACCCCTGTTCCGCCCATCCATCGCAAATGGGCTGACGAACTGAACAAAGAGCTTGAGCCGCCCAAGAACCTCGTCAAACGCGTCTGGGAGAATCCCATCACCCGCATGGTCAGCATCCTCACTGCCGCCGCTCTGCTGATCGGTCTCGTCTCGCTGGCCATTTATGGCGCCACCCGCCAACCCGAAGAGGTGGTCTTCGTCCGCGTCACCCCCGTGGTAACCCGCACCCCCGCCCCCACCCTCACCCCCACCCCCACCGCCACCCGCGTGGTGCGCTCTCCCACCCCCACCTACATCGGGCCCACCCCCCTGTGGGTCTTCTTGGACGAAACGTATACCCCTGTTCCCATGTACGTCAACACCCCTCACCCGGTGGTTGAAGCCTACCGCGCCGGCATCCGCTCTTACGAACGCGGCAATTACACCACCATGCTCGAGTTCATCAACCAGGCCATCACCGCCGAGCCGGACGCAGTGGATTTTTACTTCCACCAGGGCGAAGCCTACCGCCTAGCAGGGAAATACCAGGATGCCATCCGCTCTTACAACCAGGGCATTGCCGTCAATGCCAATTTTGCCCCCAATTACATGGGCCGCGCCCTGGCCAATTTGGGACTCAACCCCTCGGCTATTGTCGCAGAAGACCTGGATAAGACCATTGAGTTGGACCCCAACTACGTGGATGCTTACCTGGAGCGCGCCGCTTACCTGCTCAGCGAGGGGGAGGTAGATGCCGCCCGGGCAGACCTGATCGCAGCCGAGGCCCTGTACCCTGGCGCGGCACGCATCTACATGCTCAACGCCCAGGCCTTTATCTTAGAAGGCAATTACACAGAAGCATTGAAAATGGCCAAGCTGGCCTACGAAACAGACCGCACCCTGCTGCCCGCCTACCTGGTGCTCGGCCAGGCCTACATCCTCAACGACGATACAGACCAGGCCCTCTATTACATCAACATCTACCTGCGCTACGAGACCAAGAATTCCCTCGCCTGGACCCTGGCTGGCCTGTCTTACTTCGATGCTGAGATCTATGATCAGGCCATCGAACGCTTCGACCAGGCCATTGCCCTGGATCCCAATTTCCCCGATGCCTATTACTACCGCGGTTCGGCCCACCTGATCCTTGAAGACTACGTGGCCTCCGTCAACGACCTGGTCATCGCCGTCAACCTGGTGCCCACCTCCTTCGATTACAGCATCCAGTTGGCGCACGCCCTGTGGGCCGACGAACGCCTGACCATGGCCTACCGCCAGTTCAGCAGCGCCCAGCAGTGGGTCACTGAAGACAGCCAGCGCGCTTACATCTATTATCACCGCGCCCAGGTCTCTGAACAGGCCTTCAATACGCTGGACGCCAAGACGGATTGGGAAGCCCTGCTGGCCCTGCCCGAAGAGGCCGTCCCGGCTGAATGGCGCACCTTTGCCCAAGAACACCTGGCCGCCATCATCCCGCCCACCCGCACCACCACCCCCACCGCCACCCCGCGCCCCACGCGCACCTCCACTGCCACGGCCACCCCGCCGCCTACGTTCACTTCCACGCCCAAGCCCACCTCCACCCGCTACCCCACCCGCACGCCCCGGCCCTAGCGTGTTAACGTTTCGTTAGAACCCCCTTGTCAAAGTCTTGCCAGGGAAGGGCGGGCGCGCTATAATGTCACGTTGCTGATGCATCTCTTCAGCCGGAGAAACTGGAATGCCGATTTATACCTACCAATGCGATAATTGCGGTGTGCGCTTTGAACACAGGCAGGGTTTTAACGATCCCGTCCTCACACGCTGCCCCGAGTGCAGCAAGAAGAGCCTGCGCAAGGTCTTCACCCCCGTCGGCATCGTCTTCAAGGGCTCTGGCTTCTACGCCACAGACCACCGCTCTCCCTCAGGCCAGGGCCGCGCCAACAAACCGGCTTCTGAAGGCGAGAAGAAGAGCGAAACTGAAAAACAGCCTGCCAGCGAAAAGAAAACTGAACCAGCTAAGAGCGAATCTTAACGAAGAAGCGGTGCCTTGGGCACCGCTTCTTCGTTAAGATCAATTGGCCATCACACACACCTGCCCCGGCCCCAGGCTGCCGGGCGCTTCAGCCTCCCCGCTGGCCAAAACCAGCTCCCATTTTCCGTCCGGCAGCCTGAAGCTGGCTGGCGAACGGCCAAAGTTGATCGCCACCAGCACCTCCTGGACGGCTGTCTCGCGCCGGTAAGCCAGCACGCTGGGCGGCGTATCTTCCAAAAACACCAGGTCGCCGCGCCGCAGCGCAGGCATCTCTTTGCGCAAGGCCAGCAGCTTCTTGGTGAAGTTGAACAGCGAGCCAGGGTCGCCGCGCTGTGCTTCCACATTGCGCAGCGGGTAATCGGGGTGCAGCGGCAGCCAGGGCTGCCCGGCAGAAAAGCCCGCATTTGGCGAGGCGTTCCACTGCATCGGCGCCCGGCAGCCATCCCGCCCCTTATAAAAAGGCCAGAACTTCTTGCCAGGCGGGTCTAAGATCTCACTGCGCTTGAGCGCAATATCCCGCATACCAATCTCTTCTCCATAATAAATGAAGGGCGTCCCCCGCAGCGTCAGCAGCAGGGTCATTGCCGCGCGCGCCTGGTCATCCCCGGCCCCGCGGCTGTAGCGGCTGGCTGCCCGCGGCAGATCATGGTTGCTCATCACCGTCGTCGGCCAAATGCCCGCCGCGCCAAACACATCCTCACGCGCCTCGATCTTCTGCCGCACCCAGTCCGCATTCCAGGGGTAGACCATGTTCGATGACGTAAAATCAAAGCTGAAGGCGGCGTGCAGCTTATCGACCCCGCAGTACGAGACCGTCTTTTGCGGCGTCGCCATGTACGTCTCACCCACCGCATAACGCTCAGGGTAGGCATCCAGCAGGCGGCGCAGATCGTTCAAGAGCGGCATCATCTCCGGCTGGTCCATATCATAAATGTGACGCTGGCGGTCGAAGCCGCGCAGGCCCAGCTTCGGCGGATTATCTGGCAGCTCAGGGTGCTTAAAGTAAGCATTGAATACATCCAGGCGGAAGCCATCTGCCCCCCGCTCCAGCCAGAAGCGGAACACGTCCAGCAGGGCCTGGCGCACCAGCGGGTTGCGCCAGTTCACATCCGGCTGCTCTTTGGTGAACGAGTGCAGGTAATACTGCCCCGTCAGCGGGTCCAGCGTCCAGGCCGGCCCGCCAAATGCCGCCTGCCAGTTGTTGGGCTGATCGCGCCAGATGTACCAATCGCGGCGCGGGTTCTCCCGGCTGCGGCGTGCTTCCTGGAACCAGGCATGCTGGTCTGACGTATGGTTCAACACCATATCCAAGACAATGCGTATGCCGCGCCGGTGCGCCTCGGCTGTCAGCCGGTCAAAATCTGCCAGCGTGCCAAAACGTGGGTCCACATCCTGGTAATCGCTGATATCGTAACCAAAATCCTTATCCGGCGTAGGATAAAAGGGCGAAAGCCAGATCGCGTCCACCCCCAGCTCTTGCAAGTAATCCAGCCGCCCCGTGATCCCCGCCAGGTCGCCCAGGCCATCCCCATTGGCATCGGCGAACGAACGCGGGTAGATCTGGTAGATCACCCCATCGCGCCACCACAAAAAGTCATCCGTCATTGCTTCTCAGTCTCCTTTTCCAACAAACCCTAAGGGGCTTAAAGACCCTTAGGGTTTTGAGTATAGCCGACATGGAAGAAATTCGCAACCACCATCAGGCGGCAATGAGTGCCGGACGCAAAAAAAAGGAGACGGCACCGAAGCGCCGTCTCCTTTTTTACTGATGTTCTTAGAGCCCGCTACCCGCCAGCGTTCTTGAAGGTGATGGGCAGGAAGATCGTGCGCCAGACGGCCATCTGGAAGCTGGCATCATCTGTGCCGCTGCCCGAGCTGTGCTCGAAGGCGGCGGTGTTGGTGATGGTTGCGCCAGAGTAGACTGTCCTGTCGACGGTGGCGGTGAAGACGTGTACGAAGACCTCTTCAGCACCCACCGTGACGGTGATATCCACATCCTCGCCAATCAGGCCGGCAGGCAGGGTGTCCACAATGTGGACATCCTGCGCTTCCACCAGGCTGGTGTTGGCTACAGAGATGGTGTAGGTGACCACATCACCGATGTTGACCGGGCCGCTGCCGGTGTCGACGTCTTTGGTGATGCTCAAGACCGGGTCATCGATGACATCGGCGACGACGATGGTGACGGTGGCGGTGTTGGAGTCGAGTGCGCCGTCATTCACCGTGAAGGTGAAGGTGTCGGTGCCGGACCAGTCCGCGTCGGGGGTGTAGGTCAGTTCTGGGGCGATGCCGCTGAGCGTGCCGTTGGCCGGGGTGCCGTAGGTGTAGGTCAGATCATCGTCTTCCACATCGCTGGCGACCAGGGTAAAGTCCACGACCACGTCTTCGTCGGTGCTGGTGTCCAGGTCTTCTGCCACGGGGGCGTCATTGACCG
>CAZWFQ010000119.1:0-8226 GCA_964633225.1 uncultured Anaerolineaceae bacterium
CCCCCTTTTTTTGAGTTGCTTTTCTCCCTACCTATTTATTGCGGAATCCCAGCAACTTGTGGCATTCTCCAGCGCCGAGGGCGCCTGGCAGCCGACGATCGCCGGGGCCTCGTGGATGAGCGCATCGTTTTCGAGCGCGGCCACCATGAACAGGGCGAAATCGACGCGGCGGGTCAGGTTGCTGGCAAGGATCGGGTCGCCCACATGGCAGCTCCATACTGGCAGTCCCTGGCTCGGGCCTTCTTCCAGATCACTGCCGCGTACCACAGTCCAACGGGTGGGGCTGGCAAAGATACGCCGGCAGGCTTCCACCTGGTCGTCAATATCCATCATGCGGGTCAGCCGCCCAATCCAGCGGGCAAGAACCTCCTCCCGTTTCATCACATCGGGGTAGACATCCTGCCCATCAAGGGTAATGTGCCAGCCGCAGGAAAAGATGAGCCGCGCATCCGGGCGGGCGTAATCCAACACCGCTTGGGCCGTCCCGGTGGAATACTGCTGCCTGCCCCAGGGGACCAAGACGCTTAGCACCCCTTCGCAATCTGCAACGGCCCTTTGAATGACTTGGCGATCATTTGTTGCGCCAGGTATGATCGTGATGCGGTTTTTGAATCGATCCAGTTTGCCCACACTGCGTTCCCGGCAGACACCCGTCACATCGTAACCCCGATCAAGCGCGTGCTGCACCATGTACTGGCCCAATTTTCCCGATGCTCCAACAATACATACTTTCATCATGCCACCTTTTTTCGATCTGAAAATGAATTAACCATCTGGTCGCCAGCCACCACAACGACCACATTTCCCTTTTTGTGACCCTGCTCAACGTAGCGGTGCGCCTCAACAATCTGCTCGAAAGGATAGACCCGGTCAATCACCGGCTTAAAATAGCCGGCTTCGAGCAAATCTTTGAGTTCCAATAATTCTTGGAGCCGCGTCTGACCAGTTTGGGCACCGGAATCCCGATGGGCATTCAAGTAAACCCCGCCAGGTTTCAAGGCCGTGCAAGCCTGGGCAGCAGGGAATTTGGCAACAGCATCAAAAACCACATCGTAAAAATGGCCTTGCTGGGTAAAATCCTGGCGGGTATAGTCCAGCACATGTGCTGCGCCAAGCGACCTTGCCAGGTCAAGATTGGCAGTACTGCAAACCGCAGTGACTTCTGCACCGAAAAGGTTACGCGCCAGTTGAACTGCGTTGGTGCCTACTGCACCAGACGCGCCATAGATCAACACCTCTTGCCCCGCCCGGAGATTGGCCCGCTTCAAGCAGCGCAGTGCAGTTCCCCCGCCCCCCACCGCAGCAGCGGCCTCTCCGTAGTCCAGCCCGGCTGGCTTGAGCGCCAACGCACCGGTTTCGGGGAAGCATTTGTACTCAGCGTAGCCGCCCCAATCCGCCTCGAAGGTGGAGGCAAAGACAGGATCGCCTGGTTTAAAGCGCGCGACATCTCTGCCAACCGCCTCAATTTTTCCGGCCAGTTCCATGCCCAAAACCGGGCGGCGCGGCTTGAAAACGCCCAGGTACAGGCGGGCAAAGAGCTTTTGTTCGGGTGGGACGGTAAAACTGCGCATCCTACAATCGCCGATGGTGACGGTGGTGGCGTGGATTTTGACCAGCACTTCCTTATCGCGCGGCGCCGGTTTGGGGAGGTCTGCCAGGCGTAGCACCTCTGGCGGGCCGTATTGAGTATAGATCATCGCTCTCATCACGCATCTCCGACTTCGTAAGAGAAGACTTCGCCAATCGGCACGTCAAAGGCCAAGGCTATCTTAAAAGCCAGCTCAAGCGATGGGGCGTACTTGCCGCCCTCGATGGCGATGATGGTCTGCCGCGTCACACCGGCCTTTTCAGCCAACTGCTCCTGGGTGATTTCTCCATTCAGGAAACGCAGTTTGCGGATATTGTTGCGAACCTGATACTTTGCCATTTCAAATCCCCTTGCTGTAAAAATAGAATTGGGCAAGGTCGCCAAAAATTTCGGCCAACAACGAGAAGAAAATAATCAAGCTGAACATCACCAATGGCGGTTGGCCGAAGACAAAGGTCAACATACCAATCAAGACGCCCAGTGAAAATGCGACATACGAAACCTGGGTGCCCTTCAATCCAATCAACTTGTCGCGCTCATCTTCGATCAGGCGCACTTCTTTTTCCGATTGGGTCTGGATGGCATGAATGATGTTGATGACGATATTGGTGAGGATATTGCCGGCGATGTTCAGAACGATAGAGGCAATGATGACAATTCCGGCAACCCGGAAGACATCTTCTGAATTCAAATCGCCTTGCTGGAACATCGGGATAAAGCTGACCAGGTAGTAACCCAAAATCAGCAGGGTACTGACCAAAGATACGGTGATAGATGTTTTCCGAACGGACATGTTTTCTCCTTGTGTCTGTCTTGCGTTACTATTTGTAAACTACAGCGGACTTATAGTAATACAAAATATACATTATGTCAAGTATAGAATACATTTGTTTTGAAAATCCCTACAACGCCACAAAAGAAAACACGGCTGCCTTTGTGCAGCCGTGCCAAATGCTTTTCACCTTACAGGTCAGGCCCAATTCCAGGCATACCAGATGGTCACCCCGTTGAAGACCATGCTGACCACCAGCAAGAATTTGTCGTAGAGCGAAGGGTAAGTAGGCAGGCCAACCAGGTTGAACAAGATAAAAAAGCCAGCCACGATGATATTGGTCCAGCGGCTAGCCGATTGCGGTAGCACCAGGCTCGCGAAAATCATCAGGATGGGGATCAGCATCAGGGCGGCCATCACCAGATACATCCACTGGTTCAGGTTTTGCCCCGCCATGCTGCGCGCCACATCGCCGCTGATAATACGCAGGATGTCGCCTAGAAAATAAATCATCATCACGACGATCCAGGTGGCAGAAAGAATGATTTTGGTGTCCATCGCTGTCTCCTTAGGCCATCGTGATGACCACTTTGCCGCGGGCGTGTTCTTTTTCCAGGTAGCGGAAGGCGGCGGGGGTTTCGCTCAAGGGGAAGGTCTGGTCAATCAGCGGTTTGATTTTGCCCGCTTCGAGCAGTTCCTTCAAAACCAGCAGGTCTTTTCTAGTTGGCGAGGCCACGTACATACTGTTGTGCTGTCGCATGATCAGCGAGAGCAAATAGGCTTTGAACACATAGCTCATGCCACCATGCCCGCTGTTGGGGATGATTTTGCCCTGCGGGGTCAGGGCACGGCGCAGGTCGACAAATGAGCGGCTGGCCACGTTATCGAGGATCAGGTCGTAGCGTTGACCGTTTTTCGTGAAATCTTCGCGGGTGTAATCAATCACGTGATCAGCGCCCAGGGAGCGCACCATCTCCACATTCCGCGTACTGCATACCCCGGTCACTTCGCCGCTGAGGGCTTTGGCAATCTGCACGGCAAAAGTGCCCACGCCGCCTGAAGCGCCGTTGATCAGCACCTTTTGACCGGGCTGCAACTTCCCGGCATCCCGCAGGCCGATCAGGGCGGTGATGGCGGCGGTCGGCACAGCCGCGGCCTGCTCAAAGGTCAGGTTGGCCGGCTTGAGGGCCAGTTTCTCTTCGGCCACGCACACGTACTCGGCCAGCGCGCCGCTGCACGATGCAAATACAGCCTCACCGGGTTTGAACTGCGTCACCTGACTGCCCACCGCCTCGATCACCCCAGCCATGTCCCAGCCGAGGATGTGATTTTTCGGCTTGGGAATGCCCACCATCAGCCGGGTCAGCCAGGGGCTGCCGCGCAGGGTGAACACATCCCCGGCGTTGAGTGAAGCGGCTTTGACGCGCACCAGCACTTCGTTTTCTTTCATCGCTGGCTGGGTAACCTCGGCCAGTGAAAGAACATCGGGTGAACCGTAAGCATTTTGAACAATGGCTTTCATGGATTTTTCTCCTTCAATTAAACAATTCTGTTGACCGAAACCAATGCCAACCCCAAATCGCGCACCTTTTTGAGCAGGCCGTAGAGCGCCGCCTGGTCGCTCACCGGGCCAGAGAGCAGGGTTTGGCCGTCTGCCACCGTGATTTCCATGCCATCGAACCAGTCCTGCCACTGCGGTGGAAGGCAGCCTGCGACGCGGATTTCGTAATGGATGGGGCGCATTGGTTTCATGTATGTTAATATACCCGCCCAGCGTATTGCCGGGTAGCGACTTAAGTACTGTTTGGGAGTATTGTTTGGCGGATTAGAGCAGGCCCAACTCGCGGGCACGGGCAACTGCCTCGGTGCGATGATGGGCCTGGAGCTTGTCGAAAATGCGCTGGTTATGCCCCTTAACGGTGCTGAGCGCCAGGTAGAGCCGCTGGCTGATTTGAGTGTTGGAAAGCCCCTGGGCCACAAGACGCAAAATTTCGAGTTCGCGATCTGAGAGGGAATCGGGGAGCAGGGATTGAGAATTAAATGATTGCGGGGAGAAAACAGCCAGGAGTTTGTCAGTGTAGGCAAGCAGGGGTGAAGCGCGGTTTTCAATCTGCAATCGAAAATCAGCAATCAGCGAACGCATGGCTTCGCCTTCGTCCACGAACGTTCGCAGGTAGCCCTGCGGTGCGGCCAGGGCCAGGGCGCGTCCCAAGGCAGTTAGAGCCTGGGGTTGATTATCCTGCGCCCGGTAAGCGAGCGCCTGGGTGAGCAGGATTTCGAGCACGCTGCCCAGGCGATTTTGCGCTTCGGCCAAGTCCAGCAAGCGATCCAGCAGGCCGTTGACACCCGGATCTTCCAGTCGCAGCCGCGCCAGGGTGAGCAGTTCAAACTCGGTGAGGTAGCTGGCCTGGTCGGCCAGAGAAATGCCCCGCTCCCGCGCCCAAGCATCGGCTTTGTCCCGCCGACCCTGCTTGAGATAAACCCGCGCCTGGAGCGCCTCGACCGGTCGGGCAATGGGAACCGGGTTCTTGACATAGACCCGCCGGGCTTCGTCGAGCAAGCCGAGCGCGGCCGCCCACTCCCCGGCAGCTTCTTTCAACCGGGCCTGGGCCAGCTTCCAGCGGTGCGGCCAGTCCACCAGGGTGGTGCGCTGGCCGAGGTCGGCGGCGGTTTGCAGGTGCGCAGCGGTAGACTCGAAGTCACCCAACTCGTGATAGATCAACGCCAGGCCCAGGTGGTGGTGTGCGGTGATCTGCTGCGCTTCTGGGCCGTTTTCTGCAGCAAGTTGTATAGCTTGCTGGTAGGACTGAATCGCATCGCTCAACCGCCCCAGCGCAACCAGCAGATCGGCCACAGCGAAGACGCTGGCAATCTCAAAGACCAGGTTGCCCAACTTGTGCATATCTGCCATCCAGGCCTGCATAGCACGCAGAGATGCCTCCAGGTCGCCGGTGGCCCAGTGGGTAAATTCCAACATAATAGCTGCCTGGGCGCGGCGGTAGAGATCCTGCTCGGCGACCAGGCGGAGGGCCAACTCGGCGTATTGGATTGTCTCGGTTACGTTCCCTTTCACCTGGGCGTTGTACGCGCGGGTCAGGGCGATATCCCCTGGCAGGGGTGTAAACCCGGCCTGGTTGGGCACTCTTGCCAGGGCGCGTTCGGCGTTTTGCAGGTGAAACTCGCTGGTCTCCGGCTCGCCGAGGTCCGAGAAGGCTCTGCCAAGCTGGTAGCACAACCCGGGCCGAGCGCTAACGACCCTCGCTGGCAGCTTTTTTACCCAGACCAGCCAGGTCACAGACTGGAAAGAACTTTCCGAAACCGTCCAGGCGGCTTCGGCCAGCCGGGCGGCGCGCTCAAAATCATTGGCGCACAGCGCGTGGTGGAAGGCCTCATCCAGATGGTCATGGGTTTCGTACCACTGGCTGGCGCGTAAGTGGAAAGTGGGGAGTTCTGGAGGGCTTCCGAGCCGCTGGCGCAGTAAATCGCCAAACAGGTGATGATAGCGATACCAATGACGCTCGTTATCGAGTGGAACAAGGAACAGGTTGGCGCGCTCAAGTTGTTCCAGGGTGGCTTGCCCAGCACCGGGCGCAAGATCTAATGTGGCCTCGCACAGTAGGCCGGTGAGGCGTCTCAAAATTGAAGTGTGGAGCAGGAAAGCCTGGACTTTTTGCGTCTGCCGTTGGATAACCTCTTCGAGCAAGTAATCCAGCACGAAATGATGGCTGCCGGTGAAGGATTGGATGAAGGCGGCAGGATCCTTTTGCCCCTGCATGGAAAGTGCTGCCAGTTGCAACCCGGCAATCCAGCCTTCGGTGCGAGCTTCGAGGGCGGCCACATCCTTCTCGGACAGATCCAAGCCCATCACGCGGTTGAGAAATTCGGCGGCCTCGGCGGGGGTGAAACGCAAGTCGGGGGCGCGCAACTCGGTCAGTTGGCTGCGGGTGCGCAGGCGGGGCAGGGGCAAATTGGGGTCTTCGCGGCTGGCAATGATCAGGTGCAGTTGCGGCGGCAGATGTTCGATCAGAAAAGCCAGGGCGGCATCCACAGGTTGGGAATCAAGCAGGTGGTAATCGTCCAGTACGAGGATCAGCTTGCCGGGTAGCGCGGCGATTTCGTTGAGCAGGTGGGTCAACAGGGTTTCGATGGGCAGCGGCTGAGGCGCCTGCAGAGCAGCCATGACACTTTCGCCCAAACCAGGTTGAACCGTCCGGATTGCAGCGATGACGCAGGCCAGGAAACGCTCCGGGGCACTGTCAGTCTCGTCGAGGGAGAGCCAGGCAAATTGCAAATATGGCGAACTGGATGCAGAACCCGCGACGATAGGCGGCCGCTCATCCGTGCACTGCCTTAAACCTGAAATCCAACTGCTGAGCAGGGTGGTCTTACCAAACCCGGCCGGGGCTGAGAGAAGGGTCAACCTGCGCTCCAACCCTTGGTTCAGCCGCTCAGCCAGAAGCGAACGCGCCACGCACTGCGGGCGCGGCAAAGGAATATAGAGTTTGGTGGCGACCAGCGGGATGGCCATGGATGAATTATAAAATACTTTCGGTTAAATACCGGTATTTTACCGGGGCGGTCCATATCTTGCTGTAGCTGCCAGGCGTGGTCTGGCGCTTTGTGCGATGGTGATCAGGTACTTCATGACTTTTTTCCAAACGCATGAATTGCCGCCCACACCACAGCTCCGAGAACGCCCAACTTGCTGTAGGGCGAATCAAGCCCAATAAGAGTTTGAGCGTGGTAGTTTTGCCAGCACCATTCGGCCCCAGAAGGGCGAAGATGGAATGCCGAGCGACCTTTAAATCCAAGGATTTGAGCGCATGCACTGAACCATAGGATTTGTTCAGCCCGGCAGTTTCGACCACCAAAGAAGATGGGATCGAGAGAGGCTGCATGCTCATAAGCTAATTGTAACATCAGAGGAGCCCCCCCAAAAAAACATGCCATTGATATCGGCCTACTCTCAACAAGCGCGGGAAACCCGTGCCGGAGCAGAGAGAACCTATTATAATAATCAAAAATCAACCAATGATCGAGTTCAGAGTAACCGATGCCCAAAACTTGCCTTTCGAGGATAACCCATGACTTTGACTGGCCGGCATTGGTCCCCCAGAGATACCCTCGCCATCAAACCATTCCTGCGCCACATTGATAACCGGTTAACACAAGGGTGAGCGCAGGGATTAAAGGAGAAACGGAAATAATCAACGTTCAGCCAAGGGAAAAGGCTGGTATGCCATCTGTCATTGATTTACCCCTGCGGCGCTACACAGTGCTGGACAGCGTAGGCATTGCGTTTCGCTGCGCACCCATCGCCACTTTCGTTTACGGCTTCTTCGATCTTGCCTGGGCTGCACTGACCCCTGTCACAACGCTTGTCGCTGCCCGTCTCATCGACGCCGTTGTGCGTACGGTGCGCGACGGCGCTCCGGTAGATGAAGTTTATCGCTACCTGACGCTGCTGGCGGGCCTCACCGCCTTCGGCTGGCTGCGGTCAGCGCTGCACAACCTGGCCGACCTGCGCCTGACGTTGGCACTGCGCGCCCGCTACCGCACCGCGTTGACCGGGAAACGCACCCGTCTGGAATACGCCCTGCTCGAACAACCCGACACCTGGGATTTGATCCAACGGGTAGCTGCCAACCCCGAGGGCGGGCGGCTCAAGGAGACGTACTACCACCTGGTGGATCTTGCCGCATTTGTTCTGAAGGTCGCCGGGCTGCTTGCGCTGCTGGCTTCGGTGGTGTGGTGGGCGCCGCTGGTGGTCTTTGCTGTGGGCGGTTTCGCCCTCGTTCTCGGCGTGCGCGGCGGCAAAGCGCTTTACCAGGCCGAGCGCCAGGTGGCCGAACACGACCGGCGGCTG
>CAZWFQ010000120.1:0-8207 GCA_964633225.1 uncultured Anaerolineaceae bacterium
CCGATCCCGGTCTCTTTTACCCTTATGGAGCCAAATTGTGTCCGGTAATCAATACTGGTCAAGAAGAGATTGAAAAGCAGGGCTGTGCTAAAATAGGTTTATACCTGGGCAGAGGGGCGTGCATGCACGCATGCTGCCAGGCAATCCAATACTTATATAGAATAAGGAGAAACAACATGTTTGCTGACCTGACCACATTTGCACAAACTTACCTGGTGCCCCTGGGTTGGAAGCTGATCGGCGCCATTGCGCTATGGTTTGCCGGCGATTGGGCGATCAAGCTGGTTTGTAAGGGCCTGGATCGTGCCCTGGCGAAGCGCAGCACAGACCCCACCCTGATTAAATACATCCATGCCGGGGCCAGCATTGGCTTGCGCATCTTACTCATCATTGCCATCCTGGGCGTGCTAGGGATCGAAACTACTTCATTCGCAGCTTTGATCGCTGCGGTGGGCATTGCCATTGGGGCTGCTTGGGGCGGCTTGCTGTCCAATTTTGCTGCCGGCGTGTTTCTCATCATCCTGCGGCCCTTTAAAGTGGGCGATGCCATCACCGCGGGTGGGGTGAGCGGTGTGGTGCGCGAGATTGGCCTGTTCGTCACCTCCCTTGATACAGGCGATAATGCTCGGGTCTATGTGGGCAATAACAAGATCTTCTCAGATAACATTGTCAATTTCAATGGTAATCCATACCGCCGCGTGGACCTGGTGGCCCAGGTTGACCACAGCGTCGATACGCAGGCTGCTATCGCACTGCTGAAAGAAAGGGTCGCCCAAATCCCTAACGTACTGCCAACCCCTGAGCCCGAGGTCAATATCTTGCAGTTAAACGCCTACGGAGCGTTGATTGCGGTTCGGCCTTACGTCACTACGGATAACTACTGGCAGGTGTATTTCGATACCAACCAGGCGATTGTCGAAGTGGGCGCTCGAGGTGGGTTTGCTGTGCCCGAGACGCGCGTGGCGGTCAGGAATATTGCCTAGCGGGGGATGTGCAGCTCGTTTTTGTCATGGAATCAATTTGCAAACGGCGGATAAAGCAGGATACAATAGGTTGATTTCTTGATAACTTAGAGTATATTGAGGAGTATATGGCTAAAGACACCCCTGCCAGCTTACGCAATTTGGTGATTTATGAGATCTATGTGCGCAACCACGGCCCTAACGGCACCTTTGCGGATGTAGAAGCAGACCTGGAGCGCATCCGAGCCTTGGGCGTAGATGTGATCTGGTTCATGCCCATCCACCCGATTGGCAAGCTGAACAAAAAAGGCTCCCTGGGCTGCCCTTACTCGATCCAGGATTACCGCGAGGTCAATCCCGAATATGGCACGCGCCAGGATTTCGGGCGGCTGATCGAAAAGGCGCATGCCTTGGGGTTGAAGGTGATGATTGACGTGGTTTACAATCACACCGCTCACGACTCGCTCTTGGTGAAAGATCACCCTGAGTACTTCCACCAGGATGCCAAGGGTCAGCCTGTGACCACGGTGCCCGATTGGAGCGACGTGATTGACCTGAAGCACCCTCACCCCGCTTTGACGGAATACCTGGTGGAGACGCTCAAGGGTTGGGCCGCGTTTGGTGTCGATGGTTTCCGCTGTGACGTGGCTTCTTTGATTCCGCAGGAGTTCTGGACTGTGGCGCGCCGCGAGGTGGCAAAGGTCAAGCCTGGCGTGATCTGGCTGGCTGAAGCAGTGCACGCTGCATTTGTGGGCTACCGGCGCTCCCAAGACCTCTCGGGCCTGTCAGATAGTGAAATCTACGAGTCTTTTGACCTGACCTACGATTACGATATCTGGCCCATCTGGCAGTTGGCAGTGCAGGGCAAGGTGACCGTGCGGCGTTATTTAGAAATGCTGCGTTTTCAAGACTGCATCTACCCCGGCAGCTTTATCAAGATGCGCTGTGTCGAAAACCACGACCAGGCGCGTATCATGCGCCTGGCGCCGAGCCGGAACCAGGCCCTGGCCTGGACGGGCTTTGCGGCCTTTAATCGCGGTGCTTTCTTGATCTATGCAGGTGAAGAATCGGAAGCTGTGCATACGCCCTCGCTGTTTGATATCGACAAGGTGACCTGGGGCGATTACAGCCTTTCCGCTTATCTGACCCGCCTGGCTGAGTTGAAAAAGGACCCGCTTCAGGTGCAGGGCAAGTTCACCCTGCTGGTGGCTGACCCAGCCATCCAGGCCGTTTGGAAGCATGAAGAGCGCGGCTTGTATGGCATCTTCAATGTCAGCGGCAAGGATGGTTTTACCATGGTCCAGCTCCCTGACGGCACATATCTTGATGTGCTGAATGATCAAGAGATCACGGTCAGTGGTGGAAAGCTGCGTTTACCCCAACACAGCGCCATCTTGCGCTTTGAGGGGCCGGTGATGCAAAAGCAGTTGTACTGCGAAATGCTGGATTACCATTATCCAACCTGGTAGGTTGACAAATAGAGAACGGGGCGAGGCTCAGCCTCGCCCCGTTCTCTATTCATGAAAAGCTAGAAGATGATGGCGATCAGAATTGCCAGAGGGGCAAAGAGGATCAGCAAGATGATGCCGATCACCACCACGACGGCCACAATCAGGCCAAAGACCAGACCCAAGATGCCCAGTACGAGACCCAGGATGGCGCCCAAGACGCCTAGCACCAGGCCAAGAATACCACCGATGAGATTGATGATCAATTCAAAGATCCACATAGTCGTCTCCTTCCATTCATAATTACTTACGGAAGGCGATGGAAAAAGTTGCTGGAAATTGAGAAGTTCTCCAGGTCAAGGCCAGGTATACACGTACTGCTGCCCCTCGATGGTTTGTAAGATCAGTCCCAGGTCTAGCAGGCGCGCTTGCAGGCTGGCAAAATCAGCATAGCTGTTCGAGTCAACCAGGATGTACTGGATGTGGAGCTCTCTGAGCAGGTCCACGCTACTTTGATCGGGGAAGTTCTCCATCACCGGCTTGATGGCCGTATACTGCACCGGTTGGTTGGCATTGAAGAACCCACCGATGAAGGGCTTGCCGTGGATGAGGGTGTTGTACACCTGGTCTTGGTCCACCGCCTGCTCAAAGGGGAATTGTGCCACGGCGCCATTTCCGGGCTGTGCGGCCAACCACACATCTACCGGGCGAGTTTCTACGACGGCAAAGCGCGTTTGCATCCCCGGATACACGTCCAGGAAAATACACCCCAGTAAGATGGCTGCGATCACAAAGCGGCGGGCGGGGTACTTCTGGAACAGCCAGGCGCAGCCAAAGCCAGCCGCTAACGATAAAAAGGTCAGCGTAAAGATGCCAAAGCGCGCCATAACGCGCATCTTTGAAAAGAACGGCAGATATTTGAATAGAAAATATCCGGGCAGGGTGATGCGGATGGGTCCGGCGCCGAAGATTGGCTGGAGCAGGCGCGGCACGGGTAGGTCGGGTGAGCTGGTGATCTGTAAGTACACCCCCCATGCCAATATCGCCGCTGCCAGGCTCGAGATCAGGGCCGCCCAGATCCAGGGCGACCGGTTTAAGTCTCTGCGCTTGATCCAGGCAAGGGCTGCCAGCCCCAGGCATACGATTCCGATATAGAGCGAGTTTTCGTGTTCCAGGGTACGCCCTGCCTGTTCATACAGTGTCTCGCCCAGGTAGAAATTGACCGGCAGGACAAAATCTAGCGGGCTGGCAGAATAGCGGATGACATTGTTCAACGAGCGATCTGCCAGGTTGCCTTGTGTTTCGGCTGTCAGGTAGGGCAGCATTGAGATGAGTGCGGCAATCAAGACCGCCGCACCTAGGCTTGCACTTCGGATCAGTGCCGTTTTAAGGCGCAGTGTCTTGATTGAGAACAGGATCAGCAGCAGTACAAAGATGATTGAAACGATCAATGCCATGTACAGGTAATAGGGGGCGCTCAGGCCAATTCCCAGGGTCAAGAGCATGGCCGCGGCCAGCCAACGCCACTGCCAACGATCTTTGACCAGGAACTCGGCAATGACCCAAAAGTACAGCGGAAACCAAAAGGTCCCCAGCAAGCTCAGATGCCCCACCAGGTACCTGGCAAAGCGATAGGGCGAAAAGGCGAAGATGGTTCCCGCCAAGATGCCCGCCAGCGGGCTGCCGGTCAGCTTCTTCACTGCCAGGAACATGCACCAGCCCGAGAGCACAAATGTCGCCAGGACAGCGAAGTTATACCCCCAGACGGGTCCAAAGGCCATGCTGCCCGGCAGCCCCAACAGGGCCAGGGCCGGGATCGTATCGGTGGTTGCCAGGTTCCATCCCTCTGGGAAGTTCATCCAGGCATTGAAGAAGGGGTTGGTCTTTAAGGTGAAGAGGGCTTTGGGGTACCAGCCAAGTAACCAGACAAAATATACGTTATCCCCAATCGCATCTACCACCGAATCAGCCATATGCCAGACCAGAGGGTATGTATAGGCCACCGTCAGGAGGGTGAAATAAGTGATTGCCGCCAGGTGGACCAGCAGGGGCAATCGTTGGATGTTGGCAAACAGTTTTCTCATGCTCAACTGGTGTGCTTTGCTCAACCGGGGTGGCCCTGGGCTTGGGCGTGCCACAAATCCAGCAGGGCGGCTTCGCGTTCTGGGGACAGCCCGTTCTTACGGGCGGCACCAGCGGGGCGGGTGTTGTCCCAGGTCAGGGTGTCGGCAACCGTAGCTGCCAATGGGCGGAAGGTCAGTCCGCAGGCCAGGGCTTTGGCGATGCTGACCTGGTCCATTGCGGCAGATGCGCCCGGCAGCCAAAGGGGCAGCTCTGTATAAGGGGTTACGCCCTGCGCCAGCAAAAATTCTTCATCCACCCAGGTCAGATCGGCCGGGGTTCCAGCAGCCTGGCGGCAGGTTTCGATCACTGCGTCTAATGTCAGGGGCAAGGCCGGGCCGGTGGCGTTGAAGATCCCGGTCTGCTGGCCTTCTACCATACGGATGGTCCACTCGGCCAGGTCGCGCCCATCGATGATCTGTACGAGAGCCCCAGGCTCCCCCGGGGCCAGCACGGCGCCGCCGCGCTGCATGCGGGCGGGCCAATAGGTGAAACGGTCAGACGGGTCATGCGGACCCACGATCAACCCGGGGCGGATGACCAGGGCGCGGCCAGGCAGTTCGGCCGCCACCGCTTGCTCGCAGAGCGCCTTCAGGCCGCCGTAGGTCTCGTTGTTGAGCGTTTCGATGCTTTCGTCGGCCAGGCGGGCCGGGGGGGCATACTCATCCATGCCGGGATAAGGCGGCTGGGCGTAAACTGAGATGGTAGAAATAAAAACGTAGCCCCCCACGCTGCCTGCCAGGGCCTGGGCCGAAAGGCCCACAATGCGCGGCAGGTAGCCACAGGTATCGATGACGGCATCCCACTTGCGGGCCTGCAAGGCTTGCAGATCGCCGGGCTGGGAGCGGTCACCGCGCAGCTTTTCGATCTGGGGGAACAGCTCAGGATTGTGCTGGCCGCGGTTGAAGAGGGTCACATTGTGGCCGCGCGCCAGGGCAGCATCGACGATGTGCCGCCCCAAGAAGATGGTGCCACCGATAATCAGGATGTTCATGCTTCGCTGGCTTTGTTGGCTGTACTGCTGGCCGCGGGCAGGTTGGCCACAGGGCGGGCTGCCCAAGTGGCATTCAAGATGGCCTGAGCCAGGGCCTCGGCGGCAAAGGCGCCGACGATGTTGACATCGGCAGGCTTATCGCCAGTTGCCAGGGCAAAGATCGTGTCGCCGTCGAGCATGGTGTGGGCAGGGCGGATGGTGCGCGCCAGGCCGTCGTGAGCCATTTGTGCCATCTTGTTGGCCTGCTCTTTGTTCAGGCGGGCGTTGGTGGCTACCACGCCAATGACGGTGTTGCCACGCTGTCCAAAGGCCAGGGCCGTGCGCCCCACCAGGGTGCGCATCACCTGCATGGTGTCAGCAAAATACCCTGGTGCCCCGATGCGCAGGGGACCAACTTCGGCAGAGCGCGTTCCTGCAATGATCTGCCCAGTGGCCGGGTCCACTACATCTCCAAACGCATTGACCGCCACAATGGCGCCCACCAGCACGCCCGCTCCAATCTCCAGGCTGGCCGAACCAATCCCGCCTTTCATGGCCTGGCCCATGCCCAAGATCTTACCCACGCTGGCGCCCGTGCCGGCGCCGTAATTGCCGGCCGCAGGCGGGTTGGAAGATGCATTCAGGCAGGCCTGGTAACCCATCGCCGCATCTGGGCGCACATCTGCCCGGCCGAGCCCCAGGTCAAAGAGAATGGCTGCCGGGACGATGGGGACGCGTGCCACCTGGACGTTGAAGCCGGCGCCTTTCTCTTCCAGGTAGCGCATGGCCCCGCTGGCAGAATCCAGCCCGAAAGCTGAGCCGCCTGCCAGCATCACGCCGTGAACCTGCTCGACAAGGTGCATGGGGTGCAGGGCGTCTATCTCACGTGTGCCGGGCGCGCCGCCACGCTGGTCCACGCCCCCAACCGCCCCTTGCTCGCACAGGATGACCGTGCAGCCGGTGAGGGCCTCGTCATTTTGTGCATGGCCCACGCGAAGGCCTGGAATATCGGTGATGGAATTCGTTAGTTTCATTTGTTTAATAAAGTGACCACTTCTGCAATGATGCGCTCGGCCACCTCGGCCTTGGTGGCCAGGGGCAGAGTTTCGGATTTACCACTGGGGTAGAGCAGGGTGACCCGGTTGGTATCCACTGCAAAGCCTGATCCCGGTGCGCTGACGTCGTTGGCTGCGATCATATCCAGGCGCTTAGCGCGCAGCTTGGATTGGGCGTTGGCAAGCAAGTTTTGGGTTTCAGCGGCAAAGCCTACCACAGCCAGCGGCAAGCCCGTGCGGCCGCGCTGTGCGGCCACTGCCGCCAGGATATCGGTGGTGGGCTCGAGGGAAATGGCTTCGATGCCAGAACTTTTCTTGATCTTCTGGGCGGCCGGGTTTACGGGACGGAAATCTGCTACTGCGGCCGCCATCAACAAGGCATCGGCATTCTGGCAGGCTTTTAGCACAGCCTGTTCCATCTGAGATGCGGCCTCCACCGGGATATACTCAAGCCCAGCCGGGATGGGCAGGGCGCCGGGGGTTGCAATGAGCGTCACATCTGCCCCCGCATCCAGGGCTGCCTGTGCCAGGGCAAAGCCCTGCTTGCCCGAAGAACGGTTGGTGAGCACGCGCACCGGGTCCACCGGCTCTTGGGTGCCGCCGGCGGTCACCACCACGCGCCGCCCAGACAAAGGGCCCCGGCGGGTGAGGGCATAGCGCGCCAGGCCAAAGATGGTGAGCGGTTCGCTCATCCGTCCCATGGCCACCAGGCCCGAGGCAAGGTGCCCGGCTTCGGGCCCAATGATCTGGGCGCCGCGCTGGCGCAGGGTTTCAAGGTTAGCCTGGGTGGCGGGGTGTTCGAACATGCCGCCATCCATGGCTGGCGCAATGAGCAGGGGATGCTCAGCGCTGCCGGGGCCGTAAGCCAGGGCTGCCAACAGCAGCAGGTTATCGGCTGTGCCGTTGGCCAGCTTAGCCATGGTTTGAGCGGTAACTGGGGCAATGATGAAGAGATCTGCGGTGTGACCAAGGCCTACATGCAGCACATGCGCCTGGGCGCCCCACAGGTTGGCATCCACGTAGGCCCCCTGCCCGGTGACGGATTGGAAAGCCAGGGGGGTGATGAACTGGGTGGCAGATGGGGTTAGGATGGTTTCGACCACTGCGCCTGCCTGGGCCAACTTGCTGGCCAGGTCAACGGCCTTGTAGGCGGCAATAGAGCCCGTGACGCCTAACACAACACGTTTTGATTCGAGGGGTTTGAGAGGCATAAGCGTATTATAATACGAGAAAATCATGATCACGATAGGAGGTTGATATGAGGCGTTTGTTGAGTTTTATTGTAGGGGTTACGTTGGGCAGCCTGGTTGGCGCTACCATGGCACTGCTGCTGGCGCCTGCTTCGGGAAATGATCTGCGTACCCAATTGCAAGATCGTGCCCAGCGGGTTCGTGATGAGATTCAGTCGGCAGCCTCTACTCGCCGGGCTGAATTGGAAGACGAGTTGAAGCGGCTGCGCGCTCCAAGATAGCTGCAGCACTCCAAGATCGACTGCTTAAACGAAAAAGCGGCGGCCCGAATAGGTCGCCGCTTTTTCGTTTGGAATATTAGGGTAATACTTCGTAGCGGTAAGCTGCCTTTTGGCGGGTGAATTGGGTGGTGCCGGTGACGACCAGAATCACCTCATCCACGTCGCCGGTGATCGAGA
>CAZWFQ010000121.1:0-4012 GCA_964633225.1 uncultured Anaerolineaceae bacterium
CGAGAGGACCGGGGTGGACAGACCTCTAGTGTGCCAGTTGTCGTGCCAACGGCATCGCTGGGTAGCTATGTCTGGTTGAGATAACCGCTGAAAGCATCTAAGCGGGAAACTCGCCTCAAGATGAGATCCCTCATCCCTTAAGGGAGTAAGACCGCAGGTAGACTACCTGCTTGATAGGCAGCATGTGTAAGCGCAGCAATGCGTTCAGCTAAGCTGTACTAATGGTCGAGGGCTTAATTGCGTGGTGCGGAGAACTCGAAACTTTTCGGAAGACTTATCTGCTATTCTTGGTAAATTAACATCTTAAAGAGATTTCTCTTGGTGATTGGAGCGGCGAGGGTACACCCGGACACATACCGAACCCGACGGTTAAGCTCGCTAGCGCCGATGGTACTTGGGGGGCAGCCCCCTGGGAGAGTAGGTCATTGCCAAGGGAATTTTTCTGAAACCCCCAAACTCGAAAGAGGGCGGGGGTTTTGTCTTTAAGATCATACTTGCTCTATCTACAGGAGAATATGAAGAATTATGAAACGTGTTTTGAATCTGATTGTCGTGATCTCACTGTTCTTGTCGTCGTTTTTGACGAGCACCCCGGCCCAGGCCGCGGCCGGCCTGTACACCTTTAGCGTTGTGTCGGGCGTGTATGATGATATTGGCGATGAGATCGCTTACACCGCCTTTGATTTTGGCAGCGATCCTGACGACGGTATGGCATCTGTCGCCCTGCCTTTTACCTTTACTTACGATGACACCGGGTATAACACTGCCTATATCAGCGTCAATGGTTTGGTAGGGATGAACGGCTTTCCGGCTAATGCCTACACCAACAACCTGAACGGAACCTACGGCCAACCCTTGCTGGCGCCGCTGTGGGATGATCTGGCCCTGAATAACGGGGAAGGAGAGATCGGCTACGTCACCCTGGGCGACGCGCCGAACCGTGTCTTTGTGGTGCAGTGGCAGGACGTGCAGTGGCCTCTTAGCAATGGCACCCCTCAAAACTTCCAGGTGCGGCTGTATGAAACAACCCATATCATCGAGTTTGTTTATGGAACCATGAGCGAGCCGGGCGGTGACCCTACAGCTTCCATCGGCATCGTTGATGCTGTAGGCGGCAGCGGGCATTATCTCAGTGTAACGCCCGCCGCCGGGACGGCGGATACCGTCAGCAGCACCACGGCAAACGACAGCATCCACTCGGCGGTGCACCTGACCAGCGGTAAGACCTATATCTTCACCCCGCTGGACCCCAACGCACCGCCATCCTGTGCGATGAACCTCGGTCCGGCAGATGGCGCGACGGATGTCCTGCTTAACCATGCGCTGAACTGGAGCTCGGGCGGCGGCCAGGTGGATGGGTACAAGCTTTATTTTGGCATAGAGAACCCGCCTACCAGCATCGCCAATGGCACGGACCTGGGTACTGCGACTACCTTCCAGCCGTCCGGAAACCTGGACTCTAATACCACCTACTACTGGCAAATTGTGCCTTATAACGCCAATGGCGGTGCAACAGGCTGCCCGGTCTGGTCTTTCACCACCGGCTCTGTTTATACCATTGACCTGCTCACCGAAAGCTTCACCGGCACGGCGTTCCCGCCCGCCGGTTGGGCTCTCTCCACGGACAGCGCATGCCCCTGGAGCCGGGTCGAAGCGGGCTCCAATCCCACGCAGGCGCCCTATTCTGCGCCGGCTGAGGCGATGTTCTTATCCTTTGAACCTGATTGCTATAACCAGACAAGGCAACTTATCTCACCGGCACTAGATTTTAGTACTGACGTAGAATATTCTCTAAACTTTTGGATGTATCACGATACTTGGTATTCGGACCCCGACCGTGTGCAGGTGCAGGTCAGCGTGGATAACGGTAGTACGTTCGAGAATGTAGGCGCTGAAATCTATCGCCATACCGGCGCAGATAATTGGACCCAACACTCGGTTGACCTATCGGCCTACGCCGGGCAATCCAGTGTACGGGTGGTCTTTAAGGGCATCTCGGGCGATGGATCCAACATATTCCTGGATGATGTGCGCGTGCTGCAAAGGCAGCCAACAGCTCAGCCCAACTGCGCCATCTCTCCTGCTCCTCAAAATGAAGCGGAGAATGTGATCCTGCTTGCCAACCTGAGTTGGGCCAACGGCGGCGGCGTTCCGACAGGCTACAAGCTTTTCTTTGGCATAGATAACCCGCCTACCGGTATTGTCAATGGGGATGATTTGGGCAAAACGACCAGCTATAACCCGGCAGCGATCATGGCGGCAGATACCCCCCATTACTGGCAAGTCGTGCCGTACAACAGCTTTGGCGATGCGCAGAACTGCCCGGTCTGGTCTTTCACCAGTGGGCCGGCAGGCATAAACGACTTCCCCTACGTGGAGGGTTTTGAAAGCGGCGCTGGGGGCTGGGCGAGCGGCGGAGTGAACAGCAGTTGGGAACTGGGAACGCCTGCCGGCGCAGTCATCACTGGCGCCTCCAGCGGCGCGAATGCCTGGACCACGGGCCTGACCACCGCTTATAACCTGAATGAGCAGTCTTACGTGCAAAGCCCGGCCTTTGACTTTTCGGGCCTGGAGCATCCTTATCTAAAATTTGATTTGTGGTGGGACATCGATCGCAATCATGACGGCGCAAATCTGCAAGCCAGCCTGGATGGCGGAGCGAACTGGGACACCATTGGCGAATACGGCAGCGATGAGGGGAACTGGTATCAGTTTGCCCCGACTGGGTTAGGTTTTGAACATGGCTGGAGCGGTGATTCCATAACCGATAATGAATATGACCTCTATGAATCCGGGCGCGGCTGGCGGACGGCGATCCTCGATGCGAGCGACCTGTCTGGCGAGCCTTTTGTGCTGCTGCGCTTCTACTTTGGCGAGGGCGGCGCTGATGTGAAAGGCGATGGCTTTGCCTTCGATAACTTTGAAATTCGCCCCGGCTGCACCTGGACCGGTGCGCTGGGTGATGACTGGCATACCGGCAATAACTGGGACTGCGGCCATGCCCCCGGCGCAGAGGAAATTGTGCTGATTCCATTGTCTACCCTCAAACCGGTGATCTCAGAAGACACGGCGGCCTCGGCGGTTCGAGCCGGGGCTGGCCTCATCCTGAATGGCGGCAGCCTGACAACGCGTTATATTTACGAATATGGTGTGGTTTACATTGCCGATGGCAATGAAGTCAACCTGGTTGGCAGCGGCAACGCCTGGGAAGCTACCCGGGAAACGCTGGATTCTTGGACTACCCAATGGGGCTCAGCCACCAATGGGTTGGTGCGCTTCAGCGGGACTGGCTTGCAGCGTATTGTTCATGATCATGATAGCGCCTTCCTCCCTGGGGAACGCGCCCAGTTTTACAATATGGTCATCGAGAACGGCGTACAGTTGCAGTTGGGTGGTAACTTGCAAGTCGTTAATGACCTCACCGTGAACCAGGGCGGAACGCTGGATATGGGCCTGAATACCTTGACTGTGGGCAATACCCTGGCCAATAACGGAATGCTGCGCCAGAAGCAGGAAGTGGACGGTACAGCCGGCCCGATCAGCTTCTTGGACGCAGGCGGCTACGGTGGCCTGACACTGGATCCCAACGGGCAGAACCTGGGCGAAACCAGCGTGCAGATCCGCGGCAACCAAGAATGTGCCGCGGGCGCCGTTCAGCGCTGCTTCCAGATCACCCCCAGCACTGTACCGGCCAGCGGCGTTGGGCTGACTTTCTACTTCGCTCAGGCCGAGATTCCGGCCGGTTCTTCTTGCGATGCGATGGAAGCTTACCACTGGAATGGCACAGCCTGGGAGGTCCTTGGGCGCGACGCGGCTTACGGCGTAGATGGCCGTGACTGCACCAGCGAGCCGTTTTCGATCCGGGTGACGGGCGTGACAGATTTTTCCGACTTTGTCATTGCTGACAACCAAGCGCCCAGCGTGGCCCTGGCCGACACCATCACCAGCCTGCCCGAGAACACCAACACCACCGCGGCCATCCAGGTGGCCGACATCGTGGTGACAGACGACA
>CAZWFQ010000121.1:4112-8166 GCA_964633225.1 uncultured Anaerolineaceae bacterium
ACCCTGGAGGTTACTGTGGCGGTGGATGACAGCAGCGTGGGCAGCACCCCAGATGACAGCGCTGACCTGGCGATCAACATCACCAACGTCAACCAAGCGCCCAGCGTGGCCCTGGCCGACACCATCACCAACCTGCCCGAAAACACCAACACCACCGCGGCCATCCAGGTGGCCGACATCGTGGTGACAGACGACAGCCTGGGCACCAACGTTCTCAGCCTCTCCGGCGCGGATGCGGCCCTCTTCGAGATTGTGGGGACAGAATTACGCCTCAAGGCCGGCACCGTGCTGGACTTTGAGACCAAGCCCACCCTGGAGGTTACTGTGGCGGTGGATGACAGCAGCGTGGGCAGCACCCCAGATGGCAGCGCTGACCTGGCGATCAACATCACTCCCGGCAGTGGATTTGGTTACTACCTGCCGCTGGTTATGCAGAACAGCCCTGCTGCTCAACTGGGTATTCCCGTAGATGCGGCCTGGGACTTGCAAAGACCAGGGAAAGAAAATTAGTCAATAGGTCCCAAAAGTCCCCTGCTCTTGTTGTATTTTACACCCCCCCCGATCTCGAAAGAGACGGGGGGGTTTCTCATGAATCCTTCGGGAATGAGAAGTGCATCTGTACGATGACCCATTGGCCGGTGCGCTTTTCGAGTGTGCCCGTCCAGCGGCAGTTGTCCCAGCCGGTGGGTTGGCCGTTCCACTCGGCGTGGTCATCGAGAAAACAGGAATACCATGCCGCATTGCCCAGCTCTGCAAATTTGAGTCGCAAATCCCTCACCGCGAAATCGGTGGCCTTGAATTCATCCTTCATCCAGACACGCTCGCCCAACTTCTTGAATGCCTCGAAGCCGAGGATGGTGGACTTTGAATCGGGGTGAAAGATGAAGAAATCGTCATCCTGTGCCATGATGGAGAACAGCCGGTCAAGATCTTTTGTCAACGCCCAACCAATGGCGTCGTGAAT
Source organism: uncultured Anaerolineaceae bacterium (assembly GCA_964633225.1). Taxonomy (GTDB): domain Bacteria; phylum Chloroflexota; class Anaerolineae; order Anaerolineales; family UBA4823; genus JAKQIM01. The sequence continues at coordinate 5,077 of CAZWFQ010000121.1, forward strand.
GACTTTTTCGACTTCAAATTTTTCAGTTTCGGTTAACATGGTAATCTCCTTATTCATTCCGCTCATACCACGCCGCCTGCGCCTGGAACATGCGTGCGTATGGGCCGGGGGCAGCGATCAACTCCGCGTGGCTGCCATCTTGCACGATGCGCCCCCGCTCCATCACCAGGATGCGATCAGCAATGCGCGCCAGGCCCAAGCGGTGCGTGACGATGATGGCGGTTTTGCCACGCGCTGTGTCGAGGAAGGTGCGATATACCTGGTCTTCTTCGAGCGGGTCAATGGCGGCAGTCGGCTCGTCGAGGATGATCGTGTCGTGGGGGCGATACAGGCCGCGGGCGATGGCCACGCGCTGCCATTCGCCGCCGGAGAGATCGAGGCCGCCGAATTCGCGCGCCAGCATAACATCGAGCCCGGCGTCGAGCCGAGCGCCCAAGCAGTCATAGAAGCCTGCCTGGGTCAAGGCCGCGGTGGCGCGCTCACGTTCGTCGGCATCCGTTTCATCCGTGGCAACTTCGGTTTGCGGCGCGCCCACGCGGACATTGTCGAGTAGCGTCATGCGGTAGCGCTGGTAGTGCTGAAAGACTGCCGAGAGACGCTGGAAACGTGTTTCATCAGCTCCATCGCACAAGTCAGCGCCGCCAATCTGCACAGAGCCGCCATCGGGGTGGTACAGGCCAGCGATTAGACGTACGAGTGTGCTTTTACCGGCGCCGTTTTCACCTACCAGGGCTACCGATTCACCAGGGCAGATCGAAAGGGTCACGTTTTCAAGCGCGTTCTCTTCGGCGCCGGGGTAGCGGAAACTGACCTGGCGCAATTCCACGCCGCGATTACGCGGCAACGGTGCATGGCCGCTTTCTCGCTCCGGCGATTCCAAAAAAGCAAGGTAGTTGCTGCCAAAGGCGGCATTCTCAAATGCAAACCCCAGCCGGTCGAAGAGTTCTTCGAACCACTTGAAGATGGCGTCCATGGCGAAGTACACTGCGCCGAACAACCCCGGCGAAACCTGGCTTGTCAGCACGAAGCGTACCAGCAGAAGCAGGAGCCCAACATATCCGCTCAGGGTCAAAACCTTGAGACCCAGGTCAATCGCCCCGGTGCGTAGTTCGGTGCGCCACATCTCGCGGTTGTAGTCTGCTATTACCTGGTTGTATTTGCGATGGAAGAAGGGAACAGCCCCGCTGGTGCGGGTTTCTTTGAAAAACGCCCGATCCGTTAGGGCGGCCTCGTAGTGGTTGAATTCGCGGCGCAATGGGGCTACCTTGTTCTCGGTGTTGTAGAAGGCCGATGTCCGGATCACCCGCGAAAGGGCCACCGGCAGGAAGGCGGCGAAGACTCCCATCATCAGCACCGGCTCGAGCGGGGCAAGGTAAAACCCCAGGGCCAGGAAATAGCCCCCATGAAAAATCAACGAGCAAAGGAATGTCTCCATGGCGTCGAAACCGCGATTGCGACCGGCGTGGGCTTTTTCGATACCGTCATACAATTCCGCCGACTCGAAGCAGATCAGTTCAAGCCTGCCGGCTTTGTGGGCCATTGCTTCGGTCATGCGGGCGTCGGCCAGGTGAGAGAGGATCTCAAATGACAGGTTCATGGCGGCGTTCATCAACATGTAAAGCACGTTGACCCCGCCGAGCAGGAGGATCGTCTCTAACACAGCCTGGAATGAGAGGCTGCCCTCCACAAATAGCGGCAGCCGGTCGAGCAGGACGCGGATCAGGTGCAGGTCAGCGACGAGCAGCAGGGTGAAGCCAGCCGAGGTGAGCAGATAGATCAGAAAGAGCCAGGGCTGTGTGCGGAAGGCCAGGCACAGCATGGCACCCATCACGCGGGGGAAAGATGGGCGGGGCTGTTTGGCTTCACTCGATTTCATACCAGTATCTCTGGCTTTCATACATATGAGCGTATAACCCGCCGGACCGCATCAACTCGGCATGCGATCCGGATTCAACGATGCGCCCGCCATCCAGCACCAGGATCACATCGGCGGTTTTGGTGGCTCCCAGGCGATGGGTAATCAGCAGAGTGGTAGCACCCTCGGTCAGGCGTTCGAAGTTGGCGTACAGCTCGCTTTCGGCTACCGGGTCGAGGGCAGCGGTGGGTTCATCTAAAATGCGCAGCGCCGCAGGCCGTGCCAGCGAGCGGGCCATGGCGACGCGCTGCCACTCGCCGCCGGAAATATCCACACCGTCCCCGGCGATCTTGCCCAAGGGAGTATCCACACCCCCGGGCAGCCGGGCAACTAGCGGGCCAAGCCCGGCGCGCTCGAAAACTTGTCTATCTTCAGCGGATTCCTGCCCCAGAAAAACATTGTCGCGTAACGATACGCTATAGCGGGCGAAATCTTGGTAAACGACCGAAATGAGGGCGCACAGTTCCGCGCCGGTGATCTCCCGAATGTCGCGGCCGTTCACCCAGATGCAGCCCGATTCAGCGGGGTAGAGTCCGGTGAGCAGGCGGGTGACGGTGGTTTTGCCGCAGCCGTTGGCGCCCACCAGGGCATAGCGCTTCCCTGCTTCGAGGGTCAGGCTCAAGCCGTCAAGGATGTAGCGCTGTGTGCCTGGGTAGCAGAAACACACATCCCGCAGTTCGATTTGGGCAGGAGCCGCAGGCAGCAAGCTGGAAGGGCTGATGGGCGGCGCTGCGGGCGCTCTATTTTCTTCTGACAGGGCAAGAAAGGCGGTCAGGTCTTTGAAGAATTCTGCATCCGCGGCAATCCCGTTGACGGTATCCATGAAACCCCAAACGATGTCGAAGCGGGTAAAAGCCTGCGTGAGGGCGATGAACAGGCCAATGGAAACAGCGTCGCTTTGCAGCGATGGCAGCAGCACCAGCATGAGCAGCACCCAGACCGCCTGGTTGGTCAGGTTGCCGGCATAGGAATTGACATACCAGCGTAAGCGAGCGCTCAGGCGCACGCCCAGGGCGGAGCGAAACGACTTGCGCCACATTCCGGCCAGCATGCCGCCGGAGCCGAACAGGGTGCGTTCTGCGGCGGCCTCACGGCCAAGCAGTACGCCACTGAGATAATCCAGCCGCCGGTCGTGTTCGGCCACCTGGCGCTCGGCCTGGTAAAGCGCTTTGCCG
>CAZWFQ010000122.1:0-1785 GCA_964633225.1 uncultured Anaerolineaceae bacterium
ATCAACGGCCCGGATGAAGTTGGTGCAATCGACCCAGGCCCGGCCATGTGCGAGGACTACTCCAATGCTTTGCTCGATATCTGGCGCTGGGAGCGACCGGTGTGCCAGAACTATTACACATCGGGAGGCGAGTAAACCATGCGAAAGCGAACCGTCTTATCGGTCTTGTTGTGCCTGTGCCTTTTGGCCTTCTCTGCGCATAGAACACAGGCCCAGACCCCGACCGGCAGCCTCACGCTGCTGACCTTCTATGTGCTTGAAAACGGCACGCCACTGGCTGGCGTCGTGCTGGAATTGACCCTGCTGCGCTACGGCCAAACGCTTGAAGAAATACCGGCTGGCAGCTGCACCACCGATCAGGCCGGGGCCTGCCAGATCGAAGTCAGTGACATGCCGCGCATGGCCGATGGCTATGGGCGCGCCAAATTGACCGTTGGCAACTATGGCACGCACACCATTGGTTGGTATGGCGACCAGGTCGAAACAACGATCTTGGTATCCGACCTGGCCTTACAGGCCACGGTGAACGTACCCATCGAAGAACCCTACGAAATGCCCAGCGCCACGGCCGCGGTGATGGAACCGAGCATCACCCCAATCCCACCGGCAGCCAGCCCAACACCGCTGCCGCTTACGGCTACCGAACTGCCCGAAGCCACCCATACCCCAATACCTGCCAGCCCAAGCCCAACGGAATTGCCCGCAAGCGGCACACTGCGCCCAACCATAGGCCCCCTGGTGCTGATCTGTGGTGGTGTGCTCATGGCAACGGTGGGCGTGCTGATCTGGCGCTCTGTGCGGCAGCATCCTGAACGCAATGAATGGCGGTGACCTGATGAGACATTCAGGCTGGTTTCTCTTGCGAGCTGCGCTGATTGCAGGTGCCATCCTGTTGGTGGTCATCACGACTGCTTCAGCCGCACCCTTAGCCGATGGGATAACTTGCGACCCATTTGAAGCCGATGGCAGCCCAAAATCAGAGGATGCGTGTGCCTGTTCAAACGACCCGGACGATAACAGCTACTGCATGAGCGGCTTTCAGTACATGGTCATCGGCATGACCGACCAGGTGCGTAACGGTCAATACCTGGTGCTAGAAGGCGTGGCACAAGTGTCATGGCTGCTGATGCGGGTGAGTGCCGCCATTTCTGAAAGCCTGATCAGCGGGGAGGCTTTGGAATCGCTGCGAGACGGCATCTGGACACAGGTTCAAACCATAATGGGCGGCGAAAGCGGCGTACTGTGGCAGCTAATCGGTGGATCCAATGGCCTGTTTACGGTCGCCCTGATGCTGGCGGGCTTCTTGATGACGATACCGTTTTTTGGTGCCGCGGCCTCCTTGGTACGGGTGGAGCGGGTCATTGTATGGGGGGTGGTGATTCTGGCGCTGTTTGTGTTCGGCGCGTTCGGCTTCGACCTGATGGAAGGGATTGAAGGGCTGCGGATTGACCTGATCGATGCAGTCGTACAAGGCAATGGGGAAGGTACACAGTTGCGTGACCTGGTGGCGCTCCCAATGGGCATCACCGACAGCAGCCAGGTGGTCACGCTGGATGAAAACGACCTGCTGGCCTTGCCCACCCTGTTCGAGTCACAATACTTCCCCGAAGCGCGCTATGAGCGCAGGCGCGTCAAGGCGTTGGATAACCCCGGATCGGCGTTGGATATGATGTTCACTGCCGAAATCCTTGAAGATCAAACCAATCGCGCAAAGGCCGCCTCAGAGGGCATGTTCCGGCTGGTGATGGCCCTGGCCGCCACCGTGGTACTGGTTTTGTTCGGGAT
>CAZWFQ010000122.1:1885-3774 GCA_964633225.1 uncultured Anaerolineaceae bacterium
TGGTCGGGCAGGCGGTCAAGTGGGCCTGGAAGTCGTTGGATAACTCGGTCAGCGTGATGGGCAACTCCATCAACAATGTGGCGGTGGCGGCTGCGGGCGGCGGTGGTGGCATGTTGGCCGGAGCAGGGGAAGCGGCCAAAAGCGCCGCAAACACTGCCGTTACCACGGCTGTAGCCGCGGGGACAGCCGCCTTGACCGGAGGGGCCAGTTTGGCCCTGGCAGCCGGGGCCGGTGGGCTGCTGGCTGGCACCAAAGCAGGCCACACGGCCGCGGATGTGGCCCAGATCGCAGCCCCGGCCAGCGAGAATGCCGCCGTCTTTGCCAGCGCCGCCCGGTCCAGCACGCCGGGGAATGCCATGAGTGGATTGATTGCAACGCACCGGCGACAAGCCGTGATCGCTGAGGCAGCCGGGGAGGGTTATACGGAGGGCAGCAGCAAGGGTGGAGGCATAGCCTATCGGGATGCAAGGGTGGATGGGCGCTGGCAGGCGGTGGATGGAGGCGGCTACCTGACCGCAGATCTGCACCATCTGGGCGAGGCAGAAGAAGCCTTCTTTCAGAAAGGGGATGAGCGCGGGGCCTATTATGCCCTGGAACGCACCTTCGGCAGCCAGGCAATGGCAGAGCGGGTATTGAGCACCTACCGGCAGCAGGGCTTACCGGGTGCAGCGCAGACGCGGCGGGTGGTCGAAACCGCCCAAAGCACGGCACTGGCAATGAGTGCCGATGGGCAGGATGTAATGGACGCAGGCGGCCGCCTGACCCCGGACTATCAGCACCAGGTGCGCCAAAGCCTGACCCATGATCGCCTCCTGAACCCACGCCAGGTCGAGAATGCGGCGTATGCCGGGGCGCTGGTGGGCAGCACCGTGCGCAAGCCGGAGAGCATTTGGAATGACCCAGAAGCAACGCACAAGCTGGCGCAAGATACGCTCTATGCACCCGATCCGACAGAGGTCGCAGCAGGCGATGTGTCGGCGCGCTATGCCCTGCACGCAATGGCGGTCAACGCCCGATGGGACGAAGGCCAATTAGAGGCCTTGTTCGAGGTGGTACGTGAAGCCATCTTTGCCGGGTTTGAAAATGGTCAAGACCCCATGAACCTGATCGGTGGATTGGCAGCAGAGAGAATGCCCGGCATACCAGCCAGTGTCAGGGAAGAGGCAGCACGCCTGGCGTATTTATCGGCGGCAGAGGCGCAAATCCAACACCCCGCTACCATGCCTGCCGGTTGGGAGGTGGACGCCCCCGACTCTGCCACACTGCCCCCCGAATGGGGTGCGAGCGCAACGGAGATGAGCGAGGTTTCAGAAGCGCCCCAGGTAGTGACCCCCGAAGCGGTCAAAGCGCCACCGGCTGCGCCAGAGCAGCCCAATATGCCTGCATCCGAGCCATTAAGACCCCCGGAAGCCTATCAGGTGCTCCAGCAGCCTGATGCGGTCAGGGTGGAACAGATGCCAGAGCAAGCCGAACTGCCGGTATCCAATCCAGTAGAACCCCCGGAAGCGCCCCAAGTCGTACCGCCCGAACCGGGCAAGGTGTCATCTGTGTCCGAGCCATTGGAGACCCCAGACGCATTCCAAGTGCTCCAGCAGCCTGGTGATGTTAGGCAAGCACCAGAGCAGGCCGAGACGCCTGTGTCCGAACCAGCGGAACCCCCGGAAGCGTCCCAGGGCGTATCGCCCGAACCGGTCAGGATGGATGAAGCACCAGAAAGGGCGAAGCGACCTGTATCCGAACCATTGGAAACCCCAGACGCTTTCCAGGTGATCCAGCAGCCTGGCGCGGTCAGGGGAGAAGCGGCAGAGGCAGAACCGACCGAGACGCCTGTGTCTGAACCAGCCGAGAAAGCTGCTATCCCAATCCAGCCGGTTTCAGCGGGTACGCCT
>CAZWFQ010000122.1:3784-8158 GCA_964633225.1 uncultured Anaerolineaceae bacterium
AGCTAGCAGCCTGACGCGGTCAGGGGAGAACCGGCAGATGCAGAACCGACCGAGACACCTGTGTCTGAGCCAGCGGAACCAGCCGAGAAAGCTGCTATCCCAATCCAGCCGGTTTCAGCGGGTACGCCTGCGCCATCTGTTCCCCCGGTGCAGCCTATTCAAGCTGCACAACCTCCACGACCTCACAGCCCGGCCCCCAAAGCGCCATCGAAGGAGTGAACATGAGAAGAATCCCCCTGATGATCGCCGTCGCGATCCTGATTGCCAGCTTATTGCCTCAGGCCTCGTTGGCACAACAAGATGCTACGCCAACCGCGCCACCGCCTCCGGTGGAACCAACGAATACTCAACCCCCGAGCACGCCGCGCCCACCAACAGAGCCGCCACCGAGACAACCGTCTCGTACCCCTACCTGGCCCCCCGGTGGATATGCCACGCGTACCCCAACCATCACCCTGACCCCGGTGGTCACGGCTACAGCCACCCTCTCGGCAACCGCAACCCTCACCGCCACAGAGACACCCACCCCAACCCCGACCCCGGTCGTGACCTATTTGGGCGTGCTCATTTACATGGATATCAACAACGACAACGTATTCAATCGCGGCGAGGGCGTTGAAAATCTGTGGGTGGTTGTCACCCAGGGCAACGGCAGCGGGTGGGACAACGGCGCAATGACGCAAGCCGGGCTGGCGGCCTACGTGCTACCGGAGAGCATCGCACCGAACAGCACAGTGCTGGTACAGATTCCTTACCTGCACATCAGCCGGGAGGTGAGGGCGGCTAAAGAGATCGGCGGGAGCGTAGCGGTTGAAATTCGCCTTGAAGCGCCGCGCATCCCAATCGTTTTGCCATAGGAGCCTGGTATGGAAGCCTCTCGACGCGAAATGTTTAGCAAATACTTTGATAACCTGTGTAACCAGCGCGGGGCCTTTTCGTTGCAGGATAAACTCAGCCTGTTAGACGAACTCCAACAAAACGCGCTTGAGCGTGGGGCGGTGCCGATTGCGCTGGATCAAATCGCCTATGTCAAACCCGACAGCCCACGTGTGAAAGCGATCCAGGCGGGAGAGAACGTTTCGGTGGGCGGCACCAGCATCCAAAGCCGCCAAACCTGGCAAGAACGCCTGGCGGCGTTGCCAATTGGCCCGCGCCTGCTGGTGATGGTGCTGATCTTCTTTGGCCCGCTGATCATCTTGTTGGGTGTGGGGCAATTGATCAGCGCCGGGCAGAGCGAGCCAACCGCGACCATGACGCTGACACCGCTTGCCACAGGTACGTTGTTGCCTTCGAGCACCCCTGAACCGCAATTCCAGGCCCCCACCGCCACATCCTATGCCATGATCCTTGCCACGGCCAAGGTGCCGACCGGGGTCAACGATCCGGTCTCGGTCGAATTTGGCGGGGTGGCCTTTGTGCTGTACGAGTCATCCCTGGATGCAGGCGAATGGAACCCGGCAGTGGCCGAATGGTTGGAAGGCACGGAATTGCGCCGGGTGCTGGCCGTGCCCTACAACACCGAGAGCGGCAATGCAGTGGCGGCGATGAAGTTTGACGACCCCATCAAGCTGCGTTTGGGCAGCGGTGAGGTGGTGGAATACCGCCTGGTCGAGATCAAGCGCATCAAGCGCCTCGAAATCGAAGTCCTGAATGTACTCGAACCCTCGCTGGTGATCGTCCTGTACGGCGAACGATCCACAGAACGCTATGTCCTGGTTGCCAGGGCGGTGCAACCGGAGATGGATGTGTATGGGAACACAGCCACACCCACCCTGACGCCCACGCCAGCCGTTAGCCCAACCCCGGCCTTTGACTTTGTGCCCCCGGTGACGGTGAACATGGTTGTTACCGAAAGCCTGACCGTTACCAACGAGACAGCCGGGTTGCAGCTTACCGTGGGCGCCTGTGACCGGGTGGCGCAAATCGGAACACGCGAAGGGCGCTTCATGCTCTGCGATGTGACCTTGACCGCTCTCTCGGACAATGCGCAATACAGCGGGCAGACCCTGGCGATTGCCGAATACTCCCAAGTGGTATCGGCGGCAGACTGGTGGCCGCCGACTCTCAGTGTGGTAGGGGCAATCGGGGATGGCCGCCTGGCATTGGTGGGCGATACGGTGGTCGGTAAGGTGGCGGGAGAAGTCAAGAAATCTGGGTCGGGGTCAGACCCGGTGCTGTTGTGGGAGCAAGCCGGAATCCGCTATGTGATTTACATCGAACGTTAGGCAAGTAACCTAATCAAACCAACAAAAAGGAGAAAAGAAGCTATGGATATCAATTTTATGACCATCGGATTGGCAATTGCTGGTGTCGGGCTGGGTGTGACCGGGGTGATGATGGCAGGCGGCCCGATCTGGCCCGAAACGGCAGAGAAGGCAAAGAAAAACATCTGGACGATCCTGATGGGCTTGCTCATCATCGCCATTGGCGGTGCGCTGATCGAAGGTTTTACCGGCGGTCTCTAAACGGTAAGAGGGAGGGGCAGTATGAGTGACAAGAAGAATGAAAACGTGGATGAATTGCAGTACGAGTGGCCGCAGAATGTGCTGAGCTATGAGCGGCGTTTCTGGTTTGGGCTGACTGCCAACGACCTGATGGTGTCAACCGTGCTCGGCATTTTGCTGTTCCCGATCCATCCATTAATGATCCCGGTGGGTGCGCTGGTCGGCTTGATCCTATCCATCCGTATCGAACCTCTGGGAAATCGAAGGATACCGGCCTTCCTGGTCGAATACTTGAAGCATCGTTTCAACCGCCAGCCGGTCATACTGCCCCTCGTCTTGCCTGCCGATAAGGGTGAGGATGAATTTCTCATCACCAACTCGGCAGGGGAGGAAATTGCGCGCATTGGAGGTGGGCGTTGAGTATCGTCCAAGTCCGACCGTTCGACAGCGCCACGGCTGTGCCCTGGCAGTATCTGGCCTCCAATGGTTTTTGGGCAGCCTTGCCGCGCCTGGCGCAAGGGGTGGCCTGCGCCAAGCTGCTGATGATTGCGGATACGCTGCGCCTGGAGGACATTCGAGAAGGATTCCAGGCTACGGCAGTGCCCGAAGATCAACAACCCTTCGGGGTGCGGGCTTACCGGATGCTATATGATGACTTTCTGCGCCAGGTGGTCAGCGATGTGCGCTATATCCGCTTATACCTGAGCCTGCAATCTTCATTGGCAGACTCGGCCCTGTGCAGCGTGTTGGGGTCGTATGGCGTGCAAGCCCAACCGCTGAATCATAGGCTACCACTGCCGTTCACCCAGGCCACCGATGAATGGACACACGTCAAGGCGGCAGATGGGCGGCTGTACGCTTTGCTGCGCTCGAAAACAACCCAATTCGGGGCCATCTACCCCCGCAGCCTGCACCGCCTGTTTACGCAAGAGTTCCCGGTGTGGGGGGCGATGAATGTTTACACCTACTCATCGAAAGAAGCCTTGCAGACCCTGCGCTACAAATCCGTGGCGGCGCGGGTGGGGGATAAAAAGACCCAGGAGCAAGCCCAAGAAGCGGTGGATGTGGAAAGCACGGTCGGGCGACTGCGCATGGAAATGAACCGCACCGGGGGCATGTTGCACACTGTGCGGTTTTACATCATGGTTGGGGCAGACGATCTACCGACGTTGAATTCGCGCCTTGAGGTGGTGCGCGCCTCCTTGCCGGTGGATATGGAGCGGATTTACCCCCCAGGCGGGGAAATCAGCAAAGCCTTTAGCGCCCAACCACTGCCCGATTCGGAGGGGGCAGTGCTCACATCGCCCGGTGTGGCCTTGCTGACCGGCTCGGCATTCTCGTACCGCCGCCGCACAGAAACCAGGGGCGTCCTGTTAGGGGTGGATGTCAACCAATCCCCGGTCATTTTTGACATCTTTGACCGGCGCAACCCATCTTATAACGCCGTGGTTCTGGGGCAAACCGGCAGCGGCAAGACCTTTGCCGTGCAGTTGATCATGCTGCGCCAGATGGGATTGGGCAACCGCCTGGTGATCATAGACCCACAGGGCAACATTGACCTGTCTTGGCTAGGAGAAGATGTATGCCACAAGGCCACGTTGGGAACCGGGGCCTCGGCCATCAACGTGCTGGACATTCACCATGACGAAATCGGGATGCAGATCGAAAGCGTATGCTCCATGTTATCCCTGATCGGTGTGCTCAAGCGGGGAGATCCACTGGAGCGGGCCATGCTGGACGATGTGCTGTTGGACATTTACACCCCAATCTGGGGGAAAGGTGCTGAAGCGCCTACCTTGCAGGCGGTGCAGCGGCGATTAGAAGTTTTGACCGGCAGCGCCCGGCTGCCAACGGTGCGCAATGCTGCGCAAATGCTTTCTTACATGCTTGGCCCGTATATCAGCGGGTCATACGCACAGTTGTTTGGCCG
>CAZWFQ010000123.1:0-8088 GCA_964633225.1 uncultured Anaerolineaceae bacterium
AATATTCTGCCATGTGTAAAAGTATAGCATAAAAGCATTTTTCCGACAAAATCTAGCGTTGACGAGTTTGTCAAAAACTGCTATCATCAAGTTTTGGTATGAACAATAAGCCAGTCTCGCGTTCTCAGCGTGTGTGGTACAGCATTCGACAGCCCTTGCGTTGGTTAATCCCCGGTCTGGGTATCAAGCGGTGGCTGCTTCCTATCTTGCTTGGAATGACGCTGTTGGGGGTTGGCCTGGCAATCTTGATCCTGGATATCTACCGCAATGTGCCAGAAACATGGTGGCTGCCTATGGTCTCGGCGGCCTCTTTACGTGCTCTAGATCGCCCAATCCGCGTGTTGATCTTTGGCAGCCTGGGGGTGGGCCTGGTCTTGTTTGGTATCTGGGGGCTGAATCGCTCACTCCTGGCCCCATTTCGCCGGCCAGGAAAAGGTTTCTTGGATGAGTTGGCGGGTCATCGCCGTCGCGAGCGCGGCCCGCGCATTGTTGCCATTGGTGGCGGGCATGGGCAGGCCACATTGCTGCGCGGGCTGAAGAATTACAGCTATAATATTACTGCTGTAGTGACGGTTGCAGATGATGGGGGCTCTTCGGGCCGGTTGCGGCGCTCGTTAGGTATATTGCCGCCTGGGGATATCCGTAACTGCCTGGCTGCGCTCTCAAACGATGAAGCTTTGATGGCTCAGTTGTTTCAGTATCGCTTTGCTGATGGCGACCATGGCCTGGAAGGTCATTCTTTTGGCAATTTGTTCATCAGCACTCTGGCCGAGATCACCGGCAGCTTTGAAGAAGCGGTGGCCGAATCTGGGCGCATCCTGGCTGTTCATGGGCGTGTACTTCCTGCCACTTTGCGGGATGTGCGCCTGGTGGCCGATGTGGCCTTGCCACATGTGGCTGGCGAGGTGCGGGTAGAGGGCGAAAGCCACATACCGGGCTTTCCGGGCGCTGTTCGCCGGGTATGGCTGGAGCCCAGCAACCCGTCTGCTTACCCGCAAGTGATCCAGGCCATCCTGGCGGCCGACCTTATTGTGGTTGGGCCGGGCAGCCTGTATACCAGCATCTTACCGAACCTGCTGGTGCAGGATATTGCCGCGGCAGTGCGAGCCAGCCGGGCATTGAAGATATATGTATGCAATGTGGTAACTGACCCTGGCGAAACAGAAGGTTTCTCGGTGGGTGATCACGTGCGCGCTATTGAAGAGCATGTCGACGACATGTCTTTTGATGTGATCTTAAGTAACTCTTGCTATGAAGGCAGCCTGCCAGAAGGGGTCAGCTGGGTCAAGCCAGCCCCTGATTTGGAGGTCGATTATGCCACTTACCAGGCTGATCTGATCGATCCGGATAAGCCCGATAGGCACAGTGCAGATAAATTGGCCCAAGTGATCATCGATTTGTTCCAAGAACGTACCGGGCCTCTGGTAGAATAGAGGTTTGGAGCATATTTCCAAAATTTTCAATCGCAGCGCTTTGGTAACCCAATCGCTGTAAAAAAATACACACTTCAAGTTATGGAGGATTACAATGACAGTTAAAGTAGGTATTAACGGCTTTGGTCGCATTGGTCGGCAGGTTCTCAAGGCTATCCGAGATTATCATCCCGATACGTTGGAAGTTGTTGCCTTCAATGATATCGGCGATCTGCCCACCATGGCACATCTGCTGAAATATGACAGCAATTACGGACGCTTCGACGGGACGGTTGAAGTGAAAGATGACGCCTTGTTGGTTGATGGCAAGCCCGTCAAAGGTTTCAAGGAAACCGATCCGGCCAACATCCCCTGGGGCAGCCTGGGCGTGGATATTGTGATCGAGAGCACGGGCATCTTCACCATTAAAGATGACGGCGTGAACAAGAAAGGCAAGGCCGTTAAAGGTGCTGCTAACCACATCACCAAGGGCGGCGCCAAGAAGGTCATCATCTCGGCCCCATCTCAGGGGGAAGACCTGACCATCGTCTTGGGCGTCAACGATAGCAAATACGACCCTGCCAAGCACCATGTGGTCTCGAATGCTTCCTGCACCACCAACGGCCTGGCTCCCGCCGTCAAGGTGGTTAATGACCTGTACACCGTCAAGCGCGGCTTCATGGTCACGGTGCATGCTTATACCAATGACCAGAAGATCCTGGATATGCCCCATAGCGACCTGCGCCGGGCACGCGCCGCAGCCATGAGCATCATCCCCACCACCACCGGGGCTGCCAAGGCTGTCAAGCTGGTCATCCCCGAACTGGATGGCAAGCTGGATGGGTACGCACTGCGCGTCCCGACCTCGACTGTTTCGGTGATTGACCTGACCGTTGAATTGGAAAAGTCCACCACCACCGAAGAGCTGCGCCAGGCTTTCCGCGATGCAGCGGCTGGCCCGCTCAAGGGTATTTTGCAGGCTGTGGATGAGCCGTTGGTCAGCATCGACTTCAAGGGCGATCCGCACAGCTCTTCTGTCGATATGGGCTTCACCTCGGTATTGGGCAAGGAAAAGAACAACTTTGCCAAGATCGTGGCCTGGTACGACAATGAATGGGGTTACTCGGTCCGCACGGCTGACCTGGCTGCCCTGATGGCGAAGTCTTTGTAAAACGTTTCAACTACAAGCGTAAAGCGTAATGCCCAAGTTGATTGGGTATTACGCTTTACGCCATGCGGAGGCATTATGTTCAACAAAAAGTCTGTTCGTGATATTGATGTTAAAGGCAAGCGTGTTTTGGTTCGTGTGGACTATAACGTGCCGGTCAAAGAAGGCAAAGTGGGCGACGACACCCGCATTCGCGCTGCCATGCCAACCTTGAATTATCTCCTGGAGCATGGTGCCGCTGTGATCCTCTGCTCGCACCTGGGGCGCCCCAAGGGTGGCCCTGATGCAAAGTATTCCCTGCGCCCTGTGGCTGAATACTTGGGTCAACTGATGGGAAAGACGGTGGCCTTTGCGGAAGATTGTGTTGGGCCAGCCGCTGAAGCCGCGGCCAAAGCCCTCCAGCCTGGCAATGTTCTGCTGCTTGAGAATACCCGCTTCCATCCAGGCGAAGAGAAAAATGATCTAGAGTTAGCCCAGCAAATGGCTTCGCTGGCTGATATTTACGTCAACGATGCCTTTGGAACCGCTCACCGTGCCCATTCTTCAACCGAGGGCGTGGCGCGCTTCCTGCCGGCTGTGGCGGGCTTCTTGCTTGAGAAAGAGATCAAGTATCTGGGTCAGGCTGTTGCTGACCCCAAGCGCCCCTTTGTTGCCATCTTGGGCGGCGCCAAGATCAGCGATAAGATCGGTGTGATCAAGAATTTGCTCACCAAGGCCGATCATGTCTTGATCGGTGGCGGCATGGCCAATACCTTCTTCAAGGCCCAGGGTTATCCAATTGGCGATTCGCTGGTAGAAGACGAGGCTCTTGAGACAGCCCGCGAGCTGCTTCAGATTGGCGGTACAAAACTGCGCCTGCCGGTCGATATGGTGCTGGCAGATAAGTTCGATGCAGAAGCCCAGAGCAAAACCTTGCCTGCCGGGCCTGTGCCGGATGGTTGGCGAATCCTGGATATTGGCCCAGAGACGATTGCTGGCTACAGCAAAGTCATCGCCGATGCCGGCACCGTGGTTTGGAATGGCCCCATGGGCGTGTTTGAGTTTGCTCCGTTTGCTGTAGGTACTTTTGGCGTCGCCAAGGCAGTCGCCGGCAGCAGCGCGGTCTCCATCATCGGTGGCGGCGAGTCTGTGGCCGCCATCCAGCAGTCGGGTTTAGCCGATAAGATCACGCACATCTCTACTGGCGGCGGCGCCTCCTTAGAGATGCTCGAAGGTCTGATCCTGCCTGGCCTGGCTGCTCTGCAAGATAAGTAAGCTGAAACCAGGGTGATGGAACTGGGAACCAGTTTCATCACCCTGGTCAATTGCCTGTCTGGCAAAGAACTGGAGCTTGGCAAATGCCGTTTGTTGCGGGCGAGACGATTGGTCCCTACCAGGTGCTGGAACAACTGGGCCAGGGCGGTATGGCCACGGTCTTTAAGGCCTACCATCCCTCCCTGGATCGCTATGTGGCCATCAAGGCGTTGCATCCGGCCTTCATGGAGGATCCCAATTTCCTGGCGCGTTTCCAGCGCGAGGCACGCGTAGTTGCTAAGCTGGAACATCCCAATATTGTCCCAATATACGACTTTGCTGAACACCAGGGCCGGCCTTACCTGGTGATGAAGTATGTGGAGGGGGAGACCCTCAAAGCCCGCCTGGGCCGTGGAAAGCTCGATTGGGCTGAAGTGGTGCGCGTGACAGAAGCTATTGGGGCCGCCTTATCCTACGCCCATCGCGCCGGAATCTTGCACCGCGATATCAAGCCCTCCAACGTGCTCTTGACCAAAGACGGTCAAATCTACCTGGCAGATTTTGGCCTGGCGCGCATCGCTGCCGCCGGCGAATCGACCTTATCCTCCGACATGTTGGTCGGTACGCCGCAATATATCTCGCCAGAACAAGCCAAGGGCAATCACAACCTGGACGAAGGCACCGATATTTATTCTTTTGGTGTGCTGTTATATGAACTGGTGGTGGGCCGGGTACCCTTTACGGCTGATACGCCCTATTCCATCATTCATGATCATATCTACTCCCCCCTGCCTCCGCCTCGTTCTGTCAACCCCAACGTGCCAGAGGCAGTTGAGCGTGTCTTGCTCAAGGCCTTAGCCAAAGAACGCTCTAACCGCTATGACACGGTTGCCGTCTTGGTCGAAGCCTTTAATGGTGCATTGGCCTTAGAGTTGAGCGCGGCCGATACGGCTGCTATGCCCCCCACGAAACCTGCCTTAAAGGCCGTGATGGACCGCCCATCTTCCATCTCTACCAGCGAAACGTTGGCGGTCGGTGCGGCACAAAAACCAATCCCCTATCCGCAGGTTGATTCGGCTGCCGAACAGCCTCCGGCCTCTCAACCGCCCCTCGCTCCAGAAGTGTCCCGCCCGGCTGCCGCACCTACGCATCAGCCGGTTTCGGCGCTGCCTGATGCGCCGCACACCTCAGTTCGCAGGCACCGGCGCGGCTGGTGGAAAATTGCCTTGCCTGCTGCCTTGGCCCTCTTTTGCTTGTGCGTCTTTATGGCCATCTGGGCAGATAGAGCGGATGATGTGGTGGTTGGCGTGGAAATTCAACCCCCGCCAGTGCCCAACGCGGTGGACGCCGCCCGTCAGTTTGTTGACTTGAATCCGCAAGACCCACAAGCCCATTACAATTTGGCGATGGTTCTTGCAGATGATGGGCAGGATGTTGCCGCCATGGGTGAGTATCGGCAGGCGCTTGACCTGGCTGGTGAAAATTACGACTTTTACATGCATGTGGGCCGCGACCTGTCTGGTCGTGGGCTTTGGCCCCAGGCCGCCATAGCATACCTGCGCCTGGCTCAGGTTCACCCGGCTCCATTGCCGCCGGAGATGGGGGATGCGTTGCACGAAAGCCTCTACGAGGCTGCCAACGCTCCAGACTTTCTGAATATTATTTCGCTGGATGAAATAACTGCCTATAACGAAACCCTGGGCGGCGTGGTGCGCGCCCGCTATGACCTGTTCAATGAGGGCCCCGTTCGAGCCCAGGGGCGTATCGGCGTCATCCTGGAACGTAACCAAGAAAACCTGGACGCCCGCCTTGTCCAGGCAGAGATTTTCATCCACACCGGCGCCATTGATCGGGCCAGGGCCGTCTTAGATGGCCTGCTGCATGAAGAGAACTTGCCCGATTGGATCCGCCTGCGCGCCCAATCCTTTTTTGATCAAACTCAACCATGAGGTGAATATGCGTCGTCCTTTAGTTGCTGGAAACTGGAAAATGTTCAAAACCGTGGCAGAAGCTCGCCACCTGATCGCTGAGCTGGTCCCCGGCCTGCAGGCCGTGCCCGGCGTTGAGAAAGTGGTCTGCCCGCCGTTTACCGCCCTCCTGGCCGCTTCTGCCCTGCTCGAAGGCACAGACATCGGCCTTGGTGCTCAGAACATGCACTGGGAACCCTCCGGCGCCTTCACCGGCGAAGTAGCCCCCACCATGCTGGCCGAGTTGTGCAAATACGTCATCTTGGGCCATTCAGAACGCCGCGCCTACTTTGGCGAAACCGACGAGACCGTCAATCGCAAAGCCAAGGCTGCTTTGCAGCACGGGCTGACCCCCATCGTTTGCGTCGGTGAAACCCTGGAAGAGAACGAAGCCGGGCGCACAGCCGAAGTGGTCTCTCGCCAGATGCACGCTGGGCTGGCTGGCCTGACCCTCGGGGACGATATCCCCCTGGTGATTGCCTATGAACCGGTCTGGGCCATTGGCACCGGCCGTGCTGCCACAGCTGCAGGTGCCAACGCCGTCCTGGCCGATGTCATCCGCCCCGCCCTGGCAGCCTTGTTTGGCCAGCCTGTTGCCCAGGCCGTGCGCGTGCTCTACGGCGGCTCGGTTAAGGCCAGCAACGCAGCCGAATTCTTCTCCCAGCCCGACATCGACGGCGCGCTGGTAGGCGGAGCCAGCCTCAAGACGGCTGAATTCCTGCCCATCGTCCAGGCAGCGGCAGCGAGGTAACACATACCCCCGCTGGACGGCTTGCTCTGGCTGCTCCTCTTGTTGTGGCCGCTGCTATTCTTGCAGCGCGCCCTGCACCGGGAGATCCAGATCGTCTTCTTGTTGTTAACTCGACAAGCTGAGATTGCCGTTGCATTGTTCTCGGTCTTGTTCTTGCCGGGCGTCTTGCTGCATGAGCTCAGCCATTACCTGATGGCGCTCTTGTTGAACGTGCCGATCGGTCGTTTTTCGCTCATCCCGCAAACCATGGATGATGGGCGTTTGCAGTTGGGCTTCATCGAAACCGCCCCCACCGACTTCTTCCGCGATGCCCTCATCGGCGCTGCGCCTTTGTTGGCCGGCGGCGGCTTCGTGGCTTACGCCGGGCTGGCCCGCCTGGGGCTCGGCTCGCTGTGGGAGGCCCTGGTAAGCGGCAGCCTGGAAGCGTTTGGCGCCGCCCTGGCCAGCCTGCCGGACCGGCCCGACTTCTGGCTCTGGTTCTACCTGGCCTTTGCCGTGGGCAGCACCATGCTGCCCTCTGAATCTGACCGCCGCGCCTGGCGCCCGGTCGGACTGGTGCTTGTAGGATTGTTGCTTATCAGCCTGCTCTCGGGCCTTGGTCCGTGGATGCTCGAAAACCTGGCCGCCCCCCTGAACAGCGGCTTACGCACCGTGGATGTTGTGCTGGGCATCAACGCCCTGCTGCACCTGGTGCTCCTGCCGCCCACCTGGCTCCTGCGCCGGCTGCTCAACCGGCTGACGGGATATGACGCCGCATAGATATGGAACAGAAATGGAACAGGGGCCATTCTTCTCTTGTGATAGAATGCACGTGCGGTAAATAGTTCTGTTCCACAATTTATGCTTTAGAACAGCTTTTCGGAGAGGTGAGAAAACCCACGAGAAGGTTTTTCTTTAACCTCGACCAGGAGAAGAATATGAGCGATCACCGGATCATTCCCGGCGCCCCCATGTCAAGCGACGAGCTGCCCGAGACGCGCTTTCTCACCCCGCGCCAGGTAGCCATGATTGACGAGGCCCTCAGCTCGCTGGGTGATTTTGGCGAGCTGCGTCTGACGGTTGAAAAGGGTCGCCTGCGCTTTTTGGTGACCCATCAAAGCTTTGATGCCCTCAAGTGGCAGCCAGGTTCTATCAGCGCTAGTAAGATGAAATAGGATCCATTATGCCTTTGCAGTGGTACGCGCTGCGTAGTAAACCACGGAAAGAAAACGTACTTTGGCGCCAGGCTCAAGAGCATGGCTTCGAAGTCTTTTACCCGCGCCTGCGCGTCAACCCCGTCAACCCCCGTTCCCAAAAGATCAAGCCTTACTTCCCCGGCTACATGTTCGTCCACGCAGACGTTGAAGCCGCCGGCCTCTCCACCTTCCAGTGGATGCCGCATTCCACCGGCCTGGTCTGCTTCGGCGGCGAACCCTCCGTGGTGCCCGAAAACCTCATCCACGCCATCCGCCGCCGGGTAGAAGAGATTGCCCAGGCCGGCGGCGAGCTCTTCGACGGCTTGAAGCCCGGCGATGTCATCCAGATCAGCTACGGCCCCTTTGAAGGCTACGAAGCAAT
>CAZWFQ010000124.1:0-7730 GCA_964633225.1 uncultured Anaerolineaceae bacterium
TGGCGCGCCCCCTGCAGGGCCTGGATGCCCAGGTCTATATCGCCCTGGGTCACGCGCCCGTGGGTGGCCAACTGCACGTTATCCACCTCCGCCACCACCTGGCGCACCGCCTCAAACTCCTCTTTGCAGATGGAAGGGTAACCAGCGGCAAAGACCACGTGGTCGGGGCCGTGCGCCCCAAAGATCTCCCCCGTGCCGCGGGCGATCTGCACCCGCTGTGCGCCGCTCAGCAGCGTCTCGGCCTGGGCGCCATCGCGCGCCACCTCTTCCCAAATGACCATGCGTCCTGCTTCAACGGTACGGCGAACTAAATCACTCATATGGGCTCCTTATGTGATCGATTAGGCTGGTGCAGATAATAAGCCCTTAAATGCCAGGGCAATGAAGGCAAACAAGCGCTTGCCCACTTGCTGCGGGTTATGCGTCACGGTATCGATGGTCACGGTGCGCTCGGGGGCCAGGTCGTTCAAGATGCGGATGGCGGCCTCCACGTCATAGAGGCCGTACTCGCCAGCCAACACCTTCAGCCGGTCGCGCAGGTCTTTCTCTGTCACATCGCCGCTGGTCAGCAAACCGTGCAAGGCCTCTTCTTCGGCCGGGCTGAACATGCCGCAGGCCTCTGGCACGCCCAGGCGTTGGCACAGGTTGGTGCTGTTTTGCGGGTCGCTGTTAAGCGGGCCGCCATTGGAAGCGGGCCGCAGCGGGCCGGCATTGGAAGCGGGCCGCAGCGGGCCGGCATTGGAAGCGGGCCGCGCGGGAGAGCCCGAGACCGAATCGTAGGCGTCATTGCGGTTGATCAAGCGGCACAGGCGCACGAAAACCGGCGCATCAAAGGCCGCAAAACGGGCCTGCGGCAGGGCCGCGGCGGCAAAACGCACCTCTTCCTCGCCGCGCAGGCCATCAAACACCAGCAAGCTGCGGCCGTCCAGCAGGCTGCCATCCACCCACAGGTGGGCAAAGGGATAGGCCAGGCCGGGCGGGTGCATCTGGCGAAACCTGCGGATGTAGGCCAGCTTTTCCATGCGCCCCAAAGCCTTCACTTCCACGCCGTCGGCGCGCTGCAAGGGCGCCACCACCAGGCGGTCGGTCAGCTCGCGGCGGTTGGGCAAGATGTGCAAGGCTTCAGGGTACCAGCGTTGGGTAAGCTGTTGGATGGCCACGCTCTTGCCCACTCCGCTGCCGCCCACCAGGATCAAGAGCGGGAAAGCCGTGATCTCACGCCAACCCTTGGGCGGCGGCTGGCCTACGCCAACAGGCGCTCCCAGGTAAGGTGTCAGGCTCTCAAAAGGATGGTTTTCATTGACAGTCATAGATCTTTAGGGCACCATTTGGCCCTTTTCGCGCACCAGGTTTCCGTTGGCATCGTACACATAGGCCGCGCTCTCAAACAACGTAAAGGGAATGCGCAGGCCAATCTGGCGTGCCTTGAAGAAATTCAGCGCCACATCCGGAGGCGTGATCACCCCCACGGGCAAAGAGCCCGGGTTGGCGCCCTCTTCCAGGATGCGGATGCCGTACACGCCCGCCAGGATGGCGTTCGAGTCAAAGCTCACCGCCACCGAAAGCAGCGCGCTGACATCGCCTTCCATCACCAGGTTGGGCAGCAGGGTTACCACCGGCACATTCCCAGCCAGCGTATCCACCGCATCAAACACATCCACAATGGCACTGCTGTTGGTCACCAGGAAGATGCTCTGCACATTCTCTGGGTCAAGGCGGCCCAGCCGGGCCAACGCGCCGGGGATCTGGTCTTCCAGCTCCAGGCGCACCCCGGCGGGGTCATCCTTGGCAGTGGTGGCAACATGGATAATGGTCAGGCCGTTGGCCTCGCCATAAGCCACCAGGGGATCCACCTGGGTTTTGACCGCGCTGCTGTTATTGCTGTCATAGAGGACGGCAATATACTTCAGGGCCGGCACCAACTGGCGGAAGTAGGTCATCTGCACTTCCACCGGCACGCTGACCGAGGTAAAGGCAATGTTGCTGCCGCTGCCGCTGAAATAATCGGCCGTCTGACCCAAGAGCACCGGGTCTTTGGCCAAGACCGTCACCACGGGCAGCTTGCCGCCCGAATAATTCTCATAGGTGAACTTGGCTGCGTCGGAGCCAACGGCATAGATCAGCTCGTAAGCATTGGCTTCGGCATAGGCCAGCGCAGCGGGCACACTTTCGGCCTCCGGGGCCAGCATGACCGCCGAACGGGTGTTGAAGCCGCGCTCCAAGAAGGTGGTCAGCACCAACTCGATGCTGCGGTCGAAGGCCGCCGTGCCCTTGGTGAGCAAGAAGAACAGGTGCGCCGCCTGCGTGCTCCGGTTCACTTCACCGGCACCGTTTTTGGGCGTGATCAACACCACCCCCGGGTTCTGCGGATCCAGGGCCACATCCCAGTGGGCCATAATGCCAGCCGGCGGGGCGAACCACTCCACCAGCTTGGGCGCTTCAGCCACAACCACATCTGCTGGCACAGCCGTAGGCGCCACCGACTCGATCACGGCGGGAGTGGCCTGGCTGCCGCAGGCAGCCAGCAGCAAAGCACCTAAGAAAATGATAAAAAACAGTGAGCGGTGTGTTTTGTACCGGCGGTATTTTGTACCGGCATTGTACCGTCCAGGTCGCTTCATATTCAGGCCTCCGACTTAACTGTGGCTTCCGGTGGTTTGTACCGGCTTTGGGTGCCGGTGGGCTTTACCGTCGGGGTGATGGCAAACAGCAGGCCCAAGAACAGCACCCCTGAGCCAATCCACACCACCGAGAAGGGGTCGTAATTGCTGGCAACCAGGATGGCACTGATCAAAAGCGGGCCGGCAATGTTGCCAATGCGCTCGTACAGGCGGTAGAGCGAGCTTGCCGTAGCCTGCCCATGGCGCTGGGCCGTTTGCGTATGCGAGATGTGCGTGATAATGGGCGCCTGGATGAAGCCATGCGCCAGCCCCAACAGCGTCATGCCCACCAACAGCAAGACCACCATCCAACCGCTGACTTGCACCGGCAGCGCATCCCAGCCGATCAGGCCGATCAAGATCAGACCCAGGCCGCTGCTGATGCCGCCGATGAAGAGCACCAGGCGCGTATTGCCCAGCTTATCGGTCAGGCGGGTGATGATGGCATTCGAAAGCAGCACGCCGCCGTAATACAGCATCATGATCTGGCCGATATCCTCCATGGCAAAGGCCAGGCCAGCCAGCAGCAGCGGCAGCGAAGCCTTGAAGAAGCCCGCCATGATGATCTTGACCGGCATCCCGATCATAACCGCCGTTTTGAAAAACTCCCAATCGCCCAGGGCCAGGCCCAGGCGGTACTTCAGGCGCTCAAAGAACGGCGCGCTGGCAATCCGCCTGCGTTCGGTCTCGCGTGCGATCTCAGCGCGCATATCGGCCTGCGTCACGGTTTCTATGGCCATACTGGTGGGGTCGCGGTCATCGGCTGCCAGCTCGTGCTCGCCAAAGGTCTCACCGCGGAAGGAGGGGATGGCAAAGTAGGCATACAAAAAGATGAGTACAGCCAGCCCCGCGCCGATGAGGAACACCCCCCGCAGGCCAATGGTGGGGTCGGCTGCCAGCAAGGCCCCAATCGCCGTCCCCGAAAGCAAGCCGCCCGATAGGCTGGTGACGATGATCCCGGCGCCGCGCGTGCGCTCTTTCTTCGAGGCCACGGTGATGATGTAGGTGAAGACGGCGTTGAACAACATGCCCTCGCCCAGGCCGGTGATAACTTGCACCAGGTACATTAAGTAAAAATTCCGCACGAAGCTCAGCAGCAGCAGCTCTGCCACGATCAACCCCGCCCCGATCACCAGGAAGGGCTTGGGGCCGTACTTATCGGCCGGCTTCGAAGTGGCAAACAGGGCGATGGCATAGGTGATGTAATAGGTCGAAAAGAGGGTCGAAACGTCGATCCCGATACCGAGGCCGGAATTGCCTTCGGCGGCCAGGGTCTTGAAATACTGCGGCAAGAAGGCCGTGGCCAGCCCATGGATGGTAAAGATGGCCACAAAGTACAGCGGGCCGATCAGGCTGAGCAAGAAGCTGCGTTCGAGATGCAGCTTGCCCCGCACCAGGTTGGGGCGGTTGCTCAGGGCACGGATCAGCGAGAAGAACAGGTTGGCCAGGAAGATCGAGGCCACGAACAAAGCCAGGAAGTTCTTGGCACTGCGCCACAAGCGGTTATAGACCACACTCTTCGAGATACCCAATTGCAAGCTCAATGCGCCAGCCTCGCCCTCGCTTTTCACCAGCGGCACCGCTTCATTGAAAACATCGCTCTGGGCTTCCCAGGCCGCCCCTACCGAGGCCGGGTCAGTGTGGAAGATCACCTCAGCGTCCCGCGTCATGGCCACATAGGCCAGGTCGGGGTTGAGGGTGCGGTATTCGTTCAGCATTGTTTCCAGGCCGCTGAAGTCGTTCAGATTCAAACCCAGGCTGAAGGCCGAATCGAGGCGATACTCGAGCGAATTGGCCAGGGCCTGGATCTTGGCCCGGATGCCATTTTGGTAAATCGTCGTCAGGCTGATGATGGTCAGCACGGCCACTGCCAGGAAGGCCACGCCGTAAGAGAGGCCCAGCAGCCGGCCGGCGCCCTTTTGCCAGCCAGATTCGTCTTCGCTCATCCAGCGCTTGCTGGTAAAGAAGAGGAAGATCATGTAGGCACAGACGGCGATGACCGCCGCACCCTGCACGGGCAAGAAAGCCTGGTTGATCTGGGCTTCCACCACCGTCTTGGGGAGCAGCACATGCAGACTGCCCACCACCGCATACCGGTCGCGCAGGTCAAAGCTGACGCGGTAGAACTGGGCATTTTCAGTCACCAGGTAGCGGGCATCCTCCGGCTGAATGGCAGCCTGGGTAGCCAGGTCACCCAGGCCCGCCAGGCTTTGCCCACTGGCAAAAACCACCGCTTCCTGCAAGTTGGTGACATAGATGGCATAAATGGAAGGGTCTGACTGCAAGATAGGCTGGGTGCTGGTGGTGAAACCGGGGAACTGCGAAAGCGGCAGGTCAGCCAGCAAAAAGCCTTTCATCGCCGTTTGCACCAGCTCACCCTGGGCGGCCAATTTTTCAATCGCAAAGCGTGGGTAGGTGCGGCGCGCCTCGCCCTGCCCCACGAAGATCAGCAAGACCAGCGAAAGCGTCAGCACCGCTGCCAGGCGGATCACGTTGACTAGGCGGTTCCGGAAGGTGCCGTTCGCCGCAGCGGTGCTGTCCACCGCCGCGGTGTCGTCCACCGCCAACGTCTGACTGGATTCAGTTTTCATATTCACCTATCCCAGCGAGGAATGATGGCCCAATGTTACAGATCACTGTTTCAAACGGTCATCGGTAACCACCGCTTGAAACACCCCATCTCATCAATTATACGATAATTTCACCCTTTGTATCTACACTCTACCCACCCCCAGGTTACATTTTTGTTGGGCAATTGGGGGGGATAGGGATGTTTTTGCGCACCTATCCCCCCCCCACAAATACGGTATAAACCAGCGCGATCATTTATTCAAGGAAAACCCGGCGCCAAAATGTATTGAAAATGTCCCCAAAAATCTGTATACTGATATGGTAGGCACCTGGTCAACCTAGCAGAAGGAGAATATGATGACACGAACACTTTTCTTGAATCGGTACATCTTACTGGCGCTTACGTTAGGCATCCTCTTGACCCTGGTATTTCTGACAGGCTGTACCGGCAGCCTGGGCCCCAACATGAGTTACCAGGGACGATTGACGGATGAATCGGGCACCCCCCTCAACGGCACCTTCGCCTTCACTTTCCGCCTTTACAATGACGATACCGCTGGGACGTCGATCTACACAGAAACCCAAAATATAGCCGTTGTCAATGGTTTGTTTGACACCAGCGTCGGCCCAACCACCATTCTCGCGAGCATGCAGCCTGAGGAGTTGGCGCAGCCTTTGTGGTTGGAGGTGACCATTGGCACAGAGACGCTCACACCACGTCAACGCCTGTTGGGTTCTCCTTATGCCTTCACCCTCATGCCGGGGGCGGTGATTTCATCGACGTTCAACAGTACCATCCCAGGCACCGTCGCCGACTCCATTGTCAAGATCGTCAACAGTGATGACAGCGGAGACGCGCACCCGGCCCTGATGCTGGTCGGCGATGTAGCTCTCGAACTGCTGGACGCCAACGGTGCCAACGCAACCATGTACAGCTCCCACAACATCCATATGATCTCTGATGGCAACGTCAACATCTATCTGGACAGCAACAACGATAGTGGGAGCGAAAGTTTTTATGTGTTTGGCAGGCCAACAACCGAGTATTGTCGTATTGATGGCTCAGATGGTGATTTATTTTGCACCGGCACGAAATCATCGATCGCCGAGGTAGATGGCGCGAGCTATGCCCTGTATGCCGTCGAAAGCCCGGATGTTGTCTTCGAAGATTTTGGCAGCGGGCAGTTAGTGGATGGGCTGGCCAGCGTAAGCATCGATCCGCTCTTTGCAGCGACCGTTAATCTGAATGAATATCAAGTTTTCGTCACCCCCCTGGGCGATTGTAACGGTCTGTATGTAAGTAACAAAACGGCCACCGGTTTCGAGGTGCATGAACTGGGCAGCGGCACGGCAAGCATCGAGTTCGATTATCGTCTTGTTGCCAAGCGCTCAGGGTATGAGGATGTTCGCATGGAAATGATTGAACCGGCAGCCGGCGGAGGGGAGTAAAAATGAACCCCAAGCGGTTCTTTACTTGGGGATCTGCGCTGGTCCTGGTGTTGGTTGCCATCCAGGTTAGCATCCGGGTGGTTTCAGCCCAAGCTGCGCCGGGTCCAATACCAGCCGAGGCAGCATTTCCTCAAATTCCCAACATGAACTCGGCCTCTTACAACCTCAGTTGGGATGTGTTGGCTAACGGCAGTATGGCAATGACCTCGACCAGCTATCACTTACAAAGTACGCTCGGTCAAAATGCCATTGGCACTTCCACCAGCGACAGTTACTCTCTCCACGCTGGTTTCTGGCAATTGATTTACTACTATCTCTATTTGCCAGTTATCCAGCGTTGATCTATCTTCATGCCAGGTGTCCATAAAAGAGGGCTGTTTGGAAAGATCATCCAAACAGCCCTTGAGTGATATTTTTCTCGCCGGGTGCCAGGTGGATGCGGGCACAGCAATTCAGCGCCTTGTTGAGCCAGGTGACTGATGTTATTACATGCTGGCGCAGTTGCCCGGATACGCCTACATTTTTTGCGATATAATCCAGCCGCACCCATCCCTTGCCAGCGAGGAATACCAGAATATGTCAAAGAGATCATCCAAAAAACTTCCCCCCAACCTTTTGGCCTGGGTCATCCTGCTTGCGGCCGCGGCCGCGTTCTACTTCTTCTTCGCCCGGGCGCCCCACCTGTACTGCCAGCGCAGCCAGGCTGGTACGGTGGACTGCACCATCCAGGAGCGCGTCCTGGGCCAGTTGGTGGTGAGCCGGCGCAGCGTTAACAACGTGACTGGCGCCAGCGTGGCCACGCAGTGCAAGAACGCTGACTGCCGCTACCGCCTGGAGCTCAATACCGGCCAGGGCAAGGTGCCCTTTGTCGAAGACTTCACCCCCCAGGCAGAGCTCAAGATCGAGATGGCCGACAACATCAACGCCTTCCTCGCCGACACCCAACAGCCCGCCCTCCGCCAGAGCGTCCGGCTCGAACCGCTGGTTATTTTCCTGCCGCTGGCCGTGTTGGCCCTGTTTGGCATCTACAAGCTGTGGCCGCGCCTGCGT
>CAZWFQ010000125.1:0-7629 GCA_964633225.1 uncultured Anaerolineaceae bacterium
CCCCCGTCCAGGCGCAGGTTTCTGATTGGCGCCCCCCGCTGTATGCCACCCCCTGGGCCCCCACTGCCTACGACCATTTTTACTTCGCCCGCCCCATCGCCGCCGATGAGATCAACTCGCCGGTGGCCGATTACCGCTACGGCGGCGAGTTCTTCGAAGATATCGTCCATACCGGCGTCGATATCCCCGCCCCCAAGGGCACCCCCGTCCGCGCCGCTGGCTCGGGCAAGGTCATCTGGGCTGGCTATGGCGTCTACCGCGGCGGCAACGACCCCACCGATCCCTACGGCCTGGCGGTCGTCATCCGCCATGATTTCGGCTACCAGGATCAGGATCTGTTCACCGTTTACGGTCACCTGGACCAGGTGGATGTGGCCGAAGGCCAGTATGTGGCCGTTGGCCAACAGCTCGGCCTGGTGGGCGAGACCGGCGTCGTCACCGGGCCCCACCTGCATTTCGAAGTCCGCCTGGGCGAGAACATCTTCTTCACCACCCGCAACCCCGAGCTGTGGATGGTGCCCCCCGTGGGCTGGGGCGTCCTGGCTGGCCGCGTCCTCGATACCGCCGGCAACCCGGTTAGCGCGGTCCTCATCATCGTCACCGACCCCCGAACCGACCAGAACTGGTTTTCCCGTTCTTACGGCGAAGGCGCCGCCAATAGCGATGCTTACTACCGCGAAAACCTCGTCCTCGGTGACCTGCCCGCCGGCCGGTACTTGCTGCGCGCTTCTTACGCCGGCACCAGTCACATGGAAGAGATCGACATCCTGCCTGGGGTGGTCAATTACTTCGTCTTCCGCGGCCTGAATGGTTTCTCTGTTGAACCCCCTCCCCCGCCCGCAGAAGAGTTCACTCCCTGGCTTTTGCCCACCCAGGTTCCTCCCGAAACCACCCCTTGACTACTTGAACATTTGTGCTAAACTTAACCCATTAGACTTGCCGATACCGTTTACACAACAGGAGATTGATCTACTATGGCAAAGAAATCAGCCACAACCCAACCAACCGAAGGTATGAATGACGCCCGCCGGGCCTCCCTTGATAAGGCCCTGGGCGATATCACCAAGCGCTATGGCGATGGCTCTATCATGCGCCTGGGCGAGGCTCACCAACTGGTGGTCGAAGCCATCCCCACCGGCGCCTTATCCCTGGATATTGCCCTGGGTGTGGGCGGCATCCCTCGCGGCCGCATCACTGAGATTTACGGCCCAGAATCATCCGGTAAGACCACCCTCTGCCAGCATATCGTGGCTGAGGCCCAGAAGATGGGCGGCACCTGCGCCTATATCGACATGGAGCATGCCCTCGACCCCATCTATGCCGAACGCTGCGGCGTCAATGTCGATAGCTTGCTCATTTCTCAGCCCGATATGGGTGAGCAGGCCCTCGAGATCACCGAAACCCTCGTCCGCTCCGGCGCCATTGATGTCGTCGTCATCGACTCGGTGGCAGCCCTGGTGCCCCGCTCAGAAATTGAAGGCGACATGGGCGACGCCACCATGGGCATGCAGGCCCGCCTGATGTCTCAGGCCCTCCGCAAGCTCTCTGGCGCCATCAAACAGACCAATACCGCCGTCATCTTTACCAACCAGTTGCGCCAGAAGATCGGCGTCATGTTTGGCAACCCCGAAACCACCACCGGCGGCATGGCCCTCAAGTTCTACGCCTCCGTCCGCCTGGACGTGCGCCGCATCCAGTCCATTAAGCTCGGTTCCGAGATCATCGGCAACCGCACCCGCGTGCGCGTGGTCAAGAACAAGGTTGCCGCCCCCTTCCGTACCGCCGAATTTGACATCATGTACAACGAAGGCGTCTCTCGTTCCGGCGATCTGCTCGACCTGGCGACCGAAATGGAACTGGTTTCTAAGCGCGGCTCTTTCTACAACTACGGCGATCTGCGCCTCGGCCAGGGCCGTGAGAATGCCAAGGAATACTTGCGCGCCCACCTCGACCTGGCGGCTGAGATCGAGACCGCCGTGCGCGAACGCGCCATGAGCGGCGACGTGCCCCTGCCCCTGGCTTTTGGCGGCGGCGAAGCCGATGACAGTGATGGCGGCGACGACGGCGAAGTGTAGCCGCAGCCGCCTCTGCCAACCACAACCCACAAACCACAACCTGGTTTGTGGGTTGTGGTTGTTGTTTGCCTGTGCCCTGCTCCTGGCAGCCTGCACCTCCGCCACCCCCACCCTCTACCTCCCCCCCACCCTGGCCCCCCAGGCCAGCCCGCCTGCCCTGCCCACCGCCACCGACCCAGCCCCCACTCTCACCAGCCCGCCCCTGGCTTGCACCGATGACCTGGCCTTCGTGCAAGATTTGACTATTCCCGATGGCACCCAGGTCATCCCCGGTGCTTTGCTGGATAAGCGCTGGAAGGTGCAAAACAGCGGCGCCTGCAACTGGGATGACCGCTACTCCCTGCGCCTGGTCACCGGCCCCGATCTTGGCGCCCGCCCCCTGCAGGCCCTCTATCCCGCCCGCAGCGGCGCCGAAGCCACCTTCCGCATCCTCTTCACCGCCCCCACCGAGCCCGGCATCTACCAGAGCGCCTGGCAGGCGCATGATCCCCAGGGCAATCCCTTTGGCGATCTCTTCTTTATCTACATCGAGGTCGAGCCGTTTTCCACTCCCCAGCCCTAAACACCCCCCGCCGGCAGGCGTCGCAAGAACCCTCGCTAGGCTGTGGGCTGCCCACACCCCTCCTCTTATTAAGCTCGCACTCAGCAAATCGGGTTATAATCCCCTTCGTCATCCGCGCCGGGGGCTTTTCCCCTTGCCGATGCGAAAAACTGATCTCCTGTGAGGCTGTATGCGCAAAGCTTTGCCCCTTTTCTTGCTTGCCCTGCTGGTTTTGCTGGCAGGGGCTGTCCCCGCCCGCGCCGAGGGCTGTCTAAAAAGTGGGGTTTGGGGATCATCGACCCCCACCCCCGTTGCGCGGGTGGTTATGTTTTGGATGGACGGCTGCCCCTTCTGTAAAACCGTCATCACCGATTTCCTGCCCGGCCTGCAAGCCCAGTATGGCAGCCAGCTTGAGATCACCCTCATCGAGCTGGTCAGCGTGGAAGATGTCGATCGCTTTTACGCCTTGGGCGCCGCCTACGGCCTGATGAAGACCCAGGTCAACACCCCCCTGGTGCTGATCGGCAGCCACATCCTCGTCGGCGCCAACCAGGTGATGGCAGACCTGCCCTCCCTCGTCTCCCAATCCCTGGCTTCCGGCGGCGTCGATTTTCCCGCCTCTGCCATGTTGGCCGAGATGCTCCCCTCCGGACAGCTTTTTAGCCAGTTTGATCTCAGCCGCCTGGGCCCTGAGCCCCTTGAGGCCAAGTCCAGCGGCATGACCCTCGCCGTCATCGTCATGGTCGCCATGCTCGCCGCCCTGCTTGTGGTGGGCCTGTTCGTGGCCCGCGCCTTTAATGGCCAATCCCTCACCCTGCCTGCCTGGGTAGATTGGAGCATCCCCATCATCGCGGTTATTGGGTTGGGCGTGGCCCTCTACCTCACCTATGTGGAAACCACCTCCGCCGTCGCCATCTGCGGCCCGGTTGGCGATTGCAACAGCGTCCAACAGTCTGAGTATGCCAAACTCTTCGGCTTCTTGCCCGTTGGCCTGCTGGGCGTCTTTGGCTACGTGGCCATCTTGCTGGCCTGGCTCTACGGCCATTTGCGCCACGATGCCCTCGCCCGCCTGGCGGGCCCGGCCCTCTTCGGCATGGCCCTCTTTGGCACCCTCTTTTCCATTTATCTGACTTATTTAGAGTTGTTCGTCATCCGCGCCGTGTGTATGTGGTGCGTCACATCTGCCGTCACCATCACCCTCTTGATGCTGGCTGGCCTGCCATCGCTTACTCGCTGGCTGGCGGTCAGCGATGAGGAGGCCTGAGGGGTGCTGCAACCAAAATCTGCCCCCCGTTTGAGCCTGGGCGAAACCTTCGCTTCGCTTAAATACCCCAACTATCGCCTCTGGTTCATCGGCCAGCTTGTTTCGCTGGTGGGCACCTGGACCCAGTCGGCTGCCCAGGGCTACCTGGTGTATGAGCTCACCCAAAGCCCTGAATACCTGGGCTATGTCAGCGCCGCTGCTGGTCTCCCCTCTTGGATCTTCACCCTCTACGCCGGCGCCATGGCCGACCGCATCCCCCGCCGCACCATCATCCTCGTCTGCCAGGTGGTGATGATGCTGCTGGCCTTTGCCCTGGCGGCCCTGGCCTTCACCGGCCTGGTGCAGTGGTGGCATGTCCTCATCCTGGCCTTGCTCTTGGGGGTTGCCAACGCCTTCGATGCCCCTGCCCGCCAATCCTTCGTCCTCGAGATGGTGGATCGCGAATCCCTCACCAACGCCATCGCCCTCAATTCCGCCATGTTCACCTCCGCCATCGTCGTCGGCCCGGCTTTCGGCGGCCTGGCCTACGCCTGGTTTGGCCCCGGCTGGTGTTTCATCATCAACGGCATTTCATTCATTGCCGTCATCATTGCCTTATTATTAATGAAGCTCAAGCCCGCTGATGGCCCCAAGAAAAAGCCTGCCGGTCTTGACGAGATCGGCGAGGGCCTCCGCTATGCCTGGCGCGATCCCACCCTGCGCATGCTCATCTCCAACATCGGCTTCACCACCATCTTCGGCCTGGGCATGGTCACCCTGCTCCCCGCCTGGGCGGTCAACATCCTGCACGGCGATTCCGCCACCAACGGCTTCTTGCTTTCGGCCCGCGGGGCTGGCTCGCTCCTTGGCGCCTTGCTCATTGCTTCGCTGGGGCATTCCAATATCCGCGGCAAGATGTGGACCATCGGCAGCTTTGGCCTGCCGGTCTGCATCTTCATCTTCTCTGGCATCCGTTCGCTGCCACTTTCGCTCTTGGTCATGGCTGGGATTGGTTGGGCCTTTATCTGGCTCAATAACATCACCAACGCCCTGGTCCAAACGCATGTCCCCGATCATTTGCGCGGCCGGGTGATGGGCATCTTTACCCTCGTCTTCTTCGGTTCCACCCCCATCGGCTCTTTGATCGCCGGCAACCTGGCTGGCTGGTTGGGTGAGCCAGTCACCCTGCGCATCAACGCCGCCGCTCTGTTGGCCTTTGCCGTTTTGATCTATTGGTTCCGCCCTGAGATGCGGGCCCTAAAATAATTCCCCGGTACAGCCAGCTCGCCAGCACAAACAGCCCCGTCATCAAGATCGCCGAGGTCAGGCACCACATGCAGGTCGCCCCGATCACAAACGGCTCCAAAAAAGTCAAATATATCGAGAATAAGGTTCCCGCCCCCGTCAGGCCCAGCAAAGCCAGGATCCCCAGCCGCTGCGCCTGGGCCTTGGGCCGCCCCGCCAGCCACCACCCCGCCAAAATCGCCAGGTAGCCCGCCGTCCCCAGCACCCCCAACGGCAGCACCCCAAACAGGCGCGCATAAGCCGACTGCTGCACCGTGTTGCAATCGCCCACCGGCCCGCACACCGCCAGGCTTTGGTTGGCCTCCACATACGCCAGGTACCCTGCCACCCCCAGCCCAGCCAGGGCCATCAGCAAGAAGACCTTCATCACCAGCTTGGGCACCGGTTGGCTGGTTGGCCGGCGCAGTTCCACAAAAGTGCGCGTGCCCGCCGCCAGCATCAACACCAGCCCCAGCACCGCCAGGCTGTTGGCCAGCGGGTCGCGCCGAAAGGCCTCCAGTGCTCCTGTAGGGGCCGGCTGCCCCTGCCATACCACCGCCGGGGTTGATGTCGCCGCTCCTGTGGCAGAGCTTGCTGCCGCTGCCGCTGCCGGGGTGGGAGGAACCAAAAAGCCCTCCAGCCCCGGGATCGCCGGCCAATCCACGCCCCCCTGCGCCAGGTATTTCTCGATCAAACCCGGGAAGCGTTCCGGGATTTCGCCTGACCCCACCATCACCTCGCTGCCCACCACCAGCGTCGGCACCCCCAGGCGCTCGTCAGAGATCGCCAGCGCCTTCACCGCCTCGCGGTAGGTCTTCTGCCCCTCCGCCTGGGTGATATCAATCGTCAAGATCACCAACTGCTCACCATGCTGCTCCGCCAGCGGCGGCAGCACCTCTTCCATCACGTAATGGCAGTGCCCGCAGCTCGGCGAATAGAATAACACCGCCTTCACCACCCCCTCAGCCGCCCGCACCGGCCTGCCAACCAGCAGCCCCAGCCCCACCGCCAGCGCTGCCACCCAACCAATTCTTTGCCAGAAATGTATTTGTCTCATAATTTTTCCATCTTACCACGAGATTCAAAAAACATGCCGTATAATATGTCTATGATCCCACAAATCCTCTCGCCTGAACAAATCGAACGCCTGTGCTGTGCCCAATTTGAGGTCGAAGAGTATCACCCCGGCCTGGATTCTCCCTTCTTGCGCCTGCTGGCCTCCATTGAGCGCAGCCAGCGCAGCAACCTGCTTAGCGAGATGCGCTGCCTGCCGGGCGAATACCTCGTGCGCGAGGGCGAGCCTGGCGATGCCCTTTACCTCATCTGGTCTGGGCGCGCCGCCGTCTACATCGGCGATATCGAAGCCCCCACCGTCCTTGGCTACCGTGAGGCCGGTGAGATCATCGGCGAGATGGCCCTGCTCGAAAACCAGCCCCGCTCTGCCTCTGTCGTGGCCCTTACCGAACTGCGCCTGCTCAAGATCAGCCGCGAGAACTTCTACAACCTGCTCAAAACCGCCCCCACCGTCGGCATGAGCATCATGGAAGTGCTCAGTGCCCGCCTGCGCGTCTCAGACCAGGCCCGCAAGCTCGGCGAATCCAGCGAGCGCCAGCTTGTCAGCCAGGTCTCAGCCCTTGAGACCGAAAAGCAAGAGCTGCTCGAGCTCCAGCGCCTGCGCCAAGAGACCTCCGACCTCATCATCCACGACCTGCGCAACCCCCTCGGCTCCATCTCCCTGGCCCTCAACATGCTCGAGATGATGCTGCCCGAAGACGTGCTCACTGCCAACCGCGCCGTGCTGGATGTGGCCCA
The DNA here is from genome assembly GCA_964633225.1 of uncultured Anaerolineaceae bacterium. Classification (GTDB taxonomy): domain Bacteria; phylum Chloroflexota; class Anaerolineae; order Anaerolineales; family UBA4823; genus JAKQIM01. Next base: position 6,956 of record CAZWFQ010000125.1, read on the forward strand.
TTCCAGCAGCGAGCGCCTGATGCGCCTGGTAGAATCGCTCTTAGACGTTTCGCGCATGGAAGCCGGCGAAGCCCAGTTCCACTTTGCCCCCCTCGACCTGGTTGAGCTGGTCACTTCCGTCACCGGGCGCATGCTCGTCGCTGCCGAGCGCCAGGTCACCATCCGCAAGCAGTTTGCCCCCGATCTGCCCCTCGTTTTGGCCGACCGCGACAAGCTGGAGCGCGTCTTGCAGAACCTGGTGGATAACGCCCTCAAGTACACCCCCGACCTGGGCACCGTCACCGTGGCGGTAGAGCTGCAAGCCGCCGAAGCCCTGGTCAGCGTCACCGACACCGGCCCCGGCATCCCCCAAGACCAGCGCCAGCGCATCTTTGAGCGCTTCACCCAGGTTGCCGGCGACCAGCGTGCCCGCCGCGGCTTTGGCCTGGGCCTCTCCTACTGCCGCCTCGCCGTCGAAGCCCACCACGGGCGCATCTGGGCCGAGCCCGGCCCCGGCGGTGTCGGCAGCCGCTTCGCCTTCACCCTGCCCCTCAAGCCCTGATCAGAATCTTAACCAACAATTGACGCCCGGCCCGGAAAATGGTAAAATCCTGTCTCTCTGCCCCCATTGTCTAGTGGCCCAGGACGTGGCCCTCTCAAGGCCAAAACACGAGTTCGAACCTCGTTGGGGGCAC
>CAZWFQ010000126.1:0-7555 GCA_964633225.1 uncultured Anaerolineaceae bacterium
CTGACCGCTATCGCAGCCTGGCATCTCGCTTTATAGATAACTTCAGAAAATTCGAAAACGTGTACACAGGCGAAGAGCTTGAAACCATGCTGGCGGCTGGCCCTCACATCTAACCCGATTGACCTAGCAAGCGCCCTTTTCGGGCAATCAATTCAGGTTGCACAAGTGGCGCTTGAAGTCTAGCAAATGGCCGGGCGGAGTGATTCGCCCGGTTTACTTTTAACTTGACATTCCCTTTGTTTTGAGTAAAATATAGGTACTTATTATTTATAGAAATAAGAACCAATGACAAAAAGGGAGTGCAATCTATGACAACCGACCTTATAACCCGCCCATCAAGTGACGCCCTGGCCCAAGCCGGGCAAGCAGCGAACCAAGCCGCGGCGCGTCATGTTTTCGATGATTACAGAGCGCGCAAGGCGGCAAATACCATCACCCGCCAAGATAACGACTTAGCCCGCTTCGCTGACTTCTTGACCGCGGCGGGCCTGACACCTGGCGACCTGGCAAATAACCCTGAGGCATGGCGCGGTATCACGTGGGGATTGGTTGAAGGCTTCGCCCGTTGGCAATTGATGCAAGGCTTCGCGGTTTCATCGGTCAATGTGCGCTTGAGCACGGTTAAGACTTACGCAAAACTGGCGCTCAAAGCCGGCACACTTGACCCGACAGAATACGCCCTTATTCGAGCGGTTGAGGGTTTCTCTCGTAGGGAAGGCAAGCGAATCAATGGGCAAAGGGAGGCAGCAGAGCTTCCCACCCGTAAAGGCAGCAAAAAGGCGGCGGCGGTTGTACTCACCCCACAGCAGGCGGCGGCACTCAAAGCACAACCCGAAACCCCACAGGGGCGGCGGGATGCCCTGCTTATGGCCCTGCTGCTTGACCACGGGTTACGGTGCGGTGAAGTGGCCGGGTTGGCCGTGACCGACTTTGACCTGAAAGCGGGCCGGCTGACTTTTTACCGCCAAAAAGTTGACAAAACTCAGGTGCATAAATTGACGGCTGACACCCTGAGAGCGGCCCGCGCTTACTTTGAGCAAGACGCGCCCGCGATTGGGGGATTATGGCGCATGAGCGCAAGCAAGAAGCAAGGCAAGGCAGCGGCGGGTACATTGACCGGGCCGGGCATGAGTGAACGGGCAATCACTAAGCGGGTTTATCACTTGGGGCGGGCCGTGGGGGTTGAGGGCTTAAGCGCGCATGATTGTAGACACTATTGGGCAACCCAGGCAGCGCGCAATGGCACACCCATAGACCGCTTACAAGATGCGGGGGGTTGGTCTTCGCCCGCTATGCCCTTGAGGTACGTAGAAGCGGCGGCGGTTGCTAATCAAGGGGTAAAGTTGGAGTAAGTAATTAAACCGCCCGCGATGGGGCGAACCATCCGGGCGGATAGTCAAGCCGATATAGGCGGCCTGGCAGAGCGGATTATAACATGCTCCCCAGGCGGGATATAGAATGGAGCGTGGATAATGTTTACAGTAAGCACAGACCTTAAGCATACGATTAGCAACATCAAACATGAGATGGGCGATAAGTTGCACTTCAAGGGTGAAACCCCATCACGGGCGGCCTGGATGATTGGCAATGCGCTAATCACGGCGCGGGAGGTTGGCAACGGCTTAACAGAAATCGGGTTTACGGCTGGCAGAATGGGCGGTGATAAGCTGGCCCGTGATGCCTGGCAGGGATTGATTAGAGAACTAGCGGCCTTAGGGCTGGATGTCAAACCATCGGGCACAGATGAACGGCAAGCCGAAAAAGCCCTTGCTCAAATTTTCGGTGATGATTATAGCAATGATGATTATCTTAGTGGTAAGCCGATATCACCCGATGATTGGGTGCCAGAGCAGGCGGCGCGGGCATTCTTAGAGGAGGGTCAAACCGGGCCGGCAGAGCAGGCGGGCGTGAGTGTGCGCATACCAAAACAGATTAAGCGGCTTAACGATTGGCGCGCCCGCTGGCAGCGGGTTAAGCCGGAGTGGGGTAAAGGTGTTAAGGGGTATGCTGAACTGGCAAGGTGGCTTACCAACCAATGCGGATTGGTTGTATCCGCTGAAACCCTGGCGGATATTATCAAGGCGGGCGAGGCAGGTAAGCTAGACTAAACTTACCAAAACTGCCAGAAACTAACTAAAACTTCTGGTTTACGGGCTGTACACTAATAACAGTGTACAGCCTTTTTGTTTTGGAGGTGGCAGGATGGCAAAAACAATCTACATAGCCTTAACCGATGGGCAACGATATTTAACGGTTGATGGCGACTTGATCCTATGGGAGAACCTACTTGAAACCATGCGCGACGCTGACAAACCGAAAGCGCGCCGCGGCCTACTCACCCAGGATGAAGCGCCCGCGATCCAGTCCCAAGAGCACCCCCAGGCGGTGACGGCATGACCACGCCCGCCACAACCCCCACCATAACAAGCGACCTGATAATTGAGATTTTACGGCAGGCAGCGGCCCGCGGGCGCGAGCTTCGCACCCTTGCCCAAGAGCAGCAGCAGAGCGACCCAGGCACAGCGGGGAGCGAAACCAAACCAGAACCCGCCCGCCCTGGCTCACCCCCCTTTGTCACACGGGGGACAACCCCCCCTTAGCACACGGGGGACAAACCCCCTTGTCATACGGGGGACAACGAATCTATGAATCTAAGCAATGAATTTAAAAGCAATGCGCTCCAAGCGCGCGAAATTTTTAAAACCTAAAAACAAAAACCAGAACCCAAAAACCGGAGGTGCTTTTATGGATGAACTTAAAGAGAAGATTTTGCAAGCCCGGCGCGCCGCGCTGGCCCTTGAAGAGCTTGAGGATTTACACGCCCTTGCGGGTGAACTGCCCGCCCTGCTCGAAGTGCAAGCTAAGCAGGAAGCGGCCCAGGTGGAAGCAGAGCAGGCGGCCCGTGCCGCGGTGATTGAGGCGGTTAAAGCGGCCCTGGCCCTGGCGGTTGTCCAGATGACGGCATGGCGCGCCGATGTTACGGCAGCAATCCAGGCAGGCGGGCCAGATGTTTACACCCATTTGGGCGACCTGGCCCGGCGGATTTTAGACATCCAGCGGCCCATTTTTCAAGCGCGTGATGACCTGCGCAAAATTGACGCGGCCGGCCTTTGGGCTGAACTTGGGGGCAATGATTCAAGCCTGGCGGCGGGTCTTGATACTTTACCGTTTGTTTATCGGCAAGCCCTAAAGCGCCATTTGCGCGGGCGGCCTATTTATACCCCCATGAGAGGAGTCTAACCCATGACTGCCAAACAACCCCCAAACGTTCAAGAGAAAAAAAATTCTTCTAACGATCTGGAATGGCTATTGAATCCAGAATTGAGCAAAGAGCGCCGGGCGTTTGTCCAGTGTACACCTGAGGCCCTGGCCGTCCTGCTTGAGAGTCTCAGAGCGAGCAAGGATGAGAAGTTAAAGGTGCGCGTGGCTGAAATCCTGCTCAAGGCAAGCGGTTTAATCTGAGTTTTGTGAATTGTTAATGTGAAATTGAACCTTTACAATTGAATAGCGAGCACGGCGAAAGGTGGTGTAAAATTATGAGCATGACACCTTTGGGCGATTGGCTTACATCGAAAGAGGCGGCGGCGCTGACTGGTTATAACGTTCAACACGTTAGACGGTTAGCACGGGCCGGCAAGGTTGAATCTAAGAAGTGGGGGCGGGATTGGATCATAAACCGCCAATCCATTCTATCCTACATCGAAACTGAAGGTTTTGGGCCTGAACCAAAGAGAAAGAAAACCGATTCGTGATATAATGAGTGTGTAACGCTTGCGTTACACCTTACCCCCGATAATGGGCCGTGAAAGTGCTGGTAACACTCGCACGACCCTCACCCGAACGCCGGGATAGACGGCGCAAGGATTGACCTATTTTATCATAGGGCAAGACTTCGAACGCTATCCTGGCAACGGGATAGCGTTTTTTGTTTGGGCCAATGGCCCGGAAAGGATAGATATGCAAAGATACAGAACCATTCCCCTTGTTGTGCTGGCCCTGGCGCTGCTGGCCTGTACGATCCAATCCCAGGCGGCGGCATGGCCGGCCCTGGCAACCATCACCCCCACCCCACAAGCGGCGGTGATAACAACCAACACACCCAACCCCACCACAACCCCCACACAGCCCCCACAGCCCACAGCAGCGGCGCAAGAGTGCAAGGTGAGCACAGGCACGCCCGGCGGCTTTCTGAACTTGCGCGCTGGCCCTGGTACATCCTTCGATGTGCGGGCGGTGCTCACTGAGGGGCAAACCCTAATGATCATCAAGAGCGCCGGCGGCTGGATCCAGGTGCAAACCGAAAGCGGCGCGGTGGGTTGGGTTTATACTCAATACTGCGAGGTGCAACGATGAATAAAAGTTACATGCTTGCTGCTTTTTTTGCTGGCCTGGTTGTGGCGCTGCTCGTGATGTTTTCGGCGGCGGCCCTGGCTGGCGTGTTGATGGCAGAACTACGCCCGGCGGCGGGATTGCTGGTTTCGCTCACCATCTTTGGCGCGGCGCTGCTGATAGTTTCATTCTACATTTGGCTATACTCACCCTCCCCTGACAACAGAAAGGATAAGTCAAAATGAAAGATATCTTAGGCACAGTTGGCAAGATTGGCGGCTTAATCTTCGCCGCGGCATGTATCACGTTCACTGGCTGGATGACCTGGTTATTAGCGCAAAGGTTGATTCCAGATAATACGATCCTTCAGGCAATGACTCTTGTTTTGTTTGACGTGGGCGCGCTGGTATGGTTTGTCCAGTTTGTGACCCAGGCGAAAGGTACATTGCAATGGGCGATTAGCGGAATTGGCTTTCTTGTGGGCCTGGCGGGGGCAATCATCATGGCCGCGGGTGAGCTCATCTTGGGGCAACAATTGGTAGTAGTGGAGGATACTACTACACTTGGTTGGGTTTTGGTTGCAACGGTGATTATCGCGGCCCTGGCTCATGCCACCCTAATTTACGCTTTTCACTTCACTGATCCAGCGGTTAAAAACAGGATCGAGAACGCACAGCAGATATCTAAGGCTGTAGAAAAAGCTTACGGTGATGCACGTCAAGAGATTGAACGGCACACCCAAGAGCTTACCGCGGGCCTGCGTGAATCCGTGTTGTATGAGGCACAGCAGCAGATTAGCGCGGCAACGGCGGCCCACATCCGCGGCGCGGCCCTACTCGAAGAGAAGACCGGTGAAGCGATGCGCGGCGGCCTGGTTATACCAGGTGCGGCGCGTGATGCTGGTACACCCGCCCGGCCCTTGATGGATGAAGAGGAAGACCCGGCCCTCTTTGATGCAATCCTTGAAGAATTGGCAGAACTGAGAGCAACGGTCAATAAGCAGCAGGCGGCGCAATCTTACGCGGCGGAGGTGCTCACGCCCGCACAGGATGACTCAAGAAAAAACGGGAGCGGGGCGGGATAGAGCAACCCGCCCAAGAACTCCCCACCATAGCGGCCCAAGATTGGCGGGTTGAGGTTACACGGCGCGGTAAGTTTTGGAACTGGCGCAAGGGAGCAAGAGATAAACGTCAATCCCGTTATGGCGGCAAGTTTAGTCTACTACCAGAAGAAAGGAAGGAAGCGTATGAAGAGAACAAGCAAGCCCATCACCAAAGAAGAAGCGGTGTCAATCCTGGCAAGCGCATTGAGCTATTGTCAATTGGCGGGCCTGGCAGTGATGGCACAACCGAATGAGGGCGGCGCGCTCATGCTCACCCTTCCAGGTGTTACGGTAAGTGTGATTGATGGCCGGGCCGTCTTCGCTCTTGTGAGTGATGGTACACCCGGCAAGAGTGATGGTACACCCCAGGCGGGTTGTGATGGTACACCCAAAGAAAGTGATGGTACTTTGGCCGGCAGTGATGGCAGACCCCAGGCAGTGACGGCTTAACCCTTCACGCCTTGCCCATCATGGCAACGGGCCTTCGCATGTCATGGTGGGCAATGGTGAGCGGTCAAACCAATCATAGAAAGGATTTATAAAATGAGTAAAAGAGCGGCGGTTTATGTACGAGTAAGCACAGATGAACAGAAAGAACACGGGTATAGTTTAGCTTCACAGGTTGAAGCTTGCACCACCTATGCAAAGCAACTTGGTTTTGATGTAGTGGGGATTATTCAGGATGATGTAAGCGGCATGATAGACATTAGCCAGAGGCCCGGCGGCGGTGAGCTCCAAAAGATGATTGCCCGGCACGAAGTTGACGCGGTTGTGATTTACGATATTGACCGCTTGTCACGTGACCTTATTAACTTGCTGGTGGCAGTGAAAACATGGCTTGCTTGTGGTCTAGAATTGTACTCGCGCGACGTGGGGCGTATTGAAAGCTATATTGACATCTTGCTTGTCTTCAAGGGCTTGCAAGGTGGCACAGAGCACAAGAAGATTATAGAGCGAACAAACCGGGGGCGGTGGCGCAAGGCAAGCGAGGGTAAAGCGGTAGGCAGTGGCACACCCCCTTACGGCTACACTTATTGTGATGGGGAATTGACACCCAAAGAACCAGAGGCGGGCGTGGTGCGGATGATCTATAAACTTTACGTAGAAGGGGATAAAACGGGCCGGCACTTGGGCGTATGTGACATTGCAAGGCGGTTAACCGAGGCAGGGATACCAACCCCAAGCGAGTCAAAAGGCTGGAAGGCCAAGCGCAAGCGGCGCGCCGGTCAATGGGATTTAACCAGCGTCTATACAATCTTGAAAACTGAAACCTATTGCGGGGTTTTGCGCTATGGTAAGTTTATAGGCAACCGTGGGCGCGGGGGCATGCGGCCCGAATCAGAGCAAATAAAGATTGATGTACCGCCAATCATTAGCCGCGAAACCTGGCAGGCGGCACAAGAGCAGCGGACAAAGAACGCCCGATTATTAGCCCACAAAATAAAGCACCCGTTTCTTCTGCGCGGCATGGCTTACTGCGCATGCGGGCTTTGTTTGTCTGGGTCGCGTAATCATTACCGATGTCCGCGAAAGTATAAAAATTCATCACCTTGTGATGAACAGGCGGTAAAAACCGCTTTGCTTGATGGGCTGGTTTTGGATTATGTTTACAACCTGATTAAAGACCCGGCAACCTTTGAAGAGAATCTAAGGAAAGCGCAAGCCTTAGAACTCACCCAGGCACAACCCAAGCAAGATGAACTTGGGGCAATTATTGAGCTCATCAAGCAGGCGGAGGATGACGCGGAGGAAATAGCGCAAACCATCAAAGGCACGCGGGGCATTGTACGCAAGAAGCTAGAACAGGATAGTGATGAGGTTGACGCCCGATATAACGCCCTTTGCGCGCGCCGCGATGCGCTAACAAATGCCTTGAGTGAAACCAAGCTTAATGAAGATGTTATCTCAAATATGCTTGAGTTTCGAGCAGATGTAGAAGCGGGATTGAGCAACCCCACAGTTGAGGGCTTGCGCGCTTGGTTTGAGCTCTTGGGGGTGAGGGTGGTAGTAGGCGGCGGAATGGCTACAATAACTTGCAAGATATCGCCCGAAAAGATGTACACACCATTGATAACTTCAGAAAATTCGAGGATGTTCCTGAAATCACTGCACTTGCAGCAACAG
>CAZWFQ010000127.1:0-5136 GCA_964633225.1 uncultured Anaerolineaceae bacterium
CCCTGACCTACACCCCGGATGCGAACTGGTCGGGCACCGACACCTTCACCTTCACCGTCAATGACGGCACTGAGGACTCCAATGTCGCCACCGTCACCATCGTTGTCGCCCCGGTCAATGACGCCCCCGTGGCAGAAGACCTGGACACCAGCACCGACGAAGACGTTGCCGTGGACTTTACCCTGGTCGCCAGCGATGTAGATAGCACCCTCTTGACCTACACGCTCGGCACCCCGGCCAATGGCACGCTCAGCGGCACCGCTCCGGCCCTGACCTACACCCCGGATGCAAACTGGTCTGGCACCGACACCTTCACCTTCACCGTCAATGACGGCACTGAGGACTCCAACGTCGCCACCGTCACCATCGTTGTCGCCCCGGTCAATGACGCCCCCGTGGCAGAAAACCTGGACACCAGCACCGACGAAGACGTTGCCGTGGACTTTACCCTGGTCGCCAGCGATGTAGATAGCACCCTCTTGACCTACACGCTCGGCACCCCGGCCAATGGCACGCTCAGCGGCATCGCCCCCGACCTGACCTACACCCCCGACGCGGACTGGTTCGGCACCGACACCTTCACCTTCACGGTCAATGATGGCGAGCTCGACTCCAACGTCGCCACCGTCACCATCGTCGTCGCCGATGTCATCGATGACCCGGTCTTGAGCATCACCAAAGACGTCGACACCGGCAGCGGCCCGGTCAACATCGGTGATGTGGTCACCTACACCATCTCTGTAGCCAACACCAGCCTGGTGGAAGCGCAGGATGTCCACATTGTGGACACCCTGCCTGCCAGCCTGATTGGCGAGGACGTGGATATCACCGTCACGGTTGCCGCCGAAGACGCATACACGCTCATCTTCACCGCCACCGTCAGCCGGTCGGCCCAATCTGGCGCAACCATCACCAACACCGCCACCTTTGAGCACAGCTCGGGCAGCGGCACGGATGATGCCAGCTTCCAGATGGCTGTTTGGCGCACGATCTTCCTGCCCATCACCTTCAAGAACGCTGGTGAGTAACAGGATCCAACAGCAGCAATAAGAAACAAAAAAGAGGCGGTGCTTTGAACTGAACCCCAAAAACAAGACATAAAAAGAAAGCACCTCATGCGATAATTGAAGCAGGAGGTGCTTTTTCTATGTCAGGAACAAAGGGAATGACGCATTACAGCTTAGAAACCAAGCTGCTGGCCATCCATCTGCATGAACAAAACGGGCTAACCTATGCCCAAGTGGCCGAGCAGTTGGAGATTCGGAAAGCGGGCCGGATCGAGGCATGGTATCGAGCCTACCGTCGAGAAGGCGAACTGGCATTTCACAAGCCGATCGGGCGGCCAAGCAAGGATCAGGCAGGACAGGAAACCATCGAACGGCTACGGATGGAGAATGCGCTGCTAAAAAAATTCCACTCCGAGTTGCGCACAGCTATGCTCGTGAGGCACAATATCGGGTCATCGAACACTACCGGAAGGAATACCCCGTGAACGGGATGTGTGCCTTCTTCGGGATTTCACGAGCTGCCTATTACGTCTGGCGAAAGCGCATGGATCAGCCAGAGCGAGATGCAGAGCGCCAAAAACTGATCTTGGAAGCGTATGAAGCTTCCAAAAGAACCTATGGCTACCGGCGGATCGATCTGTGGTTACGCCAGAAACGGGGGCTGGTGATCAACCATAAGGCAGTTCTCCGGCTGATGAACTGTCTGGGTATCCATTCTGTGGCTCGTCGGCACAAGCTGTATCGCAAAATGAGCCAATTGGACACCTATCACCGCTATGAGAACCTGCTCAACCGGGATTTTCGAGCCAGCCGACCCAACCAGAAGTGGGTGACGGATATCACCTACGTGGCTACCCAACAAGGTTGGGCTTACCTGTCCACCATCAAAGATCTGTATGATGGCTTTATCGTTGCCCACCTGATGAGCCCATCCCCTTCGGTGGCCCTGGTCACCCGAACCCTGAAGCTAGCCCATCAAAAAGAAGTGGTCACTGATGGACTGATCCTCCACAGTGACCAAGGGCATCAATACACTTCGCAGGCGTATCATGTCCTGACCCAACAATACAACATTACGCCCTCCATGTCAAGGCGGGCTAACTGTTGGGACAACGCTCCCATGGAGAACTTCTTCGGTCACCTGAAAGAAGAAGCCCTGCGCCCCATCAAAACCCCCACCTACGAAGAAGCCAGGCAAGTGGTCGACGAATACATTTACTTTTATAACCATGAAAGGATACAATTGAAAACAAGACAGACACCCTACCAGGTAAGGTGCCTGTCCAGTTAGTCGTTTAGCCTTTGAGGCTGCTTTCTTTTTGTGTCTACCCAGAAGGGTTCACTTCACTTCGGCACCGCCTCTTTTTTATCATCCGCAGGAACTTACAAGCCCGCAATCGCCTGCGCCAGGTTCTGGCGAAACTCAGGCTGGTTAAAGGATTCCCAGGCTTGCGGGAAGGTGACCAGCAAGCGGTGCCGCTCAGTATGTTGGTAGGCCAGGTAAGCCAGGATCGTTTCTGGGCTCTGGCGTTCTGCCAGCGGCTGCAAGCGTTGGCTGTCTTCCCAGGTCTTCAAGAAATCCCCCAATAACTGGCAGGCCACATCGGCGTCATGCAGGTCGCCCAGGTGATCCTGCATCTTCTTGAGATCATCGATCACAGCCCGCGCTTCGCTGCCCAACACCTCGCGGAAGTATTCCACGCTGTAGCGCAGCTTCTTGAATTCAATCCGCAGGGCATGCAGTTGCACTAAGGAAGCCGTGTCCAGCACCGCATCATAAGCTCGCACAGCCGCCAGGCGCTGGTAGATCATCATTGGAACCACATCCCGCACCCGGTAAGCCGCCTCCACCTGGTCTGGCCTGGTCTGCCGCGCCCCCAGTCCAGGCGTTTGCACAAAGCGGTTAAAAGTACTCTTGAAATCCAGGTACGCCTGGCTGCCCAAGTGAGACAGCATCCGTTGGCGGGCGGCATCACGCTGCTGCCGCCAATTCTCCAACAACGGTTCCAGGCTGCCCGGTGTGTTCACACCCACAGCCTCCTGGTATGCGGCGGCCTTCTCGAGCAGCACGTCCAGGTCCCGTACCCGCCCCAGGGCCCGGCCAGTCTGGCGCAGCCCCTTGAGATAAGGCTGCACTGCCTTGTCCTTGAAATAAGACCCAAACACATCGAACGCGCTGCGCATGCGCCGCGTGGCTACGCGCATATCGTGCAGCGCTTCGATCTCTTCTCCCAGCCGGGTGCCATCTTCATGCGCCAACATTTCGGCAAAATTGAGGCACCACACCTTGCGCCCCGCCTCTGCCATGCCATCCTCCACCAGGATGCCAGCCGCTGCCATGGGCTGCGGGTACGGCAAATCAAGCGCAGCCTCTGTTTCTTCCTCTTCCGCCATGAAAAGGTCCGCCTCACCATCCAGCGGTGTATCGTCCAGGTCAATCGCTTCTGCCTCATTCAGGCCGGGCAAAATGGCAAAACCACTTACCTGGAATTGGTGCTTCCAATGGCGCGCCTGGCTGCGAGAGTAGCCGGTCTCTTGGGACGCCTGGTAAGTGGTCAAGCCATCATCGTATAACAACAGCAGCCTTGCCCTGCGGCGCAGGATCTCAGGTAGATGGTAGAGCTGTTCTTCCAGATTTTGACGTTGTTGAGCGTTGAGTAAATGTCCAGTCATGATGCCGCGATTATAGCATGTTCTGCTCAATCCTCAGCGCCAATCATCTCCAACTCAGCCCGTACCATCAGCTCAACCAGTTTCTCAAAGGTTGTGCTGGCTTCCCAGCCCATTTTCTGCTTGGCCTTGCTTGGGTCGCCCACCAAAATATCTACGTCCGCCGGGCGCATAAAAGCCGGATCCAGTTTGACGTACTGCTGGTAGTCCAACCCCACGCAGTCGAATGCCAGCTCCACAAAACGCCGCACGGTATGCGTCCGTCCAGTTGCCAGCACATAATCATCCGGCTGGTCCTGCTGCAGCATCAGCCACATCCCCCGCACGTAATCGGGCGCATAGCCCCAATCGCGCTGCGAGTCGATATTCCCCAGGTGCAGCTCTTTTTCCAGGCCGCGCTTGATGCGCGCCGCAGCCCGCGCCACCTTGCGGGTCACAAATTCATGTCCGCGGCGTGGGCTTTCATGGTTAAAGCAAATCCCCGAGCAGGCGAACAAATTATAGCTCTCACGATAATTTACCGTGATCCAATGCCCATACACCTTGGCCACGCCGTACGGGCTGCGTGGATAGAAGGGCGTCAGCTCGGTCTGCGGCACCTCGCGCACCTTGCCGAACATCTCGCTCGAGCTGGCCTGGTAAAAACGGATGTCTGGATCCACAATGCGCATCGCATCCAGCACCCGCGTCACGCCCAACCCCGTCACCTCGCCGGTAAATACCGGCTGCGACCACGAAGTCTGCACAAAAGACTGCGCCGCCAGGTTGTAGATCTCACTTGGGCGGTGCTCCTCAAGGATGTTGATCAGAGAGATCTGATCCATCAAATCGCCAGAAACCAGGGTCAACTGGTCCTGGATGTGCTCAATGCGCTCAAAGTTGATCGTACTCGACCGGCGCACCATGCCAATCACCTCATAGCCCTGCTCCAGCAAGAACTCTGCCAGGTACGAACCATCCTGTCCTGTGATGCCTGTGATCAATGCACGTTTAACTGTCATGTTATTGTTTCCTTTCTACCCCAAGCATACCAGGGGATTGCCCGCCTGTCTGCTAAGCCACTTAGCAGACAATTGGTATTCCTCGGGTACAATAAACGCATGACCGAAGAAAGTATCGGAAAGCGCATCGCCGGCTTACGCCAGGCGCAAGGCTGGACCCAACAGAACCTGGCCGCGCGCCTGGCCCTCTCGCGCGTGGCTGTTTCGCACATCGAAATGGATCTCAGCATTCCTGGAGAACGCACCATCACCCTCTTGGCCGGGCTCTTCAAAATGACCCCCTTTGCCCTGGTCGAAGGCACCACCTACCCCTTGGCCAAAACCGAACGCCTGCCCGAAGTGGCCTGCATCTACACCGCCTCAGAAATGGAGATCGCCCTCCTTGAAAACGACCTGGCCTGGCTGAAGCGCCTGGCAGGGCAGCCACAGTATCGCCAGATTGCGGCAGGGCTATGGGA
>CAZWFQ010000127.1:5236-7247 GCA_964633225.1 uncultured Anaerolineaceae bacterium
AACAAATAATCGGCTACCAGGGGCACATCCCGGTCAACCGAAGGCGTGATCAAGACCACCGTGCTGCCGCGTACCATATGTTTTACCTGGGTCTCCACCAGCGCGCGCAGCGGCAAACGGCCATCGGCCTTCAACAAAGCCAGAGCCTCAAGGATCTTTCCCAACTGCCGCCCGCCCCGGTCTGGTGCAATCAGGGTCACCTGTTGTCCTGAGCTCACCAGGCCCACAGCCCGGCCCCGGCGCAGGTAATCGCGCACCAAAGAAGCCGCAATACTCACGCCGTACTCTTCCGTCGAAGGCGGCAGCGAGATCTTCTCTGACCGCCGCCACAGATCGTCGGGAGAAGATCGTTCAAGTTTGCTCGGCAGAGCCGCCTGCACTGCTCTTTCTGCATCCAAAAAGACCCACACATCTGCCATTGGATCTAACTCGAACTCTTTCACGATCAACCTGCCTCGCCGGGCGGTGCTCATCCAATGGATCCGGTTGAGGGGGTCACCGGTCACATACTCGCGCACGCCCGAGGCGTTGGGCGTCACCTGGTGCGTTCGGCGGCGCAGCGCTTCACCACCGGGCAGCAGCCCGGGCGGGTTGGGGAAAGCGTGCACATCCACCATCATCGGATAGACCAACAGCGAATCTTTGGCTGGCACAGAGATACTTTTTGGGAATAATCCAAAGAGGTCGCCCGAGCCCAACGTCGTCGGGCCTAACGGGAAGACGCCTCGCTGCACCAGCCGCGTGCGCGCCAGGTACGAGCGCGACAGCTTCCCTTCAATCAGGGTTAAGACGCGCGAGCCATCCGAACCCGGCAAGGTCGTATTATCCCGAACCTCTAACCACAGGCGCGGCAAGAAAGAGTTGTTGTGAATTTCAAACCGCTCCTCAAAGATCTGCCCCACCTGGGCGCGCAGCGTGCGCGCCGACCGCTGGAAACCGATATAGCGCACCGCCAATACAGACCAAAGCCAACTGCCAAAGAATAACAATCCCCAAAAGAAAGCCAGCCGGTAGTAAAGTTGACCACCGGTAGCAATCCCTGCTGCCAGGCTAAGCAATAGCAGCACGAAAACAACGCGCTGCCCAGTGGTCATACCGAGTGATCGCCCTTAAAATCCCCGCCTGGGACCGGAACACGGGTCAAGATTTCATCCAATACCTGCTCGGCAGTCAAATCACGCAAACGCGCCGCTGGTCCCAAGATCACGCGGTGCGCCAGGGCAGGCTTTGCCAACGCCTTCACATCATCCGGCAGCACAAAATCACGCCCTTGCATCGCCGCCCGAGCCTGCCCGGTACGGTATAAAGCCAGGCTGCCGCGCGGGCTGGCACCCAGGTATACCTCAGGGTGCTGGCGGGTTTGCCGCGCCAGATCAACAATATAACGTTTAACCATCGGAGCCACAAAAACCGATTTGACCTTTTCTTGCGCCTCCATCAACTCTTTCTCTGTCACCACCTTTTTCAGGTCGTTCACCGGATGACGGAACTGCTGGCGTTCCAAAACGTTAATTTCATCTTCTAACTCCGGATAGCCCAGGCGTAAACGCACCAAGAAACGGTCTAGCTGTGCTTCTGGCAGCGGGAAGGTGCCCTCGTACTCAATTGGATTCTGCGTCGCCAGAACCATGAACGGGCGCGGCAGGGGGTGCGTTTGCCCGTCAACAGTGATCTGCTGCTCTTCCATGGCTTCTAGCAAAGAGGCCTGCGTTTTGGGCGTGGCACGGTTGATCTCGTCTGCCAAAACGATCTGCGCCATCACCGGGCCAGGGCGAAACTCAAACTGGCCGCTGACCTGGTTATAGATCGAAACACCCGTCACGTCACTGGGCAGCATATCCGGTGTAAACTGGATCCGGCTGAATGCACATCCCAGCGAACGTGCCAGGCTGCGCGCCAGCACAGTCTTACCCACGCCGGGCACATCTTCAATCAGCAAATGACCCTGGCACAGCAAACTGATTACCGCCAGTTCAACCGGGTGGCGCTTTCCAATGATCACTTTCTCAAT
>CAZWFQ010000128.1:0-7219 GCA_964633225.1 uncultured Anaerolineaceae bacterium
AGCGTGCCGTTGGCCGGATCACCCAGGGTCCAGACCAGGCTGCCGGGGTAGAAGTCGGTGGCGGTCAGGGTAAAGCTTGCCGCAATATCCTCGTCGGTGATGACGGTCTGATCTTCGGCGACCGGGATATCATTGAAGGTGATTTCGACGGTCACTTCATCGGTCAGACCGTATATATCCGTCACTTCACCGGCGAAGGCATAGGTGCCGGGCCAGTAACTGCCGTTGACTTTCAGCGGCTCATCAGGGCGGCCCGTCAGGCGGGTAAAGCCATCCACCAGCACGTAGTCTGTGCTGCCAGTCACCTTCAGGTAGAACATGGGCTCATTCCCGCTGATGATCTCCCACATAGCGCCCATCCAGCCGCTAGCACCTGATACAACACCCTTGGCTGCCCAGTAGTCATAGAAGCCACCTGGGACGGTATCGGTGATCAGGTAGAAGGGATGGTCACCGTCGGCCAGGGTGTGGTTGGCGGTGATGTTCTCGGTATCCAGGTAGTAGTATTCCACCGTCGTATCGAGGGTCATGGTGAAGCCATCGGTGTAGGTGCCGGTCACCTGGGTCCAGGTACCTGTCACAACGGTGGTTTGCCACAGGTCCAGGTCGGTCAGGGCAAACTGATCAACCACCTCCACCGTGAAGCAAACCTGTTCGTTATCCACCGCGATGCAGGCATTATCCGTCCCGAGTGTGGCTGGGGCAGTGTAGGTAGAGAGCGTCTCGCCATCCATGAAGTTGCTTGCAGCCGGATCAAAGCTGCCCAGGGTGGCGGTAAACACTGCCGGGGTAGTATCGGGCACGAAACCGCCTGCCGGGGTCTCGCCAGCCGAGTTTTCCAGCAGGTTGGCGCTCAACGTGCCATCTGCGTTGACGAGCAGCCCCAGGGGATCGAAGTCCGCCGCCAGCATCAGCCACGGATCGGCATCTGCTAAAAGATCCGCCGTATCGCAATCTGCGCCCACCGGCCCCTCGTTGCAGCCCCACCAGTTGTTGGTGGCATCGACCGCTGGTCCTGTGCTGGTGACGCCATACTCATTGCCAACGATACGGTTGAAGTGAGCCACCACCGAGCTTGTATCAGCGGCATCAACCCCAACCGCAATGCCCATGCTGTTGTTCACAAAGGTGTTTTCAAGAATGGTGCCCGAGGTGCCTGCGCCATAGTATGTAGTGATCAGGATGCCAGCCGAAGCCGAACCATCAGAAGAGGCCACTCCCAGGTTATTGGTGATGGTATTGCCTTGAATCGTGGCCACCGCACCGCTGCCCAGCTCAACAGCATAATCCAGCCAGTCGCCGGCGCCTTTACCAACGAAGGTGTTGTTTTCGATCAAGGCAGAGCTCACCCCGCTGCCATAGGCAATCACACCCACGCGACCGATATTGGTAAACGTGTTGTTCAAGACAGTCACGTTCCCAAACATAGAGATGCCCAGACCATTGTATCCAGGATAAACAATGTTCTGGATATTGTTGTTTGAGATGGAGCCTGTGCCCTGGAAACGAATGCCCTGCATGATGTTGTAACCTGCGCCATCCAGCGTCAGGTTTGAGATGCTCACATTCCTCCCAGCAGGGATCAGGAACCAGCCGCGAGCGTCACCTGAACTACCGGTATTGGCAGTGGGTTGGACAATGGTTGTATCGCGGTCTTCCCCCACCAGGGTAAGGTCTTTGTTGATCACGATCTGCCCCACCTCGGGATAAGTACCTATCATCACGTAGGTGGTGCCAGGATCGGTCACCGAGCCGATGGCCCCCTGGATGGTGGCAAAGGCATCATAGCCGATGATATGGGTACCGGCGCCGGCTGGGAAGGTCGGTGTCACTACCGTGCCGTCCGCCAGCCCAATCCAGCCATCATCTGCCCAGGTGATCGCGGCCGCATCAACAGTTACATCCTGGCAAACGGCCTCGCCGTCCAGCACCGCACAGGCGCTAACCGTCCCTGCCGTAAGCGGCGCAGTGAAGGTTGTCTCAGCCAGGTCCATGCTCAGCAAGTCGCTGTCTGGGTCCATCTGCTCCGGCGGCGTAAAGCCCACCAGGACCGTTTCTGGCAGGTAGCCCGCCAATACCGGAGGCGTGCCGACCGAGTTGCCGGTCAGGTCAGCGATAAGAGTGCCGGTCCCCATCGGATCCATTGTATCGGGCAGATCGTTGACTGCCATCACCAGCCAGGGATCAGCGTCCACCAGCCCAGTTGCGCCTACGCAGGTACCATCTGCCGGGCCTTCGTTGCAGCCCCACCAGTTATCTTCTGCTGTAACCGATTGGGATATGTTGTTCTCCAAGCCCACGGCCGTGGGCAAGTCACTATAGAAGCGGTTGTGATGGATCTCTGGAACAACCGTGGTTGTGATCAGGCTGCCCAGGTAGATGCCCGTGGTGCTATTGATCAGGTCATTGCTCGCCGCTGAAATGGCGGTATAGTTGCCCGCAGCGCAGCCTCCGAGGGCTGGATCGCATTGATCGAACACCAACCCATACTCAAAACCAGTCACCAGGTTATGGTGTACATTGATCGCCAGGTCATTATCACTGTAGCCACCGTATGCGGCAATGCCAAAGCTGTTCGTGTTCACCGTGCCGCTGAAAACCAGCGTGTTATCGAACACTTCCAGGCCCAAAAGCGCATCCAGGCCCATTCCCATCAATCCGGGCGTCTTTGGCGCCTTCGCGCTATCAGCATAAGGCGAAGGGAGGACCTGCGGAGGATCGGTGGCGATGATCCCTGATGAAGAGTCGCCCGCCGCGATGACGGTCATCACATTCTCTGCAATCAAACCGGCGCCATCGATGTTGTAAATGCCCAGGTGCGCCCCGGTGATGGTATTGCCAATGATATCCAGGTCAGCCGAATAGTAATTCAAAATGCTGCTGGCACCATACGTTGGGCCGTCGTAGGCAATCCCATCAATGATGTTATCTTGTACCACACCGCCGCCCAGGATCGTCAACACCTGGATGCCGTTCTGCGCCGTCACCGTGGTCACCCCAGCCCCCGTCACCAGATTGCGCTGCACATCAACTGTCAGCGGTGTGGTGTCGCCGGCGTTGAGCGCCATGGCGTTCTTCTGGAAGCCGCTGATGGTATTATCCAGCACATGAACGGTGCGCGCTGTGCCATCAATGTTGTAGGCATAAACCGCCACACCATGCTGAGCGCCGCTGAGCGGGGTATCGCGAATATCAAGCACAGTACTGTTTTGCAGCGTGCCGCCAGCATTATGGAAAGCAACACCCACAAAACGGTTATTGCTGTTGCCCAACCCCAACCCATCCACGGTAAAGCCGTCGATCGTGGCCTCAGCATTCAGCACACAAACCACCGGACGAGTATTTGCGGGGACGGCAAAACAGACTGGCATGCTGGCAAAGGCCTGGATGGTCGTTGTAGCCTGATCCTCACCCAGCAGGGTCAAATCCTTGTTGATGATCACCTGCTCAACATACGTCCCAGCAGCCACGTTCACCGTGCTGCCAGAGACCATGTCCACGCCCTCTTGAATGCGCCCTAGCGTGCCGCTTTGCGGGCTGTCATCATCTACCCACAGGTTAGCGAAATCGCCCTGGAAGCCGAAATCGGTAGCGGCGTTGGTGCCGCTTTCCAGCCAGGGGGTGTAATCCACGTAGATGCCGCCATTGGCGGCAGCGCTCACCGTGGCAGGGTCAGCCGAACCCCACCAGTTGCCCGATACGTCCACCACGTCGGTCTGTTCAGCACCACACGCCACAGCCAGGGTTGTGCTGCCAGACAGATCATTGTTGCTGATGGTGTTGTTGGCACTCTGGTACCACACCCCCACCTGCCAACTGGCGTCAACCTTCACGCCCACCTCATTGCCGGTAATGAGGTTGCCGGTGATGGTGTTGTTAGATGATCCCAGCAGCCGGATAGCAGTCGCCGCGCCGCTGATGGTGTTGCCCGTGATGGTGTGTCCATCTGAGCGCCAGGCGCTGATGCCGGTGCTGGCAATATTGGTCAATTGATTTCCATCTGTGATCAGGTTGCCATCGCAATTTTCACCCAAGAAAATGCCATCGTGATTGCTGGTGATTACGTTGCCCTGGATGAAGTTGCCGGTGGAACCCACATCAACAGGGCCGCCAACCACCGAGGCGTTATCCAACGCGATGGCATCCAGGCCGTTGCCTGTCACGGTGTTCAGGTCAAGGGTGTTGCCCGTTCCCGCAACCACGGCAATGCCATAGGATGCGTTGGCGTCCACCGTGTTGCCGGTGACGAAATTGCCAGAAGCGAGCACCACCAGGATGCCGTTGGCGTTACCAGTGACGGTGTTGGAAATCACCGTGCACCCGCTGACCGAGGTCAGGTTCACACCTGCGTCCGTTGCGCCCGTACCCGAATTCTGAACGGTGAATCCCTGCAGCGTGGCGTCATTGGCGCTAATGCTGACCACTGTGCCGCTGCCGCCGCCATCGATGATCGCGCCCGCCTCGCCGGTCACGCTCACAGCCTTGTTGATTGTGATCGTTTCGGTGTAGGTTCCTGCGCTTGCTTCAATGGTATGCCCGGCAACGGTATCGGCGTCATCAATGGCTGCCTGGATGGTGCAGAATGTTTCGCCGGTATCGACATTGCTGACCGTGTCGCCGGCAGCGCTGCCCACCCCAGGAACGGCATCCAGCCACGGGCAAGAGATCACGTCTCCCGTGGTCTGCCCGGCAGCCGGGCCAGCGGCACTTCCCCACCAGTTCATCGTCGCGTCGAACGGTTGTGCAGACAGGTTGACCACGTCGCCCAGGATCGATGTCTGGTGAGCATCCAATGTCCCCGTTGCCCCATCCCGGATGATGATGGCAGCGTGATAGGTGCCGGGCTCGGCAACCAAACCGTTCTTGTCGACGCTGATGGTTAAACCGCTGAGGCTCATATTGACGGCAGACCCCACCGCGGCTGAAGCGAATCGGATGCCGTAGGTATCGCTCGCGGGGCCCTGGGCAATCACGCTGATATCTGTATCCTCCACCACCAGGGTGGTAGCCCCGCTCTGGATGTTCACGCCGCTCTTAACATTGGAGATCACCGCATCGCGCAGAGTGAGCTGCCCAACCGTTCCGCCGATGGCAACATAGAGGCCATTGTTGAAAACAGCATTCTCAACCACAACGTTCGTGTTGCCGTTCGGCCCCGACACAAAATTGATACCATTTACGATGGGCGTCGCCATGAAACGGCCATTGCCATCAAAGGTGCAGTTGCTGACGGTTACCCCATTGACATTCTTCAGAGAAAGGAGCGCGATGGACGAAGTGTTGGCGATAAAGTTGATGTTCTCAACGCTCCAGTTGTTGTCAGCACCGGGCAGATCGATGGTGAGTGTGCCCTGGATGGTCGGCAGGGGATTGCCGCTCCCGTCCACCGCGCCGGTAAACGACACCTGCTTGTTGGAAACGCTTGGATTTTCAATGTAGGTGCCTTCTGCCAACTGGATGCTTCCACCCGCCGCCACTGCGTCAATGCCATTCTGGATGGTGGCAAAATGGTCGTAGCCCCAGCCAATGGTAGACGAATTGAAGCCGTCGTCTACATAGACGGTATTGGGGACAGCCTGAGGCGTATAGGTCAGGGTGGTGCTGGTAGTCGCCCAGCCGCCCTCGTCTTCTGAGACCGCGGCTGCACCTTCTCCGCTGATGCGCACCCAATCGGTGTCGGCTCCATCGGTATAGGCAAACTTGTACCACACCTGGGTGGCCTGTGCAGGGATTGTACCGATCCAACTATCCATGCCTGTGCCGCAGTTGGCTTCCCAACTCAGTGCGGCTGAAGTCCAATCGCCTTGTACGGCCGCACTGGCATTGGTGGTGTAGTAGAGCGTGAGGCCCGTCAGGTCTCCCTGCCAGCTGCGCGCTCGCAGCACCACGCTTTGCGCGCTAGATGGGTTACCTGAGGGATAGCGATAATTGAGCGCTTCTTCCCCGCACACGTTGCTGCCCGGCAGGTGCCCGGCGCCATCCCATTCTACATTACCATCGTTGCTGGCAGCCAGCGCGCTGCCCGTGGGGATCATTCCCACAAACAGGATAATGGTTGCCAATGTCAAAAGAATACGGAAATGGTGTTTCATTACATGCCTCCCTTGATGATGTTATGAAATTGATCGGTCAGAAAACGCACACGATTTCATTGTGTCAAAGTTAACCCCAAATGGGTAGTGATAAAGTACTACACTATCTATGACTTTTATCTTAACCCCCTCCTTTCCGGTTATTTCTCCAGCCACCACAGCCCGGTGCACTCAGGCAAAATCAGCCCTTGCAGATTAGCCAGCATTTCCTCACCAAAGAAGAATTGCACCAGCTCCTGCGCCTGCTGAACATCTTCAAAACAGAAGTCGGTGCGCACCCAATCCATCTTGAATCCAATTTCATCTAAATAATCCAGGTACTCGCGCAGCACCGGAATGCGCTGCGGCTGCTGGCGGCCCGTCCCCAGCGTCTCGATCAAGATGACCTTGCCCCCAGGCCGCAGGCAGCGCTGGTAATCTGCCAGCGTGCGGCTCAACACCGCCCGCCATTCTGGGCCGCTGTCCAACGCCACGTAACACACACTCCATCCCGAGATCATCAGGTCCGCGCTGGCCTCTGCCACCGGCAGGTCCCGGTGATCTGCCACCGCCAGCCGCACCTGGCGCAAGCCCAAGGCGTCCATCCGCCCCCGGGCTGTCTGCAGCATATGCGCCGACAGGTCAAAAGCCCGCAGTGAACGCGCCCGCCGCGCCATCAGCTCCGTCAGCCGCCCGGTACCAGCCCCCGTCTCAACAATATCCCGGCCTTCCAACGGCATAATCGCCTGGATAGCCGGCAGCAAATTACCCTGGTAATCTTCACGATCCACCAGGCGCTGGTACTGCCCGGCCTGGGTCTGGTAAATCCGCTTTAGATCTGGCATGATTGAGTTGAGTATAGCATGCTTTCTCCCTTTTACTGCCCCCAAAAAAACCGATCAACCCTTAGGATCCTAGGTCGGTGATGAGTAAATTATCATTATTTAGATGGTTTTTCGCAGCATTTTGTGGTACAATGAAACTAGACAAATTCCAGTTTTGCGCCTGAATCTCACGCCGCCATTCTGCATTGAATGGCGGCCTTTTTTCTCTCTGCTGACCCTGGAAAATCATTCAACGGCTATCCAGGAATCAGTAAGTAGATGGTCGCCCTAGTAACAAAAAGGAATAAAAAAATGGAAACTAAA
>CAZWFQ010000129.1:0-4124 GCA_964633225.1 uncultured Anaerolineaceae bacterium
CAGAGCGGCGATGTGGTCACCATGTTCTACCAGTGGTCGGGCAATGAAGAAGAACGCCTGAACCAGATCTTGCAGCCCCTGATCGATGCTTGCGGCATTGTCGTCCAGCCCGAAGCTTCACGTGACCAGGCCCTGCTCGACACCCGCGTGCAGGCTGGCACCCCGCCAGACATTGCCTTCTTCAACGTCACCCAGCTTGAGCAGTACCAGGACCTCTTGGTCCCCATGACTGACCTGGGCGCAAACGAAGCCAATTACCCCGCCTACTGGCGCGAGATCGGCACCATCGACGGTTCCTGGCTCGGCCTGCCCGTCAAAGCTGACCCCAAGACCCTCATCTGGTACAGCCCCGTGGCCTTCGAAGCCCTCGGCTATGAAGTCCCCCAGACCTGGGATGAGCTCGAAGCCCTGGCCGACCAGATGGTCGCCGACGGCAACGTGCCCTGGTCCCTGGGCATGGAATCCGGCGACGCCACCGGCTGGACCGGCTCTGACTTCATCCAGGATATCCTGCTCGTCACCCAGGGCCCCGACTACGTCATGGGCCTGATCAGCGGCGAGATCCCCTACAATGACCCCGGCGTTAAGCAAGCTTACGAGATCTACGGACGTTGGGCCTCTGATGCTGCCTACACTGTCGGCGGCGCCCAGGGCACCCTCGAAACCGGCTTCCTCGATGCCATCTACCTCGTCTTCCAGGATCCCTTCGCTGCCCTGATGGTCAAGCAGTCTGGCTTCGCCGGCGGCGAGATCGCCAAGCAGTACCCCGAACTGGCCTACGGCACCGACTACGATTTCTTCGGCGTCCCCGGCGCCCAGGGCCTGCAAGGCGGCTCTGACTGGATGATGGCTTTCAACAACACCCCTGCTGTCCAGGCTCTCGTGGCTTACCTCAGCAGCGAGGCTGGCGGACAGGCCTGGGCCACCGCTGGCTTCGACGTTACCCCCAACTCGGCTGGCATCAGCGCTTATACTGACGAAGCCCTGCTCAAGAAGGCCGAGATGCTCGCCGGCGCCACCGGCTTCACCCCTGACCTCGGCGACACCATCCCCGGCGGCTTCGGCAGCGCTGAATGGGCCGCCATCATCAGCTACCTCAGCGGCGGCGATCTGGATGCTGCCCTCGCCAACGTGGCTGCCGTCCAGGCTGAAGCACTGAACAAGTAGTCTCTTCTCCTTAGTTGAGGGGCTGTCCCAGCGAGGGGCAGCCCCTTCTCTCCTCACTTTCCTTCAGATTTTGCAAGTCTTACGGGAGCAGAAGTCATGGCAAATAATGCTACTCCCCAAATCATGAAACAGGGCCGGTTGACGCCGTGGTGGTACCTGGCGCCGGCAATCATCGTGATGGGCTTCTTCATCGTTTACCCCATGTTCACCACGATCTGGCTCAGCTTTCAGAACCGGGATGGTACACAAGCCGCCAGCACCACCTGCATAGAAGGCAGGCCCTGCTGGGGCATTTTCGAAAACTACCGCTACGCCCTGACCGCCGAATTGAACACCAGCACCATCCAGACCACATGGCAGACATTCTGGACTTCGTCCTACGGCAACACCATCAAATGGATCGCTTTCATGGTCAGCGGCACAGTAGGGATCGGGCTGTTCTTTGCAGTCCTGGCCGAACGGGTCAAATATGAGGCACTGGCAAAAGCCATCATTTTCATGCCAATGGCCATCTCCTTCGTTGGGGCCGGCGTGATCTGGGGCTTCGTGTACGATTATGGCGCAGGAGATAAACAAATCGGCTTGCTCAACGCCATTATTACCGGCCTGGGTTTCAAGCCAATGGCCTTTATGTCCACCCCGGGGCTGAACACGCTGGCCTTGATCGTGGTGGGCATCTGGATCTGGACCGGTTTTTGCATGACCGTGCTGGCTGCGGCGCTCAAATCGGTGCCCGAAGAGATCCTGGAAGCGGCCCGGGTTGATGGCGCCAACGAATGGCGGGTGTTTTGGGCGGTCATGGTGCCGATCATTATGCCCACCATCACGGTGGTAGTCACCACCATGGTGATCAACGTCCTTAAGCTGTTTGACATTGTCTACGTGATGACAGGCGGCAACTACGGCACCGAGGTCATTGCCAACCGCATGTATACCGAGATGTACATCAACTTCAATACCGGACGCGGCACAGCGGTGGCGGTGATCCTGGTGGTGCTGATCATCCCCTTTGTGTACCTGAATATTCGCCGCTTCTTGGAACAGGAGGCGATGAGATGAACCAGAATAAAATCACCCGCGGCAGTATCAATCGTTTCTTCAACCGCCTGCCCCTGCACCTGGCAGTCATCGGCCTGATGCTCATCTGGCTTGTCCCCACCATTGGCTTGCTGGTTACCTCGCTGCGCCCTGTTCAATCAATCAACACCAACGGCTGGTGGATGGCCTTGTCGGCCCCGCCTGGAATGGAATCGTACAACCAATACTGCGGAGAATGCCATGGGCCAGACGGCAGCAAGATCACGACCGCTGACCTGAGTGACCCGGCTGTGATCGAAGAATATCCACGCTCGATCCAACTGCTGGGCATGCTGCGCCAAGAAATCGATGGCCAACCGCACATGGGCGAGCTTGAACTGCCTTCTTCTCAAGAAGCGGCTGATATCGCCGCCCAGTTAAAGAAAATGGCCGGCGGCGAAGTCACCCCGCGCCTGACACTCAACAACTATATTGACGCCCTGGTGGGCTACCGCGGCACCAACAATTACATGGATGACTGCGAAGCCGGAGCACAGGCTGCCGGGATGAACTGCAACATCTCAGACCTGCTCAACCCGCGCGGCATGGGACGAGCCTTCATCAACAGCCTGATCGTGACCATCCCAGCCACCATCCTGCCGATCTTGTTTGCGGCCTTTGCCGGATACGCCTTTGCCTGGCTCGATTTCAAAGGCCGCTACTGGCTGTTCGCCATCCTGGTGGGCCTACAAGTCATCCCACTGCAAATGACCCTCGTCCCCATCTCTCGCCTATACGCACAATTGGGACTGAACGGTACCTTCTGGGGCGTATGGCTTTTCCACACCGGCTTTGGCATGCCCTATTCGATCTACCTGATGCGCAACTTCTTGGGCACCCTGCCGCGCGACTTGTTCGAATCCGCCTACCTGGATGGAGCATCCCACTGGACCGCCTTCTACAAGCTGGCCGTTCCACTGGCCATGCCGGCCATCGCCGCACTGGCAATCTTCCAATTCCTGTGGGTTTGGAATGACCTGCTGGTGGCGCTGGTATTCCTGGGCGGCAATAACCCGGTGATGACCTATCAGATCAGCAACATGGTCTCTTCGCTGGGTGCCGGTTGGCACCTGCTGACAGCGGCAGCCTTCTTATCCATGCTGCTGCCCATGATCGTCTTCTTCGCTTTCCAACGCTACTTTGTGCGCGGTATGCTGGCGGGTGCGGTCAAGGGATAAACCCAGCCCCCAGATTATCGCAAGCTAGAACATGAGCTAGGTTTGGTATCTTGTATGAATGAAACCCTCTGGTACAAAAATGCTGTTTTCTATGAGCTGTATGTGCGCGCCTTTTGCGATAGCAATGCCGATGGGCAGGGCGACCTACGCGGGCTGGCCTCCAGGCTGGATTACTTGCAGAGCCTGGGCGTGGACTGCGTCTGGCTCCTGCCCATCTATCCATCCCCTCTGCGCGACGACGGGTATGACATCGCCGATTTCTATCACATCCACCCTGATTTCGGTACCCTGGAAGATTTCAAGTATTTCCTGAACCGCGCCCACGAGCTGGGCATGCGGGTGATCCTGGACCTGGTGCTCAATCACACATCAGACCAGCACCCCTGGTTCCAGGCGGCACGCTCCGACCGCAATTCGCCCTACCGCGATTATTACGTATGGAGTGACACACCCGACAAGTACACCGGCGCCCGCATCATCTTCTTGGATATCGAAACCTCCAACTGGACCTGGGACGAGCAGGCCGGGCAGTACTTCTGGCATCGCTTTTTCTCTTCCCAGCCAGACCTGAACTACGAAAACCCAGCCGTGCAAGAAGAAATGCTGCAGGTGGTCAAGTTTTGGCTGGATATGGGAGTGGATGGCTTCAGAGCCGACGCCGTGCCCTACCTGTTCGAAGAAGAGGGTACCAACTGTGAGAAC
>CAZWFQ010000129.1:4224-7207 GCA_964633225.1 uncultured Anaerolineaceae bacterium
CACGCCCGAGATCCCTGACTCTTGCCAGTGGTGCACCTTCCTGCGCAATCACGATGAGCTGACCCTGGAAATGGTGACCCCCGAAGAGCGCACCTTCATGTGGGATACCTACGCGCCAGAGCCGCGCATGCGCCTGAACCTGGGCATCCGCCGCCGCCTGGCCCCCCTGCTGGATGGGGACCGCCGCAAGATCGAACTGCTGAACTCCATCCTGTTCACCCTGCCCGGGTCGCCCATCATCTACTATGGGGACGAAATGGGAATGGGGGATGATATCTGGCTGCCCGACCGGGATGGCGTACGCATGCCCATGCAATGGGATGACAGCCCCAATGCGGGCTTCTCTAACGCGCCGGCCGACCAGCTTTACCATGCCCCGGTTGAGGGGGTGGTGTTTGACTACCGCACCCTCAACGTGGCCGCTCAAAAGGCCGACCAGGGCTCTCTGTGGCACACCATCCGCAAGATGGTAGCCATGCGCAAGACCACCACCGCCTTCGGCTGCGGCGAGCTGGAATTCCTGGCGCCAGAGAACAAAAGCATCCTGGCCTTCACCCGCGGCTGCCAGCAAGAAGTGATGCTGGTGGTACACAACCTCTCAGGCACCCGGCAGGAGGTGGCCCTGGACCTCTTGGGGTGGCAGGGATCTGCGGTCAAAGACATCCTCTCAGCCAAGGACTACCCGCCTGTTGGGCCAGGCCCCTACAGCCTCAACCTGGAGCCATACGGATATCTCTGGCTGCGCTTGAAATAGCCTTAAAAAGATCGGGGCGGTGCTTGTGGACCACCCCGATCTTTTTTTAATTTCCCTTGACATTAACGTAACGTCATAGTTTATACTATTTGCATGTTCACGGTAAAACAGCTCTCCAAACTGGCCGGCGTTACCCCGCGCACCCTGCACTATTACGACGAGATCGGTCTGCTCAAACCCTCTCAAATGGGCGGGAACGGTTATCGTTACTATGGCGAGGAGGCCCTCTTACGCCTACAGCAGATCTTGCTTTATCGCGAGCTGGACCTGCCACTGGAGGAGATCAAAGGGATCATTGAAAGCGATGATTTTGATATCCTGAAGTCGCTGGAAGAACACAAAACCCAGCTCCGCAAACGTATGGTACGCATCGAACGGCTGATCGGCACCGTGGACGACACCATCCAGCACATCAAAGGAGAAAAAGAAATGAGCCCCAATCAACTATTCGACGTATTCAACGAGGAACAGCAGGCCGAGTACGAAAAAGAGGCCATGCAGATGTATGACCCCGAGGTGGTAAAAGCCTCCTACAAAAAATGGAACCGCTACAGCACAGCCGAAAAACAGCGCATCGGCGAGGAGGGCAATGCCATCTACCAGGATATCCTCGCCGCCATGCCCAAGGGTGCCGCCTCGCCTGAGGTGCAGGCCGGCATCGAACGCTGGCGCCGCCACATGGATTACTTCTGGACGCCCAACCTGGAACAGCTCTTGGGCATCGCCCAGGGTTACAGCCAGGATCCACGCTTCAGAGCCAACTTTGACAAGGTGGACCCCCGCCTGGCAGACTTCATGCTTGAAGCCGTGAATATTTATATTAAGAACGTGCGGCGCTAAGACGCCGCACGTTTTTGCTTTTTCGACCGCCACAGGGCCAGCAGCCCGTTCCCCAGCATCAACAGCGACAGCACAAGCACAGAGATGACCCCTACCAGGTTGGGGTCTGGTGTACCTTGCGCCAGGTTGGAATAAGCGACGCCATCCAAGATCGGGATCAGGATCGCCAACCCCAGCCCGCCCATGAGCGCCAGCACCCGCCGCAAAGGAGATGCAGCCCGGAAGTAGCCCCAGGCGCCCAGACCCAGGCCCAGCGTGGTGGCTATGATCAAGGCCGGCATGTGAGGGTTGTAGACAGAATCGAAGAGCATGAACACGTGAGCATACAAGACATAAATGGCGAAGGATAAAAGCGTCCATTCCTTCCATAAGCCCGCTGCCAGAGTGCGCAGGGGCTGGATGCTGCGCCGCAGTAAGAGCGCCAGCACCATCACGCCCAACAGCGGCAGCCACATTTCTATCCCGAAATGGTATCCATAAGAGCCCATATCGCTCCACCACCAGCCGAAAAGGACCGCCCAGGCCAGGTAAGAATACCCCCAGCGCGGAAAGCCTTTGAGCAGACTGACCAATAAGCCAACCAGCACCAGCCAGTTGAACAATAGGAAGGGATGGCCGGTCAAGACCTGCCATAAAGGCGGGTTGGCAGAATAGGAGGGATGGAGGCCCAGTTTCTCAGCCAGGCTGCTGAGGCCAAACAGCAAGAAGGGTAGCACCGCCAGGAATGCCTCTTTTTTGGACACTGGCTGTACCCCATCACTAAAGTTAAAGATATTTGTTTGTGTCATCTCGCTTCTCCTTTTCAATAGAAGCTGCCCCCATTGGGCCAGCACCGTCCAGGTCCAATCCCACAGCACACCCAGCCACAGCCAGGCCAACCCGCTTATACCGGCCTCAGCATATTGGGCGCGGCACAGGCTGCGGAAGACCTGCGCCATCTCGCCTGCAAAGCGCGTGCGAAAAGCCGGCGGGTAATAACCTAGCAAGCGGCGGTAAATGCGATCAGACCAGACCAACTGCGGGGTATCCATCAGCTCACTCGCCATCCGCCAACAGCAGGCCGCGCTTTTGGGCAGCGCGCACCAGGCTCGCCAGGCGCTCGGCTTCCAGGCCGGCAACCTTTTCGCCCAGGGCGCTCAAACGGTAATAACGCCGGCGCTCGTCATCCAGGGCCGGGTCGGGGCGCTCATCCAGTTCCACGATCCAACCATCTTCCAGCATGCGCTTGAGCAGGTTGTAGAGCGTGCCGGGCAGCAGCTTCACCGCACCGTCGGATTGCTGCGCCACCTCACGCAAGATGGTGTAGCCGTGCTTGTCGCCGTCTTTGAGGGCCAGGAGGATGGAGAAAGCTGCCGGGGAAAGGGGCAGGCGTTTTTGCAAGTCAGGGTC
>CAZWFQ010000130.1:0-7140 GCA_964633225.1 uncultured Anaerolineaceae bacterium
GGGCGTTTCTCAGCTTTGAGAACGATCTTTTCCATTGTTTCCTTCCTCGAGCGCCTCTCACCCTCTTCCTGAGGGTTACCTTCGCTCTACAGTAATATTCCGGCGTATGCCGGTTGAATGGTTGGCCGAAAGGCCGACGAAGAATTTTAGTCGCTTTATTTCTTTTCGTCAATAGCCATCTCGCGGCTATAATTGAGATCATGAAACCTGTCCACAACCTCCCCGAGCATTATCGCCTGCACTACCGTCTTGATCTTTCCAAAAAAGGTCCTGCCTTGCTGCTGAACCTGGCCGCCCTGCCGCTGCTACTCTTATTTTACTGGCTTTTTCAACTTGCCGCTGCAGCCCTGCGCCCGGCATACGCCCTGGCCGGGGGCACTTTCACCGGCGCAGATGCGCTCAAAGGCCTGCTCATCCTGATCGCAATATACTGTGTCATGATCGTGGTGCACGAATTAATCCACGGGTTTTTCTTTTGGCTTTTCACCCGCCAACGGCCGCTGTTTGGCTTTAAAGGCCTGTACGCCTATGCTGCTGCCCCCGAATGGTACATACCTCGCAACCAGTATGTTTTCGTGGGGCTGGGGCCTTTTGTGCTCATCTCGCTTCTCGCGCTGCTCTTGATCGGCTTTTTCCCCATCGCCGCAATCCACTACCTGGTCATCACCGCCGCATTGAACGCCTCGGGCGCGGTCGGCGACCTGTTCGTGGTCGCCTGGATTCTACGTTATCCCCCAGAAGCCCTGTTGCGCGACAGCGGCGACGCCTTTGAGGTTTTCGTGGCAAGCGAATCCGAAGCCGCACCATGACAGACGCCTTTCCCTACTACCAGGCTCAAACCTTTCATGCCGACCTGGCCGGGCAATCAATTCCATTCGTCTCCAAGCCTGGCCTGCCCGGTTGGAGCCAAGTATCCCCCGCTGCAATCCTGCTGGCCAACACAGTGCAAACGCCGCCTGCCGGGCAAATGCTTGTGCTGGGCTGCGGGCACGGGGCATTGGTCGTGTCTCTGGCGCGTCAAGTGCCGCAGGGCCAGGTCTGGGCTACTGATGATTTGGCTACCGCCCTCTCAATGACCAGCAAGACCCTGGAGATCAACCAGGTGCACAATGCCCAGGTCTTTTCCAGCCCATCGCTTTCTCCAGGTACCTGCCATACAGCCGCCATGCTCTTGCCCAAGGGGCGCAAATTAGCCCGCCGCTGGCTGCTGCAGGCGTATGCCGCCCTGGCCCCTGGCGGCGCATTCTACCTGGCGGGCGCAAACGATCAAGGCATCCAGGCCGTACTAAAAGATGCCAGCCAGCTCTTCGGAACAACCGGCATTGTAGGCTACAAAAAGGGCCACCGGGCCGCCCGTATGCTCAAGCCCCATCTCCCCCTCGCCATGCCCGCCTGGGCCTCCGAGCCAGGCATTGCGCCCGGCACCTGGTATCAATTTGAGATCACCATCAACCAACAGTCTTTTGTAATCCACAGCCTACCAGGTGTCTTTTCGTATGACCAACTAGATGATGGCACTTCCTTGCTGCTAGAAACACTGGCTGTGCCCCAGGCCGGGCGCGTCCTGGACGTTGGCTGCGGCTGCGGCATCATTGGAATGTACGCCAGCCGCCTGGGAGCAAGCCGTGTTGACCTGCTGGACAACAACCTCCTGGCGATTGAAGCCGCCCAAGAAAACATCTCCTGCAACCAGATTCCTGCCGCCCAGGCCCTGGCTGGCGATCTGCTGGAGCCAGTCTCCGGCCGCCAATACGATCTGGTGCTCTCCAACCCGCCCTTCCACACTGGCAAAGAGGTTGACTACCAGGTTGCCCATACCCTCATCGCCCATGCCCACCAGGTGCTAAGACCCGGTGGGCAGTTGACCCTGGTGGCCAACCGCTTCATCCCTTACGACCACCTGATGGCACAAGTCTTCGGCAGCGTCCAGGCCGTTAAAGAAACCGGACGCTTCCACGTTTTGACTAGCCAAAAATGACCGCACCAACATTCGCTTGCTCCAGGATAAACGATGCCCACCCCTCAAGTTCACACCCTTGACCTCAACTTCCAATCCCGGCCCGGCGCGATCGCCGTCTACCTCATTCCCCATGCCCAAGGCGGCATCCTGGTTGAAACCGGCCCCGGGTCTACCATTCCAACCCTGGTGAAAGCCCTGGCCCAGCACCAGCTTACGCCCGGGGAGATCAGCGATGTGTTCTTGACCCACATCCACCTGGATCATGCCGGGGCTGCCGGCTGGCTGGCGCACCAGGGTGCCCGCATCCACGTACACCCCAGCGGCGCCCCGCACCTGCTTGATCCCCAGAAATTGATCGCCAGCGCCACCAGGATCTACGGCGAACGCATGCAGACACTATGGGGCCAGTTTTTAGCCGTTCCCGAAGACCGCCTGTCTATCTTGCAAGACGAGCAGGTGGTTCACACCCACGGGCTAGATATTCAGGCCGTGGATGTTCCTGGCCATGCCAAGCACCAATACGCCTACCTGGTAGGCGATATCTGCTTCAGCGGCGATATCGGCGGTATTCGCCTGGGCGGCCAGCGTTACATCAGCCTGCCCATGCCGCCGCCTGATTTGAACCTTGAACAATGGCGCGCCAGCATCCAGCGCTTGCAAGCCAAGAAGCCGGCCCGCATTGCCCCCACCCACTTCGGAGTATATCCAGATGCCGCCTGGCATCTAGAGACCATCGCCCAAATGGCAGCGGATGTCAGCACCTGGATCGAGCAGGTAATGCCCGCCAATCCACCGCTCGAAGAACTACGGCAGATGTACCTTGCCTTCGAGCGCCAACGCGCCATCCGCAGCGGTCTGGATGCTTCGGCCGTGGATGCACAGCAAGTGGCCAACCCACCCAGCTCCTCAGCAGATGGGCTCCACCGCTATTGGCACAAATATCGCACCCCACAAGGCTGACGTGCTGATGACAGCAAAATTCCCCCCCGAACTGATCGAAGCCCTCCGCTCTGCTTCTCACATCGCTGTGCTCACCGGCGCCGGCATCTCTGCTGAGAGCGGCGTGCCCACCTTCCGCCAGGCTCAAACCGGCTTGTGGGCGCAGTATGACCCGCAAGAGCTGGCCACGCCACAAGCCTTCCAACGCAACCCGCGCCTGGTATGGGAGTGGTACGCCTGGCGGCGCACCCTGGTGGCCCAAGTGCAGCCCAATCCCGGTCACTTTGCCCTGGCCGAAATGGCCCGGCACGTAGCAGTTTTCACCTTGATTACCCAGAACATCGACGGTCTGCACCAAAAGGCAGGCAGCCCAGGCGTGATCGAGCTCCACGGCAGTATTCAACGCGTCAAATGCAGCCGCGAAGACCGGCTGGTGGAACACTGGGCCGAGAGCGAAGAACTCCCACCCCGCTGCCCACACTGTGGCAGCTTGTTACGCCCCGATGTGGTCTGGTTCAACGAATCCCTGCCGCCCCAGGTCCTGCAGGCTGCCATTGCTGCCGCCAAGAGCTGTGACGCTTTCTTCTCGATCGGCACTTCTGGGCTGGTGCACCCGGCCGCATCCCTGCCCTACCTGGCCCTGGAAAGGGAGGTGCCCGTAATCGAGATCAATCCAGAACAAACCCCGCTCACCGAGTACGTTCCCTATTCCATTCAAGGCCCATCTGGCATCGTCCTGCCCGCGCTGGTAGAAAGCACCTGGCCTCAGGTCAAAGCGCCCGCGCCAGGTTGAGTCCTGATTTCGCAGCCCCCCTTCAGACATCATGATAGAATTCTCCCATGAAGGGACGCTCCCTTTTCCTTATCCTCGTCGTTTTCTCTGCGCTTTCGGCTCTGGGGGCTTGTTTCCTGTTTGCCGGCCGGGCCAGCGCTTCGGTTGAAGCGCAAACCAGCCTGCCCTCAGTCGGCTACCTGGCTGGCCTGCGCGGTCAGGTGCTGGATCAGGCAACCGGCTTGCCCATCTCGGCAGCCCACATCCGCGCCCTTGAGCTGGGACTGGACCTCACCAGTGATGCCGCCGGCGGCTTCCACTGGCCAGCCATCGCCCTGCCGCAGGCTCAGCTTCCCGTCACCATCAGCGTCACCGCACCCGGCTATGGCGAATGGCGCCTGCAAAATGTCTACCTGGCAGCCAACGATACCGTCATCCTCACCCCGCACCTGCAAGAACGCCCCCTCACCCAATCCCTGCCGCCCAGCGGACTCTCGGGCATGCCGGAGCTTTCAACCCAGGAACAGCGCGAGTTTCAAGCCTTCCTCGCCGCCACCGAGAACCTCACCATCCCCCAAACCATCCGCCTGCGCGTCCCAGCCGATAATTGGCGCTGTAGCCTGACCGTGCCTTACACCATCGAAGTGGTGGATTTCAACTTCTATCTCAAGCACGTCTTGCCCACCGAGTGGCACCCCGATACCCCCGGCCGCGAATGGAGCGAAGAGTCGTATCGCGCCGGCGCTATGGCCATCAAGACCTACGCCTGGTTCTGGATCAACCGGGGCGGCAAATGGGACGATGCCGACCTGTACGGTAGCGTCTGTGACCAGGCCTATAACCCCGAATACGCCCGCCAGGCCACCGACCGGGCTGTCGACTTTACCTGGGATTGGCGGCTGACGCGCAATGGCAAGCTCTTCCAGGCTTATCACAAACACTCAGACCTGTATGACTGCTCGCCAGGCGTCTGCTTGAGCCAGGTCGGCTCTCAAGAACTGGCCCTCGACGGTTACGAATGGAATGAGATCCTGCTCTTCTACTATTCTGGCGCCGAAGTCTGGTATCTTGAGCCCAGCGCTTCGCCCCAACCCACCTGCGACCCCTCTGCCCCGCGCAACCACCCTTCCGCCTGCCGCCAGGACCCATCCCCCACACCCACCCCCACCCAAATACCCCTCAGCGGGCAGGCCCTGGTGGCCGCGCTGCCAACCTCGCCCGCGGCCTCGTCCACCCCGCCGCCCGCCGGGCTCAGCCTCCCCACCGCCGCAGCCGCCCCGGCCGCCATTGCCACCGCCGCCCTACCCGATCAGGGCCAGCCTGTTCTTACCACCAGCGCTCTGCCCATCCTCATCGGCGTCGCCGTCAGCGTCTTCAGCCTGCTGGGCAGCCTGGCAGCCTTGTGGGCAGCCCACCGCGGCCGCCATTAGAACTGTTTGACACCTGCCCCAATCTCTCTTACAATCAAATCAAGATGAACAAGCGCAAGGCCCTGCTGTTCTTCCCCGTCCTGGCAGCTCTGCTGGCCCTCGCTTTGCTGCATGCCGCGGCGCGCGCCCAGGCCAGCTTCTCCGGCCAGGCCAGCTCCATTGCTGCCATCCAACCCCAACCCACCCCCACCGCGTCCAGCCAGGAGCCGCCCGCGCCAGGCATCCCCGCCGGCTACCCCCTGATGAGCGCCGCTGACTGGCAGGACTTCGACGATTTCCTGGTCAACCTGCCCGCCACCCTCACCCTGCCTGCCACCATCCGCGTGGCGGTCACCGGCGATTGGCGCTGCGACACCACCGCCCCCTACACCGTCACGGTGGTTGATTTTCTCGACTACCTCCAGCACGTTTTGCCCAATGAATGGCCCTATACGTACCGCGACGAATCGCAGCGCGCCGGGGCCGTGGCCACCAAGATGTTTGCCTGGTATTGGGTGGCGCGCGGCGGCTGGCGCCCGGCCGAATTTGACGTTTGGGACAGCACGTGCAGCCAATGGTACGCCCCCCAGAACCCCACCCGCCAGAGCGCCAACCGGGCCATCGCCTACACCTGGGATTGGCGCCTGGTCACCAGTGCAGGCGAGATCTTCCCCACCTATTACCGGGCCACATCAGAGTCTTGCCCCCTGGGTACCTGCATGAGTCAAGAAGGCTCCAATGCCCGGGCCGCTGCCGGCGACACCTGGGACGAGATCCTGCGCTACTACTATGCCTCGCGCGCCCCCCAGCTCGTCTACCCCCGCACCTTCCCCGCCGGCTGGGCCCTGCACTTCAACGGCCTGCCTGGCGACACGGGTGAGAACCGCCTGCTCATCCCCCTGGATGACCCCGCCACAGACGAACCCGGCCCGCCCGTAGATGTGGGGGCGCAGGACTTCACCATCGAATGGTGGCTGCGCGCCAGCCCCTCCGCTTACCCCACCACCTCCCTCACCGTCACCTGCGGTGTGGGGCAAGATTGGACCCTGGGCAGCCTCCTGCTCGACCGCTGGCTGCCCGAACCGCACCCCGGCTACGGCGTCTCGCTCCACGCCGGGCGGGTGCTCTTCGGCGTCACCGGCCAGCCCCTCAGTGGCAGCCAAACGATCAGCGACAGCCTGACCCTGTGCGGGAATGCCGTGGTGGTAGACGACCGCTGGCACCACATCGCCATCCAACGCCGGGCCGCCGATGGGCAGGTGTGGTTGTACGTCGATGGCCGCCTGGACGCCTCTGCCGGCGGCCCGGATGGCGATATCAGCTATCCCGATGCCCTCACCCCCACCCTGCCCAGCACGCCCTACCTGGCAGTCGGCGCCTGGCGCCACGATGCCGTCTCACAAACAAGTGCAGCCCCACCCGATCTTTTTTACCGCGGCTGGCTGGACGAGCTGCGCTTCTCGAACACCCTGCGCTACACCCAGCCCTTCTCCCTACCCACGGGCGTCTTCACCGCCGATACAGCCACCCTGGCCCTTTACCACTTCGACGAGGCTCTCGGCAACACCATCCACGATACCTCCGCCGCACCAGGCGGCCCCAGTCATGCCCAGCGCCTGTACGGAGGCACCGTTAACGGCCCTGAGTGGTGGCCTTCGGACCTCTTTCCCCGCTATACCCATCGCATCGCCTTACCTCTGATCTTTAAAGCCCTCCCATGAACCAAATACTCAGCCGCATCCGCACCCCCGTCAAACGCCAGAGCGCCGAAACCTACTTGCTCCTGACCTTGCTCAGCTTCGCCGCCTCGGTGACCATCACCCGCCTCTTCCTCGAGATCACCGGCTACCCCCAGCTCGGCGGCGGCGAGCTGCACATCGCCCATGTCTTGTGGGGCGGCTTGCTCCTGTTCGCTGCCGCCATCCTGCCCCTCATCCTGGCCAACCGCTGGGTCTACATCGCCGCGGCCCTCCTGGCTGGCACGGGGGTGGGCCTGTTCATTGATGAGGTCGGCAAATTCATCACCCAATCCAACAACTACTTCTACCCCGGCGCCGCCC
>CAZWFQ010000131.1:0-7119 GCA_964633225.1 uncultured Anaerolineaceae bacterium
TAGTTGTTTTTTCATTTTTTTATTTCCTATCAATTTTATACACAAAAATGTGTATGCTCTTTATTCATTTTTTTTGTATTTAAAATTTGTCATAAATGGGTTATTCCATCAAATAAATTTCGAAAACAGTCTTGTTTGCTTTTTCTGCTTAATTATACGGTTATACTTTGCTTATGTGTCAATGCTCAGCGAATTTTGGAAATAAATTAAAGTAAAACATGCTTCAAATTGCAAAATAGAATTCCTGCGTTTTGTTGTCTTTCACGTGTATTTCAGGCTACTTTTGCCTCTCAGGTATTATGTGGCTTACTTCGCCGTTTTTATAGTGCTCAATAAACATCTTCTCACAGCCACAACAAGCATACTGCTTAACATGAAAAGACCCATACTCCCACTCTTTACCCGTGAGCACTGCCGACGAATTGTTGTTTGTCACTAGTTTGCATTTCTTTTCTCCTAAATTGAGCTGGAGCCTCAGCAAAACCTTTTGCTTTTTTAACTTCGCTAATTGCAGTATTTTAGTGATAATGTCAGTCTGTTTCGACTGTGGCTTTTGCTCAATTCATAATTGATTCTTGTGCCACTTTTTCCTCTGCTGGCATGCCCAAAACGGGTTACCCTCCATTTCTTTAGGTTTCCATGTATTATCTGAGGATTGCTGGTTAGAATATAGAAGGGCATTCTGGTTTGGGAAGAATAGAGTTCAGCGACAAAGTTTAGGAAACGTTTGCCAATGCCGATTCCTTGATAATCCGGTAGGACGACTAAACGGCTGACTCGATAAAACTTTCCTTTCATTTTGACACATGCGACAGCAATGAACGCAATAGGTTTTTTATTGTAGACAGCCGCGTAACATCTTACTCCGGCACCGAGGTTTCCATTTAGATAATGATATTGCCGAAACATTTTCCATAGGTTTGTGCCGCACCGATTGATTTGGAGTTCAACGGGCGGCCGTACTCTTTTTTTCGGCTAAACTCCATGGTGTCTGTGCAGAAGACCCAATCGGGTTCCAACCAATCCACAACATCATAATGACATGTAACAGCGATGAACTTCTTTTTTGATCTGCGAACTGCTTTGCTTATGGCGAAGGCGCTGACTTTAGCGATTTCCCTGTCAACCACAGAAGTAAACTCGTCAAAAACTACTAGCGACTGTTCGAGGCATAGTGCTCTTGCTATGTCTACACGCATTTTTTCGCCTTGACTTAGACAATCATAGCTCTTTAGCCAATCAGGAGGAGAAGCGAAACCAACACTGCAAAGCATCCGGGTAATTTCTGAAGTCTCAAGACCTGTGGGGAAATCATCTAAGACGCATTTGCTTTTGTATTCAAAGCCTCGAATGTAAGAGTCAGAGAAAAGTTGTTTAGCTATGCTTGTCTTGCCGGAGCCGCTTCTACCAACTATTACACCGATCTGCCAATCGAACTCGTCAAGAGGCAGACTACCTTTGAACCGCTTTTCCAGTTTTACGTCACTTAGGGTGTAACTGCCGATGACACTTTGGGCGCGGAAACTGTCGGATTCTTCCCAGCGTTTTACAATGTCAAAATCCGTAGCCGATAACCCTCCGACCTTAGCTTTTCAAACTTTGCTTTCTGATCAGCCTCATCTCTACACTCAACGATCAATTCATAAGTTCCTGGAATCGAAAAAGAAACTTCACTATCATCTACTTCTATGGGGAGTTCCTCGCCAACAGAATGAAGGAGAGCCTTCAAATCTTCCTTTTCCCCTTCATCAATTATCCGCAGGTACTCGGCACTATCCAACTCTTTGTTATGCTTGCCCCTTAACTTGTTTAGCACCTGACGCAACAATCGTCGATCAACGTCTTTAACGGGCAAACGGATAACGCTGCACTCAGTCATGCCCAACTCCTTCATCGCAGTGACACGTTGCTGACCATCAGCCACTAAAAGCTCACTGTTTGTCACAACGGGAACAATATCGCCCCAATGTCTAATTGAAGCTTTCAGACGCTCAAGTTGAGCTAAAGTCATCCTGTTGGGATTGTCCTGGTCAAATTGTAGATCGGTTATCTTCACTCTTTCCGACATCGGAATCGGAATCGGAATCTCTTTTTCAAAACTACTCACTGTTCTTTTTGGCCTCCAGTATCTTTTTTGAACTGTTAATCAACGCATCCCGCTCAGCTGGGTGAGCATCATAGTACTCCTTGATTTTACTTGCCAGAAACTCATCCTGCAACCGCTCAATTTCCTCATAACTCTTTTCAGAGAAAACGCCCTGAGGATAGATTACTTTGATTTTGGCATCAACTGCATCCCACCAAGCAAAGTCATCAAAATCCGGGTCGTCTTCCTTTCGGTTATGGTTCCACTCAAAATCCTCTATCAAGCAAGCATGGTTGAACTTGTGCATTTCATTGAAAAACCACAGAACCCTAAGCATCACCCGGGTGTCTTCGCCTTTGGGGTAGGCAGCAGCAAACCATCTATATACTAAACGTTGTATGCGGTAGCTTAGGAACTCGTGTGACTGCTCAAGAACAGCGTTTTCCTCATCGGTAAGCCTGCTTAGAACCTGTTTGGCTGCATCGTTTTGCTCCTCAGGGCTCATATCGCTGTCGATTATGGCTTGTGCGTCATCCTTGAAGGTTGCTCTTATTTTCTGGGTGCGGTCATGCAATAATTGCTCATCGTAGTTTCCTATATGGAGCACAATTTCGTTATCGTCTGGGGGAAAGTGTAAAATGTTGCTTTCTAACTCGTAGAGTTTACGGCTCAGAACATTCATCAGAAGCGCCTCCCCGCATTTGTTCTCTGCGTTTTGTCATCTTTCGGTTTCGGAATAAGAACGCTATTCTTTAGTTTCTCCTCCAAGGCTATTACCCTAAGCTCCAGCTCTTCATCCTTGAGCAAATTGCCATAGGTTGCAACGGCTGAAACCAAAACTCTTGCCCAACCCTGCTTGACGCGGTCGCTGTTTCCACCGTTATGAATTTTTTTATGAGACAAGCTCAAAACACCGTCTAATACTCGGAATAAGGTGTTTCTGCGTTCCTTTGTTGAACGGTTTGATGATGGTTTCTTCATAGTTTCTGCGTCAGGTTCACCCAAGAGTACGCGCCTGTAACACTATACTCCCACACCTTGGAGAAAAGACAGCAAACTGAGCCTGCGCTCAAGACAACACAAAACAAGACAACAAGTTAACGTTATGTTGTTTTAGGAAATAAAATTATTGGTTAAAAGAAGGGTTTGCTGAGACTCTGGCTCTAAACGGAGAAAATGAAATTGAACACATTAATCTCTACTTTTTTGCCAAAATCTTCTCAGCCCACATCTTTTGCCTATGCTAATAAAAAAAGAAAAAAGGGTTGTTTAGTTTAGGGTCGTTTTCTTAGCATTAAGATTATGACTATACCTATGATAGCTACGAGTACGAATAGTCCTGCGATTGCCGGAACAAAGTACATATCAGCTGCTGATTGTGCTGGAGCATCTGTTGGGGCGGGTGTTGCTGCTGCAGGATCAACTGCAAATGCCGTTACTGCGTGCGAAGGCCAATAAGATTCACTGCCAGCAAATGATGCATAAACGGTGTAGTCGCCTTCAATATCTGGTTTCCAAGTGAAGCTGAAGAAGCCTTCTGAAGTTGTTGTGGTGCCTATTTCGCGGTAGTTACCGTTAGCGTCGACAACACTTAGAACAACTTGGACACCTGCTGCGTCTGTGGGTTTTGCTTGCTGCATGTATAGGTATTCCATCCAATCAGTCATGCTTTGGTCGGAGACTGCTGGTACACCGTTGGGGAACCGTTTTGCCAATTCGTCTTGTTCTGTGCCAGGTGAAATGTCGGTTACTGTGCCGCGTATTACTATGGATTGGCCGAGTTGTGTTGCGGTCATTGGTGCGTCTACTGTTGTTTGGCTTGGACCCTTGCCGAAGTTGTAGAGTTCGCCGTCGTAGTTGTTAATGCCAAGTACACATCCTGCTGCTGCGATTGGACCAGGCATCCATGAAGAAATATTCCAGATTTGTTCGCCTGTGGTTGCATTTATTGCGAAGAGTTTACTGCCGCGCCAAAGTGGGTCGTTTGGAGTGTGTTCATTGGTTGCTGCAAACACTTTATCATCAGCAATCGTTACGCCGCC
This sequence comes from uncultured Anaerolineaceae bacterium, assembly GCA_964633225.1. Classification (GTDB taxonomy): domain Bacteria; phylum Chloroflexota; class Anaerolineae; order Anaerolineales; family UBA4823; genus JAKQIM01. Next base: position 4,129 of record CAZWFQ010000131.1, read on the forward strand.
GTAGAAGGGATAGTGACCGTAAACTGTGTCAAGGGTTGTTCCGGTGTAGAAGTTCCATACAGTTTTGCCTGTCTTGATGTCGATTGCGTGGACTACTCCGTCGTAACCTGCAGTGAAGATTTTGCCGTATGCCACTTGTGGGTTGGGTACACCTGCTCCTGCGAAGGAGGCGCTGTACATCCCAAATGAGTCTTCATATGGTTCTGTTGGGCCCCAAATTTGTTGTCCAGTGCGTGCGTTGAAGCCAAACCATTCAGTTGTTTCTTGCTTAAACCAAGCGAAAACGCCTTCTGATATTGGGCTAAAGTTGTATTGTGGTCGGATTGTGTAGTCTGTTAAGTTCATGATCCAGAGGTTTGCACCTGTTTGGGCATCATAGCCTGCGACTGTTCTTACTGGGGGAGTTGCTTCTCTAAAAGATGCAGTGGTTATGATTACGCCATCACCGAATTGTGTCCAAGTCTGCCCAGTGAATTTTGGTATTGATACGTTCCACATTAATCCGTTTGGCCAGTTGTAGGTTGCAGTAATGCTTGGAGAGAATGTTAGGCCGTTTGATGGGTTGATTGCTTTGGTTGAGTTCCACAGAGACAGCCAACCTGCGTTGGCGTTTAGAGTATAGACCATAACGTCGCCTTCTTCTGACATAGTTACTTTGGTAGCTGCTTGGCAGTTACTGACTCGTAGTAAAGCTCTTCCGGTGAATGCGTCATACATTGTGGAGTAGTTGCCTGAACGATAGTCCCATAGGTAAGCGTTGACGCCGTGGACATTCATGGTTTCAATGCTTTGCAATTGACCAAATGAGAGTCTTGTGTCATTTTGGTACCAAACTTCTTTGCCAGTCTGTAAGTTTACACAGGATATTCCCTGTACTGTAGCGCCTGGTCCTGCGGTTCTTTGGTAGTATAGCATGCCGTTTATTATCACTGAACCTGGGGGGTTCCATTTTGCTTGGTAAGATAACCCAGTGTAGAAGTCTGATTCATTAAAGTTCTCGCCAACAATGCCGCCGAATGCCTGCGGGATTGTCCAGAGAATGTGGGCTGAGTTAGGGGCTTGTCCGTATGGGTTGAAAGCGCCGTCAACGTTTGCGCCGTTTCCGAATTGTAGTGGTAGACCTAGCCAGTTTCCTTGGAGTACTTTCCACTCGTAGTTTTGTGCATCAATGGGGCGTGTCCAATATTCAGTCGGAAGGGGTGCACCAGCAGTTGGATACAATGGTTCTTCTTGTACTGTAACTCTTACTATGTGGCTTTGGCTTGGCTTGTAGTAGTCGGTTACTACCGGGCCAGAATCTAGGCGTCTACCAGTAAGGGTTTCGCCGCCGTAAATTAACTGGAAAGTGTAGTTGCCTACTTGGTCAGGGATATAGGAAGTTGCTGCTGAACCTGTTGAGTCTGAAGTGTAGGGTCCAAGTTTAGTTACTGTTCCGTCGGGTTCGGTTACTGTAACAGTTAAGTTAGTGAAGGGAATAGCGCGAACTGTTGAGGTTTGGGTTTGCGGAACTGGTGGAGGTTTGTCAAGCCACATAACAACGAATAAAGTTTGACCGACACCTATGGGGTTAGGGCCCACTGAGAGCAGGGCATAGGTCTCGATGTCGAGTGCACTAGCATTTTGGGGCATAGTCATCAACGGAAAAGTTATAGAGAGCACCAAGATTATTGAGAAGAGTGTTATTTTTTGCTTTTTTATCATGTTTATTTCTCCATTTTTCTTTTTTTTAGAGAATTTTATACAAAATTCTCGCTCACCATTATTTTTTTTAAATATGGTGAACGTAAAACTATGTTAAATGCTAATAAGGGGTGCTCACTTAAGGTGAATACAAAAAAATGTCAAAAAGAAACATAAAGCCAAGATATACATTATTTTTGGTTATGCTCGATGATTAGACTCATACTAGAATCTTCCGCGGCGATTCTTTGCTTTTTCCTCGTATGGTTCATGATAAAACCATATAGACTTACTGGGGACGCCCGCTTTCTCGGTTTACCCCTGGGTTTTGGCATAATGGGTGTGGGACACATTATCGCTGCCAGCGTAACTTTCTCTGGGGATTTATCCTCGTTTATGCTTCTGTTTAGAACGTTCTCTTTTGTATTTTTAGCGACAACTTATTTCTTCACCAGCAAATCTTCAAGAAAAACCCAACAATTTTGGAATGTAGCAATTAGTGCGTCAATCGTTGTTCTTATCACCCTTTCTCTTTTAATATTTGCTACTCCAAACACTGTATGGGAAAACGATACAAACGCCCAAATTTTCTTTAGAATATTCATGCAGGTATTTCTACTCTACATAATTATTCACACACTTAGAAGTCATATTAAAAACCCCGATCCTAAGACAATATGTATTCCTTTTGGATTCGTTTTTCTCGCACTCAGTCAATATTCATTAATTTTCTTTTACACCGATCTTAGCCGAGCGGCATTTTGGGGCGCAATGGTGTTTCGTTTTGCCGGTTTAATCATGTTTCTAATTGTTGCCTATCGAACCTTCTACAGCTCAAAGGGAACTAAAGCATGACCAAGATGTCTCGCAGAGACAGGTTGAAAATCTATCGCGATTTATTAGCTGTGCTTAACGAAGAAGCAAGCGATGAAAGGACAGTGTTGATAAGGGTCCAGTTGCAGATGAATGTGCCTTTTGACCGCTTGAAAAAATACATTTCAGAACTCAAAAACTTGGGTTTAGTTCAAGGGGACATTTCGATTAAGCTTACCGAAAAAGGGAAACAATACTTAATAGAATACGAGAAAGTCCTCGATTTTATAAAGCGCATGGGCATAACATACAGATAATTACGTTCATCCATCAATTTTTTTTATGAGTTTGATCCTTAATTTCAGTTAGAAACGATTTTTTCATAAGTCAAGTTAGAAAATAAATGAAATCGGGTTTAGCATGCTCCCAGTTTTGGAAAAAAAGGAAAAGTGCGGAAATGGAGACGTCGCCACTTAAAAGGTTAATATAGATTAAGGT
>CAZWFQ010000132.1:0-7008 GCA_964633225.1 uncultured Anaerolineaceae bacterium
CCGCACCTGCTCGCCGGCATGGTACGAAGAGCGCACCAACGGGGCGCTTTCGACCCACCGGAAGCCAAGGCCCAAGCCGTATTCTTTGATCTCGGCGAATTCTTCCAGCGTGTAATAGCGGGCAATGGGCAAATGCTTCTTGCTGGGCTGCAGGTACTGGCCCACGGTCAAGATGTCCACGCCCCAACTGCGCTGGTCGCGCATCACCTCCTTGACCTCATCCATCGTCTCTCCCAGGCCCAGCATAATGCCGCTCTTGACCAATACATCGGGGTCCAGCTTGCGAGCATTGCTCAACGTGGCAGCAGCCCACTCGTAACGGTCCTGCGGCTGGACGGTCTTGAACAGGCGCGGTACCGTCTCGACATTGTGGTTCAGGATCTCTGGGCGGGCTTCCATCACGATCTTAAGCGCTTCCAGGCGACCCTTGAAATCAGGGATCAGCACTTCCACCGAGCAGCCAGGGTGCAGTTCTCGAATGCGCCGGATGACCATGGCAAAGATCGGCGCGCCGCCGTCCTGGCGGTCATCGCGGTTGACCGAGGTGATGACGGCATGCTTCAGGTCCATGGCCTTGACGGCCTGGGCCACGCGCTCCGGCTCCAGCCAGTCCAACGGTGAGGGCCGGCCGCGCTTGACATCGCAGAAGCCGCAGGTACGCGTGCACACATCGCCCAGCATCAAGAAGGTCGCCGTGCCAGAGCCCCAGCACTCGCCCATATTGGGGCACATGGCTTCTTCGCACACGGTGTGCAGGGCTTTGGTACGCATCAATCCCTGCAGCCATTGGTAGGTTTCGCCTGAGGGGGCGCGCACCTTGATCCAATCTGGCCGGCGCAGGGGGGTGGTGTTGACTTTTTCGGGATCAACCCGATCGCGAGTAGGTGTAAAAGGCATAGGAATCAGTGAAGAGTGAAGAGTGAAGAGTGAATAGTGGATAGTGGATAGTGGATCGTTTTCTGATTGTACCGCAGAATGGCGGAAATGCACCTTAATTTGTCTTAATAGAACCGGGTCGCAAGATCACGCTGTGTCTCGGCAGTGTTCGCAATCGGCATTCTCATTCAGGCGTTTTGCCCGCCGCGCTGCTTTCAGCCAGGTAACGTTCGCGCAGCACGTCCAAGGGCTGGCGTTGGCCAGTCTCTTCATCATCAAAATGCCAATGATCCCAGCCGTTACAGGGAGCGTTTTGCAGTTGGCGGCCCACCATATGGATGGAACCGCTCAGCTCGCCACATTGGATGTGGCCGTTGGCCAGCACGGTGGCCTGGGGCTGGCCCTTGCGCCCAAAGTACAGGATTTGCCCCGGCTTGAGCAGTCCACTCGCCAACAGTGCCCCAAAGGCCACCCGCGGGCGGTCACGCTTACCCTTGAGGACGAACACCGCATCGTCAAACAACGCCGGCCGGATCGCATCAATGCGCCCCTGTGCCACCTGGATGTAAGCCGGGTCTCGTTCGATGCCAATCCAATGGCGGTGCAGCTTCTTGGCTACCGCGCCGGTGGTACCGCTGCCAAAGAAGGGGTCCAGCACCACATCGCCAGGGTTGCTGCTGGATAAGATCACCCGGTAGAGCAGGGCCTCAGGCTTTTGGGTCGAATGCGCCTTGACCCCATCCACCTTGATGCGCTCCTTGCCCGTGCACAGCGGGATCTCCCAATCGCTGCGCATCTGCAAGCCGTCCTCGCTGTCGTCGTTCAGCGCCTTCATGGCATGGTGGTTAAAGGTATAGCGTCCCCCCCGCACCTTCTGCGCCCACAGCAAGGTCTCGTGAGCGTTGGTGAAGCGCACGCCGCGGAAGTTGGGCATGGGATTGGTCTTGGTCCACACAATATCATTCAAGATCCAATAATTTAGATCCATCAGGATCGCCCCCACCCGGTAAATGTTATGGTATGAGCCGATCACCCACAGCGTGCCGGTATCCTTGAGCACCCGGCGGCAGGCGCTCAGCCACTGGCGCGTGAAATGGTCGTATGCCGCCAGGTCGCCGAACTGGTCCCAGGCATCGTCCACCCCGTCCACACGCGTCATATTGGGCCGCCACAACGCATTCTGGAGTTGCAAATTGTACGGCGGGTCGGCGAAGATCAAATCCACCGACTGCTCGGGCAAGGTCTGGAGCACCTCCAGGCAGTCGCCGCGCAGGATGCGGTCGAGGGGCAGGTTCGTATCCATCACAGGCATCTGACATCCCAGCTATGCGTCATACGAAGCGATCCTATCTTCGGCCAATTTCACATAGGCAGGATCCACTTCATAACCCACGAACTTCCGCCCTGATTTGATCGCTGCCAGGGCAGTACTGCCGCTGCCCATGAAAGGATCGAGAACAACATCATCCGTATAGGTATAAAGCTGGATCAAGCGATAAGGCAGTTCCACCGGAAAAGGCGCTGGGTGGCCCACCTTGCGGGCCGATTCAGGGTTCATTGACCAGACCGACTTGGTCCACTCCATGAACTGCTCTTTGGCAATCGTATTCTCCTTACCATCGGGCTTCTTGCGGGCATAACTGCCTTTCGAACATACCAGGATGTACTCATGCACATCGCGCAAGGTGGGGTTTGAAGCCGACTGCCAGCTTCCCCAGGCCATCGAGATACCCGCCCCCGCTCCTTTATTCCAGATGATCTCACCGCGCATCTGGAAGCCAATTTCTAGCATCAGGCGCGAGATAAAATCTGAGAGTGGCAAATAGGGCCTGCGGCCCAGGTTAGCCACGTTCACACAAGCCCGCCCCCCATTTACCAAAACCCGGTAGGTTTCAGTAAAAATCCGGCGCAGCAAACCCAGGTACTCTTCAAGCGATAAATCTTCGTCGTAAGCTTTGGTGACGTTATAGGGCGGCGAGGTGACCATCAAATGCAGCGAATTCGAGGGGATAGCCTGCATATCTTCTGCGCTGCCCAGGACGATCTTATTCTCAAATTCTGACGGAAACGGGTTATCCGGCTCGGCCTGGCCCACTGGCTGACTTACCAGCTCTGCATTCAGCCGCGCCCCATAATAAGCCGATGAATCATGATTGATCCTCGACCCGGTTCCGAACTTGCTCGTCTTCGTTCCACGCTTGGCCATAATGTTTTCTGCAATGACTAGGTTTTCACCGCAAAAACGCAGAGAAAAGTTATCAAAACTCCGCTCTCTCGGCTGCTTTTCAGCCGCTGCGTCTCTGCGGTTAACATTTTCTCTAACTACCCACTATTCACTATCCCCTAAAGACCGTTCTTTGCCCACCCTCTCCACCACAATGCGCAGCCCATCCACGCGTATCACCCGCACCTGGGTGCCTACGGGCAGAGGCGGCTCGCCTTCAGCCAGGTCTGCCGACCACAGCTCACCCGCCATGTGCACACTGCCAGAAGGGTTCAGCTCACTGCGCACCATGCCCACGCGGCCCACAATGCTCTCTTGCCCGGTGCGAATGGGCGCGCGCTGGGCCCGCAGGGCCACCATCAGGATGCTGAAGAACAGCGCACCGGTGAACAAAGAAGTCACAATAACCAACGGCACCGACACGCGCTGGAAGCTGGGCGTGCTGGGCGAATTGAACAGCACCAATGCCCCCACGATCATCGAGCCAATGCCCGCCACGGTCAAGCCGCCATGCGTAGGTGCTTTGATATCAATAATAAAGAGCACAAAAGCCGTTGCAATAAAAACGATGCCAAACCAGTTCACCGGCAGGATGCCCATGCCGTAGGTTGCCAGGGCAATGCACACCACACCGATGAAGCCCGCCACCCAGCCGCCCGGGCTGGAAATCTCGATCAGGATGGCCTGCACCCCCACCGAGAGCAGCAAGAAAACCACGTTGGGGTTGGTCAGCACCAGCAAGAGCTGCTCAATGAATGACATGTTGACCGGCTCGGTCACTGCGCCTGCCGTGTGCAGGATGACATCTTTTCCATCCACCGTCACCGTGAAGCCGTCCAACTGCTGCAGCAGGTCATCCAGGTCACGCGCAATGAAGTCCACCAGCCCCACCGCCAGGGCCTCATCGGCGTACACAGCGGCGGCGTTTTCGATGGTATCTTCGGCCAATGCCACCGCTTCAGGCCCGCGCCGCTCAGCCAGGGAGCGCGCCGTGGCGCGCATCACACTCTTGACCTTGGCCTCAGAGGTCGAATCCAGGTCTTCACCCTCGCCGCTCACCGGGCTGGCGGCGCCGATGGTGGTATTAGGCGCCATGGCGGCGGCATGCCCGGCCAGGGTGATGATGGTGCCGGCGCTGGCCGCCCAGGCCCCGGCTGGCTGAATGTACACCACGATTGGCACGCTGCTGGCAAGCATATTCTGCTTCATCTCTTCCATCACATCGATTGCCCCGCCAGGGGTATTGAGCTGAAGCACGATCAAATCGGCCCCGCGCTGCTCGGCAACCTGAATGCCGCGCTGCACGTATTCAGCCATGGCCGGCGAAACCGCCCCATCGGCAGTCAGCACGATCACCAACGGGGCATCCGTCTGCGCCCGCGCCGGGATGACAGACAGGCAAGCCAGCAAGGCGAAACCAATCAAAATACTGCGGTATAACAAGGTATGTTTCATACAAGTATTATATCCTGAGAATGAGCCTTTCTTCTCAGATCGTTGTGGCATCCCTGGGCAGTTGGTGGATCTTGCGGATGAAAGCCGAGACATTGGCATCTTCCTTTTCATTGTAAACGAAGCCCTGGGCATCTGCCACCTGGTGGGCCAGCCTGCGGAAGAGATCGCCCATTGCATACAACGCCTGCCAGGTCTGCTCAGAGCTCGCACCGGCATAGGTAGCCTCTAGCAGCGCCCACAGCTCGGCATCCAAGAAATGCTTCAGGTACTTGCCCATCTTCCCCGGGGCGCGTTGGAAATCAGTTTTCACGCCCACGTACCAAAACAACATTTTCATCAACTGCACCCGCACGTATTCATCCAGCATCCCATGGGCACAGGTCATCTCATCTCGCCACAAGCCCTTGGCCACATAGGGCGTTACCCACCAGAATTCGTTACAGCAGTCTGCAAAAGCCTTGGCATCCGGCCTTTTGGGCAGGTAATCGCGGTCACTAGGCGGGGGCAGCTCGCCGATCAGGTTATCCTTATCCAATAAGACAATCGTCTGGCTATCCTCGTGGGCGCGCTGGTAAGCCATCTCGACCGGATCAAAACCCAGGTCGATGCGGGTGCCATCCATGAACTGCATCAAGTAACCGTAGCAGCCATCCTCGGCTGGGGGCGGATCGCCCATGTCTTCGGGTGTCTGCAAGATCAGGATCTCGCCGAAATGATCCACCACAGCCTGGTTGCGCCGGTAAGGGGCCACATCCTTGACGAAGAACACGATATCGTAATCTTGGAATAGATCCTTGGGCGCGTTGGGGTTGGCGCGCGAGCCGTTCATCATCACCGCCCGCACATCCTCGTTGGCACGCGCATAATCTAAGATCAGCTTCATCATCTCAGCTTCACTGCGCATGATGCTTCCTCCATAACAAAGGTTTGGGGGTTGTGCCAGGCGGCCAGGCCCCCTCACACAACCCCCAAACAGGGTCCGGTTACTTGAGCAAGCTTTCCAAGGCCAGTCGCTGCACCTCGGTCAGCGGGCGAGCCTGGCGTGGGTCCATCTCTCCAGCGGCAATCTTGGGCCAGGCCTGCTCAATCCCCAGCTTATACCAACTGTCCAGGCGGAAGGCGCGCAGGTATTTGCGCAGAGTCTCCAGCTTACGGCTGCGCCGGGCCTGCAAACCAGGTCCGCTCAGCACCAGGGTCAGCGCATCGCCAGGCGCCAAGGGCAGATCCGTCAAATCAAAGGTATCGGTACTTGGATCAAAATGGCTGTGCGCAGGATGGGATAGGCCGTTAATGCACACCTCCACCACCTCCGGGGGCTGCACCCCGCGCACATGCAGGTGGTAGGCGCGCTGGGCCGGAATGAGGGAAGCTTCACCCTGCACCGGCCCGATTTGCAGCTTGAGGGCCTCGCCGCTCCATTCGAGCGTCATGGGCGTCAGGGCAGATTGGCCATCCAGGTAGGCATTCGAGACTCCGTCATCTTCGTACAGCTCAAAATGACCGTTTGCACCGGGGAATATGTACACGTGCAGTCCCGCCGGGTTGCCGGTATCGGCCCAGCCTTCCGCCTCAGCCAGGGGCACGATCGCCCCGGCCCGGGCATACACCGGGATGTCATCCAATGTGCCGTACACGTCGCGCCACCCGCCGCCCTGCAAGGCCTCGCCACTGAAGAAGTGGAACCATTCTCCTGCCGGGAGCCAGACCGGTTGGCGGCTGAGGCCGGTTTCGGGATGGGCCGGGCGGGTGAAGGGAGCAGCCAGCAGTTGGCTGCCGAACCAATATTCCTGCCCGCACTCATAGGCTTCGGGCTGCTCAGGGTGGGTGTAGTACAGGGGCGTGATGAGGGGCATGGCAGTGGTATGCTCACGCCAGGCCATGCTGTAGATATAGGGGATCAAGGCATGGCGCAGGCGCAGGGCTGCGCTGGCGGTGCGTTCGGCATCTGGACCGCGTCCCCAGGGGCGGCGTTCGTGGTAAGGATTGTTGGTGCAGTGCATGCGCAAGATGGGGCTGAAGACTCCGTACTGCATCCAACGCGCATACAGCTCGTCTTCCTCAATACCGCCCATGTGCCCGCCGATATCGTGGCTCCACCAGCCGTAACCCACATTGGCGGCGGTGGCGGTGAAGCTGGGCTGGTTATCCAGGGCATCCCAACCCACCACCGTATCACCCGAAAAGCCGATTGGGTAGCGGTGATTGCCCAGCCCGCCCCAACGAGAGAAGATAAAGGGACGCTGCTGCCCATGGCGGGCATAATCGTAGAAGTGCAGGTGGTTCAGCCACCACAGCGGATCCAGCCCGGGCAGATCCGATTTGGTGCCTTGCTGCCAGTCGAGCCACCAAAAATCCACCGCCTGCTCAGCCGGCAGGGCGCCGGGCTCTAGAGGATGGTGCAGCAGCTCAAAGTAAGCCTGCATAAAATGCGGGTCGGCGCAGTCAAAGGGGAT
>CAZWFQ010000133.1:0-6538 GCA_964633225.1 uncultured Anaerolineaceae bacterium
TTAGCCCTCCCCACAGCACCGGTGAGACAAAATACCCTACCAGGCGGTCTAACACTCGCCGGGCAATGGCAGCTTGTACGCGCTGCATATCCAGCGCCCGCGGGCGGCTGATGGCATCTCGAATAGAGGTCGCAGTGATCGAGTTGAACACTACCCGCTGAACGGTCTTGCCACGCAGTTCTACATCGAAAACACGCAGCACGTGCCAGGCTACTGCATCCCCCTCCCGGTCAGGATCGGCGGCCAGCAAGATCACATCGGCTTGTGCAATCTTCTCGCGCAAAGTCGCAACCGTTTTCTCCCGGTCTTTGGGTATGCTGTAATCCGGTTCAAATTCACCTGCCACGTTTACGCCTAACTCGCCCTCGGGCAGATCGCGCAGGTGCCCCAGGCAGGCCCAAGCCAGCACCGCACCTTTGATCGCGGGGCGCGCCAGCGCCGCGACTGCTTTGGCTTTGTGAGGGGATTCAACGATGATGAGCGTTTTCATAGTTGGGTAAACGTTTCCCTGACTGGATTGATGTTCTCAAGGGTTGGGGAAATGTTTCCCATTCATCCTGTTTTCCGTACTGGGGTAATCATCAGATTGCCATCCCATACATCATCCAAGGAGAGCACCGCGTAATTGCATATTGGACTGTCCAGTTTTTCAATCTCATCCTTGTAGTACTGAGGAATCGTGGCATGCCGGTACAGACCCACCACCCACGGCATCTCACTCACTCCCCAAGCACCTTGCCATAGCCAGCGGTACTCAGGGCTGCCGATCTCCTCATACTTCTTGACTTTATTCTGAACGTTAATTGCCCAGTCGGTGTGATGGTACTCAATGAGAAAAGCTCGCTGAAAAGTCCCATCTAGCCCTTTCTTGATAATCAATCCATCTGGGGAAACGATAAAGGCTTTCTTCTCGCCATCCCAGGCTGATACTTTGCGCGGGCCATGAATATCCGCGATCCCAGGATTCTTGATATGCGGCCACAGAACACGCATTTGGCACATTGCTTCTGCACAAACTAGATCATGCGTCAAACGATCTTCCCCCATCGAAACCAGCGGGGCATTGCTCCATCCTTTATGCCGGGCATACTCCTCGCCTACCGGCCCTAAGCGATAAGCACGTAACACATTCTTCGAATGTGCAGAGCTCAGACCAGAACGAATGGCTTGCCGCCTAGTTACTCGAGACACATCCAGCACCAATCCATCATGTTTATATTTTCGAAGCAAACGCTGAAAGGATTCAAGCTTGCTAGTTAAAGAGCACATCTCGCTCAAAAGGCTCATGAGAGAAACATCTGTCAACGAGACAAACTCATACAACAGTTCAATTACAGCACTCCGAATCTCAGAGTAGTCAGTATTTAGAAACAACTTTGCCATTTGTCCAACTTCAGCATTGGTAAATGTTTTTACAACTTTGAATCTTGGTTGATCACCCTCAGCAGTTTTGGATTTAGCAGGAGTGGTCTCAGGATTACTGGACTTAGCAGACTTAGTCTTTGGAGGAGTGGTCATAGCATTCTCTCAATCGTTATTGGATCAGCGTCTTACTCGTCGTTTGATTAAGCAACGTTTCAATAGATGACACAGCATCGTCGTGGCGATGGCTTGGGGTGGGATGCTGGGGGCGAGGGGAGCATTCCCATCCATTTGGAAAAGCCAAATGGATGGGAAGTGTGCCTTTTTGCCCACCTTTTTGGAACGCAAGCGGAACAAACCAGGATGGCACTGGGAAAACAATAGGAACAAGAAGGGTGCAGAAAAGGAAGGTTGCGGAACAAGAAAGGAATTTATCATGCGGCATTCTCTTGAACAGCTTTGGGCTGATCTTCTGGAATTACTTTCTTCGCCTTCTTAGGTTGTTTCTTTCCCTCACCTTTCAACCTCCAGTAGTAGCCATCCCTCAGCCACCACTGTAGACCATACAGATACCCGCTTGCCAGCTTAGCCCGTTTCACCTTGTCCGGTTCCCGGTCAGGTTCAGCTAACAGGGTCATCCCCACATAACGATTCGCAGCTTCGGTTTCAGACACAATCCCCTGGAAGGTGGCATCATCCATTTCACACAACTCGTCAACAATGTCTTTCACGGTCTGTGGATCGTCAGGGGTGGGCCTGATTTCTTCAACCATGCGGTGTATCCGAATCGTCTCGGCTGAGTAGTGGGGCTTGGGAGGAATTACAACGGGTTCGGGTTCTTCCGAACCGATCAAACGGATCGGGGGGAGCGCCGCCAGATAACAAGCCGGATGGATAGTTTTATGTTCGGCCAGCCTCCCGTAAAAGTGAAATTTCTCGATAGCCTGAATATCGGGAGGGGTCAAGTCGGGATGGGCTAACATCGAAACGGCTTTCCGAGACTCCTGGTCATCGGGTAGGTTCATAATGATTTTTGTGAGGGTATTGGTCTGAACGGCCTCAATCACATCATCGGGGAGTTGGGCTAGGAATTGTGTCGCCAGGATAATGGAAGCCCCATATTTACGAGCTTCGGCTAGACCTTGTTTTGTAAGTTCCCCCGCTTCACTCCCCGCCATCGTTGCAAATTCATCCATAGTAATCGCCACTTGCTGCCGGTCTTTTTTGTCCCCTCGGGCCATGAGGGAGCGGATCGTCATCCACATCAGGAGGGTTCCAAATATCTTCATGTTGACCTCGCCCAATTCGCTCTTGCGTACCGGGGCCAGGATCAGGTGTTGACCGCTCATCAATTCGGGGAGACTGACTCGAGGCCCCACTTGAGGGAGAGCCAGGCTACGCCGGAAGCGTTTATCTTCGAGAAAAATATCCACGCGGCGGGCGGCTGTCCGAGCCGACACTTTCAACTCCGATGACCCTCGCTCCCCCTCCACCGCTCCTTTAACCCGATAGCAAAAATCCTTACTGTCGCTAACCTCACGTGAACATCGGGATAGGGTTTGTTCACGGAAAGGCGAGTCAGTTTCGTTTTCAGACAAGAATCGTTTCAGCCATACCAGGTTAGCTTTTTCTCCCCAGGCGTCTAATAGTACAGCCAATGTGTGACGCAAGACCTCACGCATTTGGCCCGAGGCCTCCCAATTGGCTGAATCGGCCACACGCAGAACTGACATAGCCATCTGTTTCGCCACGTCAATATTCATAGACAGCCCCACTGTAAGAAGTGGAATTGCGGGGGGACAAGGATTGTTGAGGTCAAGTACCACAGCCCGGCCCAGGCGATCATCGTCACAGCCGGAGAGAATATCATCTACCAGGTCGCCGTGTGGTTCGATACAAATGATGGACGCGTCCAGGCCAGCAATCTGCAAATTGAGGTTGCGTAACAGGGTGGACTTGCCCGACCCGGTCGCGCCGACAATGCTGGCGTGCGTTTGCAGGTCGGCCAGGGGCATCCCAATCTGCCACTCCTTGCCTGCTGCGTCTAGCTGCTTTCCGAGAACAATCCAGGGTTCGCCATCACTTGTCATTATTGGTATCTTGTCCTCCCATCTTCCACGCCTCTGTCACTCTATCAAACAAATCGCTCAACCTGGTGACAATACCATCGTCTAAGAGAAGTGTATTTATCTTGGCACTGCTAACAACAACCCCTTTGCACCTTGCCAAGCCCAAAATGGCATCCAAGAGCAATGCAAACTGCGTTCGACTTTGAACTGGTACATCACTAGGTGATGTGATGGAAAGCAAATATTTGGTTGCACTCTTTGCCACCTCTTCCATTTCTGAAATCATCTCGTCCAAATCGTTCAAGGATACTTTGCTTGATGAAGTTGACATATCTTCCTCCTATGACCTCACATTTCAAATTTAGGTATATTTGCATTCTTCGGAATGCGCAAATCGGGCTTGGCTGGTAATGCTTTGGCGCTGCCGGTGGATAGCAGAGGCGCAAACTTGAGCGCATCCCCGCCAGGCAGGTGCGCCAGGGCCACCAGCTCATCATCGGCCCAGGAACGGATTGCCCCGCCTTGGATCGAGCGGGTCGCCAGGCTGACCGGCTTCTTAGGGTCGGCTTGTGCCAGGATCACCACCGGGTTATCCGGGCCGAATTGGTTGCAAAGCGTGTTTGCCAGGGCTGTCGCCGTGCCTTCCACCCGATCAGGGAACGGGCTGATCGCCGCCACCCGGATCACGGCCTGCAAGAACAAACGAGCGCCGCGCTGTTCAATGATCTTGGCCTCTTTCGTGCGTTGGTAGCGCACCCCGGCATCTTGCACTTCCCCTGAGCGCATCGCCGCGGACATTTCCCCTAACTGCTTGCGGGTGGTGGTATCAGAGCGGGCGATCACCTGCACCAGCGCACGTGTCGGTGCCGGGATATCGGCAATCTCGGATAGCGCGCCCAGGAGCGGGTCACGTGATGAGACGGTAATGGGTTTATCTCCCGAAGCCGGGCCAATCTCGACCCAATGCACGTGCCAGCCTTCGGGCACAAAGGCCGGGTTATCGGTTTCGGCTGCCGGGCGGCGTTGCATATCCGACCACTCTTGGAAAAACTCACGCAGCACCGAGCGGCTTTTCGTCTGCGAGGCGTGCAGGGCCAGGCCCTGCCGGTCGCCATTGCCAAAGGCCTCGAAGCTGAAATGCTCCGGGGTGGGTTGGGCATACGCCAGGCGCTTCCAGAGCGTAACCTTTTCGATGTCTACTGAGCGGGCCTCTTTGGGACGCAGCAGAAACCAGGTGGTACCCTCTGCAACGGCCTGGTGGATGGCTTCCACCCGGCGCAGCTCAGCCTTGCGGCGAGCGATTAGCACCCCCACGAACACGCCACTGGCAATTACCAGAAGCACCCCGCCTGCAATCCCGCCTTTGATGAGCGTGGGCTGTAAGGCGCGCCACTCGCGCGGCGTCAACGAACCGAGGTAAAGATAGGCCAGGATCGCCAGCGCCGCCGGTAACATCAAAAAGAATTTCTTCTTGTCGTCCATCTTCTACGCCAGGTTGTCATCATCCTGTGGTTTGACCGGAGCCGAGGTAACAGGCATGATTGGCAATGGCGGTGCGGAAGGCGCCTGCTCTGTTTCTACCGGTTCAATCGGCAATACTTCCGGTTCTGGCGCTTCTTCAACATCGACAATGGCCTGATCCACCTCTTCCACCACCGGGGCCGGTGTGGGCGATGGTTCCTGTTCTAGCGTCTCATCAGTGTCAGCCGGGTTCTCCAGGCCCGCCAGGGCCAGGTAATCGTAGACCGGGGCCACCGGCGCGGCTGCCTTAACAGGCGCAGGGGCCGGTTTCTTCTTGTCAAGCCGGGCCTTTTGCGCTTCCAGTTCGGCCCTTTTGTCTGGCAACCAGGTCAGCCAGTCGGCATAGAATGACAGCAATGTCTCAGCGTTATAGACTCCGCTCATCCAGAATACTCCTTTGCCATGCGCCGAATGATGGCCTGGGCGCTCTGGCGGTCGTGCAATTGAGATGACAACACAATCTCATCGAAAGAACTCGGTCGCACATTCACCAGCAGTAGATCGTCGGGCAGTTTCGCCAGGCACACCCCACGCGGCAGTGAGTACAAGGCCTCCTGCAAGTTGTCGGGGATGTCTGGGAAGCTCTCACGGATCAACTCGCGCTCGCTGCCCTTCTGGTAGAAGATAAAGTTGAAGGCCGAGTTGAACAGGATCGGCGCGCCGTGGTGCAGCCCGCTGGCATCCCGCGGCCCCAAGAGCGTGTGCAGGTCTTGGTCGGCCACGATCATGCCCACGCGCCGGGCGCGGGCGGTCATAAACTCCTTGCTCACGTGGCTGGCAATGACCCCATCTCGCATCAGCATTCCCATTTCGTCCACGAACATCAGGATAGGGGTGGTATCTCCCGCCATCCGTCTGCGGCGAATGGCCTGGTTGACATCGGCCACCAGGATCGAGAGCAGCGCCGAGCGCAGGTTGCCCCCCATCTCTTGCTGCGGTAGGCGCGAGATGTCGTACACTGTCACCAGGTGGTCAAGTGAAAAATCCACCGTGGTCGGGCGGCCAAATAGCTGTGCGTATGACCCGTTGATATACGGGCCAAGCATGTAGGAGAGCATTTGCGCCGCGCCGCGCACCGATGGCAACCGGGCATTTCCGGTCAAGACTTCCAATCTTCGTTGTAGCGCCTGCAGCGTGGGCGCTTCAGCCCCCTTACCCCAGATGGGGGTGTAAATGTCCAGCAGCACGTCGTCCAACATGGCCCGCTCCAAAGGATCTCCCCGCTTGAGCACACCGATCAGGGACAGCATCGAGCACACGCTTTCGATCTGCATCCCGATTTCGTCATGGTGAATGTCCAGCACATTGATGGCCGAGGCCCCGGTGCCCAATGTGGCCTTGTGGCATACGTCATCCCCCAAGAAAGACAGGTCAATGTTGCCCTGTGGGTCTACGATCACCAGGCGATTGCCCAATGCCATCTGGCGCAGCATGATCAACTGCACGGCAAAGGTCTTGCCGCTGCCGGTCTGCCCCAGAACCACGGTGTTATAAGATGGGTTGCGCCGGTCAAAAACATCAAAGATGACCGGAGATTGGTTGACATCCACCCCTAACAAGATGCCCCTGGTTTCGGTGCGGCGGCG
>CAZWFQ010000134.1:0-6437 GCA_964633225.1 uncultured Anaerolineaceae bacterium
AGTTTGCTCATTGAAAATAATCACATTTCGTGTATAATTCATGCGCTGGAAACATGGTGCCTGTAGCTCAATGGCAGAGCACCTGACTGTGGATCAGGTGGTTGTGGGTTCGACCCCCATCAGGCACCCAGCACACAACAGGGGTTCGGGGAGCAATACCCTCACGCAGGTGAGCGCATTGCTCCCCGAACGCTTTTATTGACCACACCATGTTCATCCATCTCAGGGCTTGCTCTTCGTACGCTTTCTTGCGCGGCCTGGCTTCGCCCCTGGCATTGGCCGAAGCCGCCGCCTTGCATGCCATGCCCGCCCTGGCGCTCACAGATCATCACAGCCTGAGCGGCGCGGTCGAGTTCTACGTCGCCTGCCAGCAGCTCGGGGTGCGGCCTCTGCTCGGGCTGACCGCCACTATCCAGCCGCCCCCCGAGCTGGCTACTGATCCGCCAGGAGTGCTGACCCTACTGGCCATGGATTTCGTCGGCTGGGGCAGCCTGTGCCGCCTCAGCAGCAGCCTGGCAGGCTCAGAAGACCCCATCTCCTTTGAACACCTGGCCCAGAACGCCACCGGCATCATCTGCCTCACTGGAGGCCGGCGCGGTATGCTATATCCACTCATGGCAGGCGGCCAACGCCCCAGGGTAGAAGCCCTCCTGGCCAACCTGGCTGCCATTTTCCCGGACCGCCTGTATGTTGAACTCCAAAACCATGCCCCAGGCGATGAAGAGATTTGCTGCAGCCTGGCTGTCCTGGCCCATGCGCGTCAGCTCTCCACCCTTGCCACCCACGATATTCATTATATCGCCCCGCACCAGGCCCACCTCCAACAGGTGGCCGCCGCCATCCGCCTCATCCGCCCGCTGACCAGCCTGGCGCCCGCCCAGGCTGCCCCGCCCGACGCTTATTTTGCTTCGCCGGACGAGATGACGCGCCGCTTTGAACATCTCCCTGCCGCGCTGGAACGCACCGCAGAAGTGGCACAACGCTGCCAGTGCAAGCTGCCCCTGGGCGTGCCGCACTTCCCCCAGGTCTCCCTGCCGCCCGGCCAAACCGCCCTGACCGAGCTGCGCCGGCGCGCCGAAGCCGGAGCCCGCCAGCGCTACCAACCCTTCACCCCCCAGGTACAAGCCCGCATTGATCACGAGCTTTCGATCATCGAGCAGTGCGGTTACGCCTCCCTTTTCTTGATCGTAGCCGATATTCTCGATCATGCCCGCCAGCAAGGGGTCCCCATTTCATCGCGCGGTTCGGCCGCCTCATCGCTCGTTGCCCACTGCCTGGGCATCACCGCCCCCGACCCGCTGCGTCTGAACCTGTATTTTGAACGCTTCCTCAATCCGGCCCGCGCCACCCCGCCAGATATCGACACCGACCTGTGTTCTCGCCGCCGCGACAGCGTCATCCAATACGTATACGATCACTTTGGCGCCGAGCGCGTGGCCATGGTCTGCACGGTCAACCGCTTCCGCAGCCGTTCAGCCCTGCGCGAGGTCGCCAAGGCCCACGGCCTGCCGCCTGAAACCGTCAGCCTACTGGCCGAAAGCCTGCCCCACCACTGGTACGGGCCGCCCGACCGCCAGAAGACCGATGAAGACCCCTACGCCGAGTTGGCCAAAACGTATCCCGATCCCATTCAACAGGCCGTCTTCCACGATGCAGCCGCGCTCATTGGCCTGCCCCACCACCTCTCGGTCCATCCGGGCGGCATGGTTATCAGCCCCGGCCCCATGCACAACCTGGTGCCCACCATCATGGCCGCCAAAGGCGTCCTCACCACCCAATTCGACCTCGAATCGATCGAGCAAATGGGCCTGGTCAAGATCGATCTGCTCGGCATCCGCGGCCTGACCGTGCTTGGCGACGTGGCCGAATCCATCGTTGCCGCCCAATCCCAAAACCCGCCCGCCCCAACCGCCCGACTGGCTATGCTCGAAGCCATCCCCCAGGACGACCATGCCGTCAGCGCCCTGCTGCAGCGCGGCGGCACCATCGGCTGCTTTCAAATCGAAAGCCCCGGCATGCGCGCCACCCTGCGCGAGATCCACGCCTCCAGCGTCGATGACCTCATGGTGGCACTGGCCCTTTACCGGCCCGGCCCACTGACTGGAGGGCTAAAAGACGCCTTTGTCCGCCGTCACCTGCGCCGGGAGACGCCCACTTACCCTCACCCTGCCATCCAATCCATCCTGGCCGATACCTACGGCGTGATCATCTACCAGGAACAAGTGCTGCGCATCGCCCACGAGCTGGCCGGACTGAGCCTGGCCGATGCCGACCTGCTGCGCCGCGCTATGTCGCACTTTGACCCTGGCAAGCAGATGCAAACCCTCAAAGAGAAGTTCATCCTCGGCGCCGCCGGACGCCACCAGGTGCCGTCCGCTACATCTGAACGCATCTGGGAACAAATGGCCGCCTTTGCCGGCTATGGCTTCCCCAAAGCCCATGCCGCCTCATACGCCCTGCTGGGCTGGCGCGCTGCCTGGTGCAAGCTGTATCATCCCGCCGCCTTCATGGCGGCTGTACTGGCCAATTGGGGCGGCTATTACAGCCAGCGCGTCTACCTGAACGAGGCCCGCCGCCTGGGATTAACCATCCGCCCGCCGCACATCAACCACGCCGCCCGCGAGTTCAGCGTCCAATACTTATACGGCAGTCCTGTACTCTTCATGGGGCTCGAGCAGGTCAAAGATTTGACCCGCCGCACCCAGGCTGCCATTCTAAGCCGCCGCCCCTTCCATTCCTGCGCCGATTTCCTGGCCCGCGTAGACCCCCGCCCGCTAGAAGCCGAAAACCTGGTCAAAGTGGGCGCCCTGGCCGGGCTGGGCACCATCCCTGCTCTCCTGCACCAGGTCAAGGCTGGCTGGCTGAGCGGCCAACTGCCGCTCTTCGCAACGATAGACGACTCTGCCGAATGGGATCTGCCCCAACAAGTTTCTGCTCAAGAAGAGCTCCTCGGCGCCAGCGTGGTAGCCCATCCCCTTGAGCTGGCTGCCTCAGCCATCGCCTCTGCCTCTGCCCTGAGCACCATCGAGGCTGCCGCCCGGCCCGGTCAGCGCGTGCGCCTGGCGGGCATGCGCCAGACCTGGCGCCGCAGCCGCACCACCTCCGGCGACCCGGTTTATTTCATGGCCCTGGAAGACCTGGAGGGTATGCTGGACGTGGTCATTACTTCCACCGTCTACCGGCAGTCTCGCTCCGCCCTCGCTACCCCCGGCCCGTATATCATCGAGGGCCTGGTCGAACAAGGCCGCGATCAAAGCGAACCCTTCCTCCGCGCCGAACGCATCTGGGCCGCCAGCTAGCCGCGGCAGTGCCCCTCGGGGAACAAAACGCCACCCCACCACGTTCTTAAAACAGGAGCAAAGTATACCCATGAATTTCAGAAGATTACAGAACGTATTGATCACGCTGTCACTTCTCTGGGCCCTGACGGGCTGTGTCACATCTGCCCCAACGCCCACGCAAGAGCTTGCGCCAACCATCACCCCATCTCTGCCCACGCCTACAGCCGGGTTGCCAAACATCCGGCCTCTGACAGGTGGCCTGGTGCTAGAAGAATATCCCCTGCGCCGCGCCCCCACCACCGAACCGCTCAGCTTTCAACCCGTTCAAGGCACCCAGGCCGATGCCCTGGACCGCCGCCAGGCGTGGCGCGCGACGTCTTTACCTCATTTTTCCCAATCCATCGATGGTGTGCCCTTCGGCAGCTCCTATCTAGATGCCACGCTCGTGATTACGCCCACAGTCACCGAGGCTAGGACTTTTGATAAGCTGGCGGTTCAAGTTCGGCTAGATGGCGAGCCCTTCTACACCCTGCCTGCCGGCGATAGTAGTCCTGTAAACTCACTGCAAGGCTTATGGGCCTGGGATGAACACTGGGTCCTAGAAGTGGCTTACGTCACCGTCACCATCAGCGCAGAGAATGTAGCCAGCAGCCAGGTGGAAGGCCAATTGGTGCAAGATGGCATTTTGTTGAACGAGAGCCTTGGATACACAGAAGCTTTTAGCTTCCAGTTATTACACAACCAGCCTTTTTACTTCTTCCAGCAGGCCGGGCAGTTGGGGCTATCTTACGCCGGGCAAGTCGCACTCCTTGACTACACGCACATCCTGCACTACGGCTGCTGCAGTGCAGGAGTACTGAATCCCCTGTCAGCCCAAGATATGGTCGCATTCTTTGCCCGCCAGGGCGAAACCTGGTATTATGTTGAAATTGGCGTATTCGAATAAATTTCTCTTCCCCAGTCAATAACAGCCAGGCCTTTATGTCACCCTCACCAACCACCCGCAAGCGCATGCTCATTGCCGCTATGGCCATTACCGCCATCTTCCTGGCCTTGTGGGCTTATCTCTTTTCTGGGCTTCCCGACCCAGCCAGCCTGCCAGAGCACCTGAATGCCCCCAGTATCCGGATTGAAGACCGCTACGGGCGGCTCCTGTACGAATCATTTCCCAAAGAAGGCGGGCGGCACATGAGTGTGCCGCTCACAGACATTCCCTTGGCCCTCCAGCAGGCCACCATTGCCACCGAAGATCAGAATTTTTACCAAAACCCCGGGGTAGATTTCGCCGGCATCTTGCGCGCCTTTTGGATCAACCTGCAAGGCGGCGAAACCCTGGCCGGAGGCAGCACCATCACCCAACAGTTGGCGCGCGACCTGCTGATGAGCGAAGCCGAGCGCACCGAACGCAGCCTGCGCCGCAAGCTGCGCGAAAGTTACCTGGCCTGGCAGTTGGCCCAAACCTACAGCAAAGAAGAGATCCTGGCCTTCTATCTCAACCAAACCTACTACGGCTCGCTCTCATATGGCGTCGAAGCTGCTGCTCAAACGTATTTTGGCAAGCCCGTCTCAGAACTGGACCTGGCCGAATGCGCCTTGCTGGCCGGGCTGCCCCAGGCTCCATCTCTCTACAGCCCGCTGGTAGATCCCCAGGCCGCCGCCGTGCGCCAGGCCGTGGTGCTGGCATTGATGGAAAAACAGGGCTACATCACCGTTGAACAGAAAACCCTGGCCGAAAACCAGCCCCTGGTTCTCTCGGTCACTCCCTATCCCATGCAGGCCCCCCATTTCTCGCTGTGGGTACGCGCCCAGTTAGACAGGCTGCTTCCAGCCAGCAGCCTCTATCAATCCGGCGGGCTGGTAGTGCGTACCACCCTCGACTTGGACTGGCAGCACCTGGCCGAACGCGCCATACAACGCCAGCTCGATGATCTGCAAGAAAGTCCCGATGGCCAGGGGCACAACGTTAACAGCGCTGCCCTGGTGGCCCTGGATCCTGCCACGGGGCAGGTGTTGGCACTGGTGGGCAGCCCCGATTATTTTGACGAAGTCAACGCCGGGGCAATCAACATGGCCCTGGCCGCGCGCCAGCCCGGTTCAGCCATCAAGCCCATCCTGTATGCGGCTGCCCTGGATCCGAACGCCGCCCAGCCCTGGACGGCCGCCACCCTCATGCTGGATGTGAGCACTTCGTTTACCACCCACGATGGCAAAGTGTACACGCCCACCAATTACGACGGCCTGGAACACGGCCCAGTCTTACTGCGCAGCGCACTGGCTTCTTCATTAAACATCCCTGCTGTCATCACTGCCGATCACGTTGGCCTGGAAGCTTTTCTCGACCAGGCATCGCGGCTTGGCGTCACATCCATCAACACCCAGGGCGATTACGACCTATCCCTGGCGCTGGGCGTAGGCCAGGTAAGCCTGCTCGAGATCAGCGCCGCCTTTGGCGCCTTTGCCAACGGCGGCTACCGCCTGACCCCGCAGGTCATCCTTGAGATCAGCGATCCACAGGGCCGTATCGTGTACACGCCGCCATCTGCCGCTCCCCAGCGCGCCCTGGATGCCCGCGTTGCCTGGCTGATCAGCGACATACTGAGCGACGACGCGGCGCGCGCCCTTGGCTTTGGGCCCAACACCGTGCTCAACCTAGACCGCCCTGCCGCCGTCAAAACTGGCACCACCACCAATTTTCACGATAACTGGACGGTTGGCTATACGCCAGACCTGGTGGTTGGTGTATGGGTTGGCAACACCAACCACCAGGCCATGTCAGATGTCACCGGGCTGACCGGTGCCGCTCCTATCTGGCACCAATTCATGCGCTCGGTCCTCACCGGCCAACCTGAGTTAGAGTTTGAACGCCCGGCTGGCCTGGTACGCATCGAGGTCTGCGCCTTCTCTGGGCTCCTGCCCACTGAGGCCTGCCCTTACCGGCGTTGGGAATGGTTTATTGAAGGCACCCAACCCACCACTTTCGACACGTTTTACCAGGCCGTCACCCTCGACAGCACCACCGGTCAACTGGCAAGCCCTGGCACGCCCAGCGAACGCCTGCAGAGCATTTTGGCCCTAGACCTGCCCCCGCAAGCCCTACCCTGGGCGCGCTCCCAGGGCCTGACCCTGCTCGCCGATCTGGCAGGCAATGGCAGCCTG
>CAZWFQ010000135.1:0-6417 GCA_964633225.1 uncultured Anaerolineaceae bacterium
ATAAATTTTCTTTGTTGTATTGAGAAAGAAGCTGATTTGTTTTCTCAAGTGCAGATGAATATTCTTCAGCTTTAGCATTTAAAACTAAATCCGCTGTAGCCTCCACGGGTATAGCTTGATATTTATTTGGTATGGACAGTTTTTTTTCTACTATGCCTTTTGCCATGAGTTCGTCAAGAGTTCTGTAAGTTACTTGGCTGCTTATGTTTGCTTCTTTTGCAAGTGTTTTTGCCTCGGTTTCTTTGAGTCTTAAAAGTGTTAAGTATATTGTTGCTTGAGTTTCAGTGAACCCCAATTGCGTTAGGAGGTCGACGGTTTCATTTTTTACCAACCAAACTCCTCACTGATAATACTATTTAGTTTTAATTTTTTTATTTAACTTTCTCCGCAATCTGCGGTTAGAAGATATTATTAATCTTTAGAGTGCCCTTCTGATCTTAGAAGTCAAACGCTTCTAAAAAAATATAGGGAGAAAAGAAAAAAATGAAATTGTCAATAAACAGAATGATAGCTATTGTAATTTCTTTGATTCTGATAACTTCTATGTTTGCAATTCTCACCACCTTACAACCCATTGCCGCACATACACCTCCCTGGCAGATTCCGACATTTGCGTATGTTGAAGCTATACCTAACCCAATCGGTGTTGGTCAGACTACTTGGATTTACATGTGGGTTGACAAAATGCCCGATGGCACTGCGATGAATAATGATTGGCGTTTTCATAACTATAAACTAACTATAACCAAACCTGACGGCACAGAAGAATCAAAAACTTGGGAAACCATATGGGATACAACATCCTCGCAAGGTTACAGCTATACACCCAATCAAGTTGGCACCTATACACTTAAGTTTGAATTTCCAGGGCAAGACGCTAATTCATACAGCTTCAGCCCAACTTCAGCATTCCGCAACGACACATACTTGCCAAGCACAGCCACCAAAACACTAACCGTGCAACAAGAAGCAATAACTAACTATCCGGACTCATATCCACTACCTAACGAGTACTGGGCGCGTCCAATATACGGTGAAAACCCCGGTTGGTGGTCTATTTCATCAGACTGGCTTGGTACTGGATCTCCACAACTTAGCATAGCAGACAGATATCTCTTTGATGGTGTTGGTTCCCAAACGTCTCACATAATGTGGACTAAACAACTACAAAGTGGAGGCGTTGTCGGAGGCGATAACTTTGAAATACCAGGTGACACTTACTTCGAAGGCTCCGCTTATATCTCCAGATTTAGAAACCCAATCATAGTTGCAGGCAAATTAATCTACAGAGAGCCAATGCATTTCACAGGTTCCAATAGTGGACCAACTGTTTGCCTTGATCTGAGAACCGGAGAAGAACTCTGGCGTCGAACAGATCTGCCATCAATGTCTTTCGCTATGATTTATGCTACGCATCAAATGAACCAGCATGGCGTTATGCAGCCTATTATAGTTGCTACTTCAGGAACTACTTGGATGGCTTATGATGCAGACACATCTAACTGGATTTTCAACTTCACTAACGTTCCAACTGGAAACGCGGGACTGGGACCTCAAGGAGAGGTAGTACGCTACGTCATGACTAACCTTGGTACATCAACACAGCCTAACTACTATCTAGCTCAGTGGAACTCATCTAAACCATTCTATACAAGCGGCGGCTGGCAGGCAAATACACCAAGCGTAACAGGAGTAAAGGATGCAAGCACAGCAAACATGTATGACTGGAATGTCTCAATACCCTGGCGCAATTCTATGACTATGCCTTTTAGTGTTGTGGATGTATGGTGCAATGATATGATGCTTTGCTTAGAGGGAACAAGGACAGGAATGGGTAACAGGGGAAACGCTGCTGATCCAGGTATTCCTTATAGTTACTTCGCTGTCAACCTTAATCCAAGCAAAGGCGCAATCGGTTCAGTACTATGGAAGAACTCAGTTAGCCCTGCCCCAGGAAACATTAGTGTCCTTGCAGGTTTTGCTGATCCAACAGCTCGAGTATTCACAGAGACATACAAAGAAACTATGCAATGGGTAGGGTATAATATGGATACTGGCCAGAAACTTTGGGGTCCAACTCCATCTCAAGCACCTCTTGACTACTATGGCTACTTCTTCCCGGGCCTAACAGGTATACCTGCCAATGGTAAATTCTATAGCAGCGCAATGGCTGGAATAGTATATTGCTATGATTTACAAAGCGGAGAATTACTGTGGACATATGGTAATGGCGGAGAAGGTAACAGCACCGACAGTGGATTCCAGGTACCGGGTCACTATCCAATATTCCTGTATGCGGTAGCAAATGGCGTCGTTTATGGAATGACCACCGAACACACGATTCAAACACCGATTTACAAGGGCGCATTCACGTTTGGACTTAATGCTACTGACGGATCCGAAGTTTGGACGCTTTCAAACCACAACGGAGGCGGAACGAGTGCAGTTGCACTTGCTGACGGCTTCAACACGTTCTTCAACGGCTACGACAACCGTATCTACAGTGTTGGCAGAGGACCCAGCGCCACAACCGTGCAAGCACCACTAGCAGACATAGCTCTCGGTTCAGGTTTAGTCATAACAGGCACAGTAATAGACACATCCTCAGGCACAAAGGAAAACGAGCAAGTGGCAAGATTCCCACATGGCGTTGCATGCGCATCCGATTATAGCATGAGCGACTGGATGGGTTATGTGTACCAGCAAAAGCCTCTACAAACTAACTTCGTGGGAGTAGAAGTGTCTTTAGATGTTATAGATGCTAACGGCAACTACAGAAATATCGGTACAGCAACCACTGACGCAAGTGGAGCATATAGCTATCAATGGGAACCAGATATAGAGGGCAAATATACCGTAATCGTCAGCTTCAAGGGCACCAACGGCTATTGGCCATCATATGCAGAAACAGCTTTCGCAGTCGATCCAGCACCAGCGACACCAGTGCCAACCCAAACACAGGCAATATCAGCTGCAGATTCATACATGCTACCGGGAATCATCGCCATCATCATTGCAATCGCAGTAGTCGGCGCAGTACTTCTTTTTGCAATTCGGAAACGACCATAAGACAACAAATCAACATCCACTTTTCTTTTTTTGTTTGTATTGGCAAAAGATGTATACTGAGAGGGTTCTGGCAATCATAATTTACTGCCCAATGAGAGTCTTGCATTTTTCTCTTTCTCCTTAAGTCTGGAGTCAGAGCCCCAGCAAACCCTAATTTGGATAAAATATATACCACTAATAATACCCTCCTTAGAAAAATGATCTTAGCAGACAATAGGTCAGCTACACAATCCTTAAGCAAAAAATCTTATCCAAAAAACATCAATAAAATCAACTGCTAATTTGGCGCGAACCTTTATCCAGACTAATTTTGATGCTAACAAACTTCTCGATCGGGTGATCTGCAGTATTTTTTATCGCTGATGGTTTGTCAAAAGATTTCGATTAAGACACATTTTTAACTTCAGCTTTAGACCAAATACAATCAAAATGCTTTTAGCATAGAGCAACTAAAACGTGATTGTTAGACCAATCGTGTTTTTGCTGTTTTGGGTGAGTCTTTTTTTGAAGTTGTTAGCAGAACTTCTTTCTTTTGTCTCACATAGTTAGCGATGCAAATTAAAAAGAATAGGGCTCAGAAGAAACCGTCAATTAGAACAATCTCAGTTAGGCTCCTTCTTTAAATGAAAATAATACGTTGCTTTGTTTTTGGGTGTTCAAAGTCTCCGCCACACATTACCTCGTTTCAAGTAACACTTAAATTCCATGCCTTAATATTATTGAAATTGAACCTTAAAAAAATAAGGAGATTATTTGATTGTTAAACACTAAAATCAAAACTATAGTGTCGACGCTACTGATTCTAACAGTGACAATTTCAATTATTGCATTGCAGCCTGTTGATGCTCAAAGCAACTTCAAACAAAGCTACGCGGTAATCATGGTTGAACCTGACCCCGTTGGTATTGGTCAAACTATGATGATCGTTCTAGGCATTTCTGAACCATTGCCCCAAGCGGCATTAGGCTGGGAAGGCTTAACCGTAACAATAACAAAACCTGACAATACAACTACAACAGTTGGACCCTACAGAACCGACTCTACTGGAACCACCTTTGCTTCGTATGTACCAACACAAACTGGCACATACCAGTTCCAAACCAACTTCCCGGGAATGTGGCTCAACACCTCTAGTTTCAACAGGTACTATCAACCAAGCGTTAGCCAAAAAATATCTATAATTGTACAAGAAGAACCCGTATCTGGAGCCAATGCAGCACCCCTTCCCACAGAATACTGGACAAGACCAATCAATACAGAAAACCGAGAATGGTGGTCACTAGCTGGTAATTGGCTTATGGCATACTACGACAGCGCTACTAATGCATTTAACCCTTACAGTGAAGCCCCCGATACTGCACATATAATGTGGACCAGACAGATGGACTTCGGAGGAATCGTTGGAGGCAACTTCAGTGAAACGGCTTACTACTCAGGGGAATCATACGAAAATAAATGGGATCCCCCAGTAGTTATGAACGGGCGACTCTATTATAATCAACGCGTTGGTTCCTCGACTTGGCTGGGCACTGCTTGCGTTGAGTTACAAACCGGACAACAAATATGGTTTAAAGAAAACCTCACTCTAAGTTTTGGACAGATACTTAATTTTGATTCACCCAACCAACACGGAGCTATCGCATATCTGTGGTCCGTATCAGGTACAACTATGAAAATGTATGATGCCTTTAGCGGTGAGTGGATTCTTGATATTTCAAATGTTCCAGCTGGCACAACAACGTTTGGTGCAAGCGGTGAAATATTGAAATACCGATTATATACACAAAGTGGCGTTCAAAAGCTTAGTCTATGGAATTCAAGCAAAGTCAACGGCTTTATGTCATTAAGCTATGGAGAGGATTCTCCTATGTGGAGACCCCCTCGTGGTGAAACACTTAATGGAACAACAGGAATAATGTGGACAAAAGACGTTCCCTCTCTAACAACTAACCCCAGTTTAACAGCACTATTTCCTGATGCAATCGTCGCAATAGCATTCAGCCCCCAGCAAAACAGCAGAGGAAGATATACTCAAGAGACAGGTTGGCTTCATTATGGTATTAGCTTAAAGCCAGGACAAGAAGGACAACTCCTTTGGTCAAAAACTCGCGAAGTAACAGGAAACAGAACACTAATGATAACAGGTGCCCGCGGTACCGTAGCAACTGAAGGGATCTACACAGGTTTACTAAAAGAAACCAAACAATACATCGGTTATGACGCATACACTGGCAATCAACTTTGGATAACTGAACCAGTAGAAAGCGACTGGGCTATGTATCAAATGGGCGGTCAAACTATCGCTTATGGCAAATTCTACACTGCAACATACAGCGGAGAGATAAACGCATACGACATCAAAACAGGAGAAACCGCATGGACGTACTTCAGCGGAAGCAGCGGATTAGCTACTCCTTATGGCCAGTATCCGTTCTGTGCTGGAGTAACCGGCTCTGCATCTGTAGTTAGCGTTGCGGACGGTAAAGTTTACGCTGTCAACAATGAGCACTCGCCGAGTATGCCTTTGTACAAAGGATACAAGATGCATGTAATCGACACAGAAACTGGAGAGGGCGTGTGGTCCATTACCGGTTGGTATCAACATCCTGTGATAGCCGATGGCATTGTTCTATCTTTGAATGCAGCAGACAACCGCATTTACAGTTTCGGCAAGGGACCGAGTTCAATGACAGTAGAAGCCCCAATTAGTGGAGTCACCTTAGGCTCAAGCGTTGTAATTAGAGGAACAGTGCAGGATATTTCAGCAGGTACTCTACAGGTTGCGTCGCGATTTCCAAATGGAGTTGCCGCTGTCTCTGATGAAAGCATGAGTGCATGGATGGAGTACGTCTATATGCAAATGCCCCGACCAACAAATACAACTGGCGTAGAAGTCTCATTAAGCGTAATTGATGCAAACGGCAACTACAGGGATATTGGAACAACAATCAGCAATTCTGATGGATTCTTTACATTCAACTGGAAACCGGACATTGAAGGGCAATACACAGTTTATGCTTCATTTGACGGCTCTGAATCTTATTGGTCCTCGCATGCAGTTACTGCTTTTGCAGTTGACCCCGCACCAGCAACACCAGCGCCAACAGATGCTCCAGCACAATCAGCAGCTGACTTATACTTTGTCCCGGCAATCGCAGGACTATTCGCATTCGTAGCTATCATAGGCGTTGTAATAATCTTAGTGCTAAGAAAACGACCATAAACCAAACAACCTTCCTTTTTTCTTTTTTTGTTTGCATAGGCAAAAGATGTGGGCTGAGTGGGCTCTGGCTAAAATTAACGATAAATTGCCGTTTATCGTTTCTTGCTGTTTTCTTTCTCCTTAAG
>CAZWFQ010000136.1:0-6345 GCA_964633225.1 uncultured Anaerolineaceae bacterium
GAAGGATACCTTTGAGGAAACCTACCGGGCCGTCGGCCAGGAACTTGACCAGCGCATCCCGTTCACGCAACTGGACCCAAATTACCGCATCTACTATCACGACAACACCCACCTTGATCTATACAGCAATATGGGGCGCCTGGCCCAGGAGGTTGAGCAGGTTGCCCCAGGTTCGGCTGAGCGCCTGTTCCGCTTTATTGGCGAGGGGGCCAAGAAGTTTGAGCTGGGCATGGCCTTTGTGGATCGCAACTTCGACCACATCACCGACCTGGCGAACCCCACCGCCCTGTACCGCCTGCTGTCCACCGGCGCCCACGAGAACCTCTACCGCCAGGTTGCAAAATTCTTCAACGGCAATGATAAACTAACCAAGGCCTTCTCCTTCCATTCTATGTTCCTGGGCCTTTCTCCCTTCGACGCCCTGGCAATGTACAGCCTCATCACATACGCCGACCTGGCCCTGGGGATGTGGTATCCCAAGGGCGGCATCTATACCATCATTGAGGATATGGCGGCCCTGGCTGGCGAACTGGGAGCGACCTTGCGCACCAAGGCCCCCGTCGAAGAAATCCTCATCCGTTCTGGGCGGGCGGTGGGCGTGCGCCTGGCTGGCGGGGAGGAACTCTTGGCGGACCTGGTCATTTCCAACGCAGACCTGCCCTACACCTACCAAAAGCTGATCCCGGCTGCCCAGCGCCGCCGCTACCCAAACAGCCGCCTGGCGCGCATGCAGTACGCCTGCTCTGGCTACCTGCTTTTCCTGGGCCTGGACAAGATCTACCCCCACCTGCGCCACCAGGCCCTGTACTTTTCTGAAGATTACCGCTCCAACCTGGATGCCATCTTCCGAACCAAGACCCTGCCGGATGAGCTGTCTTTCCACATGAACGCCCCCACCGTCACCGACCCCAGCCTGGCCCCAGCCGGCCATACCCTGCTCTACATCCTGGCCCCCATGCCCAACTTGAGCGGGAATGTGAATTGGGAGCAGGCCGCCCCCAGGGTGCGCGAACAGCTTTTGAAGCAGCTTGAAAAGTTGGTGGATCCCGACCTGCGCCGCCACATTGTCTGGGAGCGGGCATACCGCCCCGGCGATTTTGAAAGCGACTACAACGCGGTTTATGGCACGGCCTTCGGTTCGCTGGCGCAGGGCTTTTTCCAATCTTCTTACTTCCGCCCCCACAATAAGGCACCTGATGTTGAAGGTCTGTATTTTGTTGGACAAGGCACCTACCCCGGCATCGGCATGCCGATGGTGCATTTATCGGCCAAATTGGTTACAGAAAGGATCCTTGGCGAATGGAAGCAAAGCCTCTCTCGCCGTTAAATACCGCCTATCTGGCAGATGACAACGCAGCCTCGCCTGAAGATTACCAGCTCTGCCGCCAAGTAATGCGCAGCGCCAGCAAGAATTATTCCTTTGCCAGCAACTTCTTACCCAAAGACAAGCTCCAGCATGTCGAAGCGCTGTACGCCTTCTTGCGCGTGGGCGACGATCGGGTGGATGTTTCACACGAGGGGTTTGCCTCGCCGCTGACAGCGGTTGAGGATTGGGAAAGCCTGTATTGGCAGGCCTTCGAAAGCGGCAGCAGCCCGCACCCAATCATGCGGGCCTACCTGAACACGGCGCGCGAAAACCGCATCCCTGCCGATGTGATGGTCCCTTACTTCCGGGCGATGAAGGAAGACCTGACGATCAAGCGCTTTGCAACCTATGCCGACCTGCTGCATTACATGGAAGGTTCGGCCATGACGGTGGGGCGGGCAATGACCCACATTATGGGAATTCAACCAGGATACACCTTTGCCCAGGTCTTGCCCTATGCCGACGCCCTGGCGATTGCCATGCAGCTCAGCAACTTCTGGCGCGATATTGGCCAAGACTGGAACATCGGGCGGTTGTACATCCCGCAAGAAGACCTGGCCCGCTTTGGGGTCGGCGAGGAAGATATCGCTGCCCAACGCCTGACGCCGCAATTGGTTGCGCTGCTGGAGTTTGAGATCCAGCGCGCCGAGCACTACTATGAGACTGCCCGGCTGGGCGTGCTGATGCTGGCGGCTGGTCAATGGGGGGTGATGAGCGGGCTGGAAGTCTATCGCTCGATCCTGAACATTATTCGCCGCCAGGGCTACAATGTTTTCGGGCAGCGAGCCAGCACCAGCAAGCTGCATAAGCTGGCCCTGGTGGGGCGCGCCTGGCTGAAAGTCCATTTTGAACACCCTGGCGAAGCGGGGCTTGAGCAAGAATGAAGCGCCCAACAATCGTCTTTAGCCTGGCTGTGGCAGCCTGGCTGGCGACCCTGATCGCTACCCCAATCAGCATGCAGAAGCTTGGAGATGGCATCTTCCCGGCCCTGGCGGGGCTGGGCGTGCTGACACAGGCCGCGGCGGCCCTGCTGGGACTGCACACCGGCAAGCCCTGGCGTTGGGTGCTGGGCACGGCCGCGGCGGTGGGGGCCTTCACCTGGGCGGTGGAGTGGGTGGGCTCAACAACTGGCTTCCCCTTCGGGCAGTATCATTACACAGAACACTTGCAGCCCCAGCTTTTGGGCGTGCCGCTGCTGATCCCACTGGCCTGGCTGATGATGCTGGCCCCGACCTGGGGCGTGGTGCAGATCATCTTAAAGGGGCGCGGTGGGGCGCTGGCCTTTGCCGCCCTGAGCGGATTGGCCTTCACCGCCTGGGACCTGTACCTGGACCCGCAGATGACTGCCCGCGAGCTGTGGGTTTGGGAAACACCGGGCGGCTATTTTGGCATTCCGTGGAGCAATTACTTTGGCTGGTGGCTGAGCGCAACAGCCCTGACGCTGCTGCTGCGCCCGCAAAACCTGCCCGCGCGCCCACTGCTGCTCATTTACGCCCTGACCTGGGCCTTTGAGGCGGTGGGGCTGAGCGTCTTTTGGGGCCAGCCCGGCCCGGCCCTGGCTGGTTTTGCAGGGATGGGTATTTTTGTGGGGTTGGCAGCCTGGCGGCTGAGATCAAGTTCAAAAAAAACTTTTGCAGGTGAAGACAGGCGATGAGCAGCACAGCGATTTTCTGGTTTGTGGTCAGCTTCTTATCGGGCTCGGTGCCTTACTCGGTGATCGTGGGCTACCTGGCTGGCGCGGGCGACATCCGCAGCCAGGGCGACGGCAACCCCGGTGCCACCAACGTGGGGCGGGCGCTGGGGCGGCGCTGGTTCATCGTTGCCATGCTGCTCGATGGCTTCAAGGGTGCAATACCGCTCTGGTGGGCCTACTTTAGCGGGCAGGTCAGCGGATGGGAGCTGGCAGCCGTGGCAGTGGCGCCAGTGCTGGGGCATGCCTTTTGCCCCTGGCTGAAGCTGCGAGGCGGCAAGTCTGTGGCGGTCACCTTTGGGATCTGGGCGGGATTGACCTTTGCCATCGGGCCGAGCGTGCTGGGCCTGCTGCTGATGCTGGCTTATAAGACCGTGCGCGGCAGCGGCTGGGCCGTCTTGCTGGCCTTCAGCGGGTTGGGACTTTTCTTGTGCATCTTCTACGCCGCCGCCCAGCCCGAATTTCTGGCCACCTGGCTGGCCAACGCCCTGATCCTGGTCATCAAACACGCCGCCGACCTGCGCCAACCGCCCGGTTTGCGGCCAGAAATCTTCAAAGGCGGAGGGCAGGCATGATCCTGTGGCTGCCCCTCTTGCTGGTGTTGGTGGGCATGGCGGGAATTGCCATGCTCAACACCCTGACCTTCCCCCGCCTGCGGCGTGGAGAGGGCCCGGCCCAGAGCCCGGCTGTCTCCATCCTGGTGCCGGCGCGGGATGAGGCGGGGAAGATCGGTGAAACCGTGCGCCGGCTGCTGGCGCAAGATTACCCCAACCTGGAAGTGCTGGTGCTGGACGACCATTCCAGTGACGCCACCGCCGATGAAGCACTCCAGGCTGCCGGGGGGGATGGACGCTTCCGGCTGCTGCGCGGGCAGCCCCTGCCGCCCGGTTGGATGGGCAAGAACTGGGCCTGCCAACAGCTTGGGGAAGCGGCGCACGGAGAAGTGCTGATCTTCAGCGATGCCGATGTGCGCTGGGAAGCCGGCGCGTTGAATGCGGCACTGGCAGCCCTGGAGCGCACCGGGGCCGGGCTGCTGACCGTCTGGCCGACCCAGGCCACCGGAAGCTGGAGCGAACGCCTGGTGACCCCGCTGATGACCTTTGTGGTGCTGGCTTACCTGCCCGACCTGGCTGTGCGCCACCTTCCTCAGGCGTCGATTGCCGCCGCCAACGGGCAGTTCCTGGCCTTCCGCCGCGAGGTCTATTCACAAATCGGCGGGCACGCGGCAGTGCGGGCCAGCGTCCTCGACGATATGAGCCTGGCGTGGAACGTGAAGCGCGCCGGGCTGCGCCTGGCGGGTGCGCTGGGCCGCGAGTTGATCTGGACGCGCATGTACAGCGGTTGGGCCGCACTGCGGGCCGGCTTTGCCAAGAACATCTTGCAGGGGCATGCCAACCAGCCGGCCCTGCTCTTGCTCTCAACCGCCTTTCACTGGCTGGCTTTTCTCATCCCCTGGATCTGGCTGCCGCTGGGGGCCTTTTGGCCGGACCTGGCGGGAGAAGGCTGGCCGCTGATCCCGGCCGCGCTGACGGCCCTGGGGCTGGGCATCCGCTTGTTGACCGCGGCGGCAGCCGGGCAGCGCCTGGTAGACGCCTTCTTGCTGCCGGTTTCGGTGACCCTGATGACGGTGATTGCCGCCCAGAGCCTGGCCTGGCACTGGCGCGGGGGAGCATCTTGGAAAGGACGCAACGTATCCAACCTATGAATCATCCAATGCCTGTGATCGTGATTGGGGCCGGCATCGGCGGGCTGAGCGCCGCCATCCGCCTGGCCGCGGCCGGACGGGCCGTGACCGTGCTTGAAAAGAACCCCCGCCCGGGCGGCAAGATGGGCGAGCTGAGCCTGAGCGGAGACAGCGGCACTTACCGCTTCGACACGGGCCCCTCGGTGATCACCATGCGCCCGGCCTTCGAGCGCCTCTTTGCTGCGGCTGGGCGGCGCATGCAAGACTACCTGAGCCTGCTGCCGGTTGAGCCGCTGACGCGTTAC
This sequence comes from uncultured Anaerolineaceae bacterium, assembly GCA_964633225.1. Lineage (GTDB taxonomy): Bacteria > Chloroflexota > Anaerolineae > Anaerolineales > UBA4823 > JAKQIM01. The sequence continues at coordinate 5,046 of CAZWFQ010000136.1, forward strand.
TTTTACCCAGGCGGGCACTGCCTGGATATCTCACGCCAGTTGGAACGCACCCTGGATGGGATTGCGGCGATCGAGCCGCGGGATGTGGAAGGCTACCTGGCTTACCTGGCCTACGCGGCCCGCCTGTACCGCATCACCGCGCCCGTGTTCATTTTTGACCGCCCGCCATCCTTCGCCAGCGTGGGCAAGGTTGCGCCCGCCGATTGGTCGAAGATCGATGGCCTGCGCGGCATGCAGCAGGCAATTGCAAGCCATGTGCACTCGGCAGAGCTGCGCCAACTGCTGGGGCGCTTTGCCACCTACGTCGGCGCCAGCCCCTACCGGGCCCCGGCGACCCTGAACGTGATTGCGCATGTCGAATTAAACCAGGGCGTGTGGTACCCGCAGGGCGGGATCTACCAGATTGCGGCGGCCTTCGAGCGGCTGGCGCTGGAATTGGGCGTCCAGATCCGCTGCGGGGCTGAGGTTAAGCAGATCGAAGTGCAGGATGGGCGGGCCAGGGGTGTGGTGTTAGCCGGCGGCGAGCGCCTGGCAGCTTCGGCGGTGTTGGCTAATGCCGATGCAGCCGGGGTGTATGAGAAGCTGCTGCCGAGCGGGGCGGTGCCCGCCGCAGCCGTGCGCCGCCTATCTCAAGCCGAGCCGTCTTGCTCTGGTTTCATCCTATTCCTGGGAGTGCGCGGCCAGCATCCCGAACTGGCCCAACACAATATCTTTTTCTCATCCGACTACCGGCGCGAGTTTGACGAAATCTTCGGCCAGGGCCGCCCGCCGTTCGAGCCAACCATCTACGCCGCCATCACCAGCAAGGCGACCCCCACAGATGCGCCGCCGGGCTGCGAGAACTGGTTTGTGCTGGTCAATGCGCCCGCCCTGGGCCAGGGCTGGGATTGGGAACAGGAAAAAGCGGCTTACCGAGAGCGGGTCTTGGGGCTGCTGGCAAAGCGCGGTTTTGACCTGGGGGGAAAAATTGAGATTGAAGAAACCTGGACGCCGCTGGAGATCGCCCGGCAGAGCGCGGCCCGGCGCGGGGCACTGTATGGGGCCTCATCCAACAACCGCTGGGCGGCCTTCCGCCGCCCGCACAACCGCGACCCCTACGTGCGGGGGCTGTATTTGGCCGGGGGAACCGCCCACCCGGGAGGAGGGGTGCCCATGGTGACGCTCTCAGGCCAGACGGCAGCCAACCTGATCCTGGAAGACAACCCCTAAGCAAGGCCTTTCAATTTGCAGGGCAGGCGGGGTTTCCGGGCGCTAAAAAGAGGAACGAATGAAACGACGAGGAACGACTAGTGCGGGGCGG
>CAZWFQ010000137.1:0-6260 GCA_964633225.1 uncultured Anaerolineaceae bacterium
TCGCCTTCGAGTCCCACACACAGGAAAAGCGACGTCATGCGTTCCACGGAGAAGTTAGAAGAGCTTGGCTATCGGGTAGTGATCGGGAAAAACGTGAACAATCAGAAGGGCTTAGTATCTGCTACCGAAGAGGAGCGGGTAGCCGACCTGCATGAAATGTTCGCAAGAGACGACATCGATGCTGTTTTTGTTACCCAGGGTGGGTATGGTTCTGCTCAGCTTGTTGATAAGCTTGATTACGATCTGATTCGAAAGAATCCTAAGATTTTCATCGGATTCAGCGACATCACGATGCTGCACCTGGCAATTGGTAAATTTGCAGGACTTCTTACTTTTCATGGCCCTGGTATGTGCAGGTTCAATGATGAAGAAATGACCGATTATACCTATCGGCAGATGTTGAAGGCGCTTAGTAGCGATGCCCCAGTAGGAACGATACCCTTGGCGGATCCTAAAAAATGGCTCTATGCTCTCGAGGGCGGGGTCTGTGAAGGGGAGGTCATCGGCGGGAATTTGACACTGATTTGTTCAAGTTTAGGAACCCCTTACGAAATTGATACGGCCGGAAAGATCCTGTTGTTGGAGGATGTGGATACAGAGCCCTGGCTCTTTGACCATATGCTCTGCCACCTGCGAAACGCGGGAAAGCTCAAAGATGCCGCGGGCGTGGTGGTGGGTGAATGTGTGAACTGCGTACCCTATGAATACAAACCGGGATATTATATAGACACTTCCCTTGAGGATGTGCTCAACTACTACCTGAGGCCTTTGGGAGTGCCTGTGCTGTACGGGCTCCCTTTAGGCCATACGAGGGATATGGCGACCATACCGCTAGGTACGTGCGCCAGGCTTGACTGCGAAAAAAAGGAACTCACAATCCTGGCAGGTGGCGTTCTCTGATCCAATGACCTGTCCAAACCTATCAAAGAGAAAGGAATAAAGGGATCAAATGAAGACAAAACAAGTTTTTGTTTTGATGTTGGCGTGTATCTTGATGCTCACCAACGTGGCTTGCGCCAGGCGAGTTGTGGCGCCCGAAGAGGTAGTCTTTAAACTGGCTATCCAGGAGGAAATTGATACCTTTAATCCTTTGTCTGCCTGGTCGATCGTATCTGCAGAAGCGCTCATGCTGGTTTATGACCCTCTGGTTCGCTATGACGCGTCTTATGATCCGGCACCCTGCCTGGCAAAGAGCTGGGATATCAGCGAGGATCAACTGACCTGGACTTTTCATTTGGCCGAAGGGGTTAAATGGCACGATGGAGAGCCCTTTACTTCTGCTGATGTAAAATTCACCTATGAGACCTTTTATGATCAGGGCGCATATTTGTATTCCGGCTATCTCGAAGGTATAAGCTCCATTGAGACCCCGGATGAAAATACAGTTGTAATTACAACTGAATATCCTAAGGCCAATATGCTCCTTAATACTACGCCCATCGTGCCAGAGCATATTTGGGGCCAAATCCCCGAAGAAGAGATCTATGACTGGATCGATGAGAAGGTCATTGGAACTGGGCCCTTTAAGTACAGCGCTGAGAGAAGCTCTGAAGGTGTCTATGCCTTTGTGCGAAACGCGGAATACTTCGGAGAAAAGAAGCCATCCATCGATACACTAGTCATGGTGCTCTATGAAAATTCCGATACCATTGCCACCGCTCTAGAGCTAGGTGAGATTGACGCTGCCGCAGCCTTAGCTGCTACGTCAAAGGTGACCCTGGCCGAAAATAAGAATGTGGAGATGGTCAACGCGGCAGTTCCTGGTTTCTCAATGGTGGCAATCAATATGGCGTCGGAGGAATACGGCGGAACTGGAAATCCTCTTTTACGAGACAAGGTGATCCGCCACGCGATCGACTACTGCATTGATAGAGCATATATATTGGAACTGGCTTATAACAATGCTGGAAAGGTAGGGTATACCCTGATCAACCCTGGTAACCCCTTCCACTACGAACCCACTGCCGAAGAACTGCGCGGCTATGATACGGCCAAGGCAGCTCAGATCCTCGAGGAGGCTGGTTATAGCGACGTGAACGGTGATGGGATCCGGGAAGACGCGCAAGGAAATCCTCTGTCATTTGAACTGATCACTATTTCTGATAACTCCTGGGAGACGAAGGCCGCACAGATCATTGCATCGAGCAGCCGGGAAGCAGGGATCGAGCTCCGATTGACCACTATGGATAGCGGCGCTTTGTCAGATATTGTCTATAGCTATGAATATGATATCCACATCTGGGGTTGGGGCGCAGATGCTGATCCGGGGACGATCCTGGCGATCTTTACGACTGATTATGGCAATGAAACCGGATTCTCCAACGAGCGCTATGATGAACTGTACTACGCACAAATGGCAGAGATGGATGATGCCAGGCGCATCGAGATGGTCCAGGAGATGCAGCAAATCCTCTACGATGAGAGCCCTTATCTGATCTATATTCATGATGATTACGTGCAGGCCATCCGCACCGATAAGTGGACCGGCTATACGATCATTCCCAGCGAGACAGGCGGGCTCTTTTACAACTTGACTTTCAACAACTACATGGATATCAAGCCAGTAGATGGACAATGATTCTGGACTAAGGGATCTGCAAGATATGCAATGAGAAGAATCTGTAAATGCGTAAAAGACGCCTGCTAAGGAAAGTTGTGTACGCCTGTATCACCATTTTCTTTGTTTTGGTGTTTAACTATTTCCTGTTCCGTATCCTACCGGGAGATGTTGTGAGCATGCTCTCGCGAAATGCAAAAGTTTCGCCGGAGATGATTGAGAACATCCGCTCCGCCTATGGATTAGATCTGCCCTGGTATGAGCAGTTTGCTATTTATTTGAGAGACCTGTTCACTGGCAATCTGGGGACGTCTTTCATTTATAAGAAACCGGTCATCGAAGTGATCAGGGGCAAGATTCTCCCGACAATTGTACTGTTGGGGGTGGCGGAGATCATCGCAATCGTCATTGGAATCCTTTTCGGGATCATCAGCGCCTGGAAACGTGGCAAGGCTGTGGATACAGGATTGCTTACAACCTCCCTTCTGCTATATTCAATGCCGGTCTTTTGGTTTGGCATGATATTGGTGCTGATCTTTAGCGCCACTTTGCAGATCTTGCCTACGGGAGGCATGGTTACGCCTGGGGTTCTTTTTGCAAATGCTTGGAGCAAGATGGCTGATATTGGACGGCACATGATCATGCCGGTTATCTGTATGAGCCTGGCTATGGTTGGCGAATATGCGATCACCATGCGCAGCACAATGATCGATGTCCTGCAGGAAGATTACATCACCACAGCCAGGGCTAAGGGTTTCAGCGAGAAATATGTGCTGCGTAAACACGCCTTACCCAATGCCATGCTGCCCATGATCACCATCATCGCAATCAATTTGGGCTTGATTGTAGGCGGTGCTATCCAGATTGAGACCGTATTTTCCTGGCCCGGCCTGGGGAATCTGATGTACACGGCACTCAACAACCGCGACTATCCGTTGCTGCAGGGCTTGTTTCTCATCGTTACGGCAAGCGTGATCCTGGCCAATGTATTGGCAGACTTGCTCTATGAGTTGGTTGACCCGCGCGTGAAGAGCTGATGGCAGGTATATGAACAGCATCAAAGCCAGTTTGCGAAAACGAGAATTCATTGAATTCTGCTTGCAGGTCTATCACAACAAGATGGCTTTTGCTGGGACATGTATTTTGCTTTTCTTTGTCCTTGTGGCCATTTTGGGGCCGCTGATTGTGCCCTTTGATGTGTTGAGTTTTGGGTCTGCTGCCGATGTGATGCAACCTCCGAGCTGGGGCCATCTCTTGGGCACCGATGATATGGGGCGCGATGTGCTGGCCTATCTGATTTCTGGCTCGCGTGTCTCGTTGCTGGTGGGATCTCTGGCGACTGCTCTTTCCATGATCGTGGGAACCGTGATTGGCATTGTAGCCGGATACACTGGCAAAGCGATTGACAACATCCTGATGCGCCTGACAGATTTCTTCCTGGTCATTCCCTGGTTGCCGCTGATGATGGTCCTGGCAGCTGTGCTGGGCACAAGCATTTGGAATATTATCATTGTCATTGGAATGACCAGTTGGGCGGGAACAGCGCGTGTTGTTCGGGCGCAGACTCTTTCGGTGCGCGAGCAGCAGTTTGTTGAAAGGACGATTTCCCTGGGAGCAAATAGCTGGCATATTATGTCCCGGCATATCTTGCCCAATGTATTTCCGCTCATCTTCGCCAACACCATCCTGGTGGCGGCCATTGCCATCACATCTGAGACGACGCTCAGTTTTCTGGGATTGGGAGACCCGACGACAGCCAGTTGGGGAATGATGCTGCATTATGCCTTTGAGGCGGGGGCCACATCCCGGGGAGCTTATTGGTATTTCTTGCCACCCGGAATTTGCGTGGTGGCTGTGGTATTAGCCTTTACATTTATGGGCTATGCCTTTGATGAGATCTTAAACCCCAAACTGAAGGAGAGATAGATCTGTGCTGCTGAAAGTCAAAAGCCTGAGGACCTATTTCCGTACCTCCAAGGGTATTCTGCGGGCCGTGGATGACGTAAGCTTTGACCTGGACAGCGCCGAGGCCTTGGGTATCGTGGGGGAATCCGGCTGCGGCAAGACTACTTGCGCTCTTTCAATTGCCAAACTGTTGCCTAAGGAGGGGTATATTGCTGGCGGCGAGATCTTCCTGAACGGGAAGGACCTGGCTAAACTTTCCGAAAGAGATATTCGGGCGCACCGGTGGAAGGATGTTTCGATTGTGTTCCAGGGTGCTATGAATGCCTTGAATCCTGTCCTAACCGTTGGCCGGCAGATTGCAGAAGCGGTGGAACTCCACGATCAACTGGATAGGCCATCTGCCATGAAGAAGGCAGCCGACATGCTCGAATTGGTGGAAATCCCAAGAGATCGGATCGACCGGTATCCGCATGAATTTTCGGGTGGCATGAAGCAGAGAGCCATGATCGCCATGGCCCTTGCCTGTAACAGCAAAATTGTCATTGGAGATGAGCCGACTACCGCGTTGGATGTGATGATACAAGCCCAAATACTTGATCTGCTTGAGAAGCTGCGCAAGCAGATGGGCATGGGGCTCATACTGATCACGCACGATTTATCGATCTTGGGTGAGACCTGCGATCGGATTGCTGTCATGTACGCTGGGAAAATCGTGGAGACTGGCACGGTGGAAGATATTTTTGAAGATGCGCGGCACCCTTATACACAGAAACTGATTGCTTGTTTTCCAGATATATCTGCCAAGAAGGTCATTCCCGAGGGGATCGAAGGTTTTCCGCCCAACCTGGTTGCCCCCCCGGGAGGCTGCCGTTTCCATCCGCGTTGTGAGCATGCCAATGCGCAGTGCCGGCAGGATCAACCCGCGACAATCGTCTTAGGGAAAAGACACCAGGTGGCCTGTCACCTGGTAGAGGTGCAGCGTGAAAAAAGCGGCTGAAAAGACCTTGTTGCAGGTAGATGATCTCAGTGTTGAGTTTGAGGTTAAAAGTAGCCTCCTGGATAATTTGTTTTCTCGCCGTAAAAAGGTGCTGCGAGCCGTAAACCGCGTCTCGTTTAGCATTGATAGAGGGAAGATTCTCTCTCTGGTAGGAGAAAGCGGGAGCGGAAAGACGACTACTGCCAAGGCTATTTTGAAGCTTGTAGAAACATCGGGGGGGAAAGTTTGGTTCGATGGAAAAGAGGTAGGTGATACTTTCCAGGAAAAGAAAGCTTTTCGTAGAAGAGCGCAGATGATCTATCAAGATCCCTACCAGTCGCTCAATCCTCGCAATTACATCATCGACATCGTCGCAGAGCCTCTGGATGTGAATGATCTGGTCCACACAGTGGATGAGCGGATTGCGCGTGTAAAGGTAGCACTGGAGCAAGCAGGGCTTCAGCCGGCGGAAGATTTCTTTTATCGCTATCCCTATGAACTATCGGGTGGCCAGCGGCAGCGCGTGGCTATTGCCAGCGCTTTGATCCTGGAACCGGATCTGATTGTGGCCGATGAGCCGGTCTCAATGCTGGACGCTTCGATCCGTACTGGTATTATCAAACTGATGGTGGAGATGCGTAACAAAAAGGATGTTGCTTATTTATTTATCACCCACGATCTGTCTTTGGCCTGGCTGATCTCTGATAGCATTGCTATCATGTACCTGGGGAAGATCGTGGAGATTGGCTGCTCCGACCAGATCATCCGTGATCCGAGACATCCGTATACGAAGGCCCTGCTCGATGTAATGCCCAAGCCTGG
>CAZWFQ010000138.1:0-6192 GCA_964633225.1 uncultured Anaerolineaceae bacterium
ATACGGTGAACACGGTTCCGCCGCAAACCCTGCTTGCTTATAAAGATCATGGCAAGGCGGCTGTGACCATTGAAGCAGAATTGCCTGATGCCCGGCAGACCATGGAGGCCCTAGAGGCCCTGGGAATCTCGATTGATAGAGTGACCCAAGAGTTGGAAGAAGAAGGGGTGGGTGCGTTTGCGGATGCATTCAGCGCTTTGTTGGCCTCTGTTGAAGAGCGGCGCAGCACGGCAGTGAGGGCGCTTGGCCCCCTGGCACTGCCTGTGGCAGAGCGGGTGGCATCGATGCAGCATGAGCAGGTGCCGGCACGTTTGCACGCCATTGATCCAACCCTGTGGACCGACGATCCGGGTGGGCAAGCGGAGATCCGCGTCCGCATGGGTTGGACGCTCCTGCATGAAACCAGCCTGGAATTGCTGCGTCCTTTGAAGGAATTTGCCACAGAGGCGCACAAGGCTGGTATGACGCATGCGCTGCTGCTTGGCATGGGCGGCTCGTCGCTGGCGCCCGAGACGATGCGGTTGATCTTGCCGCTAGGCGAGGATGGGCTGGACCTGGCGATCCTGGATTCGACCGACCCCGCCCAGGTGCTGGCGGCTGCCCGGCGCGCTCCTGTGGGGCAAACGCTTTACATTGTTGCCAGCAAATCGGGCGGCACGGCTGAGGTCAATGCCTTTTTGGATTATTTCTGGCAGCGTGCCCGGCGTGCCGTGGGTGCAAAGCGCGCCCCCGAACATTTTGTTGCCATTACAGATCCGGGCACTTCGCTGGAAAAGCTGGCAAAAGAGCGCCGATTCCGCCGCGTGTTCGCGGCTGACCCCCATGTGGGCGGGCGTTATTCAGCCTTGACTGCCTTTGGGTTGGTGCCGGCGGCTTTGATGGGCTTGAATGTGGAGAAACTGTTGGAGCGGGCAGGTTGGATGGCGCACCAGTGTGCCGCGGATGTGCCGGCAGGACGCAATCCGGGCCTGGTCTTAGGGGCGGCGATGGCAGAGGCAGCTCGCTTGGGCCGCGATAAGTTGACCCTGATCAGCGATCCCGAGTTGGCACCATTAGGAGCCTGGCTGGAACAATTGATTGCAGAGAGCAGCGGCAAGCAAGGTCAGGGCATTGTCCCGATTGATGGTGAGCCGATCAAACCCCCTGCGGGTTATGGGCGTGACCGCATGTTCGTTTACCTGCGGCGCGACGGGCAATTTGATCGCGTGGTACAGCGCTTGCAGAAGTCGGGGCAGCCTGTGCTGGTGTTCGATGTGCCAACCGGTGAGGATTTGGGGGCGGAGTTCTATCGCTGGGAGATGGCGACCGCCTGTGCTTGCAGTGTCTTGGGGGTGAATGCGTTTGATCAGCCAGATGTGCAAGACAGTAAGACGCGCACTAAGGCCAAGATTGCTGTGTTCCAGGCAAAAGGTTGTTTTGAAGAGGGCCAGCCAACCTGGCAGGGGGAAGGCGTGCGTATCTATGGGGCTTTGCCAGCCGGAGTTAAGACCCTGGGACAAGCACTGAACGCCTTCTTGGCGCAAGCCCAGCCGGGCGATTATGTGGCCTTGAATGCTTATTTGCCGCGCACGATCCGAATGCAATCGGCACTGCGCCGCTTGCGCGTAGCCATCGGGCGACGCACGGGATTGGCAACAACCGTTGGATTCGGACCGCGTTTCTTGCATTCTACGGGCCAGCTGCATAAAGGTGGGGCCGATAACGGCCTGTTTGTACAGATCACGGCTGATCCGGTGTTGGATATTGAAATCCCGGGCCAGGGGCTGCCGTTTGGGGCTTTAGAACGCGGCCAGTCATTGGGGGATCTGGAGGCTTTACAGGCGCGTGGGCGCCGTATACTGCGAATCCACCTGGAGCGGCCTGCTGCAATCCAAAAGCTGTTTGAGGGGTGATGAATAAAAAGACTAACAGCCAAAAAGGCGGCGTCACTGCGCCGCCTTTTTGGCTGTTTCCAAATGCTCACGTACCAATTCGCGGCGCAGCACTTTGCCAACCGTGGTTTTAGGCAGCGCTGAGCGGAATTCAATCAGGCTGGGCACCTTAAAGGGAGCCATGTTTTGTTTACAGAATTCGCGCAGAGCTTCTTCGAGCATGGTTGCGCCTGGTTTTAACACAACCCAGGCTTTGACCATCTCTCCATGTTCGGGATCGGGCACGCCGGCCACACCCACCTCCTGTACTTTTGGATGCATGGCAATCACTTCTTCGACTTCGCGTGGCCAGACCTGGTAGCCGCCTGGTTTGATCAACTCTTTTTTGCGGTCAACGATATAGAAATAACCATCTGCATCCATGCGGGCGATGTCGCCCGTGTGGAGCCAGCCATTTTGCAGCGTATCGTCGCTCTCGCTGGGCATGTTGTGATACCCTTTCATCACCTGAGGCCCGCGCAGTACCAGCTCGCCGATCTCGCCGGCGGGTAAGATGGTTGCGCCATCTTCCAGGCTGACGATGTGCGCCTCTACGTCTGGCAGCGGCAGACCGATTGAGCCAGGGCGATTCTCTCCGAACATGGGATTGATATGAGTAGCGGTGGGTGCCTCTGATAAGCCATAGCCCTCGATGAGTTTGCCGCCCGTGCGCGCTTCAAATTTGTCTTTGGTTTCCCTCAGCAGGGGCGTTGATCCAGAGATGCAGGCCTTGATAGCATTCAGGTTATACTTGCCAGCCTGGACATGAGGGTGGTTGTTGATGGCGTTGTAGAGGTTGGGAACGCCAGGGAAGATGGATGTTTTGTATTTTTGAATGCTGGTGAGAATGTCTTTCAAATCGCGTGGGTTATGGATCAATACCATGGCTGCCCCAAGGCGCATGGCAAAGAGCATGCCCAAAACCATGCCATATACATGGTACAGTGGTATTGCCATCAGAATGGTTTCTTTTCCCTCTTCTGTTCCTACCAGCCAGGTACGGATTTGCAATGTGTTGGCGACCAGGTTACGGTGTAGGGCTACGGCCCCTTTTGAGATACCCGTGGTGCCGCCGCTGTATTGAAACATGGCAGTGTCATCGGGGCCAATATCAACCTTGGGGCGGTCTGATGGTTTGTGGCGGGCAATGATCTCTTTCATCCAGAGATCGCCTTCAGCCAGGCTAATCTGGAGACCGTCTTTCTCTTTTTTGCCCAGGGTGAATAGTAAAGACTCGAAGGGAGGCAGATATTCCTTGATGTTTGTGACGATCACAGTGCGGATCTTGGTTTTGGGCTGGGCCTGTTTGATGGTTGGGTAGTGGTCACCCATTGCCAGGATCAACTCGATGCCGGCATCTTGGGCCTGGTGCTCAATCTCGCGTGGACTATAAAGCGGATTGATCGCCACCACTACGCCGCCGGCTTTGAGGATGCCGAAATAAGCGATCACGAATTGGGGTGTATTGGGCATGAAGATGCCCACGCGATCGCCCTTCTTTATTCCCAATGCTGCCAGCCCGGCTGCCAGGCAATCTGTCAGCTCGTCCATCTTTTTGAATGTAAGAACTGCGCCCTTGAAAATTGTGCAGGGGCTGTGGGGATATTTTTTGGCCGCGGCCTCAAGCATATTGAACGCAGTATCCTGAGGGTAATCAATTTGGTACGGCACACCTGGATCGTAATGTTTCAGCCAGGGACGATCATCCATTTAAAATCTCCTCTTATTTGACTGGCCCAGGCGTTGATTTGAGCAGCGATCTGTTGGCTTACATCCTCGTCCACCCGAAACCAGTGGATCGAGGAATCTGTCTCTTTGAACCAGTTTGCCTGGCGGCGGACGAAGACGCGCGTGCGCCTTTTCATCAGCATCATTGCATCATCCATTGTCAGCGTTCCTTGCAAGTATTGGATCATTTCTGCATACCCGATGGCTGAAAGGGTGGGCAATCGGGGCGAATAGCCTTGGACCAGCAGGCGTTTGACCTCTTCGGCAAAGCCGGCCTCAATCATCCCTTCAATGCGTGCGTCGATGCGGGCATATAGTTCGGTTCGAGGCCGGGTGAGGCCAATTTGCAGAGCCTGGTATAGAGCGGGTTTGCGCTGCCTTTGGGATGAGAAACGCCGCCCAGTGCTCAAGATTACTTCGAGGGCGCGGATGGTGCGGCGTAAATTATGTGGGTCAATGGATTCGGCGGCCTGGGGATCTAGTACTGCCAGCCGTTGGTGCAGGTTGAAGGGGCCAATCTCTTCGGACCAGCGTTCCAGGGCCTGGCGCAGGCGTGGGTCGGGCGCGGCCTGGGGGAGGTCCCATCCTTCGATCACGGCGTGGATATACTGCCCGGTGCCGCCAACCAGGAAGGGCAAGCGACCGCGTTGGTGGATGCTGGCAATTGCTTCTTGGGCGGCACGTTGAAAGACCGCCAGGTTCCAGATCTGATCGGGATTTGCGACATCAATCAGATGATGGGGAACGCGTGCCATTTCGGTCGGGGAAGGCTTGGCAGTACCGATATCCATGCCGCGGTACAACAGGCGCGAATCGGCTGAAACGATCTCACCATCCAGGCGTTCGGCCAGTTGGAGTGCAATCTCGGTCTTGCCAACCGCGGTGGGTCCAACGATGAGAATGATGGGCGGTCGGGCAGATGTTTGGGATGCGGAGAGGAGCGGTTCAAGAGAAGGCATTTTCGAAGTGGGTGATCTGAGAGGGGGCGTCCTTTTTTATTCGCTGGATAGCCAGCACATCAATGCGCCAGTCCCCGTCTAGTTCGGGATGCTCTTGGATGTAATATTGCGCAGACGCCAGGATATGTGCTTGCTTACGCGGTGTAACGGAAATTTCCGGCGGGCCAAATGTGGGTGTGCGGCGCGTTTTTACCTCCACGAATACGGTGAGGGTATCTTGCCGCACCAGTAAGTCGATCTCGCCATATGGAGTGCGTAAGTTGCGGGCCAGGATGGTGAATCCATGTTCCACAAGGTAGCGCGCGGCCAGGTCTTCTCCCAGCCGTCCTAATGATTGGCGCGCAGAGGGTCTCATCGCCACCGGTCGAAGAAGCGTGCCACGCGAAAGCGTAACCCGCGCTTGTGATACTGGGATTGATCGATCAAATGCTTGTAGTGAGCAATCATGACCTTGATTGTGTGGCTAATATCATACTGCTCTGCGGCCTGGTAAGCCGCCGCGCCCATCGTTGTGCGTAGGTCATGTTCACTGACCAGGCGCGCCATTTTGGCGGTATACGCTGCCAGGTCGTCGGAGGATATGAAACCGGTTTTCCCATCTTCAATGGTATCTCCGACGCCAGGCGAGTCGATGCCTAAGACAGGCAGGCCGACCGCCATGGCCTCGATCACCGAAAGCGGGTGCACCTCAGTTATTGACGCGGTGACAAATGCATCGGCAGCCGCCAGGTAGCGCGGTAGATCTTGATAAGGGACCATGCCAATAAAGTGAATACGGCTGCTGACAGGAGAATGCCTGGCCTGGTGTTCAAGCTCTTCGCGAGCGGGTCCATCGCCGACAATTGCCAGGTGGACATTACCAAAAGCTTCGGCTACGCCCATGAAGGAGCGTAGTAAGAAGGAGAGATTCTTCTCGGGGGCAACGCGTCCCACATAAGCTAATAGGATATCGTCGGGCTGGATGCCCAGCACGCTGCGGTCCATTGGGGTCACTTCTGCACGGAGCGGTTCTATTGCCACACCGTTAGGCACAACTTCAACGGGGGCGTCTACGCCGAAGCCTTCGAGAACGCGCGCCATGCCTTTGGAAGGAGAAATGACCATGCTGCAGGCACGGCAAAAGGACGGCAGATAGGCTTTTATGGCTGCTTCGCCCCAGGTGTCGGGCAGGATGGGCAGATAAGCCTGGGTATACAGGTCGTAACGTGTATGATTGGTAAACACAACTGGAATGTTGCGTGGCCTGCAGTAGCGCAGGGCCAGCGAGCCGCTTACAAATGGGTGATGTACATGTGCGACATCCATTGTATAAAGCAGGTGCCGGGCGCGTTTGCTGTAACTGAGGCTCAGGTAAAAGCCAGTGTCTACCAGGGGCAAAGCAGGCGAGCGGATTACATTGGCTTCGTCATCTGGGTAATCTAAATCTCCAAATGTGAAAATATATACCTCATGTCCTTGTTCTTCTAGCAGGCGCTTGTTCAATGAAATGTAATTCGTTATGCCGCTGACATGTGGTTTGTAGATATCGGTAAGCATTCCAATTTTCATCTTGTCCTCACAGTTCAATCCTACGTTAAGGTTGGGAAAACGTCAAG
>CAZWFQ010000139.1:0-6147 GCA_964633225.1 uncultured Anaerolineaceae bacterium
CTTTCCGGCCTACGCCAGCCCCTTAAAATGAGTGAGGATGGTGGAGAGCGTACCTTTCTCCACCATCCTCACTCATCGTTTGGCCATAACCAGGTGGTTACGGCTCAATCTTCGTGCAGGTTTCATCTTCGTTTGCCAGCGGCAGCCATATGCAGAAAGTGCTGCCCTGCCCCAAGGTTGAGTTGACCTCGATGCGGCCGTTGTGATTGCGTACGATCCAATAAGCGATCGAAAGGCCCAAGCCCCAGCCTTTGCCCTCACGCTGGCGGGTGCGAGATTTCTCGCCGCGGTAGAAGCGCTCAAAAATGTGGGGCAGGTCTTCAGGCGAAATGCCGGGGCCATTATCGGCGATGGTCAACTGGGCCTGGTTGCCAGATTTTCCCAGCCCCACCAACACCTCGCCGCCGGCGGGGGTGTAATTGATGGCATTACCCACCAGGTTGACGATGACTTGCTTCAATCGATCGCGGTCACCGCACACCAAGACCTGGTCGACGCTGCCCAGGCGCAGTTCTTGCTTGCCCTGGGCCAGCACACGCAGTTGGCTGAGCACCTCCAACAGCAAGGTATCCAGCTCAACGATATTGTGCGCCATGGGAATCTTGCCTGATTCAGCCTGGGCCAGCAGCAGCAGGTCACCGACCATGCGGGTCAGGCGGTCGACCTCACCGTCAATGCTGCTGAGCGACTCCTCATCAAATTCTCGGAATTTGCGCATCAGGCCCACGTTGCCCTTGATCACAGTCAGAGGCGTGCGCAGCTCATGGCCTACATCGGCCAGGAAACGGCGTTGTGTGTTGAAAAGGTTTTCTAACCGGGCGAGGGTCTGGTTAAAAGCGGTGATCAACTGGCCCACCTCATCATCGGGCGGGCCCTGGTAAGGGATGCGCCGAGAGAGGTCGTCGGCGCGCGTGATCTGCAGGGCCACCTGGGTGACGGTGTCCAGCGGACGCAAGGCGCGGCGGGCACTAAACCAGGCCGCCAGGCCAATTGCTACCAATGCAATGACTGTGCCAATCAGCAGCACCACCAGCAAGGTCTGCTGGGCAGCCGTGACCACATCCTGGCGGATGCCTACCTGAAGGGTGGCAACCAGGCGGCCAGAGGCCTCCAACGGCACGGTCAGCACGCGGGCCGGGGCGCGGTTGACCAGCGACTCGCTAAAAACCGGCAGTGCGCTAGGAAGGCGGACCGAGTCTAGGGGACGGTTTAGATTGGCAATATTCAGGGTGGAATCCAACAAGCGGTTGTCGCGCCCCCAAAGCTGGACATAGATATCGACCGGCAGATCTAAGCCGATCAAACCATTGATCTGCACCTGCCCACTGGCATCAAAATCTGTAACGGCATAAACCAGGCGGGCAGCACGGCGCAGCGCATCGTCGAGCTGCTCTTTAATCGTCTGGCTGACCGAAATATAAACGGCCAGGCCAAACAATAACAGAATCCCCCCTACTATGGAAACGTATAGTAAGGTAAGGCGACCTCGCAGCGACATACCAGGAAATCAGGAAGGTTCGCGCAGGACGTATCCCATCCCGCGCACGGTATGGAGCAAACGGATCTCAGCGCTGCTCTCAAGCTTTTGGCGCAAGTAACGGATATAGACTTCGATGATATTGCTTTCACCACCGAAATCATATCCCCACACCCGGTCAAAGATCATGTCTCGGGTGAGCACCTGGCGCGGGTGGCGCATGAACAATTCCAAGAGCTCGTATTCTTTGGCGGTGAGGGAAATGATCCGTTCTCCACGCGAAGCCTGGCGGGTGCCAGTATCCAGGATCAGGTCGGCAAAACGCAGCACCTGGGGACGGCTGGGTTGGGCCCGGCGCAGCAAGGCACGGATGCGCGCCAACAACTCATCCAGGTTGAACGGTTTGACCATATAATCATCTGCGCCCACATCCAAGCCCATGATACGGTCGTTGACCGAATCCTTGGCCGTGAGGATGAGAATGGGCACCGGCCCACCGGCACGCAAGCGGCGGCAGACTTCCAGGCCATCAATGCCTGGGAGCATGATGTCTAGCACCACCAGGTCGGGAGGGTTATCGCGTGCCAGGTTCAAACCTGCTTGCCCATTGGTGGCTGTTTCTACCTGGTAACCTTCATAAGCCAGACCGCGACGTAAAAAGCGCAGGATGGCTTCGTCATCTTCGATTACTAGTATTCGAGCGCTCATATGCCCTCCGTCTCTCAACAATATACCACAGGCAGGCCAAAATGACAAAGATTAAAAGCAATGGGGTTGTGAGCACGTGCTCAGCGCGTGCTCACAACCCCACAACCGAAGAGTGGTAGTTCTACTCGACGGTGACAGAAGCGCCGACGGCCTCGAGTTTGCCCTTGGCATCAGCAGCAACTTCTTTGGTCACAGCTTCGAGGACCTTGGAACCGGCGGTCTCAGCCACATCCTTGGCTTCTTTCAGGCCCAGGTTGGTGAGCTGGCGGATGACCTTGATGACCTCGATCTTCTTGGCGCCGGCATCTTTGATGACGACATCGAACTCGGTCTTCTCTTCAACCGGCTCAGCGGCAGCGGCAGCGGTGGGGGCAGCAGCCACGGCGACCGCGGCGGCGGCGGAAACGCCCCATTTTTCTTCCAACATTTTGACGAGCTCAGCAGCTTCCAGAACGGTGAGGGCGCTCAGTTCCTCAACCAGTTTATTCATATCAGCCATTTTTAAACTCCTTTGAGATTGGCAATGCTAGGTTTTGATTCACTTGGTAGTAAATTGATTGATTGATCAATACGTTCGACATCGTGACGGGCCTATGCTGCGGTGGGTGCAGGCTCAACATGCGCCTGGATAACAGCCGCAATTTGGCGACCAGGTTCGGCCAGGGTGCGAACCAGCTTGCTGGCGGGGGCCATTAAGACACCCAACAGCGTGGCACGCATTACCGGCAGTGGCGGCAGGTCAGCCAGAGATTTGATGCCCACGGCGCCGATGGATTGAGCGCCCAGGTAACCGCCCTTGATCTTCAAAAACTCTGAAGTCTTAGCAAAGTCTGTGAAGACTTTTGCCAGAGCGGGCCCATCCTGGAACGCGAAACCAATCGCCGTACTTCCTTCTAACAGATCACCCTCAACAGGGATGTTTGCCTGCTCAAAGGCTACGTGCGCCAGCGTATTTTTGATAATGTGGAACTCGCCGCCTACTTCACGGGCTTTGGCGCGCAGGGTATCGATCGATTGCATGGTCATGCCGGTGTACTGGACTACGACCATGGCCTGGCTGCGCTTTGTCCACTCGCTGTACTGGGAGACCAGCTCGTTCTTGCGTTGCTTTGTGATGGCCAAGGTAAATTCACCTCCTTTCGAAATAAAAAGTCTTTGCCTCGCAGTAAGTACCTGGCAAAGACTCTCCCTTTCGAAAGGAGGCGTCTTCACCTCGGCAGGGGATTAAGCCGTTAACCGGCGCCTGCTGTCACTGGCGAAGCTGTTTATGGATTGATAAGCGGGATATTGTGGTTGTGCAGAGCACCCACACAATATCCCGCATATTTACTACTCGCGCACCGACATGTTCTGGGCCTGAGTCGGATCCAGGTGGATGCCAGGGCCCATGGTGGTGGTGAGGGTAACACGCTTGATGTACACGCCCTTGGTAGTCGCCGGGCGAGCCTTCTTGACGGCATCCATCAAGGCAGCCAGGTTATCATAAAGTTTATCTTCGTCAAACGAAGCTTTACCAATTGGGGTATGCACGTTGGCGGTCTTGTCGACGCGGAATTCCACGCGGCCAGCCTTGGCTTCGTGGATGACGCGCGGCAGGTCTTCAGCCGGGGCCACGGTGCCAGCCTTGGGGTTAGGCATTAAGCCACGCGGGCCCAAGACACGGCCCAGGCGGCCAACCTTACCCATCAGGTCAGGGGTCGAGATGGCGACATCGAAGTCAGTCCAACCGCCCTGGATCTTATTGATGGTTTCGTCATCGCCGATGTAATCGGCGCCAGCTTCACGGGCCAGCGTTGCGCCATCGCCCTGTGCGAAGACCAACACGCGCACGGTCTTGCCCAGGCCATGCGGCAAGACAACTACATCGCGCACCTGCTGATCGGCATGGCGAGGGTCAACGCCCAGGCGCATATGCACCTCGACAGTAGCGTCAAACTTGGTAATGGTGGTCTCACGAGCCAGCTTGACAGCTTCTTCGGGGGTATAGTAATTTTCTGGATCGATCTTGGCCAATGCGGCCAGGTACTTCTTACCGTGCTTTGCCATTATTTATCTCCTTCGTGGTCCTAACGGGCGTCAAGCGTCCTCCCACCAGGTTAATTTTCTATAATTATCAGGCCCATGTTACGCGCTGTGCCCTCGATCTGGCGCATGGCGCCTTCCAGGTTCACAGCGTTCAGGTCTTTCATCTTCAGCTCCGCGATCTCGCGGACCTGCTTACGGGTGACCTTGCCAACCTTTTCACGGTTGGGGACGGCGGACCCTTTTTCTACACCGGCGGCCTTTTTGAGCAGCACAGCGGCTGGCGAGGTCTTCAGGATGAATGTAAACGAGCCATCCGAGAAGATAGAAATCTCAGCCGGGAGGATTTCACCCATGCGGTTGGAGGTGCGGGCATTGTATTCTTTGCAGAATGCCATCAGGTTAATGCCATGCCCGGCCAACGCGGGGCCGATGGGGGGTGCAGGATTGGCCTTGCCGGCCTGAATCTGCAGACGAACGATTGCTTTTAGTTTCTTTGCCACAGTATTTTTTCTCCTCGTGGTTTTAGCGGGCGATTATTTGGGACGCCCTCCCACTTAACAACTTATGCTTTTTCGACTTGCAAGAAATCCAACTCGACCGGTGTTTCGCGGCCGAAGAAGTTCACCATTACGCGCACCTTGGCGCGCTCCATATCAATCTCAGAAACCGTGCCGCGGAAGTCATTGAAGGGACCATCCACGATGCGGACGCGCTCGCCAGAGCGGAAGGTGACCTTGATGCGCGGGGCCTCAGCCTCCATGCGCTTGATGATCTGGGCCACTTCTTCTGGGCGCAGCGGGGTGGGAGTGTTGCCCATGCCCACAAAACCAGTTACGCCAGGCGTATTGCGCACCACATACCAAGATTCTTCGCTCAACAGCATGCTCACCAGGATATAGCCAGGGAAGACGCGGCGCTCGACGGTGCGGCGCTTACCTTCTTTGACTTCGATCTCCTCTTCGGTTGGGACAACCACATCGAAGATCTTATCTTTCATTCCCATGGTCTCAATGCGCTGTTCGAGGTTGTGGCGCACCTTGTTCTCATACCCTGAGTAACAATGCACAACATACCAGGCGCGACCATCTTCGCTCTGGCCTGCTTCAGGCTGCCCCTCTTCAATATTGGGCCCTAAGGATTGATCATCCTGATCAAACACGGTTATCTCTTCCGTCTGCCAGCAAGCGCCAGCTTCTACAAACCCGTAAGCCCGAACTAGCTACCAAAAATCAGGCCAAAAAATTGGGTAAAAATGTAGTCCAGGCCGCCCAACAAGAGGGCCATGACCACAATCACAATCACAACGATCTGGGTCAGGCGCGCCATCTCTCTGGGGGTAGGCCAGGTAACCTTGCGCAGCTCACCGATCGTCTCACGAATAAAATCCTTGAACCCTTCCCAGGCACGCTGGAAAGCGTTCATTTGTTGGCGGGTGACCTTTTTTTCAGGCACAGATACTCCTCCGGTTTACGGTTAAAACGCCGCCTTCTCTCAGACGGCGTTGTCAAGTTCCAGGCAGGCCAGGCAGGAATTGAACCCACAACCCCCGCTTTTGGAGAGCGGTGCTCTGCCTAATTGAGCTACTGGCCTATCTATGTTCCGGTGTCAGGCGGGCGTATTGATACTTGCCTGACACCGGAACACGGGGCAGTTCCTTATTTGGTCTCGCGATGCAGCGTGTGCTTGCGGCAGCGCGGGCAGAACTTGTTGAATTCCAGGCGGCCCGGGTCGTTGCGACGGTTTTTCTGGGTCGTGTAATTGCGTTCTTTGCACTCAGTGCACGCCAGGTTAATGACAGGGCGGATATCTTTTTTAGAAGCCATACCGTTTTACAGGCACCCGACCCTCACTTGGAAAACCGGGAAGCCACTCCTCACTCTATGCAATAATCTTGGTGATGACACCCGCTCCGACGGTCAGGCCGCCTTCACGGATGG
>CAZWFQ010000140.1:0-6109 GCA_964633225.1 uncultured Anaerolineaceae bacterium
CTTTTGAGCAAGCTGGGTTACGTATCTTCGCCTGCCATGTAATCGTGGGTGAGAAAAAAAACTCTTGCGTCACCGGTCAAGCCCGGGATTTCTCCGCTAAGGGTTATGGTGTCCAGCTCAGGGTCAACCTCGATCAGCGCCGTAGATACAACATCCCAACTGCCATCGACAGAGTCAAACTTCCATACATTCACCTGAACCGAATCTTGAATAGGGATGATTGATTCGCTGGCTGACTCACGCACATAATAGATGGCACTCATGGCGTACTCAGGCCCCCTTTCATCTGGCAGATTCTGCTCGCCTGTATCCGGATTGTTATCAATATCCACGTAAGCCATCCACATGTAATCCGCTCGGTTGGCAGGCACCCCAGCCCGATTGAATGCCAACGCTGCCGGTACGTCTCTCAAGAAGAAAGCAGCCCGCAATGTCTCTCCGTTTATTGCATAAGAAAATTTGACAACATCAATATGGGCGGCTGAAATATCATTGGCTGGATCAGCGATCTCTATGTTAACCGCATCTTCCGTTGCAGCCATTGGCGCTTCGATTGGAGAGGAAATGAACTCGTTTGCAGCAGCATAATTGCTTACAAAATCCTTGACCTGGTAAATGTTTCCCTCTTCGGTAGCGAAAAAGAGATCAGGGCCAGATATGAACAGGTCAGCTGTGTAGCGATCAATCTCACTTTCAGCGAAGGAGAGCCGGCTTGGGGGCTGTCCGGCGCTGATGTGTTGGATGCTGCACGTGCCAGTTTCATCTAGTCCAAACCCAAAAACGTGCCCGCCAGGGTCTATGGCGATGGACGAAGCAGCGCGCAGTTGGTCTGTCACCATCTGTTCCGCCATGTCGCCAGAAAATTGTTTGATCTCCACCCCATTAGACATCCCGACCCAAAATAAGCTCGTCACAGCACAGACACTGTAATCGCCAGGCGCTGGCCGGAAGGGGCCGCTTTGACCCCAAATGGCAGCAAAAAGACGCCCGTCTCCCGCCGTCGCCAGGGCCAACGGGATGCCACCCTCGTAAAACGTGCTCAATTGGTTGTCTGGCGACAAGATAGAAACGCGCCCGAAGACATGATCTGCTTTGCCCAGGTGGGTTGGATTGAAGTTGAGAGAAATATTACCTTCACTAAGCCAGGTTCCCAAATACAAGTTCCCTGCAGCACCCGTAGCCATCGAGACGATGCTCTGCTCAAAACCTAACTGCAACCGGGTGGTCACGTTACCTGCCAGGCTGACCTGGATGATAGTATCTTGATTATCACGGCAATCGTTGAGAATGAGGTCGCCATTGGGAAGCGCCGCCATTACCGGACGGCTGAAAGAACACTGTGCCAGGCCAGAATAAATCTGCTCAGATACCCCGCCCGGGGTGATACGCAGGATCGTGCCCGTACTTGTTCGAACGAATAAATTTTCGCTTGCATCCGCAATAAACGCCACAATTGGATCAGGCGACGTAAAGATCAGAGCGGCCTTCAAGGCTTCGTTCGACGGTGATTGCTGCAGACTGTCATCTTCAGCAACCTGCGCACTGGGCGTTGTTGTGATGGTTGCCTGCGGCGTAGAGGTCGCAGGCAAGGCAGTAAATGTTGCAGCAAGAAGCGTTGAGGTTGCGCCCGGAGTGAACGTAGCGACTGCTGGCACAGGTAAGCTGGTCCATTGATTGATTGACTGCGGCCCCGCTTCAGATGGCTCTCCTAAGGGAGATGCCAGGCAAGCAATTTCTGTCAAGAAAAGAACAAACACGCAAACAAACAAATAACGGTGGTTCTTATTCCAAAGGCCCTTCATCGCTTGCCTCTCTTTCTTTATGATACAATCCTCATACCTGACCCATGCCAGGTACCTGTCTGCTGCATCGCCCGGCATCCACCATTTCTATTATTGCCCATTCTGATCCGAGAATCAATCCGCAAACCCAGCATCCGAATCCGCAAACCCAGCACTCGAGGAGCACGCGTGCCAGACGCCTACCGATTGTTTATCCTGACCCAGCTTCGGGAAGCCAGGGGGCTTATTTTAAAAGAAATGGCCCATTGTTGCGGGCTGACTGGGAAACGCGGGCGCGAGACGGTCGGCCGTTGGGAGCGCGGGCAGAGCATCCCCCATCATGGGCGGCGCAGCCCGTTCATTGCTTACTTGTGCAAGGATTTGGGCCTCGCAAACGATGAGCAGCAATTTGACCGTGTTTTCGACCTGCTATGTGAGGAATGGGGTTGGGAACAGCTCACCGATGTGGAACGCCAACGGTTTTTCTCAAGCCAAGCATCACTCCCTCAGCCAGAAGAGCCAGGTGTCGCTGTCAAGCCCCAGCAACTCACTCAGACCGATGCGCGTTTCTACATGCAGCCGGATGAACTATTGTTTGGCATCGAAAAGAATACCATCCAGCTTCTGGAGTATCTCTCTACCCAACGCCGCCGGATTGTCAGCATTGAAGGGATTGGCGGCATAGGTAAAACCACCCTCGCCGAACATACCATCCGGCAGTGGATACAGCGCGGGGATGCCCCCGCGCAAATCGTCTGGGTCAGCGCCAAGCAAGATTACCTCGTTGAGCAAGGGATTCGTCCCCTACCAGGGGCCAGGGCGCAGATTAACCTCGATGACCTTTTTAGCCAGGTGCTCGATCAGTTGGGTGCGCAAAGCGCGCATGTTCCGGATTTGGATCATAAAGTCCGCCAGGTAGCCGAGTGGGTCAAAAGCAGCGATTACCTGATCGTGATTGATAATCTGGAAAGCGTGCAAGATTTTGAGTGTCTCGCGCCTCACCTGATGCGGATCCCAGCCCGCTTTTTGCTCACCAGCCGCCAGCACCTACCTGTGCTATCTGGAATAACATCTCTCACCCTGGACGAGCTTTCAGAAGCAGACAGCCTGACCCTGATCACTTACGTTGCAGGGCACAGAAGTGTAACGGGCGTCTCTGCCCCTAAGGTCTACGCCCTGACGGGTGGCAATCCCCTGGCCATTTACCTTGCGGTCAGCCTGATGCGCGTCATCCCACCCGAGCAGGTGTTGGAAAACCTGCGTCTCGGCAGCACAGAGGCCATTTACCAGTATATTTACTGGAGGGCATGGAACACCCTGACAGATTATTCCAAACGCATCTTATTTGCCATCCAGAGAACAGGCGATTCAGCCACCTGGAAGTGGCTGAGCCAAAGCGCTGGCATCCAAGAAACTGAACTCCAACGTGCCTTGCAAGATCTGAGCGTCCTGTCGTTGGTGAAAACAGACGGCCTGGATAACGAACGACGGTTTTCTATTCACCGGCTGACATCGACCTTCTTGTGCACAGAGGTATTGGCGTGGAAGTAGAGCGCCTGCAACCCCTGGCTGAGCAGTGGATGGTTGCAGGTTATGCAGCCGACGCCGGGTGGGCGACAGAGGCGCTTTTGCAAGACGCGTTGGATAGCGAGTACCTAGAGAGTGTGTGTGGATTGCTCAACACCTTCGTACGTTGGAAGCCATTCATCATTGTCTCTTGTCCGGCTGCTCAGGCAATGGTCGCCTTAGCCAATGCCAGTTTCAAACTTCTGGATTACCACGGTCATTGGAGGAAAATTCTCATCTGGTGGCCGGCTTTTGAAGAAACCGCCCAGGGGTACAACGATGTCTGCGGAGGCGCAGAACTGCGCGTGCAGCGGGCTACTATTCAAAACTACTGCAATCAGTTAGACCAGGTGGAACAAACATATCGGGACTATCTGAACACCCCCGAGTTCAAAAGCTTGCCTGACCAACTGCAAGCCAAGATTCTGCTCCAGGCGGGGATCTGTTACCTGCGGCAAGGGAAGAACAAGCTGGCAGATTCTCTCCTCAACCAATGCCTGGCACTTAGCACAGGCCGGGATCCCTTCGTGCAAGTGTGTACTTTGAATCAGTTGGGGAACCTGGCCATGAGCCAGGGAGACGCTGCCGCAGCAGAACGGTATTACCTGGAATGCCTGGCAAATTGTGAAAGGTTCGCATGCGCAAGCATTGCCAGCGTAGCACGTTGCAGTTTGGGGCGTCTGTACGCTGCCTTTTTACACCGGCCGCAAGATGCCATCCAATTACTGGAGCAAAACATGACCCTTCCACTTGCCGTGACCGGGGTAGATGGCGCAGCCGAAAGTGCAGCCTGCCTGGCAATGGCATATGCAGAATGCGGCAGTTTGAAAGATGCCTGGGAGCTGGCTTGCCAGAGCCTGGCCACCTTCCAAAATTTGGACAACCACTATGGAATCTCATTTTGCCGCATCGTGCTGGGCCGGGTGCAACAGCGGAAAGGAAATTTAGATGAAGCGGCTCTCCACTGGCGCACAGCTTTAGATGTCCTCGGCAGAGCAGGCACGCCCGCCATCGAGCTTTATGTGCTCGCTCTGTTGGTGAACGAATTTTTGGACGCCCGCCGCTGGGGCGAAGCACTTGGATTAACCCCGCACCTGTTAACCGCTCTTTTGCGTCAAAGAGTTGGCCTGCCCACGCTGATCCGGCACTTTCTCCACCTATCGGGCACCTTTTGACTGCACACCAGTGACAAAACTCACTTATTCAGCTAGCCCGTTTGTGGTATCTTTGTGAAGATAACAAAATGTGCCCACCAATGACCTTATGCATGAATTAACGGTTACTGAAAGCATTTTAGCGATTGCCTTGCGTCACGCGGCCCCCCACCCAGGGGGTCGCATCACTGACTTGTACCTGGTAATCGGTGAACTGTCATCTATCATTGATGATTCAGTTCAGTTCTATTGGGATATTGTATCTGAAGGCACCGCTGCAGAGGGAGCAACACTTCATTTTCAGAGAATCAAAGCTGAGTTGAAGTGTCTTGATTGCGGACACCAGTACACGCCGGGATTAGAATTGGCTTGTCCGGTTTGTGGAAGCTCGCAGGTCAGGGTATGTGCAGGAGAAGAAATGTTTGTAGAATCGATCGAAATTGACACGTAAGGAAAGCCAGGGCCTTCTAAGAGGAGCATTATAGATGAATCAACGCGTTACAGTGGTCGAAAAAATTTTAAGTGCAAATGACCAGTTGGCAACTGAAAACCGGCGCCTGCTAAACCAGGCAGGAGTCTTTGCTTTGAATATTATGGCCTCGCCAGGAGCCGGCAAGACTTCTCTCATTGAGAGGACGATCAAGCTTTTAGCAGGCCAATTGCGAGTGGCGGTGATTGACGGAGACATCGCCACCAGCATCGATGCAGACCGGGCCGCAGCGGCTGGAGCGCTGGCCGTTCAGATCAACACGGGTGGAGAATGCCACCTGGATGCAGTCATGCTGAAGAATGCCTTGAACCAGCTTGGATTAGACCAAACGAGATCAAAGCCGGCCATTGACCTGTTGATTGTTGAAAATGTCGGCAACTTGGTCTGTCCGGCCAGCTTTGCACTGGGCACTCACAAGAGTGTGTTGGTCGCCTCCATTCCAGAGGGCGATGATAAGCCATATAAATACCCCGGCATGTACCGGGGAGTAGATGCCCTGGTTATCAATAAGATTGACCTGCTGCCCTATGTGCCTTTTCGAATGGAATATTTCCGCACCGGGGTAGAGATATTAAACCCCAATCTCGTAACTTTTCCACTGTCGTGCCAGTCTGGCGAAGGGTTAGAACAGTGGATTGAATGGATACAGGCAAGTATCACGGCATTCCAGGCGGAACCCCCCAGCAATTTGGCAGCAGCATGACAGAAACTCACGGCGCTCGCATCCACATCACCGGCATTGTGCAAGGAGTAGGTTTCCGCCCGTTTGTTTACGGGTTGGCGCGCAGCCTGGAATTGGTCGGCTGGGTGCGGAACACTTCTGCCGGCGTGGATATCGAGGTGGATGGCGCCCAGCCTGCCCTGCAAATATTTACCAATAGATTGCGCACTGAAGCGCCAGCGTTAGCGCGCATAGATACCCTGGATGTACAGGCTTGCACATCCCATGGATATACTGTGTTTGAGATTGTGAACTCCCAACCGCTTGACGGGGCGTTCCAGCCTATTTCACCAGATGTGAGCATTTGTACCGACTGCTTGCGCGAGTTATTCGATCCCGCTGACCGGCGCTACCGCTACCCGTTTATCAATTGCACCAACTGCGGCCCGCGCTTTAC
>CAZWFQ010000141.1:0-1256 GCA_964633225.1 uncultured Anaerolineaceae bacterium
CGCTGGATCGGGCGGAAGTAAGGCCGGCAACGTGAAGTTATCTTCCAGGTTGAAAAATCGGCACAAGATCGGCTGCCCAGGCACGGATGGCCGGCCAGTTGCGCCGCTCGCCAGCCGGGGCCTGGATAATGACCATGGCAAACAGCACAGCCCACCACGGCAAGCGCCCATACTCCAGCCGCCCGCCAAAAACCCCGATACTTGCCGGCCTGGCAGGCCGGGCTGCCTTGACGATCGGCCGCAGGTAATTGGGCAGGGTGGCATAGCGCTCCCGGAAAGTCAGGCGGGCCGCGTTCACCGGTAATTTGGGCAGTTCTTCATCCACCAAAAGCGGAATGCCCTCCAGGCTTGGCTCAGGGGTGCGTGTCAGGCTCATGGCAGTCACAAAGACTGCCAGCGGAATCTGCCGCAGGGCACGGCGGTGCTTTCTGAGAAATCCCAGGGCCGCGCGGTGCCAGCCCATGATCATGGGCGCGCCCACAACCACACCCGTGTAGGATTCAATATCCTTGACCTGGCTAAAGGGCAGCACATCTACTTGCAGCCCGCCCTTATTGATTTCATCAGCCATCGCCTGGGCGATTTCGGTGGTCGAGCCGCTCAGCGTGGCGTAAGCAATCAGGATTTTGCCCATCGACCTGTATCAATCGACTTTGTGAAAGCCCAGGGTACGGAACAGGCCGCGCATGATGGCATGACCAATGTCAGGCTTGAGATACTGGTTCGGGCAGGTGCCGGGGATGACCGCAATGCCGTTCTCCTGGCACAGGCGCACCGCTTCAGGCGACACGCTGGTCATGCCAGCCGCCATGCCGGGCTTGGTGCCCATCATGCAGTGCATCCAAACATGCTTGATACCCAATGCCACGCACTGCTGGACAATCTGCTCGGTCACGCTGGGCTTGGTTAGGATGAACACGGCATCGGGCTTTTCGGGGATAGATTGGAGATCGGGGTAGCACGGGTCGCCATCAAAGCTGGTCAGGCGCGGGTTGACCGCACTAACGGCATACCCTTCAGCCTTGAACTTGCGGTAGGTCATATTGCAGCCGGTCTCACGCTTATCAGAGACGCCCACCACGGCGATCCGTTTTTGGGCCAAAAAATCTTGCACGAGCGAGTCGATTTTAGACATAGGGTTTCCTCTCTATAAGAAACAGATTCATGATCTATTTTCTGCCTTCAATTGTTTTCGGAACACCAAACTCAACAAGATGCCGTTAATCAGCAATACCAGCCAATCAATCGAGATGATC
>CAZWFQ010000141.1:1356-6096 GCA_964633225.1 uncultured Anaerolineaceae bacterium
ACCGTCCAGACCACATAGACCAACATCAAGAGCATGGCCGGAACCATCCAGCGGTAATCCTTGGGAAACTGTGCTACCGTATCCAGGTAAGGGTACTCGATGCACCCTTCCAGGCAGTTTGCGCCAGAAATGGGGATGGCCGTGATGGCGAAGCCAAAGGTAATTGCCGTCAGGAGAGCGGTAAGAACTGCCGAATACAGTCCCACCTGGATTGACGTTCTCTGGGGTAATTGTAGGTTGGTAACGGTATGATCGATCATGATTCTATATCTCCTTTTTTACAAGCGCCAAGTATAAAACAAAATAGCATTCCCCGCAATATATAGACCGATCACCATATTTGAGCCAGCATTCTTCCCGCCCAGGTCAAGGCAACGGCTGAAGCACCAACAGCCAAGAGCGGGGGCTTACCCCTGCTGGTGCGGCTCATCCGAGGCAGGAAGCCGGAAGAAGCCTTCATCAGCAGAAAACGACTCAAGAGGCTTCAAAGAAGCCAACACCTTATCCACGCGGTAGCCATCCATATCAACCACCTCAAAGCGCCAATCTTTCCAGAACACCACGTCGCCGGCAATTGGGATGCGTTTGATCTCAGCCATCAACATGCCCCCCAGGGTTTCGTAGCCAGAAATATCTTCGTCGGGCAGGTCATCCAGCCCCAACAAGTCTTTAATCTCTTCGGTAGAGAGCATGCCATCCAGCAAGTAAGAACCATCTTCGCGCTGGACGATATCGGGCTCTTCAACTTTATCTTCCAGGGTTGGGATATCACCCACAATGGCTTCGAGCACATCATTGATCGTCACCAGGCCCATCACCCCGCCGAATTCATCAATGATCAAGGCCAGGTGATTCTTTTTCTCTCGCATGCGTTCCAAGAGTTCCAGGGCAGGCATCCCCTCAGGAATAAAAATAGCGGGCCGGGCAACGGCTTCCAGGTCCACCGTCTGCCCGCGCCGTTCTTGGGCGAACAAATCTTTGGCGTGGACAATGCCGATGATCTCATCGGGGGCGCCCTTGCAGAGTGGGAAGCGCGAGTAGCCAGACGCAACGATCTTGTTCAGGTTGAAATCCAATGAATCTTCAACGTCCAAGAAGACCACCTCGGTACGGTAGGTCATTAGAGAACTCGCCCGGCGGTCGCCCAACCGGAAGACGCGGGCGACGATCTCCTGTTCGCTCTCTTCGAACACGCCCTCCCGGGCGCCTTCGTAGATCATCAGCTTGACATCTTCTTCCGTCACCGTGGGCTCGTCGGATGGCTTATTTCCCAACAAGCGCAGCACCGTCTCGGTAGAGAAGCTCAACAGCGTCACCACCGGCGTAGCCAGGCGAGACAAGAAGCCCATTGGGGCAGCCACTTTGGCAGCAATGTGTTCGGGGTTATTCAACGCCAGGCGCTTGGGCACCAGTTCGCCAAAGATCAGCGAGAAATAAGTGATCACCAGCACCACAATACCCACGCCAATCGCCTCGCTGTAAGGCTCCAACCAGGCGATCTTTCCGAGTGCAGCGCCGATCTCTTCGGCAATGGTTGCCCCACCGACCGCACCGCTGAGGATGCCAATTGTGGTGATACCGACCTGGATGGTGGAAAGGAAGCGGGTGGGCTCTTCAGAAAGGGCCAAGGCAGCCTGGGCGCTTTTATCGCCACCGTCAGCCCTTTGTTGCAACCGGGTTTTACGGGCTGAGACGATAGCCATTTCTGACAGTGCAAAGATGCCATTGGCTAAGATCAACAAAAAGACGATCAATATTTCTGTAGCAATTCGGTTCATTCTTCTCCAGGGGACCGTTGAACGACCCCAGTAGATTATATCAGAGGGGCTTTTATATTTTTATGGTATTTGCGCCAGGCTTGCTGTACATTCGCTGAGGGAACGCTCAGGATATGGGGTAAAATGAAAGCCAATCATTTGCAAACAGGAGCCAGGCATGCAATCAATTCAAGAAGCAATGAATGAATTCCAGGAACAACTTACGCGCGGTGCTGTACAGCAAGCATACAAAGCCCTGCTGGACTTCATGCTGGATCTGCGAACCCATTTCCAGAAGATGTACCCAGGCTACACTGTTTCAGGGCTCTACCAGGGAACCATGGATATGACCTACTTTGCCATCGTCCCGCCATTCCTCAAAGAGCGCGGTTTGAAGATCGCCATTGTCTTCAACTACGATCCATTCCGCTTCGAAGCCTGGCTCTCAGGAACCAACCGCCAGATCCAGCGCAAGTACTGGGAGCTGATCAAGGACAGCCAGTGGAGCGATTACCGCGTGGTGACACCGGCAAAGGGGATCGACTCAATCGTTGAGTATGACCTGGCTGAGGAGTTCGACTTTAGCGATCTCGGCAGCCTGACCACAAGGATCGAGGCAAACACCGTCCAATTCATCAACGATGTTGAGCGATTCATCGTCGGGCACAAGCTGAAATAGGCAAAATCCTGATCAAAGCACATGCCACATGAATGAATACGTATTAATCGGTGCCTCAGTTTTATTGCTGATCAGCGTACTGGTTAGCAAAATCTCCGACCGGTTCGGTATACCCGCCCTGTTGTTGTTCCTTGTATTGGGGATGCTGGCCGGGTCAGATGGATTTGGCGGGATCTACTTTGACGATCCTGCGCTGGCACAGTTCATCAGCATTATTGCTTTGGTGCTGATCCTATTCTCTGGCGGGCTTGGCACAGAATGGAATCAAGTTCGCCCGGTCATCAAAGAAGGCCTGTTACTATCTACTTTTGGCGTCTTGATCACTGCGGTTGTAGTGGGCCTTTTTGCGAGCGTGCTGCTTGGCATCTCTCTCCTAGAAGGCTTGCTGCTTGGCTCAATCGTTTCATCCACAGACGCGGCAGCGGTGTTCTCAGTCCTGCGCTCAAAAGGCATCAGTCTGAAAGGGAAACTCAAGCCATTATTAGAATTAGAATCGGGCAGCAATGACCCGATGGCAATTTTCCTGACCATCGGGCTGATCCAGTTGATCACCCAGCCCAACGCATCCCCGCTCAGCCTGGTTGGGCTATTTATCCAGCAAATGGTTATCGGCGCAATCGTTGGGTATGGCATTGGCAAGGTCATGTTGTTGTTGGTTAACCGCCTGAAGCTGGGGTATGAAGGTCTATACCCGGTTCTGGTTTTGTCATTGGTATTTCTTGCTTTTGGAGTTGCCGATTTGATCGGGGGAAGCGGATTCCTGGCGGTTTACCTGGCAGGGATTGTTTTGGGGCAGCAAGACTTCTTGCACCAGAAAAGTCTTACGCGTTTCTACGACGGTGTGGCATGGATCATGCAGATCGCCATGTTCCTGACGCTGGGGCTGCTTGTTTTCCCCTCCCGTCTGGTTCCCATCATGGGGGTTGGCCTGCTGATTGCAGGATGCCTGATGTTTATTGCTCGCCCCGCCAGTGTTTTCCTCAGCTTGCTGCCCAGCAAGCTGAATTGGCGAGAAAAAACGTTTGTGTCTTGGGTGGGGCTGCGCGGCGCAGCCCCCATTGTTTTGGCAACTTTTCCTTTGCTGGCCCAGCTTGAACAAGCCAGCATCATCTTCAACATCGTGTTCTTTGTGGTCTTGACTTCCGTCCTGCTGCAAGGCACTTCGCTGCCGCAGGTGGCAAAGTGGCTGAGGGTTGACACGCCAGCCACGCCAAAGCGAACCTATCCTATTGAATATGTTCCGATGGGCGGATGGAAAAGTGAACTCAAAGAGCTGCCCATACCCGCCAACTCGAGCATGAATGGCAAGGCCATTGTTGAGTTGGGGCTGCCGGACGAGTTTTTGGTCGTCTTGATTGCCAGGGATAAGGACTTTGTGCTGCCCAGCGGTGGAACCGTGCTGCAAGGCAACGACACATTGTTGGTCTTATCAGACAAAGAATCTTTCGATCTTGTGGCAAATAAGTTCAACCTCTAAGCCCCAGGAATGTCCCAAGGGGCATACATATTCAACACAGAGAGTAAAATATGAATAACCCGGACCAGCCAATGGCCGCGTCTTTGTGTACCATAACGGCGCGCAATCGTATTACAGCAGCAGGGCCTTCCGCGGCTCGCTAAGGGTCTGAATTCGATATCAATTCGCTCTACTGACGCGAAGCTCACCAGGCAAGAGGAAAGATATTATCAAGCAGAATGGAGTTCTCTTTTTTCCTTCGAGGGTTGGGCATTGGCTTTGCAATCGCCGCACCGGTTGGGCCAATCGGCGTGTTATGCATCCGCCGCACGTTGGCTGATGGCCGCGCCGCGGGTCTCATTTCAGGCCTGGGCGCCGCCACTGCCGATGCAATCTACGGCTGCATTGCCGGGTTCGGTCTGACCTTCATCTCAAGCTTCTTGGTCAGCCAGCAAGGCTGGCTGCGTATTGCCGGCGGTTTGTTTCTTTGTTACCTGGGCCTAAAGACCCTCTTGGCCAGGCCCGCCGAACAAGCCGCTGCAATCAAAGGCCAGGGGCTCCTGGGGGCTTATGCTTCAACGTTCTTCCTGACTCTCACCAATCCAATGACGATCCTTTCTTTCGCCGCCATTTTTGCCGGCTTGGGCCTGGCAAACACCAGCGGCAGCTATGTATCGGCGAGCACTTTGGTTATCGGCGTTTTTATGGGCTCTGCCGCCTGGTGGTTGATCTTGAGCGGCGGCGTCAGCCTGTTTCGAGACAAGTTCAATCTCCACGGATTGCAATGGGTCAACCGGATATCCGGGGCCATCATCCTGGCCTTTGGCTTGGTTGCACTGGTCAGCGCA
>CAZWFQ010000142.1:0-2733 GCA_964633225.1 uncultured Anaerolineaceae bacterium
GTCTTCGTCGGTGCTGGTGTCCAGGTCTTCAGCCACGGGGGCGTCGTTGACCGCATTGACGGTGATGGTGACGGTGGCGGTGTTGGAGTCGAGTGCGCCGTCATTGACGGTGAAGGTGAAGGTGTCGGTGCCGTTCCACTCAGCAGTCGGCGTGTAGGTCAGGTTGGGGGCAATGCCGCCCAAGGTGCCGTTGGCGGGCGTGCCGAGGGTGTAGGTCAGCGGATCGAGCTCGAGATCGCTGGCGACCAGGGTGAAGTTCACGGCAACGTCTTCGTCGGTGCTGGTGTCCAGGTCTTCAGCCACGGGGGCATTGTTGACCGGGAGGCTGAAGGTGGCGGCAACCGGTTCGTGGTCGGAGGTGCGCCAGACAACGCTGCCATCGGTGGTGTAGGGGCTGTAGGGATAGTCGGCGTTGAGGTGCAGCGGGCTCATATCAACGAAGACGTCCATTAAGAGCGGCGAGACCAGGATGTGATCGAGGATCTGCGAAACGCCGTTGTAGATGTAACTGTAGCGGGCATCGTCGTAAGAGAACCAGGCGTTGATCAGAGCGCCATCCGGGCCGGTAAGGGCATTCAGTGGGGCCGAATCTTCGAAGTCGTTCAGGTCACCCATGACGATGACGTAAGGCGAGCCGTTGGCAATGATGCCCTCAACGACGCTGTTCAAGTACTCGCCCTGGCCCAGGCGGCGCATATCTGATGGGTAGCCGCCCAACTGGGATTTGAAGTGGTTGGCAATGGCGACTACCTGCACGTCGCCGGAGGCCATCTCAACCGTACCGGTCACCACCACCGGGCGGCGGCTGAAGAGCGGATACTCGCCATCACCTTGGGCTTGGCAGTAGTCCCATAGATCGTCAGTGGTAGATGATGTGCTGCCGTAAGGCGAGCAAGATTGGTAATCGATAGACCAGTCGTCGAGGGTGACGATGTCTGTGTTATACAGCATGGCCACACCGTGTCCGCCGACATCGGGGTTGGAATTGACATAATCGTAATCGTAGCCATAGCCTTCCAGGGCAGCGATCAGGGCGGGCATCGAATCGGCCACGCTGATTTCTTCGAGGGCGATGAAAGCCGGCCCGTTGAGCCGAAGGATGGTGGCAATGACTTTGTCGAACTTGGTGCCGCTCGAGGTGTCGAAGTTGAGGGTGTTGAAGGTAGCAACGCTGAATTCGTTTGTGCCTGCGGCGGGCCAGGAAGGCACGACCAAGGGCGGCTGTACGCTATCGACCACGGTGTACCCGTCCTGGTCGATCACGGCGTAGGCGCCGTAGGTGAAGCCAAACGGGCCGTCCACGCCAGAAACAACGCTGCCGACAATCAGGTTATCGGCCCCGGCACCGTACAGCTCGTCGGGGCGCAGGCCAAAGTTCAAACCATCCTGCGGGCTGCCACGCAGCACACGGTCAACACCTTCATCGCCGCGCACCACGTGGATGAGGCCGTAGGAAGTGGGGCCGACCACGTTGGCGGTGATGGGCAGGGTGACCTTCATGCCTTCGATTGATTCGTAGTAGTCCATCGGAGTCAGGGCGCTACCAGGCGGATCGATTTCGATGGTGGCGATGCTGCCTGAACCGTTGACAGTCACACTGGTATCGTCGATGACGGTCATACAAGTATCGCCGACGCAGTTGTACTTGCCGTCGTATTCTTCGTGCTCTTTAACAACACCGGTGACGGTGACAACATCGTTCACAGCAACGGAAATGTTGGAGATGACCATGATACCGTCGGAGGTAGCAAGGTTCCCATCGCCAGCAGCATCTTGGATAAAGAAGGCGTCAAAGGTGCCGCCGCTGGAGTAGTTCCCTTCCAGATAACCAGTAACCACACCAATGGTTGTCACCGGCCGGTCTACAAACTCAGAGCGGTAGTCATCGCCCTGGATGACATAGATGGGGGTGTAATTGCCAATGACGGTGATCATGGGCATGGTGCCGAAGGTTGGCGTGAGGTATTCGTTAGCAGTCACGGCATAGGTATCATTGGTGATCACGCCGCCTACTGTGCCTGTGGCAGTGACCACAAACTGCACGTCGACGCTGGCCTGGTAGGGCAGGCTGGGGATGACCCAGGTGACGATGCCGCCGGATTCGGTGCCGCCGTCCAAAACGCGGGCGAAGGCCGCATTCTCGGTGGGCACAACATCGGTGATGACCAGGTTGGTGAGCTCATAGCCCAGCATATTTTCGACCGTGAGGGTGTAGGTCAATTCTGCACCGGGGTCTACGTTTTGCGGGCCTGTCTTGACGATGCCGGGTGTATCGATGACCAACCCGATATCGGCGTCGTAACGCGGCTCAAGCTTGTAATTACCAAAGGAGTGCATGGGGATGCCGCGCACGAAGATGAATTCGTCGCCCAGTTGGGTAACAGGGATGATGTAGGTCAGATCGCCATCCGGCTTGCCGTAATCGT
This sequence comes from uncultured Anaerolineaceae bacterium, assembly GCA_964633225.1. GTDB lineage: Bacteria > Chloroflexota > Anaerolineae > Anaerolineales > UBA4823 > JAKQIM01. The sequence continues at coordinate 2,427 of CAZWFQ010000142.1, forward strand.
CTACGCGCACATCGCCGGTTCCATCATTAAAGTACCATTCGCCGTAGCCCAGGCTGATATCTGTAACGACAGAGGGGCCAAATTCCACGTAGACGCTTTCCCACTGTTCGGAGACGGCTTTGCTAACGTCGTCTAGCTCAGCCCCATCCAACAGTTCTGGGCCGGGCAGCGGATTGTTGTGGCTCAAGACATCAACCGACCAGGGTGTTCCTCCATTGCCAAGGCTCAATTCGGTTTGCCCAGAGTATTCGGTGACCTGGCCCTGCACGCGCACGTGGTCGCCTTCGGCGATGGTCTCGCCAAAGCC
>CAZWFQ010000142.1:2833-5795 GCA_964633225.1 uncultured Anaerolineaceae bacterium
GGGCCGGTCTTGGTGACGCCGATGTCATAGAACGCCACGTCCAAGACGCCGGTCTGATCCGGCTCGAAGGGCGTGCCGTTCAGATCGGTGTAGGTCCAGGCGGCGTTGGGATTGCCCAGGCCCCAGTTGCCATCGTAGCGCGTGGTGTAGGAATACACCCCGGCGGTGGTGGGGGTCATGACGCCGGTAAAGAGATCATTATTCCCAGTCTGGGAATCGAAGGTCATGGGGAACCAGGTCCAGTCGCCAGGGGCGGCGCTATTGCCGTAACCCACTTCGGCTTTGATGCCGCGTCCCTCGCCGGCTGGGTCGGTGACATTTTGGATGTAGACCTGACCTGTGACGGCAGCGGTAGCCTGGTTGGCAATAACCGCCAGCGTGGGCGGCGATTGGAGGTTGGCCCAGCCGATGACGACGTTGCGATAGTCGTCCTGGGTGGCATCGCCGGCCGCGGTGAAGCTGCGGTCGTTGGTGTTGACCTGCTCGCCGCCACCGTTAGCCCAGGAGCCATTGAGCACGTACTTGTAGCCATAGGTGGTGCCGGTGGTCAGTGTGCTGAACGTGGCGGTGAAGACCTCTCCGGCGGCATCACTGGTCATTAGGGTAGCGGTGGTGACCCAGCCATTGAAGTCTCCGGCGATATTGAGCGTATCGCCCGTTTGAACGACATCTTCCAGGTCGTGGTAGACGAAGGTGACGTTGCTGACCGCATCGGCAACCGTGAAGACGGCCTCGGCAGTTTCGATGACGGCGTCGTATTCGTATTCAGCGGTGTTGGTCACCACGTCGCCGTAGGCCCCCACGTGGGTGGCAACGAAGACGAAGGGGATGGCGGTGGAAGCCGAGATGGGGCCGCTCCAGGTGATGACATCGCCGGTGGCGTCTGCGCCAGCGGGCTGGTTGACCCAACTGGTGAAGTCCACCTCAGCCGGCAGGGTGTCGGTAAAGACCACGTTGGCGGCATCAGCCGTGCCCGAGTTGGTGAGGGTGACGGTGTAGGTGACCGGGGTGTGATAGCCGACATTGGTATCGGGAGCGACGGTCTTGGTCATGCTGAGATCGGGCTCGGGTGCGGCAGCACAAGTCGCGGCATCGGCCCAGTTGGTAGCCACGCGGATGCCGTCTATCTTTATGGAAGGATACGTGTTAGCTGATCCCTGACGAATCGCGATTCCAACGATGGGTGATAATGCGGCACCTGTCGCAGAGGCGAGCGGCGTTGTGGGTTCTGTGCTCACGCAGCTATCTAAGACATACAAAACGCTGGCACCAGTGCCCTGATCGTGTTTGGCGACCACCAGGTAGGTTGTATCGAGAGCAAAATTGGTTGTGCTCCATACAGCAGTGCTGGTGGTACCAATCCCGAATTGCAAACCTGTGCTGGAATGTCTGGCAAAAACGCGTGCGGCAAAACCAGTAGTTGTATTTTTAAGATGCATGAAATAGCTGCCGCTTGTGCTTGCAGCAGTTGATGACAGATTGACCAGGGCGGCGTAATACACCACGGTTCCGGTCTGGGATGCAAAAGTACGGTTGACGTCTTCGCCACCCGCACTCCCAATGTTAGCGCTACCGCCAATGCCAGACGAAGCATAAGACGGCATTGTCAAGCTACTAGTAGTATACTGGACTGGGTTGACACCGGCAGCGTCATGGGTAGCCCAAAGCCCGCCACTTGCTGTGGTGAGAGCGGATGTTGCACTGCCATAATCAAAGTTCTCTTCCAGCAGGGGGGCGGCATCTAACCCCGCCCCATTGATGACCGCCCCGTCCCCTTCAATGGGGCGTTGGGGCTGCGCCGCCAGGGCACTGCCCATGGGGGCGAGCAGGGAGAAAGCCAGCAGCAGGGCAAACGAGGCCCTGAAGAGCAGGCTTCCAATGGATAATGCTTTTGTACGCTTCATACTTTATCCTCCTAAAAATGTAGGGAATCGAAAATCTGGGCAGGCTGAAAGGACCTGTCCATTTGGAACACCTGGGTTTGGAACTTGCAGAGCGTGATTTGGTTCGACAACGTTTAACCTGAATCTTATTGTAAACCAATTTGCGGGACGCAAAGATTGCAAATCTGTCCCAACTACGGTGAAAAGGGAACAAAAAACCAGCACCTTGAAGAGCCTGGCGCTGACCGAATCATAACACAGCTTTTCCTGCTGCCTATCAAGAACTTGTATGACAAAAGTAATGTTTTTTACAGCTCCTGTTTCATGAAGTGGCGCCGGTAATAGATGACAGCCAGCAAAAGCAGGAACTGGATGGCGGCGGGGATGATGGTGGAGAACTGGTCGAAGTAAAAGACCAGCAGGTTGACCGTGGTGAGGGAGAGCAGGAGGGCAAAGTAGCTGACCTGCAGGCCGCGCGCTACCTGGCGCAGGAGCAGGAGAATGGCGCTGCCCAGCAGCATAAAGGCCGCTATGGCCTCCAATGCCAGGCGGGCGGTGAACCAGTAGGGCCCGGCCAGGCCGGTAACGGCGATCTCGGGGGCCAGGCGGGCGGCGGCAAAGCGCGAGACCTGGGCGATAGAAACCACCGCCAGACCTCCCAGGCCGCCCACCAACACGGCGCGCAGGGAGGCGCGGCGCACGTAACGCTGTTCGAAAGCCTGCCAGCGCAGCAGCCAGCGGCGCCAGAAGCCGGGCAGCTCAGGGGCCAGGTACAGCTCCTGGTGGCTCAGGTATTCCAATAACATCGTGGCCAGGCGGGCCTGGTCGGGGTGCTCGGCATCTATGGCGATGGACTGCAGGCGGGCGCGCAGGCGCAGGTGCTCCTGGGGGTCCAGGTCGTGGTCGAGCACTTCTTGCAGCTCTTCCAGGGCCTGGTAGAGCTGGGCGCGGGCCTGGGGCGGCGGAGGGCGGCGGATGCGCAGGTAGACCAGCACGGTGAGCAGGAAGAAGACGTAGATGATGGGGGCGGCGCCGGGGTAGAAGTAGTTGTTGGATTGGGTGATGAATTTGCCGACCTC
>CAZWFQ010000143.1:0-5790 GCA_964633225.1 uncultured Anaerolineaceae bacterium
TGATCCCAATATGGTTGACATGTTAACTAAATAAGCGTATACTACAGCCCGTTTAGTTAACATGTCAACCAATTGATTCGCCCCCCGCGCTACAAATAATCTCATTGACAGGTGATTGAATATGTCAGAAATCAGGGATATCTGGCTGCATGCCCATCATATGCTTCGTTCAGCCAGGAACATCATTAACCACGGTTTGCAACCCTTGAACCTCAGCAGCGCCGAAGGGAATATCTTGTTGCATTTACTCACCCAAGGCCAGGGGGTTGTGCAAGAACAACTGGTTGAACAAATGGATGTGAGCAAGCCCGCCATCTCGCGCGCCCTCGATTCGCTGGCGGCAAAAGGGTATATCACCCGGCAGCGTGATCTTGAGGACAAGCGCGCCTACCGCATCTGGCTGACCAGCAAAGCCCTGGAGATTGGCCCATCCATTGAACAGGTTTACAACCATGTGTTTGCCCTGGCGCTGCAAGGCATTTCTCAGGATGAATTAGAGTGTTTTATGAAGTTGTTCGGTCGCATCTCACAAAATTTTGCCCGCCAACAGGCGAGGAAGTAGATACCAGGCATGCAAAGCGATTTAATAGGAATTGGCCTGTATTTAGGCTTTCTCGTTGCCATTGGGCTGCCGATCGTGTTGTTCAAAGTATGCTGTAACCCGCCATTCGAAATCACTCGCAAGCTGTACCATCTCGTGATCACGCTGTCTATCTTCCCGCTGGTAACGGTATTCAGCACCTGGTATATGGCTGTGCTGGCTGCTTTCATGCTCGTGCTGCTGGCATACCCGGTGCTCGCGTTGTTAGATCGCTCTACATTGTACACACGCATGATGGTGGAACGGAAGAAAGGCGAATTCAAAAGCAGCCTGATCATCGTGCAGTTATCCATGTCTATCCTGATTTTCATTTCCTGGGGATTGCTGGGCGAGCATTGGAAATATGTTGCCGTTGTAGCCGTGATGGCCTGGGGCTTGGGCGATGCCGCCGCGGCCTTGGTGGGCAAAGCCTTCGGACGCCGCCGCATCCACCATCCGCGCATTCAAGGGGCCAAGACCTACGAAGGGACGCTGGCGATGTTCATCGTAGCAGGCATGGCAATCTTCCTGACGCTGCTGATCTATGCTGGACAATCCTGGCAGGTCAGTACGATCATCGCCCTCCTCGTGGCTCCGGCAAGCGCGGCGGTTGAGTTGTTTTCTGACCGGGGCATGGATACATTGACCGTCCCTCTTTCGGTGGCTTTTCTGGTGATGCCGCTGATGTCATTCTTCACGTTCTTGGGCATGTGATATGGCACTTTTATCGAAGGAACAAATCGCCAGCCGAGAGAAGACTTTACTGACCGCGCTTCTGTTGAGCGCGCCGGGGCCTTTGATCACCGGGTATGCCGCCTTTTCCAGTCATTCCACAACCCAATTGGCCGATTTTATCCGGCGAACGATGGAGCTGACGGCGATGGTTTTGGCCTGGTGGGTTTTCCGCCAGATTCACCGCAATGCGCACCCGGATGCAGAAGGTCAAGCGCGGCTGGAGCGTGCAGCCGGACTTGGCGCCGCCGGTGCCATGATCTGCTCGGGGATTGTCATGCTGGTGATTGTGATCTCGCGGCTGTCGGTATTTACTCCGAGTGGGAGGGTTACCTTGGGGTTAGTAATCGCCTTCCTGGGATTGCTGACCAACGGCTGGTTTTGGTGGCGCTATTCGGCCTTATTACGCGAACAGTATAATTCTGTCATCGCCGCCCAGCAAACCTTGTACCGCGCCAAAGCATCGGTGGATCTGTGTGTCGTCATCGCCCTGGCTGCAGTCGTCATTGCACCCACCCACCCGGTGACACGCTATGTGGATATCTTCGGTTCCGCCATCGTTGCCGTTTACCTGCTGTGGAGCGGGCTGCGGATGGCGCGGTCTCACCTGAATTCCTTGATATTCCATTAAGGTCTTTCATTCCCGCTTGCGAAACCTGGAACATTTGTGCTATAATGGGATTGCCCATAGAAAGGGTTTCCCCATGACCACCCCTCGCCGCCCTGCTCGGCAACCCCAACCTCCGATCTGCCATCACTCCTCTCCCCCATAGTCGTTCCTCGTTGTTTGAGTCGTTCCTTTTTTCCTCCCCCTTCTCCCCTCCATCCACTATCCACTATTCACTCCTGGCTCTTCACTTCTTCCGCCCTCCACCGCACCCACAGCCCCTCCAGCGTATACACCACCAGCGCCGTCCAGATGATGATAAATCCCACCAGGCGCGATGGCGGGAAGGGCTCTTTGTACACCAGCACCCCCAGCAAGAACTGCAAGGTCGGGGCGATGTACTGCAAGAAACCGATCATCGAGAGCGGGATGCGCCGGGCGGCTGTGCCAAAGAGCAAGATGGGGATCGAAGTCACTGCCCCGGTCAGGAAGAGCATCACGGTCACAAAGCTGCCCTGGGTCGCAAAGGAGGCCCCCCCGCTGAACTGCAAGTACACCAGGTAGGCCAGGGCCGGCAGGAACATAGTCGTGGTCTCGATGGTGAAGCCCTGCACCGAGCTCAGCGGGGCCGTCTTTTTGATCAACCCGTACAGGCCAAAGCTGAACGCCAGCACCAGCGCAATCCACGGCAGCCGGCCGTAATCCACCGTCAGGTACAGCACCCCCACCACCGCCAGCCCCACCGCCGCCACCTGGCCGCGCCGCAGCCGCTCACCTAAGAACAGCACCCCCAACAGCATGCTGACCAATGGGTTGATAAAGTAACCCAGGCTCGTCTCGACGATGAACCCGGCATTGACCCCCCAGATATAAGTGAACCAGTTGACCGAGAGCAGGGCCGCCGCCAGCGCATACGTGCCCAGGATGCGCGGCTGGCGCAGGGCCGGCTTCAGCCAGCCCCAATCTTTGCGCAGGGTCAGGATGGCGATCACAAACAGCAGCGACCAGACCATGCGGTGCCCCAAGATCTCCAGCGCCGGCACCTGGTGGATGGCGCGCCAGAAGATGGGCAGCAGGCCCCATAAGATGTAGGTAGCGATACCGATCAGAATGCCTGTATTCATAAATTAAACCTTTTACCGCCGAGACGCAGAGAACGCAGGGCTAGATTGATTAAAACTCAGCGCACTCTGCGTCCCTGCGGTGGATCAAGCTTTCTTTAAGTGCGCTTTCAACAGCTCCACGGCCTCTTCAGGGGTCTCGTAGGCCCGCACGCTCAGGTGTGGGTCGGGGTTGCCGGTGATCATCTTCGAGACCTTGACCCCCTGGCGATGCAGGCACAGCACCGGCTTGCCCAACCCCAGCGCGTAGCCGATCTCGTAGCCCACGCCGTGGGAGGGGGTGCTGATTTCGGCTACCAGCAGGTCGCAGCCGCGCATCCACTCTGTATCGCGGTGGTAAATATCGTCCGCCGCGGTGATGTGTTCTAAGGCCACCACGTCTGAGCCAGCCAGCAGGGCGGTGGGCACATTGTGCCCCTCGGCCAGCAGGGCCGCCACCAATTGCTGGTAGATGGCCTCATCCTTGCGCCCCCCGGTGATCGAACAGGCAAAGTAAATGTTCATCAATTTTCCCGCTTGAATTGCGTCTCGTAGAGTTGGGCGTACATCCCGCCCTGGGCCAGCAGGGTGCGGTGGTCGCCGCGTTCGATCACCCGGCCGCGGTCGAAGACCAGGATCTGGTCGGCAGCCAGGATGGTGCTCAGGCGGTGGGCGATGACGATGCTCGTGCGCCCCTGCATCACGCGCTTGAGCGCCTCTTGGATCAGGGCTTCCGATTCGCTGTCCAGGTGGCTGGTGGCTTCGTCCAGCACCAGCAGGCGCGGGTTCTTCAAGATGACGCGTGCCAGGGCCAGGCGCTGCTTCTCGCCGCCCGAGAGGCGGTAGCCGCGCTCGCCGACCACCGTGTCGTAGCCCTCCGGCAGCCCGGCAATGAAATCGTGCAGGTTGGCGGCCTGGCAGGCGGCCTCGATCTCCGCCTGCGTAGCTTCCAGGCGGGCGTAGAGCAGGTTGGTGCGGATGGTGTCGTGGAACAGGTGCGTCTCTTGCGTCACCATGCCGATTTGCGAGGAGAGCGAGTCGAGCGTCACGTGGCGCAGGTCGTGCCCATCCAGCAGGATGCGCCCCTGGGTGGGGTCGTAGAGACGGGGGATCAGGTAGGTCAGGGTGGTCTTGCCAGCCCCGCTCGGCCCCACCAGGGCCACCAATTGGCCCGGCTGGGCGCTGAAGCTGACGCGTTCCAGGGCGTTGAGGCGCGCCTGGCTGTGGGTGGCTTCTTCCCCGCCCCCTTCGTCCATCCCGGCAGATGGGGCATTGGCCCGGCTTGGCTTCTGCGCCTCTTGCGCGCCCTCGCCAGAGAGTACGGCCTTGATATCGTCCATGCGTCCGAAGCGCTTTACCTCGCTGAGCAGGGCCTTGTCGCTGCTGTCGTACTGGAAGGTGACATCTTCAAACACCAGCGCGCCAATCTTCTCCAAAACCACGGCATCCGGCGTTTCGACGATCTCTTGCGGCAGGTCGATCACCTCGAAGACGCGCTCGAAAGAGACCATCGAGGTGGCAAATTCCACCGGCGCATTGGCCAGCCCTTGCAGCGCGCCGTACAGCATGCCCATGTATGAGACGAAGGCCACGATGGTGCCGATGGTGAAGGTATCTCGGATCACCAGGTAACCGCCGATGCCGTACACCAGGGCGTTGCCGATTGCACCGACCAGGCCAATGATAACAATAAAGATCGAGCCGACTACTGCCCGTTCTACGCCCACCTGGCGCACGCCGCCGGCGCGTTGTTGAAAGCGCGCCACCTCAGCCTGCTGGCGCCCAAACAGCTTGACCAGCAGCGCGCCGCTGATGTTGAGCGTTTCGTTCATCATGGCATTCATGGCGGCATTGGCATCCATGCCTTTGCGGGCGATATCTCGCAGGCGGGTGCCCATGCGCCGCGCCGCCAGGATGAAAAGCGGCAGGATCAGCACGCTGACGATGGTCAGCCGCCATTCCATGCTGATCATCACAATCAGCAAGGCGATGGCTTCAATGACGTTGGTGATGATGCCCACAATGGTGTTGCTGATGGCGTTCTGTGCGCCTACCACGTCGTTGTTCAGGCGGCTCATCAGCTCGCCGACCTTGGTGTTGGTGAAGAAGCGCAGCGACATGCGCTGCAGGCGGTTGAAGAGTGCCACGCGCAGGTCGTAAATCACCCCTTCGCCCACGCTGGCATTCAAGCGGCGTTGAACCACGTTCACCCCGCCGCGCAGGGCCGGTATGGCAAGCAGGGCCAGGGCCAGCCACACCAGCCGTTGAACGTCCTTGGTGGGGATGGTGTGGTCGATCAGGTCGCGCATCACCAGCGGGGTGAGCAGCGTCAGGCCGGCGGTGACCAAAATGGTGACCAACATGCCAATGATCTGCCCGCGGTAGGGCAGGGCATAGCCCAACACGCGCCGCAGCAAGGCCCAGGTAACCGTCGGTTTTTCGTCTGGTGAGCTAATAATTGAATGCCATCCGCCGCCATGCATCATCAGTGTGTCCTTTGAGATTATCTCTTAACAGGGATATCGGTTTATGGTTGTCATTGGTGAGCTTTTGGCCCATCCGAAACACCCTTGCAAAGGGTATTATATCCTTTAAGAGGATGGGCTGGAAAAATGCATCACCCGCACCAGGGCCTTTCCTTACAGAATTGCTAGTGATCTTGTCTGATTTCCTATTGACTCTTGGCTGGTTTTATGCGATACTAAAGTTGTTGGCAGGCAAGCCAACCACAATCGCTATCCCACTGATGAGGAGGTGATGTGCGCTATGGA
>CAZWFQ010000144.1:0-5739 GCA_964633225.1 uncultured Anaerolineaceae bacterium
TTCGTCTGGCGCAGCTCGAAGCCCATGCGCTGGTAGAGACGGTTGGCAGCCTGGCGGGCCGGGTTGGAGGTCAGGCCCACCTGCGGGGCGCCAGCCTGGCGGGCATGCTCCAGGCAAGCCTGGGTGAGGGCCTCGCCAATGCGCCGGCCGCGGGCGCGTTCATCGACGATGACATCCTCGATGTAGCCGCGCAGCCCGGTGGGGACGCGGTACAGGATCAGCGTGGCCAGGCCAATGATCTCATCGCCAAAATCGGTGTGCTGGGCAGCAAAGAGGATCGAGGCGGGCGAGGCCAGCATCAGCGCCAGGTCCTGGCGGCTGGGCGGGGGATTATTGTTGGTGAGCTGCGGCACCAGGCGCTGGCAGGCGGCGTACAGCTCTTCGCTGGGCTGGGCGGCACGGAAGACGGTCAGGGCAGGGTCCATGGGCACCTACACGCCTTTGGCCCAGGCGATGAAATCGGCCAGTTCTTGCTTCAGCTTGGCCAGCGAGGGGATGTGGATGTACATCATATGCCCGGCCTCGTAATAGCCCATGCGCAGGTTGGCGCGCAGGCTGGGATCGAGGCCCAGGGTGTTGAAAGTGTATTCGGTGGCAAAATAAGGTGTTGCCAGGTCATAATAACCGTTGGCCACATAGACCTTCAGGTGCGGGTTGATCGTCATGGCCTGGCGCAGGGTCTCAGCCACGTTGACATATTGGTTCTGGTGCTCGGTGTAGCTCCAGGGATAGACGCGCTCGGTCAGGATCTCATAGGGCAGGTCGCTCTCGAAGTTCAGCTCGCTGCGCACGTAGTCGTACAGGGTGGCGGCGTAGGGCCCCATGATGTTGGCCATGCTGGGGTCGAATTCGAATTTTTCACCTGCCGCATCGCGGTCGATGCCCTTGAAGCGGCTGTCGAGGCGGCCCACCGTGCGGCGCTCGTGGCGCAGCAGCTCTTTGGTAAAGCGGAAGATCTCGATGCGTAGATCGGTGCGGTCCAGGTAGTCTTCTGAAAGCCCCGTATAGCGCGCCAGCTTGCGCAGGATCTTTTGGCGCTGCTCGGGCGAAAGCGCCGCCCCGCGCAGCAAGGCCGGGGTGTACTCGTTGAGCGTGAAGGCTTCGACCTCGTCGAGGGTGGCGCGCAGGTCCTTCTGCAAAGCATCGTTCAGCCGCCGGTGATACCAGGCGGTGGCGGCAAAGGTGGGCAGGAAGAAGATGAAGGGCAGGTCGTTGCCAGAATTGTAGTCGAGGGTCTGGAAGTTCAAGACCGAAGAGATCAACATGATGCCGTTCAGGTACATGCTGTGCCGCTCTTGCAGGTAGCCCGCCAGCCCCGCCGAGCGCGTGGTGCCGTAACTTTCGCCAATCAAGAACTTGGGCGAGAGCCAGCGCTTGTAGCGCGTGGTATAGAGGCGGATGAAATCTCCGACCGACTCGATATCCTTCTTAAAGCCATGGAACTGCTTGGCCTTCTCGCCCACCACGGGCCGGCTATAACCGGTGCTGACCGGGTCGATGAAAACCAGGTCGGTCAGGTCGAGCAGGGCATACTCGTTATCCACCAGGCGGTAGGGCGGCGGCAGGGGATTGCCCTCGTCGTCCATCAACACACGCCGCGGCCCCAGCAGGCCCAGGTGCAGCCAGACCGAGGAAGACCCCGGGCCGCCGTTGAAAGAAAAGGTCAGCGGGCGTTGGGTGTGGTCTTCCACATCGTCACGCGTGTAAGCCACAAAGAAGACCGCCGCCTTGGGTTTCTCGCCTTCTGATTCGCCCTCGTGCTCGCCCTTCTTCTCTATTTCTTCTTTGAGCACCATCGTCCCGCAGGTGACGGTGTAAGGGATTACCTGGCCATGGAGGGTGAGGGTGTGCCGGGTGACAACGATCTCATCCTTGGCAGGCGGCAGCTCAGGGGCTTTCTCATCCTTCTTGGCTTCAGTTTTGGTCTCTTCTGCCATCATACTCTCTCCTATCTATCCCAGCTACAAAGGATTATTTCTTGCCGCAGAGTCGCGGAGAACACAGAGAAAACAATCTAAAAAACTCAATGTCTCTCTGCCCGCTCCTTGATCCCCAAGAGCATCTTGCGCTCCATCAAAAAGGCCCCCGGCTCTAAGAAAAGGCGCATAAAGACAAAATTGGTTGGGCTTTCGTTCCAATCAGCCCGCCAGCGCTCCACCAGGCGGGTGGCGTGCTGGCCCAGCGGCTCAAGGTACAAGGCCCAGGTGACGGCAAAGTGGTCGCCGGGGCGCATGCTGGGGATGGCGTCGGGGTCCAGGCGCGTATCACCGTGCATCACCAGCACCTTGCCCGGCTCGCAGATGGCAACCGGTACACTGAAGGCCGGCTCATCATCGCCGGCAGGGGCCAGGGGGATCTGATCGCCGGCTTTCAAAGCCTGGTATTCAGGCAAGATGCGGTCGCTGGTTTGGATATCCAGGCCCATCAGGTTTTCGATCCAATCGTAGCTGTAAAAGCCACCGCGCCCCTGCCCCAACTGGGCAATCCACGGCCAGACATCCTCCGGCGCGGCCACGATGGTCACAGCGTGGGTGGCAACCAACTTGGGGTTAGGCACCAGCTCGTCGCCGGGCAGCGGGCGCAGCACCTCTTTATCCGTCGATCCCCAGCGCAAGTGCCAGGGCCGGATGACAAAGGCATAAGCCGCGGCTGCCGCGGCCCCCAGCCCAGCCAGAACAGCCAGGGTATCCAGCCATGCAGAACTTTTTTTGGCCATATATCACTCCTTATGGAAGATAGAGAAAATCGCTGCCCTGGCTGACCCACAGCTCGCTCTTGCCGGCTGCCGTCACCAGCCACAGGCTGTGCCCATCCAGGCCCAGGTAGTAGCTGTAATCGCCTGCGGGATGCTCGAAAACCGGCTCTAACTCGAGGTTGGGGCCAGAGAGGGCAGAAATCTCCAGGTTCGAAGCAGGCGGCTGGGCGGTGGGTAAGGCGGTGGTATCCCAGGCCACCAGCTCGCCAGTGCGCCAGTTGAGGGCCAATAATTCAGGCCCGGGGATGCAGTCAACCCCATAGACCAGGCAAGAGATGCCCGGCCCTGAAAAGAGATCGCCGTCATCCGGCACGCTTTGGGCCTCAAAAGCCACGCGCTGCACCTGCACCCAATCGCCGTACCAGATATCGCAGTCGCCATCCAGGCCGGGGCAAAGGCGGTAATCATAGAGCGGATTGCTGAGCAGGGCCGCCTGCTGGCCGGTGAGGGCATTGACGAGCAGGATGGCATTTGAGCCGTTGAAGGCGTATTGTGCGCCATCGTAAGACAGGGAACGGTGCTGGTAGAGCAGGTATTGGCCGCCCGGCGCCCACACGGGGTGGGTATCCAGCTCCCAGGAGGCCGGTTCGGGCAGAAAGACCAGGTCCAGCGATACGTTATAGCCCCACACGACACTTTGCAGACCCTGAGAGTCGCCAGCCCGTGTCACCAGGGCCGTGTGGTCCTCGTTCCAGGTGGTGACGCCCGACGCGCCGAGCTGGACCAGGCTGCCGGTCAGCGGGTCAAACAGGCTCAGCCAGCCGCCCTCACAATGACCGGTGCCCAGCAGCACCTTGCCGTTGCTCAAAAACTCAAAGCTGTGCCCGGCCCCGGCTTCAGAGCGGTAAAGCACCTGGCCGCTTTGGGTGTCCATCAAGATGATGCCGCGCCCGCACACCTGAGGCCCAAAGGTAAAGCCCAACAGGCGGCCATCGGGAGAGAATTGAAAATCACTACACGCCAATGCGGTCCCCATCTCAGCCTCGTTGGCCGGCAAAACGCCGTAGCATTCTTCTGGCAGGGCGATGGTTTGGAGATTGGGATGAGTATAGGTCACCCCATAGCCCACGAAGAGGGCCTGGGCGGCAGGGGCAGAAGGCAGGTAGGCCGCAAAGCTCAAATCATCCAGGGTCAGGCGCGCCGCCCGCTGCCCATCGGGCGAGAAGCCCCACAACCAGGGGCCGCCCTGGGGCGAGGCCGAAGGCGCATCGCTGATGGAAAGCACGGTGTGCGGGAAGTTGAAGGGCCGCGGTGCGGCGCTGTTGAAGACGATCAGCCCACTCAGGGCGCCGCTGGCAGGGTCGGCCAACTGCTCCAGCGTGATACCAGCCTGGGGATTGAAAACCGGCACAGGGTTATAGGTGGGCGAAGGGCCCGGGGTGGGGGTATAGGTGGGCGGGAGGGGGGTGGGGGTGAGGGTGGGAGCGATCTGCCCCTCAGGCGTGGGCGTCCAACTGGGCACCAGGGTCAGGCGCCAGCCGGGCGCGGGCGTGGTGGCGAGGGGGGTGGGCCCGGCAGGCGAACAGCCGGCCAACAACCCCAGGCACAGCAGGCCCAATACCAGGCGGCCGGCCCAGCGCAGCTTGCAAGAAGGAGGGTCAAAGGGCGGGTTCATTGGCCCCCGGCATGCGGCTGGCGGATGTGGTCCAGGCGGAGCTCTTCGGCCGCCCAGCGGTAATGGCTGTAGGTGTTGGCAGCCAGGTAGGGGGCCATGCTGGAGGTCTCACCCGTCCAGGCGTAGCGCCCCACTTCGAAGATCTCTTCTTCGGTCATGCAATCCACCAGGGCCAATATTTGCTGGTGCGAGGCCAGGTAATCGGTCAACACATCTTGCAGGGAGCGGTCTTTGTGGCGCTCGTAGCTCTGCTGGTTCAGGGCGGGGAGCTGTTCCCAATCAAAACCCTCTTCGGGCAGGTGCGGCAGCTCACAGCGCAGGCCGGCCTCATACCAGGCGGCAAAACGCCGTTCCCAATCGACCAGGTGGGCTAACAAATCTTTGACCGACCAATGGCCGAGCGCGCCGGGGGTGGTCATCTCTTCGGGCGACAGGCCGTCGATCTTTTGATCCAGGTTTTTGCGCTCTGCATGGATGCGGTCGATCACCTGTTCTTTGGTGGTCGGATGTTCCATAAGCCGTTTTTCTCCTGGATTTATTGTACCATCTCGCCGCCAGAACGAATCGAACCAGGGCGGGGCCACCTGGGTAAAATGGGCCCAAGAGCCCGGCTGGGGGTTTGGGTCGGGCAGCATCCATTCCCACAGGCCCAAGAAGGTGAAGCCGCAGCCCAGCAGGGTGTTCAAAACCGTGCCCAGGGTGTGGCGGAACTCGTGCGGGCTGGGCAGGGTCAGCTTGGTGCCATCGGGCTGGGGCACGTCCCAACCGGGGAAGTAGCGGGTAATGTCTTCGCCGTCTAGATAAGGGTTGGTGAGCGGGTACGCGCGACCGTCCCAGGCTTCATTATCCACCGCCTGGACGAAAGGGTTGGCGAACTGCACAAAGTAAATGCCGCCCGGCTTGAGCACGCGCCCCACGCCGCGGAAGACCGGCTCGACGGCGGGGACGAAGTTGAGCGAATAGACCTGCCAGACGATGTCAAAGCAAGCATCGGGAAAGATCGACAGGTCGCGCATATCGCCCTGGCAGGTGCTGATCTGCAGGCCGTGATGGGCGGCGGCCTGGCGGTCGCGCGCCAACTGTACGTCTGAGAGGTCCAGCACGGTCACCTGGGCCCCCAGCAGGCCAAAGGAGACCGAATCTTGCCCGCCGCCGCTGGCCAGGCAGAGCACGCGCTTGCCGGCCACGTCGGTCAAGATACCGTGACGGCCAATCTGCCGGCGCGCCTCTTCGAGCGTGTACTCCAGGCGGGGTTGGGACCACTCGACATTGGCATCAGCCAGGGCATTCCAGCGCTGGCGGTTGGTGGTGTTGATTTCATCCATATCTTTGAAAACCCTTTCAATATCCTTATATCCTTGCATCCTGT
>CAZWFQ010000145.1:0-5718 GCA_964633225.1 uncultured Anaerolineaceae bacterium
GGGGCCCTGTGCTACGCCTACGGTACAAATCACCGTTACGGTACAAATCACCGTTTGCTGGCCGGGCGGCGTTCCAGCCCTGCGGGACTGGCCGTGCCGTTGAAAAGTGAGTCTGCTCTGTATGAAGACCTGCTGCGGCGGGTGGGGGGCGATGCTGCCCTGGCCGAGCGCCTGATCGATTTGGAGGCCCGCCGCGCCCCGCATGCCAGCCATATGCTGTGCCTGCTCAACGCCATCGAGCGGCTGGAGCGCGACCGGGGATGAGGTGTGCTTAACGAAAAAGGCCGTGCAGTGCGCACGGCCTTTTTCGTTGGGGGGGGAGTGCAGGGGCGAGCGCAGCTCGCCCTTACCTGCGGGAGCAGTGCGCCCTTACCGTGACGGTACAGATCACCGTCGGCGCAGCTTGCGGAAGGCCAGGATGCCGCCGGTGAGGAAGGCCGCCGCGCCGAGCAGGATGGGGGCGGCGGTGGGGATGGAAGCCGGGCGGGCGGAGAGGTCCACCAGCTCGACGGAGGTGACGCCCTCACCACCAAGGATAAAGTGTGAAAAACCTGCTGTTTTTCCATTAATATCGTAAACAAGGTCTTCGTCATCCCCTTCACAAGTGCCATTAGTCAAGATCGTCCAAGTAGTATCGACGAGGCGGAACGGTGCCAACCCATTGGTTATATGTTCGCAGGTGAACCCATTTGCTTCGCTTGAAGGGAGATAGAAATATAAATAAGCTGGGCTTGTGCTCGGGTCGCCATTATTTGTGGTGATCTCATAACAACGCAGCGCATGCTGGGTTGATACGCCGTTGCACAGATCATATTCGTTGAGCACTGACGAATTGGTGTTGATGCGGCGCAAGGTCATCCTCACCGTGACATTGTTGAGGGTACTCGTGTCATCACTATCATCTATGACTTCGACTCCGTTTAGTTTAACGGGCGGCTCATTGGGCGGCTCTGGGGTGCTGCTGTCTGTAAGCTGTACAAAAACATTAGAACTTCCGTTGCCGGGGAGGCTCAGCGTCTGGACCCAGGTGATTGGGTTGGCGGTCTCGGTTGAGCCATTCGCATTCCTGTCCATACTGAGCGTTCCATCGATTTTAGGCTCGATGGATGGGTACGTCGCATCGCCGATATAGATCACGGTGGCGGTGTCGCCGTCCGGGCCGTCGATGGTCAGGTTGTTGAAGATTGTGACCTCGCTCCCGCCGATGGTGTGGCTCAATCCTGTGAATGCTACCGTGCCAGTGCTGTTTGATGTGAATGTGCCATTATTGGTGAAATTGCCACCGTTAATGGTTAGTGTGTGATTACCGCCAAATGAAAGTGTACCAGTATCGGTAATCCTGATGCTTTTGACTTCTACGCTAGCATTCACAATCACACTGGTGTTGATGACCACATCGTCGCTCGTGCCGGGCGTACAACCGGTCCATGTCATGGTGCTCCAATTACCTGTATCCGTTGAAGTACATTCCGCGTCCGGTGCAGCCGGGGCGGCCTGGGCCTGGCTGGTAGCCAGCAGGGCGCACAGAATAAAGATCACACTGCATACGGTTAATATGCGTTTCATGGTGTTTCTCCCTTCGCTTGTTTGGTTTGAGCTTCTCTTGATCAGTGCTTTTGCTTATATAGTCGCACAAGTGGGCCAAAAGGTTCAAAATTGGGGCTGGAAACAGGCTACCTTGCAATTTTGATAGGTGCGTGGGGGACCTCGCCCTTAGTGGCCCAGCATGCGTTCCAGGGCGGCGTCAGACTGGGGCTCGCCGGCGAACTTGAGGGTCAGGGCGGCGGCTGTCTTGGCCAGCTCGGGCGGGGCGTCTTTGAGGGTGGTGTTGAGGCTGGCCATGGCGGCGGCCATTTGCCCGGCGGCCTGGGCCAGGCTGGTGTTGTCGCGCAGGCTGACGTCGGGGGCGGCGAGGGTGAAGAGCTGCGCATAGTCGTGGTCGTCCGGCAGGGGCGGGACCTGGTCGATGGCGGCGGCGCGCTGGTAGGCCTGGTAGAGGATGTCTTGCAGCAGGTAGGCAAAGTACTGCTGGCGGCGGGCCAGGTGGCGCTCGGGCGGGCCTTGCATGGCCTCGGCGGTGGCCAGGTTGACATCCCCGCCCTCGCCGCGCCAGTGGGGCGGGTAGCCCGATCCGGCGTCGATCAGGCCGCGCACGGCTTTCATATCATGCCCGGCGTCGGCCCCGCGCAGGGCGGGGGTGACCGTTTCCCAGTGTTCGCCCTCGTCTTTGACGATGATGCTGCCGCTCTCGGGCGGGGTGCTGTATTGGGCGCTCTTGCTCTCCACCTTGGTGCTGGGCACGGTCACCAGGTAGAGAAAGGCGCGCGCCGCCCAGTGCAGGCGCACCCGGTCTTCGAGCATGCGGCTGTAGCGCTGTAACCAGGGGATCATGGTTGCCAGGTCGCTCTCGCCCATCAAGGCGCCGATGGGGCGGTTGACGGCGTAGTGCAGGCAGATGGCGGGGGCGCTCTCGGCGGCGGGGTCTTGGGGGCCGGGCCAGCGCCGGGGCTCCAGGTCGCTGCCGGGGGCCTCGTAGTAGGCCAGCTCGGTCTCCCAGTCGTTCTGGCAGGTTTCGATGCGCTGGATGCAGTCTTTGGTGATGAAGCGGATGTAGCTCATGCCGTCCAGGGGGTTGCGGAAGAGCAGGACGAAGAGGTCGCCGGCGCGGGCCAGCTCTTCGCACATGCCCGCCAGGCGCAGGTCCATGTGGTTCTTGGGGTGGGCCCAGAAGCGGCGGATGAAGTCGTCCAGCGGGGGGTAGGGGCTGTGGATGGCGAAGGATTTGCCGACCACGTAGTCGGCAGTCAGGGCGATGATGCGCCAGGCGATGGGGTTCTTGCGCCAGGCGGTCAGGGCGTCGGTGTATTGGGCTTGCATTTCGGCGGCGTGGCGGTCGTGGGCGCGGCTGGTGAGGGGCTGCCAACCGGGGCGGTCATCTACCTGGGTGCGAACCGTGAATAGTTTGTGGAACCATTGTTTGAACATAGTAGCCTCCTAATGATTTTTTTTACCGCAGAGACGCGGAGAAAAGCTTGAGAGAAAACCTTAGAGAAAAGCTTGAGAGAAAACCACGGAGACACGGAGAACACTGAGAAAAGCTTTTATTTTTTGGTTTTCTCTGTGCACTCTCGGCTGCACTTCAGCCGCCGGCTGAAGTGCAGCCGCAGCGTCTCTGCGATGAAAGGCTCTTAAATTGAATTTTAAGGTTTTCTCTGTGCACTCTGTGTCTCCGTGGTTGATCTTAAAGGTTTTCTCTGTTTTCTCTGCGTCTTTGCGGTGAACGCTTTAAAATGTCTCCCACCCCGGTTCGGGGGCGGGGATGATGGCACTGTGCGCCCGCCCCCAAGAGAGCTCCTCCAGGGCTGCCACCAGGGCCGCGCTGACCAGCAGGTCATCGTGCAGGGGGCTGCCGTTGGCGGGGTGGCGCTTGCCGGGCGGCACGCCCCAGCCCAGCAGGCGGGTTTCGCCGGGCTGGAGGCGGTACTCGCAGCCCGCCGCCTGGGCCCAGAAGAGTCCTTGCAGGGGGTCGGGGCTGTTGGGGGCGTATTCTTTGTAGCGCCCGGTCTCGATGATGGAGAGGAAATCCCAGCCCAGCTTGCTCTTGGAATGGGCGTTGAAGGTGAAGCGGATCACCCGCCCCAGCCTCAGGTCTTGCAAGAAGGCCGCCAGCCCTGCCCCCAGCCCGGTGGCGTCGATGACGGTGTTGAGCGGCTGCCAGTGCGCCAGCAGGGCCTTGATCTGGGTGTAGAGCTGCACTTGCGAGGCGCCGCCCCAGGTGTAGCGCTGGACGGCGCGGTACAGCGGGCGGCCCAGGGGCCCGTCTGCTGCCTCCACATCTACCTCGAAGACGGTCAGGGCGGTGGCGTCGTGTACCTCACCCCTGCGGTAGAGAGCACCGCTTGGCCCCTCTACCTCACCCTGCCCTCTCCTGGGATGAGAGGGTTCAGTGGAGAGGGGGTAGGGGGTGAGGTCGCCGCCCGGTGTTTCTTCACCGCCCGGTGTTTCTTCACCGCCCGGCATGTTTTCCCCGCCAACGTCTATCGTCACGGCGTACATGCGGCCCGGCCGGGGGGCTTCCAGGGCGGGGTGGGCGCCCTGCATCAGGGCCAGGCGGGCAGGTGGGAAGAGCCCCCCGGCGGCTTCCAGCTCTTCGCTGTAGTACTGGGTGCGGATGAGGGGATGCTGGCGGCCCAGGCGGCTGACCTGCTCGGCCACAAAGCGCCCGTAGGCGGGCACCTCGGCGGCCACCTGGTCGGCGGTCAGGGTCCAGGTGCGGCGAATGCCGTCGGCCTGCTCGGCGGCCCTGCTGGCGCGCAGCTCGCGCGCCAGCAGGGTTTCGGCGCTCCAGGCGGTGCCCCAAAAGATGCGCGTGGCGTTGGTGCTGGCGGCCATGGGGGCAAACTCTTTGTCCCACTTGGCAATCTCCACCTCCTGGGCCTCGTCGCAAGCCAGCAGGTGGCTGGCGGTGGCCCCCACCACGTTGGCGCTTGCCGCCCCCGAGAGGAAGGTCAGGCGCGCCCGCCCCAGGCGGTAGATGTAGCCGGACTCTTTGCGCCAGCGGCGGCGGGTGAAGAGATTGGCTTCCAGGGCGCGCTCCAGGCGGCGCATGGCGTTCTGCGACTGCGGCTTCCAGGTGGGCGAGACTTTGACCATTTCGTAGGGCCAATCGGAGAGCAGTAAGAGCAGGTAGGCCTCCAACTGGGCTTGCAGCTCGTTCTTGCCGGATTGGCGCGGGAACATGATCACAAAGCTCAGCCCGCCGCCCTCCAGCACCGAGGCCGCCGCCCGGCGGGCCACTTCTTCCTGGTAACTGCGCAGCCTCAGCCGCCCGCCCCAGCGAGAGAAGAGCTCGGGATGGCGCCAGAAGTCCTTCAGCGCGTCGGCGGGGCTGGGTTTCACAACCCCTCACACAGCAGGTTGAGGGTGGCGCCTGGCTGCCCGGCCACCAGGGGGCTGGATGGGTTGTGTTCGCTCATGGGCGGGACCTGCGGGGCGGGCGGGGTTTGGGGCGGGCGGCCATCAGGGCCTCTCGCTGGGCCTGGTATTCTTGCTTCACTGCTTGCAGGGCGGTTTGGAAGGCCTGCTCGGCTTCGCTGGCGAGGGGGCTTCCTTGCAGGTTCTGTTGGGTGCGCAGCATCTCGGCCAGGCGCCCGACACACACCGACAGGATACGCAGGACGCGCATCGCATCCTGGACGTCTTCCAGCCCCTCAGACTGGATCAGCAGGCGGCGCATCATCACCCGCAGCAACAAGATTTCGTCGTTCAAGTCCTGGCTCTGGGCCATGCGCTCCAGGTCGGCGTGCTCGTCCTGGTGGTACTGGCGCCAATAGAAGCCGTGCTTGAAGACGGGGGCTTTGGGGCGGCGGGAACTCACCCCCGGCCCTCTCTTGGGAGGAGAGGGTTCTGTGGCGGGGGGAGCCGGCGCAGCGAGCGGGCTTTTGGGGGAGACAGTTTTCTTGTTCATTGGATTTACCTGGCTGCCGCCCACAGGTTGAGGGAAACATCGCCGGTGATGGCGACATAACAACCGGTGTTAAAGCGGGGTGCAAAGCGATCATTGAAGAACAACACGAAGGGTGCCAGGCCGGCGATGATGGCAAGCTCTAAGATGGGCGTGCCTGTAGCGCTGGTGTTGTCGTAAACAGAGATCAGCCCGCTGGCGCCACCCGAGCGGATAGAAGCGACCAGGCCGGCCAGGAACCCCCCGCCTGTGTA
>CAZWFQ010000146.1:0-5580 GCA_964633225.1 uncultured Anaerolineaceae bacterium
CGGGAATAGCGAATTGATCCAGCATGCAAAAATGTATGCCTGCCATTGCCAATGGGTATCAAAGCTAGAAAACACCATATAGCTATCGACACAGTCATTAAAAGAACTTGGCAAAAAAAATAATTGCAAGAGGAGTCGCTATGAATATAATAAGAATCATCTTTAGCCTGGCAGCTATCGTCTTATTGACATCTTGTAGCGGCTCATCTGCCCAACCCACCTCCACAGCCGCACAGCCCCAGCTAGGGCAAGTCACGGTTGTTCCTTCAGGCAATGCGCTTCCCACCAGCGTCGGCGACAATGCAAGCCCTACCCCTATTGCCAGCCCCTCAGCTTCTCCAACACTCACGCCGCGCCCAACCGACACCCCCACCCCAACCATCACGCCCACGCCGGGCATATTTGATATGAACGCCAATCCATTTGCCAGCCTGCCCAACGCGAACAGCTTGGGGGTGTTGGGGCGCGGCCAAATACGCAGTATGCAGTTCCGTTCTGATAGCGAGACGTTGGCGGTCGCCAGCGACCTTGGCGTGTGGCTGTACGACGCCCATACCTTGCAAACTGTCCAGTTCCCCGCTGGCGAATGGTACGGCGATCTAGAAAACGATGTCAACGCCCTCTGGTCGCCTGACGGAACCACCCTGGCAAGCATCACAGAGCACCCCAATTACGGCTTGACCTTGTGGGAAGCGGAAACCGGGGAAGAATTGAGATGGCTGGAAAACGAGCGCGGGGGCAAGATCTGGAGCGTGGCATGGTCACCAGATGGCAAATACCTGGCTGCCGGGAGCACGCTGGACATCGTTCGAGTTTGGGATGTTGCCAGCGGCGAGTCGCTTTACGAGCTCAAGGCAAGCGATACAATTTACGCCCTGGCCTGGTCGCCAGATGGCAGATGGTTGGCAGGCGGGGTAGAGAACGGCGACATCCTGGTCTGGACAATTCACGGCGGCACACAGCCGTTCGCCCACCCTGGCCTTGGTAAAAGGATTGTGCGCCTGGCCTGGTCGCCAGATGGCAGTCTGTTGGCAAGTGCCGATACCAACAGCCAACTGGCACTGTGGGATATCACAGACTGGACGGAGGCGCGCGTGCTGGAGAATGCTCCATATTGGGTGGGAAGCATGGCCTGGTCAGCAGACAGCAGCCTGTTGGTCGCCGGCGGTGCGTGGGGAGATGTGGTGCTGTGGCAGCTGGAAAACGAGCAGCCACTGCGCACGTTGGATGTTCCCGGCGGTGCGATCAGCAGCGTGCTGCTGGTTTTGGATGACAGCCGGTTGATCGTCCGCTCGGAGAACAACATTATTACCTTGTGGGACATATCCAATGGGGAAATGTTAGGGCGGATCGAAGGTCATTTGGCAGCGGTGGATTTATTGGCATGGTCACCAGATGGCAGCCTGTTAGCCAGCGCTGTCGAGGATACCGCCTTGATCCTGTGGGACACTGCCGACTGGCAACCGCACACCCGGCTCTGGGAAGGGAATATAGATGAAATCACCAGCCTGGCGTGGTCGCCAGACGGGAGCGTTTTGGGCGGCGGGTTCATGCGCCCTGGTGGTCACACCGGAGCTGGGAAGGTGATTCTATGGAATGCGGCCAGCGGCGAGGAATACAGTTTTAGCGCCCACGAGTATGGGGTCACCTGCCTGGATTGGTCGCCCGACGGTCAGCAGTTGGTTACTGGCTCAAATGATACGATGTTGATCTTGTGGAACGCGACCACCCACGAACCGATACTTACGCTTGAAGGACACCTCAGTTGGGTGAATGCGGTAGCCTTTTCACCAGATGGGAAGACCCTGGCAAGCATCGCCCAACCACCGCCCAATAGTAACACCATAGAAATCATCCTGTGGGATGCGGCCAGCGGCCGGCGGCTGCAAAGCCTGTACCAGAACGTGAGCGGCAACGATCACAGCGCTTTGCTAGTGTGGTCGCCAGACAGCAGCATCCTGGGCGTTTATCTTGCCGCTGAACCGCGGGTGGTGCTCTTTGACGTGGCAAGCGGCGACAAACTGCCAACTGACAAACAGACACCTTATTTCTCTCGCCATGAAGCATATTCCCCAGATGGCCAGCTCGTGGCCCGCAGTTGGGATGAGGGCCTGATCACCATCCATCGCGCCGAAGGGCAGCCAGTTCTGTCTACGCCCCAGGCCGCCTCGCCCACGCCGGTTGTACAGGTCTCGCCCAGCCCCGCGCCTCCATTGGTCATTGAGGCGGGCACGGTCATGCTTTCGATCAGCGACAGTCGACCGATGGTCTTCATCCCTACCGGTTCGTTCTGGATGGGTGCAGCTGAGAGCGACACAGATGCTGACCCCGATGAAAGACCACCACACGAGGTGCAGTTGGATGCTTTCTGGCTGGACCTGTACGAGGTGACGAACGAAGAGTATGGGCTGTGTGTAGCTGCCGGGATGTGTAACCCGCCAGAAGCGCTGGATATTAATGGGTTTGCCTACGAATTTGCCAGTGCCAGCAACGATGCACCGGTGGTCAACGTTTCGTGGTACGCGGCCAGAGATTACTGCACCTGGGCAGGAAAGCGGCTGCCAACCGAGGCCGAGTGGGAGTATGCGGCGCGCGGCGATGACGGGCGCATCTATCCCTGGGGAAACGACGCCGATGCCTTCCACAAAGCCTGGTATGGGGGCATTTTCGATGCAAGCGACCCCAACGTGCAGGATGATTTCTCCCGGCCGGCACCGGTGGGCAGCTTCCCAGAAGGCATCAGTCCCTTTGGTCTCTTCGACATGGCAGGCAACGTCTGGGAATGGGTATTGGATTGGTACGCCCCTGATACCTACAGCCAGCCCGGGCAAGAAAATCCAGTCGGGCCAGAAGGCGGCAGCATGCGCATTGTGCGCGGCGGCAGTTGGACCACTTTCTCGCTCTCTTTGCGTGCCACCTATCGAGAGGCGCGCTCGCCTGCCACCGCGTGGATCGATGTTGGTTTTCGCTGTGCCATGGATGATATTCGAGAGAATCTGATCCAGAAATGACGTCAAATGTGACAATGCCTAAATGACACCGGCGACCAACATAGGTCAGCGAACTCTTCTACGGGATATTAAAGCACCGTATATTTTCCAAAGCAGTGGCTGTTAGACACACCGCAAGATTTCTACGACACGCAGGCATACATCTCTGGAATTGAACTGGAATACGCAGTCAAAACAGGAGCATCCCTTACGAATGCACACACAGCCTAGCCAGTCCCCCATTTTTCAAGGAGAGGGTTATTTCTACATCTCCCCAATGCATACCCAGTCCAATGGCACACCCACTCACGAATTTCTCCATTTCGGTCTTGATGGTAACGTGTATGGCATCGAAATACAGTTTTCACGGGGAGGAATTGACCAGGTTGTAGAGCGTTTTGACACCATACCAGGCAATATACTTCTGAGTGGCAAATACTTGATCCAGGGGGCAGCAATTCGTTTCTGCCTGGCATCTCCACAAGTGGATGTGGAATACAAAGGGCATATCAGCGGCGATTGTTTATATCTAAATATCCACAGCAGAAAAAACGATTATCAAAGCTCTGAAGCCTATTGCTTGATCGCCACGCGGCCAAAGCACCTGGAAAACATCGCCCAAAACACCATCCCGCGGCCAGAAACATCTCCATTCAAAAACGAGCCAGGCCCAACAAGCGTACAGTTAGCCAAGAAAGCATGGGAATATGACAAACACGGAGATGCGCTGAATGCCATTCGACATTTCGACCAAGCGATTCAGATTGACCCTACAATGCCCAATCTCTACTATGGACGGGGAGTGGTCTACTGTAAAACGCAAAACTATACCATGGCGATCGCCGATTTAAATCGGGCGATTGTGCTGTATCCTCGTTTTCCTGGGGCATTAACAGAGAGAGGCTTAGCTTTCTTGGAAAGCGGGAATTTAGACCGTGCTCTCAAAGATTATGATGAAGCAATTCAGATAAATTCCCAGTATGCACCAGCACATATAAACCTTGGCTCTTTGTACGCGAAACAAGGTAGATGGAAACAGGCCCTTGACGAATTGAATGAAGGAATACGCTTGGAACCGTCAGGTGATGAAGTCGCATACATCAATCGAGCTACAGTCTATGAGCAGCTTGGTGATATTGCCGCCGCGCTGAGCGGCCTCAATAAATATCTGCAAGTCTTCCCACAGGGTCATCACGTCGAGCATGTTCGAAAATCTATCGCCGCATTATCAAGAAAATAATAATACGCAGCTTGATAAGGACAAATTATGTTCAGAGAAATGAGAAGGAAAAAGCAATTATTATCTGAAGCAGAAACGATTGAGATCTTGCAATCTTGTACCTCGGGGGTTTTAGCGATAACAGGTGACAACGATTATCCTTACGCCGTTCCCCTGAGTTTCGCCTACAAAGACAAAAAACTGTTTTTCCATTTTGCAAAAGAAGGACATAAAATTGATAGCATCGCCAAAAATAATAAGGTGTCGTTTTGCGTTATCAAAGCGGATCATGTTGTGCAGAAAACCTTTACCACCCATTTCTGCAGCGCAATTGTTTTTGGCAGAGCCAGGATTCTCACGGAAGATAGTGAAAAAAGATATGCACTTGAATGCCTGGTGGAAAAATACTCTCCCGATTACATCGCAGAAGGGCGGTTGGAGATCGAACGCGATTTGAAGAGGGTATGCGTGGCAGAAGTCCAGATTGAACACATGACAGGCAAAGCAGCGGTCGAAATTATCAATAACAAGATGTAGAAGTTTTGCACCTAACCATCAGCCAAAAATGACCACGAAAATGGGTAAAAACCATGAGCGATAAAAGCAAATCCATCCACGAATTCGACTTCAATTTGATCTGCGAATACTTTTCAAACCTCGAACGACAGGGCCCTGGCAGCCCTGAAGTGACCATCAAGGCTCTCAGCTTTATCGATCACCTGAGCAGCGCCTCGCGCATTGCCGATATTGGCTGCGGAACCGGCGGGCAGACCATGGTCTTGGCCCAACATGCGCCAGGGCAGATCACAGGGATCGACCTGTTTCCCACCTTTGTCGATCTATTCAACCTGAATGCCCAAAAATTCAACCTTCAGGATCGCGTCAAGGCCATTGTGGGTTCGATGGACAACCTGCCTTTTCAGGATGAAGAACTGGACCTGATCTGGTCTGAAGGCGCGATCTATAATATCGGCTTTGAACGCGGCCTGAACGAATGGCGCAAGTTCTTGAAAACCGGGGGTTATATTGCCGTTTCTGAGGCCTCCTGGTTCACCGAAGAACGCCCAGACGAAATCGACAAATTCTGGCAGGATGCTTATCCAGAAATTGACACGATTGCCAATAAGGTAGCCCAAATGCAAAAAGCCGGCTACATTCCCACTGCCACCTTTGTCTTGCCTGAAAACTGCTGGACCGAACACTTTTATGCCCCACAAATTGGCGCGCAAAAAGAATTCTTAGAAAAACATGCCGGTAATCAAACTGCTCAAGAGCTGGTTGCCAACGAAAGGCGTGAAGCCGCGTTATATGACCAATACAAAGCCTTTTACGGCTATGCTTTTTATATTGGAAAGAAGATATAGATATAAA
>CAZWFQ010000147.1:0-5169 GCA_964633225.1 uncultured Anaerolineaceae bacterium
TCAAGGCTGAGGCCGCTGAAGCCCCGCCCAGCCCGGTCACTGAAGAAGAAGCTCCCGCCGCACCTGCCGAAGACCTGCCTGACTGGCTGAGCGAGGCCCTGGAAGGCGAAGCTGTCGTCGCACCGGTAGAACTGCCAGCCGCCCCGGAAGCCGAAGTTGAACGGGTTGAAGATGTCCTTGCTGAAGAGATTTCTGCCGCACCTGCTGAAGACCTGCCCGTCGAGCTGGCACCCGCACCAGACGAAAAATTGCCCGATTGGCTGACCGAAGCGGTTTCGTCCGAGACCCCAGACCAGGTTTCTGCTGAAGCTCTGCCTGGGACCCCGGCTGCCGAACCAGATCTGCCAGCCTGGATTTCACAAGAAGCCCCTGCCGCGCAGCCAGAGCCAGAAATGCCCGCCTGGTTGACAAGACAGGCCTCCGCCGGACCGCTGGATATCAACACCGCCTCCCTATCTGAGCTGGAAGCGCTGCCTGGCATCGGCTTTGTAATGGCGCAGAACATTCTGGCCTACCGGGCCACTTATGGCAATTTCAAAACCGTTGAAGAGCTAGAGAAGATCGCTGGCATAGGGCCAGACTTGATGAAAACGCTGAGCGGCATAATCACCGCCCAAGCACCAGCCGAACAGCCAACCCGGGCTGCTGCCCTGACTGGCTTACCCGATGAAGATGCGTTGATCCAGGCCCGCCAGTCCCTTGCAGATGGCAATGCAAGCCAGGCCAGCCAACATTACGCCCACCTGATCCGCACCGGCGTGAACGTAGACAAGGTGATTGCCGATCTGCAGGAGGCGCTCTATCGCTATCCCGTAGATGTCAATATCTGGCAGACCCTGGGTGACGCTTACATGCGCACAGACAAACTAGATGAGGCCCTGGAGGCCTACTCCAAAGCAGAAGACCTGCTAAGATAACGAGGATTTTGAATGGAAAGAACATTGGTACTTGTCAAACCCGACGCCGTACAACGCGGCCTGGTCGGAGAGGTGATTGTTCGCCTTGAGCGCCGCGGTTTATACCTGGTCGGCGCAAAATTCATGTCCGTCAGCCAGGAATTGGCCGAAACCCACTATGCCATCCATAAAAGCAAACCCTTTTATGCTGGCCTGATCCGCTACATCACCTCCGCCCCCGTGATGGCAATGGTCTGGGAAGGCCCGAACGCCATTGCCGCCGTCCGCCAGACAATGGGCGCCACCAACCCCACCGAAGCTGCCCCCGGTTCGATCCGTCACGATTTCGCCCTCGAGGTGAGCCGTAATCTCACCCACGCCTCTGATTCGCCCGAAAATGGCGAAAAAGAAGTTGCCTTGTGGTTCAAACCAGAGGAATTGGTAAGCTGGTCACGCACCATCGACCACTGGATTCTTGGAAAAAATTAGCTTGTAGTAGTTGATCAAGGTGGGGTTTGGCGATCGCACAAAGCCTTCGCTAAACCCCACCTTGATTTGCTGGTATACTGTTTCTATTGAGGTCTTAATGGTACTTTCGCCTGAAGAAATCTACTCGCGCCTGGAGCGCATCCTGCCCACCGTTCAAAAGCCTGGCCGTTATACTGGCGGCGAATTGAACCAGGTGGTAAAAGATTGGCACACCACCCCAACCCGCCTGGCCCTGCTCTTCCCGGATATTTACGACATTGGCATGTCAAACCTGGGATTGGCGGTGCTGTACGACCAGGTCAACCAACGCGCAGATGCATTGGCTGAACGCGCCTATTTGCCTTGGATCGACATGGAAACCGCCATGCGCCAGGCTGGCATTCCGCTGTATTCACTCGAGACACGCCATGCCCTGGCTGATTTCGACATCCTGGGATTATCCCTGCCTTACGAAACCATCTACACCAACGCCCTGAATGCCCTCAACCTGGCAGGTATCCCACTCTTCGCCACCGAACGCAATGCCAGCCATCCTCTGGTAATCGCAGGTGGTCATGCCGCTTTTAACCCTGAGCCCATGCATGCCTTCATTGATGCATTTGTCATCGGCGAGGGAGAAGAAGTGATTCACGACATCATCCAGGCCCACCAGGCCTGGAAGCAAAGCCAACTTCATCGCGCCGAGCTGCTCCACAGCTTATCCAAGATCTGGGGCGTATACGTCCCGACATTTTACGAACCCCACTACTTACCAGATGGCACCATCGAACGCATCGAGCGCCTGGATGATCACGCCCCCCTTCCGGTGCTCAAACGGATCGTACCTGTCTTGCCGCCCGCGCCCACGCGCTTCATTGTCCCCTACATTGATACCGTCCACAACCGCGTCCCTGTAGAGATCATGCGGGGATGCACGCGCGGCTGTCGTTTTTGCCATGCCGGCATGATCAATCGCCCTGTGCGCCAGCGCGGGGTTGAAGAGGTGGTCAACACCATCGAAGCCGCCCTCCGTCACACTGGTTACGAAGAAGTTGGCTTGCTCTCACTCTCGTCTTCCGACTATACGCATATTGTCGAGTTGGTCAAGACAGTTGGAGAACGCTTTGCCGGCAAACACCTGTCAGTATCCCTTCCATCCTTACGCATCGAGACTTTTTCGATTGAGCTAATGGACGCTCTGCGCGATTCCCGCCGTGGCGGCTTTACCCTGGCCCCTGAAGCCGCCAGCGAGCGCATGCGCTCTATCATCAATAAGCCTGTCAGCACAGACCAACTGCTAGAGACCGCCCGCCAGGTTTACGGCCGCGGCTGGACCACCCTCAAGCTTTATTTCATGATCGGGCATCCATCCGAAACCATTGATGACGTGCAAGCTATTGCTGACCTGTGCAAAGCTGTCTTGGCGGAAGGCCGCAAAGTGATTGGGCGGCGCGCCCGCCTCAATCCCGGCGTCAGCACCTTCATCCCCAAGCCCCACACCCCCTTCCAGTGGGTGTCTTGCGATACCCTCGAGCAGATCCAGGCCAAACAAGTCCTGCTAAAACACGAATTGCGCGACCGCGATATCAAGCTTACCTGGACCAATCCCCAAGAAACAATGCTGGAGGCCTGGCTTTCGCGCGGCGACCGGCGCATGGCCCAGGTCATCTTCCGCGCCTGGCAGAAAGGCGCCAAATTTGACGCCTGGCAAGAACATTTCAATTACCAGGCCTGGCAAGAAGCCTTTACAGAAACTGGCTTGGATCCAACCTTCTACACCCACCGCAGCCGCCCAATTGATGAAATCTTCCCTTGGGAACACATCAGCACCGGCGTGAACCGCAAATACCTGACGGAAGACTACCTCATGAGCCTGAGCGGCGAGACGCGCATTGACTGCCGCCAACACTGCTTTGCTTGCGGCATTTTGCCCACCTTTAACGATTTGCGCCGCCAACACCCAGGTGAAGCCTGGCAGTGCCCCGAAGTAAAAACCAACAAAGTGACCGTCATCCAGGGATAGCCATGCGCATTCGAATTACCTTCTCTAAAACCGAGGCCATGCGTTACACTGGCCACCTCGACCTGCATCGCACCTGGGAGCGCACCTTTCGCCGCGCCGCCCTGCCCCTGGCGTACAGCCAGGGTTTTCATCCCCAGCCCCGCCTGAACCTGGCCTGCGCCTTGCCCCTTGGCTTCACCAGCCAATGCGAACTGCTGGATGCCTGGCTAGAAATTGATCTGCCGCTGGCTGAAATCGAAATCACGCTTGCCCCGGCTCTGCCGCCTGGGCTCACGATCCTATCCATGGCCCAGGTCGACAACCATGCCCCTGCCCTGCAAACCCAGGTGCAGTCTGCCGACTATGCCATCACACTTTTGGATGCGCCCGTTGATCTCGACGAGCGTTTAGCCACCCTGCTTTCTGCCGCCCAGGTCTTGCGCCAGCGGCGCGGCAAAGATTACGATCTTCGCCCATTGATCGAGCGCCTGGAATACGCCCCTGTTGTGCCCGGGGATCTGCCGTGCTTGTCTGTCTGCCTGGCCGCCCGCGAGGGTGCCACAGGCCGCCCCGAGGAACTGCTGGCCGCCCTGGACATCCCCTTTGAAAATACACGCGTCCACCGCACCATGTTATATGGCATCCAATAACCAATCCCTTGCCCGGCTTGGGTTGTTGTGCTAGACTATTCACACATCCTCTGAACGGAGGTCCCTATGGACTTTCTCGGCATACTACTTTCAATCTTCTTTGGCTTTGTCCCCATGTTCATCTTTGCAGTGATCATCTATTGGATGGATCGCTACGAAAAGGAACCCAAATTGCTATTAATGGGCGTCTTCATCTGGGGCGCAGTAGTAGCTGCCGGTGCTGCTTTTATCATTAACAGCATATTTGGGGTCGGCGTTTACGTCTTTACCCAATCCGATGCCATCACCGAAGCCACCACCGGCATTATCAGCGCCCCGATCGTAGAAGAAGCCCTGAAAGGCCTGGCAGTTCTCATCGTCTTCTTGTTGTTTCGCAAGGAATTTGACTCGATCATGGATGGGATCGCCTACGCCGCCATTACCGCCCTGGGCTTTGCCGCCACCGAAAATGCGTTCTACATTTACTCCTATGGTTGGGCAGAGGCCGGCGTCAGTGGAATGCTTTGGCTGGTCTTTGTGCGCGTCATCCTGGTTGGCTGGCAGCACCCCTTCTACACCGCCTTCACCGGCATTGGGTTAGCCTACAATCGCCTATCGCGCAATATCCTGGTCAAGCTGGCAGCTCCCGTGATTGGATTCTCCATCGCCATGTTCACGCATGCCATGCACAACACCATGGCTACCTTTTTAGAAGGACTCGGCGGCCTGGCCTTCAGCACCCTGGTAGACTGGAGCGGCTGGGTGGTTATGTTCCTGTTCATCCTGTGGGCGGTATCCCGCGAGCGAGGCTGGCTGATCACCCACCTGCGCGAAGAAGTGGCGCTGGGCGTGATGACCGTGCCCCAATATCGCGTAGCCTGTTCGGCCTGGGCGCAAACCTCCGCCCGTACCAATGCCCTCTTCGCAGGCAATTACAGCACAGTCAGCCGCTTTTACCAGGTCTGCGCTGAACTGGCCTTCAAGAAACAGCAGCGCACCATCCAGGGTGAAGAAGAAGGCAACACCCCCATCATTGAGCGCCTGCGAGCCGAGCTTGCCAGCCTATCCCCACGAGTGCGCACATAGCGCCTGAAACGTGGTAAAATTGTCCCGCTTAAGGCCCCTGTAGCTCAGTGGACAGAGCGTTGGCCTCCGGAGCCAAAGAGCAGGATTC
>CAZWFQ010000148.1:0-5156 GCA_964633225.1 uncultured Anaerolineaceae bacterium
CTGGCTCAGCTAAACTCATGCTCTCCAAAGCAACTGTTTTGT
Source organism: uncultured Anaerolineaceae bacterium (assembly GCA_964633225.1). GTDB lineage: Bacteria > Chloroflexota > Anaerolineae > Anaerolineales > UBA4823 > JAKQIM01. The sequence continues at coordinate 43 of CAZWFQ010000148.1, forward strand.
CGTCAACATTTGCCTGAAGAACCAACGTTTCGTTGCCATCTGGAGCTTTGATGCTGCCATTGGCAGCTAGAATCATGTTTTCTATTGCTGTTGTGCGGGCTTGCCTTCGGGGCTCATTAGCTAACTGAAAAAACAAATGATAATTGCTCTCAGGTGCAACAACTTCCATGTCGATGGTTTCACGGTTCGGATGCTCGATTGTGACTCGATACGCTCCCGCTGCTGATAGATGAGTTTCAGCTTCCCCACTTGTATCAGTGACTAAAGTTTCGACAAGGGACTCTCCGCTGTAAATTTTTATGACAGCATCTTTGATGACAGTGGGATAATCTTCTCCATCGTTAAAGGTCATGTCGGTCCAGTCCACCCCACACTTATGACCTTAAATGTAACGACATCAACAGTCGGGCTCTCAATAATTCCGCCCGCGCTTCCTACAACTCGAAACAAGGGAAAAAAGTAAAGCTCAAGCACCTCCTGATCCACAAGCGCCCTGGACCAGAGCATAACCTCAGCTAAAACGCCTTTCAAGAAGACACCCAGATAAACAGTGTTTGCTGACGATGAGGGTGCGCCTGTTAGTGACCATTCTTTATGAAGCCAACCATTGTAGTACATGCGCACTTTTGATTGATCATAAGTTATCATAGCAAAAATGCGTCCGCCAACTTTGATTAACCCCGCATCAGAACTGTAACTGTGCGTGCCCGTGCCAGTGACGATATCGCACCCAAGAACCCCCGTGTTAACATAATAGTAAAGGGCGAATTGGCCATCTTTGTGGCAGACAAATCGCTTGGTTGAGTCATTGTCTGAGGGGGAGAACCAACCGCCAAAACTCAGTTTACTTGTCAGGTTGATTCCAGCTTGGCTTGCAGCTCCAAGGCTGATGTTAGCGCTTGTCCCATTAAGTGTCAATATTTTGGTTATTGGACCATCTTGCCAAATGCCATCAGTGATTGTGCCATCTACTGGTGCATCAATAGGAGCACGGTTCTTTGCAGTTGCACCTTCGCCTTCGTTTAAGTGGAAAAGAGCAACTAATCCTTGCAGGTTGATAACCCAGGCTTCACTGCCAGGCGTGTAGATGCCTTTCTTTTCCCAACCTTTGAGTTCATCAACTGTTGCGGCAATTGTTTTGCGTGCCCGATCAAGCTGCATATTGCATTTGAATTTTGTTTTAGTCATCTGCATAATTCGATATGTGCCATCAAGCAGGTAGCGAGCATCAGATACCGCGACTGATTCGCCCAGCGAGTAGTCTTTGCCCTCCGTCATCAAAACGCTAACGGGCATACCGCTTGAATCAGTGGCTAACTCTGCAAGTTTCTTAGCTGCTATAGCGTTAAGAGTTGCTGCATCGGTCATTTGGTCTTCGTTGCCCTTCCAGACCTTTGTGCCAGAGCCAGCAACACCTAAAATGTGAAACCCAGTTACGTCGGTGCCTCTGATCTCAACTTTTGTAAATTGCCCCTTCGAACGGTCTATGCCGCGTCTGCTTAATGCTATAGTTGTTGGAGTATGAGTTACTCCTGAACCTTTGGATCCGAAATAGACGGTTGTTCCGCTGTGCCAAACGTCACATGCGAGCGCTTTCTGCATGAACTTTATTGCGTCAAGTCGGTTCGCATGGTAAAAAATCACAGGCACGATTGTTGTGGGGTTGCTTGAATGGGCGCTGTAGCCAGTGCCCGATAAAATGGCGTCTATGATGTCTTTGGCTGGTTTTTCAAATGCACCGGTAAATGATGAGGCTTGATCAAGCGTTATGATAAAATCGTCGTAGACAACCATTTTGATTTTGCCAGGGCGATCTTCGATGTCTCCTCCTTGCAAGATCCCCGTGAACTGTAGCACGTTGTCATAGTATGCGTTGATTAGAAGGTCTTGCTGCAATAATGCACGGTTGGCAGCCGTGTTAAAAACGTAGAAATATAGATGCGGCTCACCGTTCTCGCCAAGTTCTTCATAAACCTGATTGAGGTTGTACCCTGTGAATTCAACGAATTCTTCAGTGCCTTCATCATAGTATTCGATTGCCCATTTTGCCATAATCTCACGTCAATGCGTAAACTGCGCTAACTGAAGTCAACTTGATTGTGTAGGGCGTTACAGAGGGGTTTTCAGGGTCAAACTTGAAATCATCAAGCAGATATGTGCCGTCAAGTCCGCCGCCTATTGTGCAGGAAACAGCTGTGCCAACTGCAGCTAACAGGGGGGATAAGATGGCTGCAAAATTGGTTAGCCAGCTGCCTTCCAGCTTTCCCGATAATGTTATGGAGCCCGCGAAGCCGTCAACCATTGCAAGTGGATAATCACCTGATTTTGGCTCAGTCTGCTTGTTGGCTGATTTCGAAACACTCATACGCTCAGGCACTTCAGGAAGCGTTACTGTTCCGATGATGAATGGCATTAACTGTTTCTCCTGCGATATAGTTCCTCATCTAGTTTGTCAACTGCTTTTTGGGCTACTCTGTCTTCATCTGCAGGGCTAACAATATCCCCGTGAAGGTGCTGCTCAAAGGTGATGTAAGTCACATTCTGCGGATAGCCACCTGCAACCTGCTTTTTCTCTTCAACTTCTGTACGTTGCGCCTCGTATTGGCTAAGGGGCATAACGATCTCTTTTTCGCCGCCTTCACCGATCAACGCCAGCATTGGGTGATCAACCACACCGCCCGAAGCTAAACCAGCGACATTACCATAACTCTCAAGGTTCGCAACCATAGCGCCAACAGCAATACCCGCAGCCACTAAAGCGACTGTGGCAACGCCAAGCGTGAGGCCTTCCTGGAGCATCCAAACCGCTGCGGCAGCGGCAATAATTGCGGGCACGACAACCATCAAAGCCCTGCCCATGGGACCAAGAGCATCACCAAACTGCTTAATGACAGTATAGCCCAATGTGAAGCCGCCGACAAAAGAACCAACCCCGATAGCGGCAAGAGTCGCCTTGCTGCCAACGTCAGAAACATTAGTGCTAAGGGTTTTTAGAACTCCTGTCATATCTGGGAAATTCTTCCAAGCTCTACTCAAACTATCGACCATGGTGATGGCTGAGGGAATAACCTGTATTGCACTGGCCATCATTGCTTCATTGACATTGTCCTGCGACTGCTTAGCCCGCTCATTGGCTACCTCAAGACGCTCCTGGGCAATGCTTAGCTGCTCTGACGCAGCTTTAGCTTCGGCACTATTCACGCCATGTTCAACAACGGCTGCATCGAGGTTACGCTGCGCATCCTCAACACCTTTAGTGGAAGTCCGCACCTGCAGATTAGCCCTGTCAACCGCAAGCTCCGCTTTCTCAATCCTATCAAAACTATTATACAGGCTAAAGCCTGCAGTGGCAGCTCCCGAAGCACCCAAAGCAAAATCCTTCAAAGAACCAGCATTTTTCCTAGAAAACAGAGCAACCTTTTCCTGCTCAGCGTTAAGATCCTCCTGAGAAACAGCTAGTCGTTCACTTGCCTCAGAAACCTGATCCAGACTACTTGTCATGCTAGATGAGGCTTCCGCTAACTGACTACTCGCATTATCGATTAGCTCTAAATTGATTTCTATATCAGAATCAGCCAAGCTACTCACTATCCAAACAGGTTTTACTATTTTTCCAAGAAGTCGATTAACTAGCTAACAAAAATTATAGGACGATACCCAGAGTGGAAATGGCCTAAGCGGGAGTTTTTGGGGAAACTATGAAGCCTAACCAAATAGCCCTACCATATGACTTGTCACCTTCTCCGGGTGTGGTGAGAAACTGAAAGCGTCCCAAGTTGAGGTCTAAAGCGTACCGCCCGGTTGGAGCGTCGTCTGCCCAATTAATGTTTATGATTGTTGAACTGGTTGCGTTTGGCTGCAAGGTTAATTGTTTTTGGCTAATGGAATAATTGAAAACCGACGTTTGAACAAGCGAATGATTCCAGTTGTGGGTGTCCCAATTGTTATCATATACTATGGTGCTGTTGTACACCAAGCCGTTCATGTCGTCAATTGGCACAGTTATCGACGGTGAACCATCCAACAATTGAAGTGTAAGATTCAGCTGCTGTGTCATCCCCTGTGAGACATTAAAGACAATGGAAGCAACGCCTGTGTCTGTTGAAGTAACAGTGTATGAGTACAAGATTCTCGGTGTGCCTAGTGGTTGAAAGCTATTTTCATATAGGTATATTATTCCGCCAATCAGTGCAATCATAATAAGAATGACCGTGACGACAACATATTTGCGCTTCATGATTTTAACCGGTTAAGAGGTATCCTAAACATATATTTGAAGCTAAACAATAGAACGGACTCCATTCACTTATGCGAGCTATATTGATGGAGTCGTGCCCAGGTCACCAGGTAATTAAACTGGAAAATAGTCAACTGCCCTAGGGTTTGGAAGTTTATTTGGGGAAAGTAATGCAGAATTAGGCCGATGTTTTCAGCGTCGGAGTTGTGTTTGATCCATTGCTCGATTTGGTTAACAAAAAACCCGGTTGCTCATTTAGGAACTTGATGAGTTCTGATGCTTCCAACATTGGAAAAGAACAGTTAAATTCGCTGATGTTCTCAGGGGTGTATTCAGGTAAGTTGGGATAGGCTTTTTTAAGCATTAGGTAGATGCTCATGGCGTTTCGGTCTGCTTTGTTTTTGCATTTGTTGATAATTTCGGAATCAGCGATCACCAACTCACCATAACGAATCAAGCCCAATGTTGGATGTTGAGCTTCATGGATCTGGCCAGCTCGCTGCAGCAAGGCAACAGGGTCAAATAGCTTAGCAACTGCTTCATTTCGGGCATCGTCAGCTTCAGCACGCTTCTTAAACTCTGCAATCTTTGCCTCATTCTCAGGCAGCTTAGCAGCCTGGGCAGAACTCAGTTGTTTTTCGTTACCCATCAATAACACGCCCTTAAGCTGGAAACTCGACAGTTTCAGCAGACCCACTTATGCTCTCCAGAACGCCGTCATCTTCGCCTGCTGAACGTTCACAATGCAGAATACTGCAATTCTTCCAAGTCTCGATTGTAGCGCCTGCAGCCTCGCCCTCGGGAGCAAACACCAAGTCAAATTTGGTGCCAGCCATCAGCAGCGCCAAATAAGTTTTATCGGTGAAAAGGCGATCAC
>CAZWFQ010000149.1:0-5053 GCA_964633225.1 uncultured Anaerolineaceae bacterium
CGTTTATGAACTACACTTTGGGACTGACTTTGCGCATTAGCGAAGCGTTTTGGCCGTCGAAACAAGCTAATACCTTGCTTCTCCATAACCAAATCAAAGCCTGCAACTAAGAAAATTTGCTAATCAGCAGTGAGAATTACACCATGGGCAATAAAAAATGGTGTTGGGGTTTCCCATGATAATTTTATTGTATAGAATTTCTATCCCAAACTTAAATTTAGGTTTTAAGAAGACGGAAAAAAGATTGGTTCGTATTATGGCATTTTCACCCAACAAAACCGCACACATATTGTAAAAGGTTTAACCGCCTTTTCCAGTGCTGTAGTGTACCCACAGTCTATTTAATTAGGTCAAGAAAGTTTGACTACCATTAGTCAAGGAATCTTGAGGAAAAGGCTCTTAGGGATAATTATTTTATAGTTAGACAATATGAAAAAAGCATTAGCTTCTTTGTTAGGATTTACAGTCGGAGCGTTAGTTGGTTGCGGTGTTTCCGTTGTTATGTTGTCGGGGATTGCTGGCGCATCTGATCAGGAGCGGTAAAGATTGGGCTGGTTACAAATTTGTTCAAGTTAAAGTCGAAGTTGTAATCAAAGATTTTATCGTTTTATCACTGTTTCATCTATTTTTCCCCGCCAGTTGCCAGAAGCTTTCACGTCTTTTTGAGAGTGATAGTTTAAAGTTGTACTGTTTGTTGTCGTAGATTTTGTTATTGCGGACGGTCGAGTTTCAATCATAGTCAGGTGCTTGGATTCCAATTGTGTTTCGATCAAATGGTATTTGCTGTCATCTCTACTGTGGTTGCTTTATCCCAAGGTGGACCTGTATTTGCCCACGGTTCCCATAAAGAGAGTGTGACTCCGAGGTTGCAATTAACAATTACGTTTTTGTTGATATTCGCTTTGCAATCTCCTACGCTTATGCCTGTTTAACAATTGCAGATTTGGGTGCTCTGATTTTGACAGAACGCTGTATGCGTTAATGGATGCTCATTGGTTTGTTGTTACTGTCACCGATGATTTTGTTGTTAAATATTTTCGGCATTCGGCCTACTATTGCTCGAGCATTAATGTTGTTGGATTGTAACGTGGCGGAAACATCGACGGCGCAGGTTCCGATTATTTCGTTTTCTTTGCTACAGCAGTGTCAAAAACGCTGAGATACTCTATAGCATTTTGAGAAACTGTAGGTAGCCGACTTCACTCACTTATTTAAACGTGTTTTTTGTAATTTTCATGGTAACACGGACTGCTAATGATTCCGTATGGTGTTCTCAAAAATTGAAGCTGCCCAAGCTGTTGATTTATAGAAGTTACTTCAACTGAGCCACCTGTGAAAGTTATTTTGTCTGCGTTAGTGCTGCGGGCTATTAAGGTGCCATTTACCTGTATGTAGTAGTTGTTCAGATTAACGTTGACTCCTGGCTTCTTAACTGTTAGTGTTACGCCATTGTTTACTGCTATTGGTCCGTCAAGTGTGTAGGCAGTATTTTCTTGTGCCCAAACAATGTTGGTGCCGATAAACCCGTACATAAATTGCGGTGTCGACGGATTCACAAAAACTCCTACGCCAACTATTAGTGCCGCGCGGGTGAGATTTTGAATGTTTCCACATTTAGGGATGAATATTTGAGAAAATTAAAACTATCCGAAAAACGTGTAAACCTAAGCCTTTTTTGTAAGCAACAAGTGTGAAATTAGGTATGAAACAATTACATTCACACGAAATTTTTTTTACTGTTTATTAGTTAAAAAGAACTTTGCAATTAATTTTTTTATGGGCAACAGTGTTATTTATGGCAAAATTTAAATTAAATAACAAAGATTGAACCTCTAAGGAGCAAAATAAAAAAATGAAATTAAAAAAAACAAGAGCATTAACATCAGTACTTATCTTTTTAATGTTGGCATCGATTGCATCAATACAATTATCAACTAACGCACAAGTCCAAGAGATCGGAGCACCACAGTTAACGCCATGGCCAACTGCACCCCCATCGGGCGTAACACCAAGCGTAACAATACCAACAACAGCGTTCATCAGCGTCAGTCCCAACCCGATAGGTCAAGGTCAACCAGTCCTAATCAACTTATGGCTTGAACCACCAATTGCATACCAACGCTTCTTCTCAGGATACACCTTAACAGTCACTAAACCAGACAGCAACACTGAAACCATTGGACCATTAAACAGTTACCAAGGTGACGCAACAGCCTGGGTACAATACAGCGTAGACCAAGTGGGTACCTACAAATTCAAATTCGACTTCGCAGGCAACTACCTTCAAGCAGGATGGTACTACAACGGGAAATACTACGCCACAGAAGCAGACCTACCAGCAGGAGTCAGTGCAGGTGGCATGGGCTTCGGCGGACCAGCACAATTCGAATCAGCATGGTACCAAGGTTCAACTAGCCCCGAAGTATCGTTGACAGTACAACAGGAATTAGTCTACTCATATCCTGCAGCACAACTTCCAACCGACTACTGGACTCGCCCCATACCAATAGAAAACCGTGAATGGTGGGTCATAGGTGGACACTTTCCTTTCACAGGAGTAGGCGGCGGCGAAGGCTGGCCAGAAAACACAAACGCTTACGCAAGCAACTACAAATTCACCCCATACGTGCAAGGACCTAAAACTTCACATATTGCGTGGATGAGGCAGGGAGCATTAGCAGGTATTTCAGGTGGACAATTCGGATATAATTCGGTAGGACCAGGTGAAAGCGCATATGCAGGCACCCCAAACATAATCTTCCAAGGCAGAGGATACCAAACAATCAGTAAACCAGCGCAGACAACAATAAACGGTATTACTTATTCACAAGCAGTTAACGTTTGGCAATGCTATGACATACGCACAGGACAGATCTATTGGGAACAAACGGGCATAACTCAACCACCAACAATGGTTACGTTTAACGAAATTAGATCGGCAGTACCAGGCGCTGGACAAACAGGCATGGGGGCAGGTTCATACTCGCTTTTATACATCGGAAATAGAATGATAAAGTACAATCCATGGAGCGGCTCAGTCACAGCAAACATCTCGTTACCAGTCACTTCAGGTACCATGTACAAAGACCCCTATGTACTAAGCGTACAAAACCTAGGCAACTCAGTACCAGTCGACCAACGATACCGCTTGATTAACTGGACAACAACTGGGACCAGTACAGACTTCAACACCAGAATAATAAGCAACATCTCGTACCCCTTCGGAAGTTTAGGGACAGTTGATTACGAAACAGGCGTAGCAGTCAGCACGAGCGCAATAACACCGCCAGGCGCAGGACATGCACTTGGATATTTCATTATGGGAACAAGCATTACAACAGGGCAACTGCTTTGGAACGTCACAAGCAATGACATCTTCTTCCCAAGCACGCTTGTAGCTGATCACGGTAAAGTCACCACACGTGTATTAGGCGGATGGTGGGATTGCTGGAGCCTCGCAGACGGCAAGCTTCTTTGGCAAACCGCTAAACCCGGAGAACCAGGAGGCGAAGAATACCCATGGGGAGACTTCGGAGCCTACACAATCGCATCGTACGGCGGTTTAATCTATGACTTCTCGTACGCAGGCTTCTATGCAATAGACTGGAATAATGGCGAAATCGCGTGGCACTACTCGACCCCCTCTGTGCCATTTGAAGCAGCAACTTACCCTGCCATGACTCTCTTTAGCAACTCACCCCAAATCGCAGACGGTGTACTCTACTACGCAAACGGCGAACACTCACCAACACAACCACTAACAAGAGGTTGGAGACTATGGGCACTTAATGCAACCACAGGCGAATACCTCTGGGACATCAATGGCGGAGGCTCAGCAGGTGCAGTCGCCGACGGATATTTAACCTACGATAATCGATATGACGGCCACATGTACGTGTTTGGTAAGGGCGAAAGCGAAACAACCGTTTCCGCACCACAAACGTCGATCACAGCAGGAACAACCGTAGTCTTATCTGGCACAATCCTTGACCAATCACCCGCCCAACCCGGAGCAGCATGCGTCTCTAAAGAGTCAATGTCAACTTACATGGAATTCCTACATCAGCAAAGACCCATCGACGGCTTCTGGCACAACGTAACCGTAACAGGTGTACCAGTCTCAATAAACGTCATAGACCCCAACAACAACTTCTTCCACCTAGACACTGTAACCAGCGACGCAAAAGGCAACTTTGCCTATGCATGGACCCCCGAAATCGCAGGCATGTACAAGATCTCCGCAACGTTCGCAGGCGACGACTCATACGGCAGCTCATGGGCAACCACTTATGCAACAGTAAACGACGCACCACAACAAACCGCGGCGCCAACGACAATACCGCTTCAAGAGACAACAAACACTTTAATGATGACGGTTATCGGCGGATTCATCGCAATCATCATCGCAATTGCCATTGTCGGTTTAGTTCTGATGAAAAAGAAATAAGCCACCCCCATTCTTTCTTTTTTTATTTTTAAAGATCTCTCCTTACGCTCTATGCTTCTTGCTCCAATTGTTGCATGTCCATTGTTGTCTATCGGTTGAAGCCCTCCCTAAACTCTGGAGCAACAAAAGGCAATCCTAAAGCAGCAAAGATACTCTCCTCAGTACTGCCAGCGATCACTTGACCCTGAACTTCCAAACTTGTACTCAACAGCAAAACTAAGCAAACTACAAAAATTACAAAAAGAGAGAGGTACGCGGGAGACATCTCCTCGAGGATGTTCATAAAAGCTTACGACAATGCTTTCGCGTTTAAGAACTACACTTTGGGACTAACTTTGCGCATTAGCGAAGCGTTTTGGCCTTCGAAACAAGCTAATACCTTGCTTCTCCATAACGAAATCAAAGCTTGCAGCCAAGATAACTTTAGCTTATCAGCAGTTGCCTCATCATAAACTTCTGCTTCATACATTATGCACCGGCTTTTTTGGTCATAGAACGCGTTCGTAGTTTTTCCTACTGCTTCGTTAGCTGTTACGTGCTCAAGGTAAATGGGTGCTCCAATCAGTTTTTCCGCGAAAGCCTGCAACTCTTCAGGAGTATAAATGT
>CAZWFQ010000150.1:0-4998 GCA_964633225.1 uncultured Anaerolineaceae bacterium
CATCACCGACCCGGTCAGCAAGCTGACCGAGGCCGCCCGCACGATGGAAAAAGGCGAGGTAGACCTGGAGCTGCTGGACTCGATCGGCCAGCGCCGCACCGAAGACGAGGTGACGGCCCTGACACGCGTCTTCAAGCAGATGGCTGAGGCGGTGCAGATGCGCGAGAAGCGCCTGCGGGAAGAAGTGCAGGCCCTGCGCATCCAGATCGACGAGGTCAAGAAGAACGAAGAGGTAGACAAGATCGTGCAGAGCGAGGTCTTCAAGAACCTGCAAGAGAAGGCCGCCGTGATGCGTGCCCGCCGCAAGGCGCGGCACAGCGGGCCTTTAGCAGAATAAAAGCAAACGGGAGCGGCAGAAATGCCGCTCCCGTTTGCTTTTAATTCCTTTCACCAGGCGCATCATATCAGCCCGTTCACTTTTACAAGGGGGAATGCAAAAGATGAGTTTTGTCACTTATCAAAACCGAGAACGGTTCATATAATCCTATCCATCTGAATTGACCTAGGAGGGTTGTCAATGAAACGTAGCCTATTTTCACTCGCAGTTGCCATCATTTTAGCGCTCTTATTTGTATTGGCTGCATTGCCGCTGGCAGTGAGTGCCCAACAAGAGGTACCGCCGCCGCGCGACCTTGAGACGATTCTGTCTTTGTATGAAGGTGATCCGGCTGTGCACATGGCGCCGGAGGGCATTGCCGGGGTTGAAGATGTGCCAGGCGGGGAAGGCTCTGATGCCGCAGCCTCTCCCCAAGCCTACCCGGCCCTCTCGCGCATTGTTTACGAAAGCTATATTAGCCTGCACTGGGATCTGCGCGTGCTGGACCCGGTGAGCGGTGCAAGCTCTGGGCTGACTGACGATGATAGGACTGAGACAACCCCAAACTTGCAGCCCGGAGGCCAGAAGGCGGTTTATGCCGTTTACGCATCGGGCGAATACGATCTGTACACCCTGGATATCAACGGCGGGAGCCCGATCCACCTGACCGATGCCCCTGGCTCGGATATCAACCCCGTCTATTCGCCTGACCGGACGCGGATCGCTTTTCATTCTAACCGCAGCGGTGATACTGAAGTGTACGTGATGAACGCGGATGGCTCGAATCTCGTCCAGCTCACCTATGCGCCAGGCTTTGATGGTTACCCATCCTGGTCGCCGGAGGGCAGCCAGTTGGTCTTTACCTCGCATCGCGACGGCAACTATCAACTCTGGATCATGAATGCAGATGGCTCTGGCCTGCACCAGCTCAATTCTTCCTTACTTGCTCTATACCCGGCCTGGTCGCCGAAAGGTGATTGGATCGCTTACTCTTGTGATACCAATGGTAATGGCTGGCTTGAGTTGTGCCTGATCTCCCCCGATGGCATGGATCACCAAGAGTTGGTGGGCGATACCGAGCGGCGCGATTCTTGGGCGCCAAGCTGGTCGCCTGACCAGCAGTACCTCTCGTTGACACAGACCGATTGGGTGCTCTACTACGGCAATTATTATTGGACGCAGTCTTACATCCTGTCTGTTGAGCTTGCCACCGGCAGCCTGGCCACGCTGCGCAATGATGACCGCGCCTGGCGCAGTTCTTGGGCCTCTACCGACAGCCTGCCGCCCAGCCCCTGCACTGTCAGTGCCGGCGCCGAGCAGCGCGGGTCTGACTTCTTGGTCAGCTTTGCGGCGCAAGAGGGCGAATCGGCGCTCAATTCCTATGATCTACAGGTGCGCTCTCTTGGCGGGGCGTGGCAAGACCTGGGGCGCTACCTACCCGCCAGCGACATCCGCGCCGCCAGTGCCCTCTACCAGGGCGCACAAACTGCGAGCCTGGAATTTCGCTGCCGCGCCCGCGACGTGGCCGGCAACGTCTCGAACTGGGAGGATTCGCCGCCGGCCGTGGTTACGGTTGACGCGGCCTGGCCGGTTTCCAACGCCTTTGTGGGCCCCTGGATGGCGCGCAATACGGTGGAGGTCTCTTTGGGGGGCAGCGACGTGGGCAGCGGCCTGGCCTATTACAACCTGTATGCCCGGGCGGTTGGCGGTGATTGGGAGCTTGTGGAAGAGGCCCTGACCGGTAATACCACCACCTTTGCAGCCGCGCCCGGCTACTTCTACGAATTCCGCAGCCAGGCCGTGGATAACTTTGGCCATACCCAGCCCTGGCAGCCCTTTGTCCAGGATACGGTGGGCCTGTACGCCACCCAGATCACCCTGCAGGGGGTTTCTGATAACCGCGGCAACCCGCTCTACCAACTGCCGGATACTGTGTTGGAAGGCAGCCCGCTGCTGACGGTGCGCCAATGGGTCCCAGGCCGCTGGGATTTTTACCTGGGCGAGGCAGATGCGCACAGCCTGGTTCTGAACGCTGAAGGTTTTGGAACGCTGCCTGCGGCGAGCCTGCCGACCGAAGACGGGGCAGATGCAGGGCTGGCCTGGGTCTTCCCACCCGCCGCCGATGCCGCACAGAACGGCGGCTTTGAAGAGGGCCTGGCCGGCTGGGGCACGGCTGGCGAGGTGCAGGCCGTGCCAGGCGCAGGCCACACCGGCGCGGCCGGGGCGCGCCTGGCGGATGGCGCGGTGCTCTCACAAACCCTGTGGATTGACCCCGCCTGGCATGCGCCCACGCTATCCTTGCTTTACGAGCTGACCGCTGACCTGCCTGACGGCGCTTTCAGCGTAGGCTTGAGCGCCAGCCTGGCGCCTTCTGGCACCCTGACCAGCACCGTCCTTTCGACCACGCTGGCCACCGAGGGCTGGGCGCACGCCTGGGCCGATCTTGCGGCTTATGCCGGGCTGACCACTACGCTGCACATCACCATGACCGGCGGCACGGCCCTGCTGGATGAGGTCTCCATCGGCGCGTGGGAAGCGCCGGTGGTGGGCGGCGCGTCACCGGCGGCCTGGCCGCTGGGCAGCCCGGCCACGCTGGTCATCAGCGGCGAGAACTTCATCGATGGGGCCAGGGTCTGGCTGGGTGAGGTGGAGCTGTCTTCTGTCACCTGGGTCAGCGCCACGCAGCTTACGGCGGCAGCGCCGGCCAGCCTGGAGGGAGGGGCATACGACCTGGTGGTGCGCAACCCCTCTGGCGCGGCGACAGCACAGCCGGGGGCTATCACCGTGCAGGCATATGAAGTGCACCTGCCCATCATCCTGCGCCATCTCTTTGATACCCGTTTGGCGCAGAACGGCGCCGCCTGGCCCACGCTCGGCGCAAACCCGGCTCACGATGGCTACCTGGCGGCTGAGTGGGGCGCCAGCCGCTACGCCCTGGCCTGGAACGTGGACGACCCCAATCCATCTGGCGTCTACCTAAGCCTGGCCGCTTTTGATGATATGCTGATTGGCGGGTATTATGCAAACGGAGGGCCGAATGCGGTAGTCGGCTTGCAAGCATCAACTGGCCAGGTCTTGTGGTCCATCGATATGGGAATCTCGACATTTGTTGACCCGCCTACCCTGGCCTACAGTTCAGTTTATTTGCAGAGCAATGGGAACCTGTTCAACCTGGACGCCTATCATGGCACCATGCGCTGGCAGGTGCCCACGCCCGGGTATGGACGGAACGCCTTGCCTCCGCTGGCTGCCGAGGGCAATGTGTATATCTCGGGCGGCACATCGGTGATCGGCCCGCTTGCTTACGATGCTGCGAGCGGCCGCCTGCGTTGGTTCACGCCCATCGGCCAGGCCAATATGGCTTACCATGAGGGCCTGTTGTACATCTGCTACAACGGTGCTTTAGGTGCTTATGATCCAGCCTTTGGTGCTCTCGTGTGGCAGACCTGGGTGCAGTACTGCCCTTATGACACGGGTGGTGCTCCCCCGCTCGTCAGCGCGCGGACGGCCCTGGTGACCAGCCTGGAGAGCGTGACGGCTGTCAACCTGGATACCCGCACTGCTGCCTGGTCTACGACCGGCTACTACCCTGCCATGTCGGCGGCGGCTGATGGCGTGGCTTATATTCTGCGCGAGGGTGTGCTTGAGGCGCGCTCGCTGGCGAATGGCGATCTGCTGCACACCTTCTCTGAGACCTCTAACCTGCTCAATGCTCCGCTGGTGACGCGCGGTTATGTGTATGCGGCCTCTGAGATGCACACCTACGTCTTCGACCGGCAAACCTACGCCCTGGTTTGGGAGGTTGATCGGGGCGGGCGGCTGACGGTGGCGGATGGATTCTTATACATCGCTGATTACAGCCGGAATATCTACGCCTACCGGGCGCAGGAACCATAGAAATTTGGGTGTGCGATGATGGTCTCCATCACCGCACACCCAAAGATCATTCCATCAGGTAGACGTTGGCCTCTTTGCCGCCTTTGATCAGGCGCCGCACATCCTGGATCCAATTGTCTCAAATACGGTGAACTATACCGTACGGTGTAGTTTACCGTACCTCACCGCAGAGACGCAGAATTTCTTTCTTTTTTCTCCGCGCTCCCAGCGTCACTGCGGCGATACCTATCCCGGCCAGTTCTCGATGATCTGGAGCCCCGGCGTCCAACGTGCGGCGAATGAGGTCGCCTGTGGTAGAATGAGATGGTCTTTCCTTCTAAAGGTTTTCTCTGTGTTCTCTCGGCTGAAATGCAGCCGCTGTCTCTGCGGTTTTTCCTCTCTTTTCCTCTCTTTCCCCTCCTATGAGCGACTCTGACTTCGAATGCCCCAACTGCGGCGAGCCCGTGCCTTACCACCTGACGCGCTGCCCGCGCTGCGACTGGAACATGTACCCCTCTGACGAGGATGAAGCCGAGCCTGGTTCGGCGCATGCCAGCCTGGACGAGACGCGCCTGTTCCCGGCCTCTCTGGCGGCCTGGATGGGCGGCGTCTTTGCGGGGTGGGCCGCGGCGGGCGGACTGGCCTTCTTGGCGCACCTGCTGGCGGGGCGGGCGGTATCGCCGGCAGCCCTGGGACTGGCGGGGCGCATCCTGCTGTATGCGGCCAACGTGCTGGCGGCTTTTGCGGGCGGGGCCCTGGCGGCGATGATCGCGCGCCAACAGGCGGCCGGTGGAACGCAGGCGGCC
>CAZWFQ010000151.1:0-4895 GCA_964633225.1 uncultured Anaerolineaceae bacterium
CTTTTGCCCCTCGGGGGTGAATGGGTAGCCGGTCACGACCTGGGAAGTGATAATGTTCTCGGTGGAGTCTTTGCTATCGGGGGTAAAGGGATAGGCGGTTTCGACAATATAAATATCTTTGTTATAACGGACGGCAATGTCATTTAGGTTGTGCTGCAGATCATCCAGGGTGCCGTGCCAATAGGGATAGTAAGAAACGCCGATCACATCGAAAGGAACCTGGTGCTCCACAGCTTGATCGAACCACCAGCGTGATTTTTCGTTATTACCGCCCTCGGCAATGTGCAGCATCACCATGGTGGTGGGAGAGCAGTCTTTCACCGCCCGGTAACCCTCTTGGAGCAAGGCCGCAAGGTTGCTCCAGTCTGTGTCATTCTTCCCATCCGGCCACAACATGCCATTATTGAGCTCGTTGCCAACCTGCACCATATCGGGCGGCGTGCCTTGGGCTGTCAGGCTGTGGCATACCTCATAAGTATGATCGTACAAAGCCTGTTTGAGGCTGTTGAAATCGAGAGCATCCCAGGCAGCCGGTTTATTCTGCTGCCCAGGATCGGCCCAGCTATCCGAATAATGGAAATCCACCAGCAGCCTGATCTCTAATTTCTTGAGCCTTTTGGCAATCCCCAGCAATTGGGGCAGGCCGTGAAAGCCATCCGGCGAATTCACCCACACCCGGATGCGGGCGTAGTTCAGCCCATGTGCACGCAAGATGTGCAGCGCGTCTCCATAAAGACCAACCTCGTCAGCATAAACCCCGCCCATGGCCTCCGATTTGACCAGGCTGGAGATATCGGCGCCCATCACAGCCAGCGATGTCCGTTCGAGGGCAGTGGAAGGGAGAGAGGAATGGGTCACGGCGTTGACGATCCAATCACAGCCACATCATTCGGGCCCAGGCTGACCGAATCTGCAACGTCCTTGCCGGTAAGCAAATCAGAACCAGCTTGCGGGAGCGAGATTTTGACCGCACGGCCCGAATGGTTGAGCAGGAACAACCAATTCGTTTTCCCATCTGTACGGCGCAGCACCTCAACCCCAGCAGGGATATCCGGCGCGGCGGATCTGACGCCTGCCTGGAGGCAGGCTTGCTCCAACAGCCATGCCATGCCCGCCGGCTCCAACTCGGTGCCCAGGTAATATCCCTGCCCTTTGCCAAACAGGTGGCGGGTGATGGCAGGGCGGCCAGCATAATAATCGCGCTCAAAAGCAGCCAGGGTTTCAGCGCCACGCAGATGAACGATATCTGCCCACAAGGCGCAGTTGAAATGCTGACCATCCAATGTGGTCAAGGCGTTGGCTTGACCTTCGACAAAGGGGGCATATTCTTCAACCCACAGCCCAAGCATTTCAGCAAACGCAGCCGGATACCCGCCCAGGCGGATATGATCGTTTTCGTCTACGATGCCGCTGAAGAAAGACATCACCAGGGTACCGCCGTTTTCAACGTAGCGGTTAATATTCTGGGCAGCAGCATCATTGACCAGGTACAGGGCTGGGGCGATGACCAGTTTATAACGTCCAAGGTCTGCACCCGGATGGGCAAAATCTACCGTGATATTACGCTCAAACAGAGATTTGTAGAAAGCGTAGATCTGCGGCAGCAATTTCAGATCAGATGAGGGCTTGCTATCCAATTCCAATGCCCACCAATTCTCCCAATCCATCAGGATAGCAACCTCAGCCTGCACCTGGCTGGCGATCAGCGGGGCCAGGCGGGGCAGCTCGCTGCCCAATGCCTTGACCTCATGCCAGACGCGCGAATTGATGCCCGCATGGGGCAGCATACCGCTGTGATGCTTTTCGGCACCGGCCTTCGATTGGCGCCATTGGAAAAACATAATTCCATCCGCACCGCGCGCCACAGCCTGCAGGCTGCCCAGGCGCATAATCCCCGGGCGTTTGACCGCATTGCGCGCTCGCCAGTTGACCTGAGACGAAGCCTGCTCCATCAGCAGCCAGGGGCGGCGCTCTCCAATCGAGCGCATCAGATCGCAAGCCATGCCAGCCTGGACCATCCAATCAGGCTGGGAGGTATCGGGGTAACTATCGTTGGAGACCAGGTCTTCATGCGAGGCAAACTTGAAATAATCAATTCCCTTGTGGAAGCTCATGAAATTGGTGGTGATGGGCTTGCCCGGTGTGATCTGCCGTAAGATGGCCTTTTGTTCATCAAAACAATCCAGCCACGAATCAGATGTAAAGCGCGCCCAATCAAGCTGCTGGGTTGGGTTGACAAAAGCAGGCGCGCGGCGCGGCGGCTGGATCTCATCCCACTGGCCATACTGCTGGCTCCAAAAAGCCGTGCCCCAGGCATGGTTGAGCTGATCCAGCGTGGTGTAACGCGCTTGCAGCCAAAGGCGGAAAGCCGCGGCAGAATTGTCACAATAACAGCCCTCGCCGTGGCAGCCATATTCGTTATCAACGTGCCACATGGCCAGGGCAGGATGGTCTTTATAGCGTTCAGCCAGTTGAGCGGCAATACGAACCGCATACTGGTGATAGTGAGGGTTGTGTGGGCAGTAGTGCCGGCGCGAACCGTGCCAGAGGGTGGTGCCATCCACCGTCACCGGCAGTATTTCTGGGTGCAGGCGCACCATCCAGGCAGGCGGCGAGGCCGTGGGGGTAGCCAGATTTACCGAAACGCCGTGCGCATTGAGCAAATCCATCACCCGGTCAAGCCAGGCAAAGTCAAAAACACCCGGCTGGGGCTCTAACTTGGCCCACGAAAATATGCCCAACGACACCAGGTTGACCCCCGCTTCTTGCATCAGGCGAGCGTCTTCCAGCCAGGTCTCTTCGGGCCATTGGTCAGGGTTGTAATCCCCCCCGTAAATCATCTGAGAAAAATTCATACTCATCCTGGTTAAAAATCTGTGATCCTTGTCACCCGGTCGCGATACTTATCACGGAACTGGGCGTTCAAGCGCTGGACTTCTTTTTCATCACCGGTAAACGAACAGCGCAGGCAGTAATACTCGTCCTTATCTGTATCATAGAGCATGTCCATATCGATCTCGCGCATTAAGCAGCGCGGACAGCGATAATTCAGCTTGCCTTTGCGACCTTGAGCCATGTGCGCAGTTCTCCTTTCGCTTTGATAGTTTTCTTAATCCCCAAGGTATACATGGGCGAAAAGGCAAACCCCTCTCTGAAATACCCCGTGTCAAGAGAAGCAGATCGCATCTCAAGCCGGGCATCCACCTGGGGGATCACTGCTTCGGCTAATTGTAGGTTGGCCAGCTCAGCTTCGCGGCACTGGTAAGCGTACTCGATGGATTCAACAGATTCAGCACCAATCAGAGCCAGGCGGATGCCGGTCATATCCTCGGGGTATTCTGTGGTCCCATAACAGGCAGTAATGTATTCGTCAATGCCAATCTCTGCCTCGGGGTCGCTGGAAGAGACCAGCCTGCGGATAATTTCTACTTCACCGCTGCCTTCAGCCATGCGGAAGATAGACTGTATCTGAACGCTCAAATCCGCAAACTCGATCGTAACCGGGTCCAGGGTAACCACGCGGGTATCGCCATCTTCAGAGAAAGAGGCCAATGTGCGGCAAGTGCACAGGTCCACCTGCTCGCTGCCATGGCTGATCTTACAGCTTTTGACGGCGCCTTCGCCCGCATAATGGGTAAAGAAGCCGGCCCGGTAGAGTGACTGCACCAGGAAGGGGTATGAGGCATCTTGATTGGCCTTGGTGCCCACGCCGCAGGGCCGCACCAGCTTGGCAGCATAGGGGCGCAGATCCACCATGGCACCACCCTGGTTCATATCCAGGCAGAAGCGCATCCAGGGGTCAGCATACCAAAACATCTGCCGCTTCGAGCCGTACAAAATATCCTTCCACAGGGTACACTCGGGGCGCGTGTAAGGCCGGCCCTGGCGGTAGACATCTGCAAACTCACTCATGGTCAGGTCTTCCAGTTGGCCCTGCTGTTTCAATTCGCCGTAATATGCCATGCCGTCTTTATAGCTCTTGAGCAGCAAGGCATAATCCGCCTCCCAGCGGCCGCCCTTGCTCATCCAGCCAGGGCCAACGAACATCATATTGTACGCATAACCGCGATTGTACTTGTGCATGGAACGGTACTGGTCTACGATGTTCTTAAAGTACGGCAGTTCGCCATCTTCATACACCATGCCGCGCAGGATGTTCTGTGGATGCGTGCCATAGTAGGAACCCGGACCGTCAAACACAGCCATCAGGTCACGCGAAAGGTGCGGGATGGCAACAATGCCAATATCGTCGGCCTCATCGGAGGCAATGCAGTGGATATTCCGTTTCGAGGGCACCCAGGGATTCCAGGGGCCGCCATCCAACAACGTGTACCAGGAATTGTTGGCGTTCCAATACGCCTTGGGGCCTTCTTCCCAACAGGTGGCTACGGCCGCCTTGACCATGGGGTACTTCTCTTTAATGTAATTCACCAGCTCGGCATCCATGTAATAGGAACCGGTAGAGGTGGGGTAAAAACCAAACACCTGGTGGAATTTGCCAAACAATTCGTCCACAATCTTGCGCTTATCATCCATCGAGAACAGCCAGATAGCCAATTCCTTAGACTTGAACTTCTGGCGGAATTCCTTACACTGGATGCCCAAGAAAGTGCAGCCAATCTCATCCCCGTAGCGAGCATGGTGATCTTTGGCGATCGCCACCGCTTCAGCATTGAACAGGCTGGCGTAGGTCATCTGGATGGTAGTGCGCAACCCATTCTCGTGGGCGATCTGTTGTTGGGTGGTGAAAATATCCAAAGACTCTTGCAAGACGGTGCCGCGGGTCAGGTCTTCTTTTTTCCCCTGCTCAGCTTCCTTCTGGATATATTCCGGTACCATCTCGGGCCGGTGGATGATCGTAACATAAAATTCGGCCATGCGCATATTTCCTCTAG
>CAZWFQ010000152.1:0-4860 GCA_964633225.1 uncultured Anaerolineaceae bacterium
TAATCGTAATTAGAAACGGGTTAAAGCTTTCATCGAAAGCAAAATTCATAATTCAACTTTATCAAAGCTTTAACACGCAGATTTTTTATGTTTCTAAACCAGAAAATGCAAACTTTTCCGAAGAATGGCGCAACAAAAATGAGGTTCAATTAGCATCTTCTATTCATGGGCTTTTCTTGTACTACTTGCTCATGATGCTTAAAAGCCCCAAAGATACTCGCAATGGGTTAATGGCCCGTTTATCTCTTATGAAGCGCAAAAATGTACTAACCGGAGAAGGTTTCTTATCGATACTTTCGCGAACTATATACTTGCATCTCGGCACTTCAGCTCGAGATGGCAACTTGAGGCAACTGCTCAGAAAAGTAACTTCGCCTAAGATATTTCTTATTGACGAGTTTGTGAGTCTAAATTTTCTTGCCCTCAAGAAGCTTAAGCATCTCGGTTCAGTTATTTACGTATCTAGTGATATCGCACATAATCGATTTGGTTTTGGAGATAATATCATAACAAGAACACTGTTGCTTCGTCTTGAGAAAGATGCTCTTGTTCATGTGGATTTAGTCGTAGCTTGTAGCGAAATGGAGAGACTCAAATACTTAGAAATGGGCGCAAGAAAAGCTATTTACTATCCAAATATTTACCCGACGAAGGGCTTTGAACTTTGTGCCAAAGACGAATCGCCAAGCATAGGTATAGTCTTGAAAGGTCATTGGGGATCGATAGCTGAGGACTCTTTAGAGAAAATCTTCGATGCTTTAGCATGTATCAATAGGCAGATTGAAGTCTATATGATAGGAATAAGGCCCAAAAAAATTCCGAACAACGTAAAGCTAGTATATATGGAGTTCATTCCAAGTAAATTAGATTACCTGAGATTACTCAGCAAATCTTGGATAGGAATAAATTTAGGTATTCATAAAGCTGGGACTAATGAAAGAAAATATGATTATGCTGAAGCAGGGCTCATAGTATTTTCAGATCCAGCTGGTGTTCGGGGAGATTTAATTCCACATGAATATACTTATGTTGATAAACATGATTTGGCAACGAAGATAGAACAATTATTTGAGTTTGGGAAAGTGTTGGTTTTTGAAATGGGATTGGAGAATCGAAATGCTGCTCTATCAATAGCAAAAAAAGGAAAACAGAGACTGCTAGATTCTCTGGTAAAAAATATTTCCTATAGTCATATGTGTTAGTTTTCTAAATAGATTGCTTTGAATATGCAGATATTTGAATTGACCTATCCGTCAATCGCCAAAATAAATTTATTTTTTTAATCTTAATAAGTAAATTTTAAAATAATTTTCGTTTTCCAAGACAGTATTAAAAAATTGAAATCATTATAAGATATTGTTAATTGCCAAAGTAGGGATGATAAGATTATGTATTTCTGAGGGAACGAAATAGAGATTTCAAAAAGTCGTAAATGAAGTTTAAGTTAGATTCGAAAAGGTACAAATATTGTAAATTCAGTTTACAAGACTATATTTAATAAACTTAAGAATCACTTTTTTTGAATTCACAATTGTGTTACGCTTTTTGAAGACTAAGCCTCGGATCATTAAGATTTAAGTTTTTAAATTAGAGTACAATTACTTGTTACTATTTCCTAGACATTTCACAAATAACAAGGAATAACTCAAAATGTTAATAATGTATCTAAATTCTAGCAGATCAATATGGTACTGGGTAACAATAATCTTTGCAGTGACAACGTCAATGTTAGTTTATATTATACCAGCTAACATTTACCCTTGGGCATATCTAAGAAATGTTTTAGGCATATTATTCGTCCTTTTTCTCCCTGGTTATGCTTTAACTAGACTAGTTTTTCCAAATAAATTATCTGCTGATGATTCGGAAAATCTTGGTATAATAGTTCAGATTGCCTTCAGTATAGGAACAAGCATTGCCATGGTTTCACTATTTGGTCTTGTTTTATATTATACTCCATTTGGACTTGAATTAACTCCGATTATTTTTAGTTTGCTTGCTGCAACGATAGTTCTGGCAACGATTGGTGCAATTAACGAAAGTAATAAATAAGGTGCTAATTCAGGTTTTTGTCTACAAACCCAGAATATTCTTATTCAGTTTAGCGGCTTGAAAATAGCTTTAATAGCCATAGGGTTAACTTGACTATCGCCTTTACTCAGACCTTGAACTGGACTTTGATAGATTTAAAATAACTCAATCTGTAGTCATATTGCAGGATTCGTAATATTTTATATATAATACATAGCTCTTAAGTTACCATATTTAATAAGCAAATTACGGTGTTAATTACGGGCACTAAGATTCAAAGATATGTTAAGAATGTTGCCACTGTTTACGGCAAAAGAGGTTTTAAAGCCCTCTGTAGTGATGTAATAACCAAAGCAGAACAGGCATGTCTTCCTACTATTTACGCGAGTAGGCTTGTCCAAAATGTATATCATCCCAAACTCAAAACAGTCTACCTAGAGCTCACAAACAAGTGCAATCTAAGATGTGAAATGTGTAACTGGCAAGCCAGAAAGAAAACTGGTTACATTTCAAGATCACTATTTGAGAGCTGCATTGACCAGTTTTCTGATATGGAGTTAGAGACCATTAATTTGGAGTTTGGGGGTGAAAGTCTTCTTCACCCGGATTTCAAGACTTTATTGAAGTACGCAATTGATAAACGAGACCATGGAAAAATTGGTTATGTAGGTTGGACTGATAATGGAATGCTTTTTAATGAAAGCATCTCTAATTTAGCGGTCTCTTTGAATGTGGATTGGATTAATTTTAGTCTAGATGGTGTAGGTCAAGTTAATGATAATATAAGGGTAGGCTCAAAATACTCCATAATAGAGAAGAATATAAAATATCTTCTTGAAAAACGTGGGTCTTCCAAGAAACCTAAGGTTCTTTTGAACATGGTTGATCATAAGAAAAACGAAGATCAAAAGTCAGAATTCTTTAGAGAATGGGCTTCGTTGGTCGACGAAATAGAGTTGCTACCTTGTATCCTCCAAGATAATACTTGGGAGAATGAAGAAATAATTTCTCAGAATCTAAGAACTATACCTCCTCCAATGTTTTGTAAAATTCCGTTAAACACGATGATAATTTCTTGGGATGGAAAAGTTACTTATTGCTGTTTTGATACTCGATTTAAAACAGTTCTTGGGGATGCAACAAAGGAATCAATACAGCAAATATGGAATGGCTCAAAGTATCAGAAGGTACGTAAAGCTGTATTGACGAATACGGTTCCCTCAGGTTCACCTTGCCATGGGTGCAAGTTTTGGCAAGTGAATTTTGAACCTAGAAATGAATTAATCCTCGACAAAAAAGCAATAATTGAATATGGTTATATTTATCGAAGGATTCGTAAGGTTTTGTAAACAAGATTTGGCGCAGAAGTTGATTCAAGAACAACTTTGCATCAAATCAAAAAAAAACTCGACTTGTGTCAATAATTAGACAGAGAGATATTGTCCTAAAAAGTTAGATGAAAGTTTTCTAATATATCTCTCGATTTTGTAACAAACAACTTCGGATTTTTTAATAATCCCTTGGTTCTCTATTTCAGCAAGCATATCTTCTTCTGCTATTAATAAATAAAACTTGCCCATCAGTCTGGAACAAACCTTAAGTAATGTCTCAATTATAAAGGATTTTAGAGGGGTAACTAATAAGTCCTAATATTCGAAGTCTAACAAAAAAAATTGCGGCGACTTATTCTAATAATGGTATAAAAGGTGTGTTTGTTGCTTCAACGAAAATTTGCCAAAACACTTTTCTTCCAACAATTTATAAGAACAGTTTTCTTCAAGGATTGCATCACCCCAAAATAGAGACTGCATATTTGGAGTTAACCAATAAATGCAATTTACGCTGCAAAATGTGCAGTTACCAAGCGACTCAAGAGACAACTGGTTTCATGCCATCGTCATTTTTTGAAAGTTGCGTAAATCAACTCTCTGAAATAGGTATTAGTACTTTATGTTTGCATTTTGGTGGGGAAAGTCTTGTACATCCTGAATTTAAAAAATTCTTAATGTATGCTATTCAGAAAAGAGATGAGGGTGGTATTGGTAGCGTAGGCTGGACAGAGAATGGAATGCTTTTTAATGAAAAAATAGCCGATTTGGTTGTTAAACTTAAATTAGATTTCATTAATTTTAGCATTGATGGGGTAGGACAGGTAAATGACGAAATTCGCTTAGGTTCTAAATACTCCGTGATTGAAAAGAACATTAAATATTTGATTGAAAAGCGTGGAGATGCGAAAAAACCAATAGTTTTATTGAATATGGTTGATTACGGGAAAACCGAACAGCAGAAACTCGATTTGCTTCGTGAATGGTTTGACACTGTTGATGGAATAGATATTATTCCATCGATTCGACCTGATAATAGTTGGGAAAATAAAAAATTCGTTTCCCAAAATATTCAAACTATTTCCCCACCATCATTTTGTCCTTTCGGTTTCAACACAATAATCATTAGTTGGGATGGGAAAGTAACCGGTTGTTGTTTGGATTATGTCTTTAGACTGGATCTTGGTAATGCAATGCAAAAACCAATAAGGCAAATCTGGGAAGGTTCAAAGTTTAGAGCTTTCAGAAAAGCAGTTGTAACAAGCAATTATCCGGTTGGATCACCTTGCTATAAATGCGAGTTTTGGAAAATTAATTTCAAGCCCAAAGTTGAAATAATTCTAGATGGAAAAGCCAAGATTGAATATGGGTACGTATTCAGAAAGGTTCGCAAATGTTATTGAATGAAATGAGGCTTTTTTCAAAAATAAAATTGAAATTATGCGAATTAAGTCCTGGTTAGATTGAACATAAATGAGTTTACCTTTTTCTCAATAAACGA
>CAZWFQ010000153.1:0-4834 GCA_964633225.1 uncultured Anaerolineaceae bacterium
ACGGATGGATATTGGGAGTGTGGATGATGAAAGATCTAATTGAGGCTTATATTATTGAGGTGGGGCGGCAGCTGCCGAGCCAGGGGCGGGAGGATGTGCAGAAGGAGATCCGCTCGCTGCTGGAGGATGCGCTGGAAGACCGCAGCCGCGAGAGCGGGCAGGCGGTGGATGAGGCGATGAAGGTGGCGGTGCTGAAGGAATTTGGTGCGCCGGATAAGGTGGCGGCCAATTATGGGGCGGTGAATTACCTGGTGGGGCCGCAGTTGTTCCCGGTGTTCGTGACGGTGGCGAAGATCGTGCTGCCCATTATTGCGGTGCTGGCCTTGATTGGGCTGGGCATCGAGCTGGGTCAGCTTGGCCAGCCGGGGCACGTGGCGGGCGGATTGGTCAAGGGCCTGGAGATGGCCTTTGAGGGTCTGCTGAGAGGTGGAACTGCCCTGATCCAGGTGTTTGGCACGCTGGCCCTGATCTTTGCTATCTTAGAGCGCACCCTGCCAAGGGTAGAGCAGAAGGATGAAAAGGCCTGGGATCCGCACATGCTGGAGAAGGTGGAAGGGCCAGACCAGGTGGGCTTTGGAGAGCCGGTGTTTGAGATTGTGATCGGCCTGCTGGCGTTGGCCTTTTTGAACCTCTATGCCCGCTACCTGGGGGCCGGGACCAACGCGGAGGGGGGCTGGATGTTGGGCTTTGCAGATCAGAACGGTTGGGTGGTATTGCCAGCCCTGACGGAGCAGTTCTTCCGCTTTGTGCCGCTGATGAACGTGGCGATCTTGGCTGAGATTGGGCTGAACCTGGTGCTGCTGCGCAAGCGGGCGTGGACGCCGGCGACGCGCTGGCTCAATATCGGCATCCATGTGCTGTGGATTGGCATTATGGTGGCGATGCTGGTGGGGCCGAGCCTGCTGGTGCTGGATGCGCAGATGTTGATTGAGAGCGGCGGGTTCACGGCTGAGACGGTGGAAATAGTGATCAACCTGTTGAGCCAGTTGCTGCGCTGGGTGTTGATCATGGTAATCATCTTGAGCGGGGTGGAGATCGGGAAGATGCTGTGGAGGTTGTTCCGGAAATAGCAGATTACAAAGAGAGCGGCGCATCAGCGCCGCTCTCTTTGTAATTAATTATTCGCCGATGAAATCCAGGGCGAGGCGGAGGTGGTGCTCGAAATCGGGGGGGTATTCGTGGGCCAGGCCGTGGAGGACTTCCAGGTGGGTGGGGATGCCGTGCTGGTTGAGCAGGGCGGCGGTCTTACGGATGCCAGCATGGGGGATGGTGGGGTCCTCTTCACTGAAGAGAATGTACCCGCGCAGCTCGCGGTCAGCGGCTGTTTGAATGAGGGGCAGCCACTGGTCGGGGTCGTCCATGAGGGGGCCGCCGGGGGCAAGGAGGATGAAGCCGTGAGCGGGCAGGAGGCCTTTGAGGGCCATCCAGAGGGCGACTTCGGCGCCCATGGAAAAGCCGCCCAGGAGCATGCCTTCGCCATCGACCCAGTAGTTCTCCGCCAAGTGTTCGATCTGGGTGATGATCTCGACGGCTGATTCTTGATGGTCGAACCACATGTTGCCGCCGCCGGCCCAAAGGGTGTGCGAAGAGCGGGGGGCGGCAACCAGCCAGCCTTCTTGGGCGGCGGTGTGCCAGCCGGCGAGGGCGCTTTCGGGAGATTCGCCGTTGGCGTGCAGGGCCAGGAGCAGGGGGCAGGTCTCGTCGGCGCTCTGGCACTTGCCCTGGGGGTAGGTGACGAGGATGGCGGGGGCGGCTTTGGCTTCTTGGGTGCGCAGGTTGTTGGATTCTGCGATCAGGGATTCGAAAATGGGGTCGTTTTGGATGGCTTTGAAGGAGGGGCTGTTGCGCAGGATCTCTTCAGAGTACCAGATGCCCTGCTGGTGCATGGCCTGGAGGATGGCAAAGAGGCGCGGGCGTTGTTCGAGGCGGGCGGCGAGGCACATCTGGAGGTAGGCCATGTGGGCGGCATGCTGGGGGAAGCGGGGAGCGTGTTCGTCAGCCAGGGCCAGGGCCTGGGCATAGTCGCCGTTTTGGAAGTGCTGGGTGATGGCAGCAACCAGTTCGTCAAAGGTCATAGGTTCTTCAAATCCTCGTTGATCTTGGCTAAGACTTCTTCATTCAGCAGGCCCTGGGTAAAGGGGGCGACCTGCTCGAGCGACATGGCCATGGCCATGGAAAGCTCGGGGGCGGCGAGGGCCTGGGGGATGTGTTTTTGGAGGACAGCCAGGGCGGCGGGGTTGTCGAGCAGGCTTTGGATGGGGGAGGTGGTGCTGAGGCTGAGCTTGCCGCTGCCGGATAGGACCTGACCGGCCTCTAGCTCGAAGCTGGCGTGCAGGTGGAGGTGGCGGGAGGAGGAGCCAACCAGCAGCTCGTAGGCACCGGGCTCGGTGACCCAGGCCTGACGGGCGTCATCGTAGCAGGCAAAGGCTTCGCAGTGCAGGTCCAGCTCTACGCAGCGGCGTTCGCCAGGCTGGAGGAGAACCTTGGTGAAGGCCTTGAGCTCTTTGGGGGGGCGCTGGAGGCGGGGGTTGATGGGGCGCAGGTAGACCTGGACGACTTCTTGGCCGGGGCGGTCGCCGGTGTTTTCGAGCTCGATGGCCAGGTGGATGGCTTCATTGGGGGTGTAGCAGGCCTGGTTGAGCAAGAGGCTGTGATAGGCGAAGGTGGTGTAGGAGAGGCCAAAGCCGAAGGGGAAGAGGGGCTGGATGTCGCGGGCGTCGTAATGGCGGTAGCCGATGAAGAGGCCTTCGCCGTAAAGGACGGCGCCGTTTTCGCCGGGGAAGTTGGTGAAGGAGGGGGTATCTTGGATGCGGCGGGGGAAGGTGGTGGGCAGGCGGCCGGAGGGATTGACATCGCCAAAGAGGACGTCGGCCACGGCATGACCGGCTTCTTGACCCGGGTACCAGGCCATGAGCAGGCCGGCGACCTGGTCTAGCCAGGGCATTTCGACGGGAGAGCCGCAGTTGAGGACGACGATGGTGCGGGGGTTGGCGGCGGCAACGCGGGCGATGAGCTGGGCCTGCTGGCCGGGGAGGGAGAGATCGGGGCGGTCGAAGCTTTCGGATTCCCATTCGGGGGTGAGGCCGGCGAAGACGATGGCGAGATCGGATTGGGCGGCGAGGGCAGCGGCCTGGCCGAGGGGGTCGGCGGGCTGAGGGGGCAGGCAGCCAATGCGGAGGTTGCGCCAGGGGCTGTTACTTTGCCAGGCATATTCGATCTGCAGGGCGTAAGAGCGGCCAGCAACCAACTCGATCTCGGCGCTGGGGATTTGGCCCTTGCGGTGGTGGGGGTCAATGAGGCGCGCCGCCCACTGCTCGAAGACGGGGATGCCGTCGATGAAGAGGCGGAGGTGGTCACTGCCGAGTAATTGGAAGGCATGGGGGCCACTTTGCGGTACGGTGAGGGTGGCGCTGAGACGGGCGGAAAAGCTTTCTGGATCGACGCTGGCGAGCATGCTGTCGGAGAAGGTGAGGTTGGGGCGGTCGGTGAAGAGGCGGGCGGCAGGCTGACCGGAAAGGTCGGGGGTGGCAAAGATTTCGATATCGAGCCCGCCGGGGAGGGCGGCGCCGCTCAGCCAGCTCATATCGAGCAGGGGCGGGTTGCGGTGAATGGGGCAGCCGGGGGCGTAATGGACAGCGGTTTGCCCGGCGAGGCGCTCTTGGATGGCCTGGAGGGGGCTGATGACGTAATGGGGGGTGACCTCGGAACTGCCGCCGCCCATGATGGAGGGCTGGCGGGCAAGGGCACCAATGACGGCGACTGAGCGCAGGCTGGCGGGTTGGAGGGGGAGAATGGCCTCGTTTTTGAGTAGAACGATGGCTTCGGCGGCGGCCTGGCGGGCGAGGAGGCGGTGCTCGGGACGGTCGATGGACTGCTCTGGCTGGGGCTGGGGATGCTCGAACAAGCCGGCGCGCTGGAGGGTGAGGAGGAGTCGGGCGACGGAATCGTCCAACTGTTCCATTGTCAGGCTGCCAGACTGGAGGGCATCCAGGACGTGCTGGCCCATCCAGCGGGCGGGGCCGGGCATTTCGAGGTCGAGGCCGTTATGGGCGGCGGCGGGGGTGTAGGTGCCGATCCAGTCAGACATGACGATGCCGTCGAAGCGCCATTGGCCTTTGAGGATGTCGCGCAGGAGGAGCTTATTTTCGCTGCACCAGGTGCCGTTGAGCTTGTTGTAGGCCGACATGACCGCCCAGGGCTGGGCATCACGAATGGCGATTTGGAAGGGGCGCAGGTACAGCTCGTGCAGGGGGCGCTGGGTGACCTGAGAGCTGAGGGAGCGGCGCTCAAACTCGGCGTCGTTGCAGACGAAGTGTTTGATGCAGGCACCCACGCCCTGGCTCTGGACACCTTTAATGTAGGCGGTGGCCATGCGGGCGGTGAGGAGGGGGTCTTCGGAATAGCATTCGAAGTTGCGCCCGGCGAGAGGGGTGCGGTGGAGGTTGACGGTGGGGGCCAGCAGGATGTGGGCGCCCTTGGCCTGGGTTTCTTGGCCGAGGGCCTGGGCAACCTGTTCGACGAGGGATGTATTCCAGGTGGCGGCGAGGGCGGTGCCGATGGGGAAGCAGGCTGAGCGAGGGGCCATGCTGCCCTCGCTGCCGCGGGCGCCATTGGGGCCGTCGGTGACCTTGAGGGCGGGGATGCCCAGGCGAGGTACGGGGACGGTGTACCACAAGTCGGCGCCAGCCAACAGGCTGGCTTTTTCTTCCACAGTGAGGTTGGCGAGCAGGTTGGCGATCTTTTGATCCATGGGGGCTTATCCTTTGAGAATTTCGGCGGCGGCAGGCTGGGCTTCGGGGGAAGCTTCGAGCACCAGGGGGGGAAGTTCAGAGAG
>CAZWFQ010000154.1:0-4708 GCA_964633225.1 uncultured Anaerolineaceae bacterium
AATGTGGGCAGATCATGATTCTGACCCTTTGCGCGCACCAAAACCGACCAACTTGTGTTGTTTTTCGTCCCAAACGCGCAGCCGAAGGCATTTCAGGCTGCTGCGCAAGGTGAGCGGCTGAATCTTCTGAAAACGCGGCGTTTCACGCTGGCATTTCTCCAACAGGTAATTGGGGATGCGTGGGTTAAGGTGGTGAATGTGATGAAAGCCAATGTTGCCAGTGAACCACTGTAGCAAGGGGGGCAGCTTATAATACGATGCGCCCAGGGTGGCAGCCTGGATGAAATCCCAGCGATCGTGCCGTTCCCAGTATACGCTTTCGAATTGGTGTTGGACGTAGAAGAGCCAGACACCGGCCGCGGCGGCCAGGAAGATGATGGGGAATTGAACCAGGATGTATTCGCGCCAGCCGATCAGCAAGCTCATCGCAACGAAAATGCCCAGTAGGGCCAGGTTGGTCCAGATGACGCTCATGCGTTCGCGTGGGGCGGCCTTGGCATGCCAGAAACGGTGGCCGATCAAGAAGACGAAGGCTGAGCCAAGGCCGAACATAACCGGGGGGAAGCGGTACAACCGGTAGCCCAATTGTTTAATGGGTGAGAGTGCCTGGTATTCGTCAGCCGTCATGGTGTACACGTCGCCGGTGCCGCGGCGGTCCAGGTCGCCGGCGGTGGCATGGTGAACAGCATGGGAGTGTTTCCATTGATCATAGGGGGTGAAGGTAAGGATGCCGGTAAGCATCCCAATAACGCGGTTTGCGCGCTGTGATTTTGTGAAAGAGCCGTGGCAGCAGTCGTGAAAGATGATGAAGATGCGCACCACGAATCCGGCGGCTGGGATGGCAAGTAAAAGGGTGAGCCAGTAAGAAATTTCTAGGCTGCGATACCCCAGGTAGAACAAGATGATGTATGGGATGACCGAGTTGGCAATCTCCCATGCGCTGCGTCCTGGCTCAGGAGCCTCATATTTTTTTAGCTCTTTGAGCCAGGACTTATCGCTGGCGGGAGAATTTGCAGGGTCTGCCATTAAGTGCCCTGCTCGGCCGGTGGGGGTTGGTTATCGGCAACAGGCGAAGATTTTTTGGAGCGCGGTTTCTTTTCTTCTGGTTCGGCGGGAACGGAGGGCTGGTTGGGCTCAGCAGGGGCAAGCTCGGCATCTGGCTGGGCCTCGGCGTGAACAGCCTGCTTTAGGCCGGGCAGGTTTTTGATCGAATCGACCAGGTCAACGCCGGTAAGGGAATGCACCACTTCGGGCATTTGCGAGAGCAACTGCATCACATCTTGGGTGACGCGTGTCACGCCGGTACCGCCGCTTTCGCCGCCATTGTTGATGACAACGATTTTCTCGGTCTTGGCGAGGGGTTGGGCAATGGCCTCGGCGAGGGCGGGCAGGTTTTGAATGAGGGATTGCAGGATGGCAGCTTGCGTGTATTGTTCCCAGGCTTCGGCTTTGCGGCGCATAGCCTCGGCTTCTGAAAGGCCCTGGGCTTTGATGACCTCGGCTTCGGTGAGGCCGCGGGCGCGAATGACGTCGGCATCAGCCAGACCTTTGGCTTTAAGCACCTCGGCGTCGGTCATACCGCGGGCTTTGACAACGTCGACATCAGCCAGGCCGCGAGCCTTGTTGGCATCCGCCTCGCCCAGACCGATATTGCGCGTAGCCATAGACTGGCCGTTGGCTTCGACTTCTACCTGGTAACGGTGGGCATCAGCCAGGGTCTTGACCTTGAACTGTTCGGCTTCCGCAGGTTTCCGGACGGTGGCTTCGAGCTCGCGTTCTTTACGCAGGGCTTCTTGTTCTTGCACTTCGATCTGCTTGCGTTTCTCTACCACCTGCACTTGCACTTCTTGCTCTTTCACTTTTTGGGTGGTGATGTTCTGCTGCAGGGCGTAGGCCAGGTCGGCATCGGCCTGCTGGCGGTTGACAGATGTATCGTACTCGGCCTTTTTGATTTTGTAATCACGATCGGCCTCGGCGATCTTGGTGTTGGCGGCAAGCTGGGCAATTTCGCCCTCCTGACGGGCCTTGGCTGATTCAATGGCGGCATCGCGGGTGGCGCGAGCCTGGCCAATGGTGGCATCGCGCTTGACTTCTGCGGTGCGCGCCTTACCGAGCGAATCGAGGTAGCCTTCGGCGTCGTGAATATTCTTGATGGTGAAAGAGATGATTTGTAGGCCCATGTTGCGCATATCTTGGGCTGAGACGGTCTGGACGGTTTGGGCAAATTTATCACGGTCTTTGTAGATTTCTTCAACGGTCATGGTGCCCAGGATGCCGCGCAGGTGGCCTTCCAGCGTTTGCAAGGCCACATTCTTGATTTCAACCTGGTTCTTGGAGAGGAACTGCTCGGCGGCGGTGACGATGGAAACATCGTCTGATGCGATCTTGACCTGGGCCACGCCGTCAACGGTGACCGGCACGCCTTGCAGGGTGTACACGTTCTGCGTGATCACTTCGATGGTGATCAACTCAAGGGATAAGATATCTACGCGTTCAACGACCGGCAGGATGAAGGCGCCGCCACCGCGTACAATGCGGAAGGAGCGGCGGGATTTTTGGCCGTTGGCCGGGTCTGTGTATATGCCTTTACGTCCAGAAATGACCAGTACCTGGTTCGGGCCAACTTTTTTGTAACGCGAGGCAAAGACCAGGCCCAGGATCAGTAGAACGACGAAGAGAATGACAATTGCAAGAATGGCCCATCCAAAACTGTTCATATTTTATATCTCCTTGATTGTTTCTACATACGCTACGCCGCCCAGAACGCGCAAGACGCGCACAACCTGGCCAGCAGGGAGCCCGGTGCCGTCTTTGGTGCGGGCTGAATAGGTGACGCGCCCACCCTGGGCTACCAGGGCAATTTCACCCATGCCGCCAGCAGGGATAGGGGTGATGATCTCAGCATCCGAACCGGCCAGGTCTGAGACGCGCACTTCGCTGGAACCTTGCGGCTTGATGAATAAGTAGGTAAAGCCAATGTAGGCCAAGACTGAGACGATCAACCCGCCGAGCGTGGCCCAGATCAGGCTGGTGCGTTCAGAGACCTGGAAGAGCCCGCGGGCAACCAGGCCGGTGGCGCCAAAGGCGGTGACAAAGATGGCGATGGTGAAGGGGCTGATGGGAGAGATGCCGGTGCGGTCTTCGCCGCCGGCGGCGTGGTCTCCAGAGGGGACATGCAGGTCGCTATCTCCCAGGTCCAGATCCAGATCCAAGTCTCCAGGTTCAAGGTCAGCATCCCCGCCTCCAAACTGGCCGCTAAAAAGCAGGAAGAGGGCATAGATGAGCCCCAAGATCAACAGTACCAGGTAGAGGGTGCTTACAGTGGCTGCGCTAAATATTTCCATAGAGATCTCCTGGCAGGATTTCGAAAACTGCCTGAAAGATTATAGCACGTAAACGAGAAAGAGGCGGCGGATCGTTACTTTTTGGCGTTTTGAGTGAACAGGATAATTAGGAAAACGCTGATGAGCAGAATGGCGACAACACTGTAAGCCTGGCGAATGCCAACGTAGTCAGCTAGGCGGCCGAGGACGAGGGGCAAGGCTAAGATAGCGGTGCCAGATGCAAGCGTGGCGCGGGTGCTGGCTGCAATGGTGTTTTCTTTGGCAGCGCCAAGGGCCAGGGAGAGGATGAGGGGGTAAAGGCTGGCAACACCCAGGCCGGTGATGAAGAGCCCGACCAGGCCTACGATCAGGTTGTTGGGCAGCCAGTAAATCAAGAAACCGGCCCCTGCCAGGATGATGGAGCCTAGCACAACTGTGCGGATGGGGAATCGCTGCACCAGGCGGCTGCCTGTGACCCGCCCCAGGATCATGCCAACCAGGAATGCACTGACCGCCAGGGCGGCGTTGGCTTTTAGCATTCCGAGGTTCTTTTCAAGATAGTCAGCGCTCCAGGAGATCATGCAGAACTCGACTGATACGGCAAGGACAAGGGCAGCCCAATAAACCCAGTAGACGGCAGGCAGGGGTGCTGGAGGAAGCTTGTGGCCGGTTGAGGTGGTTTGCAGCGGAAGTGTTTCTGGCGGGCTGGCCTTGCGGAAGGCCAGCCATAAGATGATGGGAATGAAGGCGAATAGCGCCAACGAGATGCGCCAGCCGCCTGGCAAACGGGCGGTCCATCCGACTAGCAAGGGGGTGAAGGCTGAGACGATGGAGGCGATGACGTTGCCTTCGGATAGGGCGCTGGCGCGAAATTGACCGTGCTGTTCGGCGAGGGCTGACGGGACGATGACGAGGATGAAGGAGCCGATGGCACCCATGGTGAAGGATGCCCCGATGGTGATCCAGGGGTTGCGGCTGGCGATCAAGATGAGGGCGCCGGTGCTGAGGCCAAGGGCGCCAAGCCAGAGGGAGCGCCTGCGGCCGATGCGCTCGATGATCAGGTGCCCGCTCAGGCCGACCATGAGCATGCCTACGGCAAAGGCGGTGTAATGCAGGCTGCTGACGGTATACGATAATCCCAGTTCTTCTTTTAAGAATGGGGTGATGGGGCCGATGATGTTCAGGATGCTGCCATAAAATGCCAGCAGGAGATAGGCTAGCCAGGTGAAGCTATTGCGTTGAAAGGTATTGGTCATTAAGTTCCTACAAAAGCTACAGGGCACACGCGGCCACCCCCCAGGGATGCAGTCAGGGGGGTGGCCGTTTGAATAGGGTTGTTTAGGTGCCCCCGGAGAGACTCGAACTCCCAACCGTCTGATCCGAAG
>CAZWFQ010000155.1:0-4683 GCA_964633225.1 uncultured Anaerolineaceae bacterium
ATCTCTCCGGCGGTCAAAGATTACAACGGCATTTTGATGACCGGCGTGAACGACCTGCAGGTTGAGTGCTTGCCGCAGGATCTGCCCGAGCAGATTTTGGTGGATGTTTCGAAATTGAAGTCGATTGGCTCTGGTGTCTACGTCCGCGATCTGAAGATCTCGGATGGTGTCAAGATTTTGACCGATCCTGACGCGATGCTGGTCCTGGTCACCTCTCAGGCTTCTGAAGAAGGTGCCGCGGTTGTGGCTGTGGAGCCTGCGGCTGGTGAGCCAGAAGTTGTGGAACACGGCAAGACAGAAGAAGAGGAAGATTAGTTTCAACAACCACAGTTGTTGGGTTAAACAATACGGGCGGCCAACCTGGCCGCTCGTATTGTTTAACCCAAGAGGGTTTTCAGCAGGGTCATGGTGATCTCGGCGCTCATACCCCACAGCACTTCGTTATCGTAAGGATGGAAATAGATAACCGGGAGGGACTCTCCGCCTTGCGGCGATGGAATGGTGCGGCGCTGGATTTCTCGATGGGCGGGATCTGCCAACCAATGCAAGGGAATGGTAAAGACGCGGCTTACCTCGTCGGGCTGGAGCTGAATTGGGTAGGGCCAGGGGATGACGCCAATGACCGGGGTAACGCTGTAGTTGGTGATGGTCAAGACGCTGTTCAGGGCGCCGAGGAGCTGCACGTCAGCCGGCCTGATGCCAACTTCTTCATCGGCTTCTCGCAGGGCGGTGGCTGCGGGCGTGGGGTCGCCAGGGTCTGACCGCCCGCCAGGGAAGGCTACCTGACCGCGGTGTTCAGCCAGGCGGTCAGACCGGCGGGTAAGGAGTAGGTGCCAGCCTTGTTCGCCATGATCGGAAATGGGGGCGCGCAGCAGCGGCACAAGCACGGCCGCCGGACGCGGGGCATCAGAGAGAAAGGCAGAGGGATAGGCCTCTTCGCTGGGTTGTTCTTGGGCGCGGGCCAAACGGTATGCAATTTCCTCGGTACTTAAATCAAGCAAGCTCATCCTCATCCGGCTCGATTTGCTCGATCTCTTCTGACTGCGTGGATTGGCCACGGCGCCTGGACGTTTCTTGGTTAAGCAATTCGCCTGCTTCGGGGAGCACAGCGCGGGCAAAAATCAGGTAGCCGGTGTGGGCAACCATGCGATCGGTGGGGCGCAGGCGTTCGGGGACGGTTTTGTAATAGCGCAGTATGGTTTCGCAAACATCGATAAAAGCAAAACCGGAGCGTTTGAGGGCCACCAGCAGGGTAGAAACCTGATTGGTGGTTGGCAGTATTGATCCAAAGGCGCCGCCGGGTTTTAGCGCTGCATGAGCTTGATCTGTATACTCGTGTGGGGAGGGCACGTCCAGGAAGAGTGCATCGGCAGCATTTTCGCCGCTTTCGTCGAAGCCAGCCAGGATATCCTTCTCTTTGAAGGTGACTTGATCTGCTACCCCTGCCAGCGAAACGTTCTTGAGCGCCAGGCGCTGCATTTCGGGGCGCACGTCGTAAGAGATGACGCGCCCCTGGGGGCCGACGGCATGCGCCAGGGCGGTGGTAAAGGAACCGGAACCAGAACCGGCTTCGATCACGCGCTGCCCAGGGCCGATGCCCATCGTTACCAGGATGAATCCGATGTCTTTGGGGTACATGATCTGGGTGTTGCGGCGGGTTTCCATTAAGAGGTCTGCCAGAGTCGGCTGGATGAGGACGAAGGGACTGTCCAGGTGGCTGCGTACCCGGCTGCCCCAAGATTGTCCAATCAGTTCATTATGCGGCAAGATGCCGCGATGGGTTTCGAGCTTATGGTCGGGCGTCAGGCGGATCAGAAAGCGCTTGTTCTGGGCGCTGACCAACATGGCGATATCGCCAGCCTGGGCATGCGTGCGGGAGGAGGAAGGGCTCATAATCGATTCTTTCTAGAAAACTCATTCGTATAGTATGGGTGAAACAATCCCCAATTGTACCCGGTTTTATTTTTATGAGTGCAGAATTAAAACCCTTGACGAAATTCTCTTTGCCTGATAAACTGCCAACCAGAAAGTGGCACGTGTGTTCTTCCTGGAATTCGTAAGAAGCCGGTCTGAACAGTAGTGCGTTCGGGCCGGTTGCGCTTAAATCGGGAATACCGGTGGCGCAGCGGCAGATCAGACGAAGGCCACAAACAACCAACCAACTAGTAACAAGGAGTGTAATGCAATGAGCGAGCGTGTGACAGGCACAGTCAAATGGTTCAATGCCGCGAAAGGTTATGGCTTTATTGAACGCCAGGGTGGCCCAGATGTCTTTGTACATTTTTCGGCCATCAAATCCGAAGGCTTCAAGACCCTGGATGAGGGGCAGCGCGTGGAATTCACCATTGAGCAGGGCCCCAAGGGTTTGCAGGCTGCTGACGTCCTCAAGCTGTCTTAGTAATCCTGATTATTGACTCTCGAAATCCCCTTGTGAAAACAAGGGGATTTTTTTACTTCTTACGCGGTTCCACTTTGACCAGGCTGAGCCAGTAACCTGCAAACAAGAACAGCAAGCTGCCGACGGCAGCAGTGCCCAGGTGCAGTTGCCCAACCAGGTCAAAGGTCCATTCCAGGCTGCTCGCAGCCAGGTGCCCGGCCCAAAAGCCAAGCCAGCTTAAGATGATATATAGAAGTAAGCGCCCGGCTTTGCCGCCTCGCCAGAGGTGAAAGGCGGCTCCAAGAAGGGTAGAGATGACCAGGCCAAGAAGCAAAACAGGAGTAGACATAGTTTTTTACTCGAGGGAATGAGGGGTAGGGGTTGATGAGATTGTTCCTCCGCCCAGGCAGACCTCGCCATCGTAAAGTACGGCAGCCTGACCGGGGGTGATATCGCGGAGGGGAGAATCGAAATGGACGTGAAAGCTTGCGGATGGCTGCGGGGTGACCAGGCCATATTCAAGACGGGCTTTGTAACGGATCTTGACCTGGGCGCGAAACGGGCTGATCGGCGCCTGGCCCGAAATCCAGTGCGCGTTGATTGCCACCAGCGCGGCCTGACCCAATTCTTCAGCGGGACCAATGATCAGGGCGTTGCGAGAAGCATCTTTTTGAAGCACATAGAGCGGATGCGGTGCGGCAATGCGCAGCCCTTTGCGTTGCCCAATGGTGTAAAAAGCCAATCCCTGGTGGATACCAAGCTGCACCCCGTTTTGATCCAGGATGGGGCCTGGATTGGCGGCAAAGGGAGCGTGGCGGATGAGAAAATCGTGGATATCGGAAGCGCCCAAGAAGCATAGATCCTGGCTATCGGGCCTTTCTGCTACGGGTAAATTAAACTTACGGGCCAAAATGCGCACTTCGGGCTTGGTGAGTGTGCCAAGTGGGAAGATCGTGCGTTGAAGTTGAGCCTGGTTCAGGGCATGCAGCACATAGGATTGGTCTTTGTGCTCATCGCGGCCCCGAAGCAACTGAACGCCCGCGGAGGTAGTTTGCAGGCGGGCGTAATGTCCGGTAGCCAGGTACTCGGCGCCCGAAGCCAGGGCGCGCTGCAAGAGGAAATCCCAGCGCAGATGCCGGTTGCAAACCAGGCAGGGGTTGGGGGTGGTGTTGTGCGTATAGCCGTCAATAAAGCTTTGCACTACGATCTCGCGAAAAGCCTGCCGGGCGTCGATGGCGTAGAATGGAATGGACAGCCTGCCTGCCACGCGCCGCGCCAACGCCAGGGCATCGGGGGTACAGCAGCGGTTTTCGGCTTCGCTGCCTGGCTCGCTCCACAGGCGCAGCATCATGCCGGTGACATCGTAACCCTGCTCGACCAGCAAGGCGGCGACGACTGAACTGTCAACGCCGCCGCTCATCGCAACGACCACTTTCTTATGCCCCATCAGAAACACCTTCGCTGAAGATGGTTTGAATTTCGGGGTGGTTGAGAAAGGCCTCCCGGATGCTGGGATCGGAGATGTTGTTGAGCAAAGATTCGGCGCTTGCTTTTGCTTGCTGCCTGTAGCTTTCAGCCAGGGCTGGATCGCGGCGCAGGCAGGCGTTTTTTGCCAACAATGATAAAACAGCAGGCAGGTAAATGTAAGCGCGGCGTTTTAACACCAGGGCGTGGGCTTGTGTGAGCAATTCGGATGCGCCATCCAGATCCTCCAAGCCAAGCAGGGCTTTACTTTTCAGGATCAATATCTTGGCCATGAAGCGCATAGATTGGTATGTATGAAAGATTGCGATCAATTCGTCGCTTAACTGCCTGGCCTGTTCAAAGCGTTTTTGGGCGAGTAAGACTTCATTTTTGGCTATTATGGGCCTGACCACCTTGTGTGCAAAGGAGCCGATTTTTTGCTCACTTTCAGTAAGTAGATGGGTAGCCTGCTCCAGGTCATTGCGGCACACCGCAGTGGTCATGCGAATGCCAAGTAAGCTTATGATGCGCAACTGTTCGTTCGTATCCTTGTATTCGTCCATATAGGCGGCGATCAAATCTGTGAGGGCCTCGACCTGCGCTATGGCACCAAGCGAATGGTAAAGAAAAGCCAATTCTAAAGCACCGCGATAGACAAGAACTTTTACCCCTGCCTGGTGGGCAAGGTGAATGCTTTCTTGGAGGTGTTGGATGGCTGCATCTACCTGCCCATATTCCGCCCTGGCTATGCCGATCATCTCTTGGGCGTAGGCCTGGTTCCAAAGATTGCCAATCGTTCGACTGATTTGGTGCGCTTCGTTGGCGAAATTTAACGCTTCCTC
>CAZWFQ010000156.1:0-4471 GCA_964633225.1 uncultured Anaerolineaceae bacterium
CGGGGCAGCATCTCTCCAGCCAAGACGTCGACAATCCGCGTGCTGCCGTAGGCTGTTTTCATTAGAACTCGGCCTTTCGGCTCAGCTACTACTTCACCAATGATAACGGCCTCAGCGCCATATCGGCTGGCGCGCATGGTGGTTAGGGCCGCTTCAGCCTGGGCGCCATCTACAATCGCCAGCAGCTTTCCTTCATTGGCTACGTATAGTGGATCGAAGCCTAACATTTCACAGGCCGCCCGCACGGCTTCCCTGACTGGGATGTGACTCTCTTCGATCAGGATACCCACCTGCGACTGCCTGGCAATCTCATTCAGAGTGGTAGCGGCGCCACCGCGGGTGGGGTCGCGCAAGACATGCACGCCCGAAACTGCCGCCAGCAAGTCAGCGATCAGGCCATTTAGGGGGGCCACATCGCTGGTTACATCTGCCTGGAAACCAAGCTCGCCCCGGGCGCTGAGCACTGCAATCCCATGGTCGCCCACGGGCCCTGAAAGGATCACTACATCGCCCGGGCGCGCCAGCGCACCGCCAATCTGCGTGCCAGGTTTCAGCAACCCTACCCCGGCGGTGGTGATATACATACCGTCTGCCTTGCCTTTTTGGACTACCTTGGTGTCGCCTGCTACGATCTGTACCCCGGCTTCTTGTGCCGCCAGGTGCATTGATTCCACCACTTGGCTCACGATATTCAATTCCACGCCTTCTTCTAAAACAAATCCTGCGCTCAAGTACAGCGAGACGGCGCCCATCATTGCCACATCGTTAACCGTGCCACACACAGCTAACCGACCAATATCGCCGCCGGGAAAGAACAACGGCCAGACCACGTGGGCGTCGGTGCTGATAGCCAGGCGGGTGCCATCGGGTAATGAAACAACCCCAGCATCGTCGCCAGCCCGGAGAGCTGGGTTGTCGAAGGGTGGCAGAAATACTTGCTCCACCAGATCGTGACTCAGTTTTCCTCCGCTGCCGTGCCCCATAACTATCTGGCCCGAATGGCGCAGCGGAAGCGGGCAAACGGCTCCTTCAAACTGAAGCAAAGATTTTTCCACGCTTATTTTCCTCCGTAGCGGTAATATGCCGCACAAGCACCTTCTGCGGAGACCATGGTAGCTCCCAGCGGATGTTCGGGCGTGCACTCTTTGCCAAAAGCCGGGCATAGAGGCGGTTTCTGCAATCCCTGCAAGATCTGCCCAGAAATACACACCGGCGACTCTTCTGGCTGGATTTCTTCAACGGAGAAGCGCACCTCGGCGTTGAAATCAGCGTACTCTGGCCGCAAACACCATCCGCTGGCTGGGATCAATCCAATACCGCGCCACTTGCGGTCACACACCATAAATACTTGCTGAATGACAGCCTGAGCTGGTTGATTGCCAGCTTGTGTGACCACCCGGGCATAGGCATTTTCCACCTCGGCTCGCCCTTCTTCCAACTGCCGTACAACCATCAGGATGCCCTGGGCAATATCCAGCGGCTCGAATCCGGTGACGACCAACGGCATGCCATACTGCTGGGCAATAGGTAGATATTCATGATACCCCATGACCGCGCACACATGCCCGGCCGCCAGGAAGCCGTTGACCCGATTGGTGGGGGCGCTCAACAGCGCGTGCATGGCTGGCGGAACGCACACCTGAGAAACCAATACGCTAAAATTTTGCAGACCAAGCGCCTTCGCTTGCAAAACGCTGGCTGCATTGGCCGGCGCGGTCGTCTCGAACCCAATTGCAAAGAAGACTACCTGCTTATTGGGATTCTGCTGAGCAATTTTGACCGCGTCTAACGGAGAATACACTACCCGCACATCGCCACCAGATGCCCGGACGGAAAAAAGATCCCGACCTGAACCGGGCACGCGCAGCATGTCTCCATACGAAGTAAATATCACTTCTGGACGCGAGGCAATTGCTAGGGATTTTTCGATCGTTTCTAAGGCCGTTACACACACCGGACAGCCCGGTCCGTGCACGAGCTCAATCTCAGGTGGCAGCAACTGGTCAAGCCCATACCGCAGGATGGCATGGGTTTGACCGCCGCAGATTTCCATAATCACCCATGGGCGGGTTACCAGGCTGCGAATTTCGGCTAGCACACCTTGGACCAGGTTGGCATCGCGATATTCAGTGACGTACTTCATAACTAATCCCTCAGCTGGCAGGCAGCTCGCCAGGAGCACTTTCTTCGGTAAAGTTCGCCATTTGTCTCAACAACCCTATGGTTTCCAAAGCCTCTTGCTCACTGATCAGGTTCAAGGCGAACCCAACGTGAATGACGGCATAATCGCCTACCTGGGCTTGCGGAACATACGCCAGGCAGACTTCCCGGCTAGCACCGCCGAAGTCAACCAGGCCCATCTGCAGCCCATCTGCTTCATAAATTTTGATGATCTTTCCCGGCACGCCTAAGCACATCGTTTTTATCTCCTAACAAGCGCAAGCTCTTTTTGTTAATAACCAGTCCTAACCTTTGTTCAGACCCAGCCGGGTTAGGCCAATCACTGCCTGGCCGAGGGCCAGCCCGCCATCGTTTGGCGGTACCAAGCAATGGGTGTAGGTCGTAAAACCATCCCGCTTTAAAATGGCCAACGTTTTCTGCAACAGAGTAATATTCTGCCAGACCCCACCGCTGAGAACCACTATGCCGATACCATTTTCCTGGCGGATCTGGTTGCAAACTTGCCCTACCATTTCGGCAACACTGTTATGAAAGCGGGCAGAAATTCGCCCGGCCGGCACGCCAGCCAGGCGGTCGCTTAAGATGGCCCGCACCATGCCCAACGGATCTACCAGCCCTTCTCCGGTGACAGAGCTTTCCAGGTCGAACGCGTAAGCCTTGTATTCGTCAGGGTGGGCCAGTGCTTCTAGCTCGATGGCAGCCTGACCTTCGTAATTCACACTTTGCCGCACTCCAATCAAGGCCGAAACAGCATCAAACAAACGGCCCATGCTTGAAGTGGGTGGAGAATTGAGTCCGCTTTCCAACTGGGCTCTCAAAGCCAGTTTTTCAGGTGCGCTCAGGGCTGTCACACATTCCAGGCTGTCCGCCCAATCCAGCCCTGCCTGATATAAGTAGGCAAGAGCTGTCCGAGACGGTTTGCGGATGGCGGCGTCGCCGCCAGGCAAGGGCACATATGCCAGGTGAAAAGGGCGCTGGTAACCGGAATAATCTGCTACCAGGAATTCTCCACCCCAAATAGCCCCATCTTCTCCATACCCGGTTCCGTCGAAGGCTACGCCGATCACGGGGTGATCGCCATGCAAACCATGTTCAACCATACAAGCAGCCACATGGGCATGGTGGTGCTGGACCCCTACGGCTGGCAGGTGTTCACGCTCAGCCCGTTCTTGGGCATAGCGAGTTGCCAGGTAATTGGGATGCAAATCATAGGCCAGCGCAGTGGGATGAATCCGAAACAACTGTTCAAAATGGGTTATCCCTTGCTCAAAAGAGCACAGCGTTTCGTAGTTTTCCAGGTCTCCAATGTGATGACTCAGGAAGGCATAGCGGTCGCGGGCAAGGCAAAAGGTATTCTTCATCTCTGCCCCGGTTGCCAACACCGCCTGGA
This sequence comes from uncultured Anaerolineaceae bacterium, assembly GCA_964633225.1. Taxonomy (GTDB): domain Bacteria; phylum Chloroflexota; class Anaerolineae; order Anaerolineales; family UBA4823; genus JAKQIM01. The sequence goes on from CAZWFQ010000156.1 coordinate 3,572, forward strand.
CTTCCCAGGGCAGTCTGACCGGGTAGGGTGAATAGCCTCGCGAGCGCCGCACCGGCAAGCTTGAGCACTCCTGACCGGCGCCAGATGGATTTGGCGGGGCAACCACCCGCATAACCGAGTCATCGCACCGGACGTAAATATCCCGGTCGTGCATCAGAAAGGCATCTGCCAAACCAGCCAAATGCTGCCGGGCTGTTTGATTGCTGGTAACAATTGGCTCTTCGCATAGGTTGCCGCTGGTCATCACCAAAGCAGTCAACTTTGGAGTAGCCAAGTTGTCTTCGGGCATGGATGCAAAGAGCAAATAGTGCAGGGGGGTATAAGGCAGCATCACTCCTATGGTGTCTTGGTAAGGAGAGACCGATTCTGCTACCTGGGAGTGGGGTTTGCGCTTCAAAATTACGATGGGCCGGGCGCTCGATTCTAAAAGCTCCCTTTCGGCCGCGTTGAGTATGCAATGCTGTTCCACCGTCTCAAGATCGGGCATCATTAAGGCAAAGGGTTTGTCAACACGCAGTTTCCGACGGCGCAATTCAGCCACCGCGGTAGGGTTCAGCGCGTTGCAAGCCAGGTGAAATCCCCCCAGCCCTTTAATGGCCACGAGCTTGCCTTGATGGAGCAGGTCTTTCACTTTCCGGATAGCCTCTTCGCCAACTTGTTGCTTGGCGGCAGTACTCTGCCCTCCCTCCTCTAGCCAGACGTAAGGACCGCAATGTGGGCAAGCTACTGGTTGGGCGTGGAAGCGCCGGTTCAAAGGGTCATTGTATTCGGCCTGGCAGGTTGGGCACATCTCAAAATCAGCCATGGTGGTTTTAGGCCGGTCGTAAGGAATATCGCGAATGATCGTAAAGCGCGGGCCGCAGTTGGTGCAATTGATAAACGGGTAGCGGTAGCGCCGGT
>CAZWFQ010000157.1:0-4435 GCA_964633225.1 uncultured Anaerolineaceae bacterium
TTGTCTTTCTTCTTAGTTGCCATAATCAATTAAGTGATTCACGAACATCCTTCACAAACAGCACGGTTTTGGTCTGGTAGAGCTTGCGCCGCTCCAGCGCCGCCTCGATCACCTCGCGCAGCTCAGCCTTCCCCGCCAGCACCGCCGAAAGCGTCACGAAATGCGATTTGGTGGTGTTGGCGATGACCATCGCCAGGGTGGTCTTGCCGGTGCCCGGCGGGCCCCAGAGGAGTATGGAGGAGAATAGCCGGTCGGCTTCGATAGCCCGGCGCAGCAGCTTGCCCGGGCCGAGGATGTCCTCCTGGCCAACATACTCGTCCAGGGTGCGCGGGCGCATGCGGGCCGCCAGGGGGGCTTCGCTGCGCATGCGGGTTTCGTGGGCGTGGGTGAAGAGGTCCATGGACTATTTGTTCAGAGGAAAAAATTTCTCGATTTCACCCATCACGCTAGCCAAGGTGGGTGGAGCAGATGCAACAATATTGCCTTCCTGCTCAATATGTTTGTGATGTGGGAAACTGGCCGTTTTCGTATGATGCGGTGTGTCATCATAGCGGAAAATTAATTGGGCTGAAGCATCCTGATAGTGGTAACTATACATCAAACGCATCACCAGGTCATCAGTATTCACCAATTCACGAAAATATAAACGCGACCCATCCCCAAAAAACAAGTCGCCCCGAATGAAACCGGAGCGATTTGTGCGTTTGTCCAATTGTATATTTGACGCGCTGACAATTGGCGAATTTGCAACCGCATTCAATAGCGACTGCACATAGTCTTCAATCAAGCTCGGCATCTTCCAGAGCCTTGTATTGGCGCTCTAACAACTTGAGCATTCCTATTTCCATGCGCCATTCACTGAAGTCCACAGTTTCAGCAATTTCGGAGGCATGCAAACGGCGTTCGAACTCTGCCGAAGACAGATGATAGGTTTGCTCAAACTCTGCCAGCCGGGCGCGAGTACGTTCCAGGCCCAAGAGCACCATTTTCTTCTCGTTTTCCATTGCTGATCTAAGCAATGGTTTCAGCGTTTTACGATCGTCTGTTTTAACAGTTACCTGCTGTAACATGCCAGCCACCTTTCTGAATCTAAATGTATTATAACGCCGGGTAGGAGGAGGGGCAAGGAGTTATAATTGGGGCAAGTATGGATATTTCTGAGTACCCGGCGCAATACATGGATGAGCAAGGTAAAGAGTCAACTACCATCCGCAATGACGGCGAGCGTCTTTACATGTCTCTTCGCGGTCGCGATTTTATTGGGCCTGACTTTGATGGGTTCGCTCCTGCAGGAGACATGTCCGTAGTCGCACAAGAATTCCATCTAAGTCAGGGTTGTTTGTGTTCCTGTTGCATCGAATGCACTATTCGCGTACCTATGCTCAGCCAAAAACAGCAAATCGAGGGGTTCTTACACGCAAAGATCATCCTGGGTAATCCTACCAAACGCGGCGGTCTGGATGATGAGCGTATTTTCCTCAGCCTCGATTACGAAGGTAATATCTATGTCAGTTCTGGTAACAGTGGCTGGTGGGAAGGCGAATTATTGGAAATTCAGACTCAATTGCCCGCAGGTGTTCATTTTCGCACCTGCATCGGCTGTTTATATTCAGATTACAGTCCATACGGGCATGGTTCTTTCGGTGGCATGCTGTGCTTTTGGAATTTAAAGGCGGAATATACGAGGGTGAGAACAAAACATGAATTCTGGCAAGTTCATGATCGTTATGACCGTCGTGTACAGGAAATCTATTGGTGTAATGAGTTTACGCAAAGAATCCCTGGTACAGGCTATCGCGGTTGAGTTCTTTCGCAAATATCCTGGTTTAGCAGCACAAAAAGAGCCCAATTAAGTGATTCACGAACATCCTTCACGAAGAGCACGGTCTTGGTCTGGTACAGCCGGCGCCGCTCCAGCGCCTTTTCAATCACTTCGCGCAAGTCGGCCTTGCCCGCCAGCACCGCCGAGAGCGTCTCGAAGTGGCTCTTGGTGGTATTGGCGATGACCATGGCCAGGGTGGTCTTGCCTGTCCCCGGCGGGCCCCACAGGATCATGGATGCAAACAGCCGGTCAGCTTCAATGGCGCGGCGCAACAGTTTGCCTGGGCCGAGGATATCTTCCTGGCCGACGTACTCGTCCAGGGTGCGCGGGCGCATGCGCGCCGCCAGCGGGGCTTCGTTGCGCATGCGAGTTTCGTGGGCGTGGGTGAAGAGGTCCATACACACATTATAACGCGAACGGCTTTTTGCTTGCATTGGTGGACTTTTTAGTTGTACAATTATGCATGCCCCCAGGCAGAAAGGATGGCATATCAATGAACCGCAAGCCTTGCCAGAATGCAGTTGGTTGGATATCAGCAATATTAGGGCTGACCTTGGCCCTGGCGTTTGTGGGCATGTACTTCGTGATCTCACCCGCACAAGCGGCAAGTCCAGAACCAACCCTTACCCGTAAAGGGATGACGGACTTTGCTGATGATGAAATCATTTACGCGACGACCGTTGAAACCGTAACGACCTTCATTCTCAGCAACGAGGCCCCGGGTCATCTCGTTGACTACCTGATCGCCCAGGGGCATGGCAACGAAACCCTGTTCCAGGTCTTGGGTTACCTCAAAGCGCAATCCGGCGACGTCATCTCAGACGAGTGGTACAACCAGGTGGCGGCTGCACCGGTAGGGAGCGAAGTGTTTACTGCTTTGTTGTTGAACTACGCGGGTTTAAGTGGCGGGGGGATTGAGATCGCCGCGGATGGGACTCTGTACATGCCGAGTATTGAGGGGAAAGACTACGACAGTGCGCCGGGATTTGCGACTGCACCCAGCCAGAATGGAGAGTTCACCTTCACATATACCCAGGATGTGTCGCACTATGTCTTCACCCATGATATGAATTATGGCGGCGGCTCATCGAAAGACTATTACGCCTTTGGTTTTGCCTGGCGTAACGGGTACACGGTCTTCCTGCCGCTGGTGGAGCGCAATTCGCCCTAGTGATTGAGGGGCTGGACACATGACCGCGCCTGACAATGGGTTCCAGCCGACGTTGCTCCGCGTGCGGCTGAACCCGACCGTTAGGAAAACTATACAAAGTGTAGTTAGTGGGGTTGTGCGGCGGGTTTGCCCACTTTCGACGATCATTGTACTTCTGCAACATCCTTCACGAAGAGCACGGTTTTGGTCTGGTACAGGGCGCTGCAAAACAGCGCACTGCGCCGCTCCAGCGCCTTTTCAATCACTTCGCGCAAGTCGGCCTTGCCCGGGGCCAAGAATGTCTTCCTGGCCGACGCCCGCTGTTCTGGAGCGGCATCGTCCAGGGTGCGCGGCGTTCCTACGGAACGTTGCGCATGCGGGTTTCGTGGGCATGGCTGAAGATGTCCATAGCAAAGATTATAAGACCGGGCATGGCAAGGAGTATAATTTGGACAGAAAGTTACAGAGAGCTTATGCCATCAGATATCCTCTACGACGCCCGCCAGCACTTGATTGATTGTCTCAAGGGCAAACATGCTGATTTTGAGATAAAACATCCTTGGAGAAAAGACTGGGAGTTTGCTGTGCTTCACTCGCTCCACGTTGAGGCATACGCGTTAAGAATCCTGGCTTATGAAAATCATGGTCTTACCGAGCACGAGATCATCTTAATCCGCTTGGCAGCAATTTTACATGACATAGCCCGGCTAGATGACAGAGAAAACCATGCCCGGATAGGAGCGGAGCTTACTGCAAGATGGTTTCAGTGCAATTTGGACCATGGCTTACAAAACCACGAAATTGCAAAAGTACTGGAGATGATCGCAGATCATTCCCAGAAAAACATGCCTGAACAAGATTTTAGTAAGGCTGTGCTCAAAGACGCGGATACGCTGGACGAAATTGGTGTAATGTCCATTTTTATGGCCAGCAATTGGCTGGAAACTCACTCCTCTTTTTTCTTTCATGAGCTTCGAAAAAGGTTGGTTGATTTTGAATTGCCCTATTGTGACAAGAAGCTTGCGATCTTGAACACAGAGGGTGCAAGAGAGATTCTGCTGGAGAAAAAGGCCTTTCTAGAAAAATTCATTGCTCAGCTAACAGGCGAATTAGAAGCAGACAGAGAGACGGAGCAAATATTGCTCGGGCTTTACAGCCCCCATTAAGTGCTTCTCGAACATCCTTCACGAAGAGCACGGTTTTCGTCTGATACAGCTTGCGCCGCTCCAGCACCGCATCAATGACCTCGCGCAAATCTGCCTTGCCTGCCAGCACCGCCGAGAGCGTCTCGGCGCGATGCTCCGCATCGCCTGGCTCTTGGTGGTGTTGGCAATCACCATCGCCAGGGTGGTCTTGCCTGTCCCCGGCGGGCCCCACAGGATCATGGCGGTAAAGAACACCGCTCAGGCGAACAGCCGGTCAGCCTCAATCGCCCGGCGCACTAAGCTGCGTTAGCAGCGGCG
>CAZWFQ010000158.1:0-4199 GCA_964633225.1 uncultured Anaerolineaceae bacterium
CGTCTTCTGTCCAGCCGAAATGTTCACATAATACGAACTTTGTCAGGAAAGCGCTGGGTTGTTTTCTGTGGAGGGTGAGGATAAAAAACGCTGCTCTTCCATCTCAATGCCATTAACTTTGTCGTAGGTTTCCTGCAGCTTGATACTAAGCCCATAAGGGAGTCGCCCTTGAACTACGAGGTCTTTACTAAGGGGTTTTGAGTCAGGCTGACTGGCAAGAGACATCCAGAGGCATTCTCTGTTGACTTTAAGGACGTCTGGCTTAGCGACTTTGCCGCTTGCATCCATGTAACTGACGAGTACACGCTCATATTCTCCCTGAGTAATTTGGCGAAATTCATAGTCCCCCCCAAATTTCTCGCCGAAACGCCTGTCAATCTTTATTTTTTCTGTATACACTTTCAATTTCCTCCATGACCGAGATTCTGTTGTTAATCGCTGTGTTGATGTCGTCAAGAACGATTTCTTGCATCCACTTCGGAAGCTTAAGGAGTCGAACGCCTATTCTTCGCCATATTTCAAGCCAGTCTTCTATTTTCACTTCTTCCATTTTGTCGCCCAATACAGCGATAACTACCTTGCCTTTTTAAAATCTAACACATTAGAACGCAGGGTTGGTTGTACTGTCGTTGGCTTGTGATTTCCTGCTTTTCGCTGCCTTCTCATCTAATCAAACGTTTTTCTTGTTAGCTTTGCGTTTATGGTAAATGAGCAAAACAGTAATAGTAAACGCTATTGCCGCAGCTGAAATAACGGCATGCACCACTGGAAAGGGGTTGGGAATTTCAATTGGCGGATCAGTGTTGGTAGGCAAGTTATCATATGGGTCGGGCGACATAGTGTTAGTATTTGGAATATCGTATAGGTCAGGAGTTCCATATCCAAATGGAGTGTACTCTTCATTAGCGCTCAGTTGCCCATGCCCAAGGGCTTCTTTAGCAACGACGGCAAAGCCTCATCCAGCGCCTTTTGCGTGACTCCCCAGCGATTACGATTCCGGCTAGTATTCATCAAGTAGAACACTGCCTTCTTATTGGCAGCATCAAGTCTATGCAAACCTGCAATGAAGAATAGCTCATGGCTACACTGTTTTGACAAACTTTCTTTCCTCTTTAGTTACTTTGTTTAGGGTTTGGTTTGACCCAGGCGGCAATAGCCTCAAAACGTTGCTTTGTTAGGTCGGTTAATGATTGGTCCAGAAGACAGGACTGGCAAGTTATCCTCTTTTTCTCTTGGTCTACAAACGAGGTAATATATACCCATCTTGCCATTGCTGCTATTGGGTTCAGCTATGGAAGATGATAAGGAAATTAGGCAAGACCAACAACGCGCCGAAGTCTTCGACGCACTGGGTCATCCAACCCGCATAGCGATTCTTAAAACACTTAGCGAAGGATCAGCCGGTTTTTCAGAGTTAAAAAAGAAAACCTCAATTGAGAGCAGCGGGCATCTCCAACATCATCTAAACAAACTTGATGGTCTCATAAAAACAGACGCTTATGGTAAATATTATCTCTCTGACCAAGGTAAAGACGCTCTCCTTACAGTGCAAACAGTTGAGCAGTCCTCTCCCAAAGCCCACAAAACTCACAAACGTTTTAGTAACAAAATCGCTTTAACCACGATTTCTTTGCTACTTGTGGGTCTATTAGTTGTAACTTCAGTTATTGCCATTTTTGCATACGATCAAGCTAACACTCTTAGGAAATCAAATGAGGTTTCGAACTTCAACCCTTTCCAAATTTTGCCCGACAACCCGATCAATGCAGAATTATTTGAAGCTCCACAGATAAAGCTCCTCTCTCCTGAAAACCGCACCTACAACGTAAACAATATACCCATAGTGTTTGATTCAGTAAATCCACCACCTAATAACAGTGCTACCCCAACTATTCTAATTTGGGTCGTTTACAGTCTCGATGGAGGAGCAAACGAAACGGTGCGTGGTGACCTGCCAACCGGTCCAATGGTTACAAATCTTACAAACGGAGTCCATAACATCGTCCTCTACGTGAAAGACAATCATCAACTGTACGGAGTTTCAGACCCCGTCACTTTCACGGTAGTAACATAGGACAGCCGCAGTTACAGCCTCTTTTTAATCTGTTAAGCTGGAACCCGAATCAGAAGACACTCATAATTCAGGTTAGGCGTTGAAGCTTGGACCATATGTTCTAACTATTAGCTCTAGGTTAGTCAAGAAAGTTTGACGAAAACACCTATAATGTATCAATATATTAACACAAGTAAGGGGCACTTACGTGAAAAAACTGTTAAAATTGACATTCATTCTACTTTTCATTTCATTATTAACCATAATGAGTACTCCCGTCAAATCACAGCCAAATAACAATATAATAATTAGTTCTGATGGCTCGGTTACAGGAACAACAGCCATTGCTCAAAGCGGCAACACCTATACTTTAACCGCTAACATTACAGAAAATATTCAGGTTCAGAAAAGCAACATTGTTATCGATGGAGCAGGATACGCTATCAATAACGCAGGAATAGACTTAACAAACGGAGTAGGACATTCGTTTTCAAATCAACCAATTTATAATATCACAATCCGCAACTTGATAATCATTGGTGGAGAGGTATCAACAAATGGTGGCGGAAATCACACATTCTACAACAATTACATAACTAGGTTAAACCTAGTAGGTTCTGGGTACAATAATATCACCCATTGCACCGTAGGAAGTATTGATATGAGTTATGGAGGAAGTTTTACCACTATAACTGAAAATAATATATTAAATGGCGTAACGTCATTTTTAGCTTCTAACGTAACAGTAGATAGAAACTATTGGAGATTTTATTTAACAGAATATCCCAATGCAACCGAAATAGGCAATACAGGAATAGGCAACCAACCTTATGTCATAAAAACAAGCACACCTGTTATCGGTCCGGATTATCATCCGCTAATGAAACCAATATCAATTCCATTTACAGGTTCAAATATTGAATTTCCAACGCCAACCGTCAATCCTACTCCGCATACACCACAAACTTTCCCAGTTCTAGTTGCCGCTTTGATTGTTATAGCGGTTGTTGTCGCTGCCTGTATATTGTTTTTTAGAAGGCATCAAAATCGCTAGAGCGCACTTCTTTCCTCTATAGTTATTGGGCAATCTGTTAAGCTGGAACTCGAATCAGAAGACATTCACAATGTGGGTGAACGTTGGGGTTAATCGTGTTCTCATCAATAATTCGCAGATACGGAAACTCGAATCTTAGGCTGTCACCATAGAAGACTTCACCATCATAGCCCAAACAATTCTCGCAAAGCTTCGGGTTGCCAGATTTAATGTACAACCAGCGATCATCAGAACCAAAAAAGGTGTAGCCCCTAAATTCATCGGGAATCCGTTTGAAAGCCTCAAGGACCTCTACGGCATCAACTATGCTGATGAGCTGCAGGCAATCGGCGACGGATAATGTACTCCTCATATTTACCCTCCTTATCTTCGCCCTTAACAACGGCGGCCTTACCGGGAGACGAAGCAGAATCTTTTGCCTTAAGCAATTCTTGGTCCCAGTTCATCATCTCAAAAGCAATCTCGGGGAACTCTGCTAAAACGCCGCTACCGTTACCGTACAGACTTGCAACCGCTGCCGCCATAGCATAGATGTCAGAGGTCTTAACTGGCTTGAAATTTTGTTTGATCTTGACTGGGAGAGCAATACCTTTAGCGATTTTCTCTCCATGTTCTTCAATGGCAAGCCTTGCTAGCCTATCATACCACATCTCCGACTCCAAAACACGCTTGAAATAACGCTGATTAGGCTTGATAACCCCCTCAACATAGGCTTCAAACTCAACATATGCAGTTGCCCTATTCTCAGGCGTCTTGTTAATTAGAAAACGCGGAGTACCATACGCTCGGATGACTCCTTCCTCAAGCTTATCCATCAACGCCACAAGACCCCCTAAATTAATGCGGACTCAACCACCTGCGCAGTGACAGACTTGTTAATCGCAGTACTCTTGCCCGCCTCAGCGATCTTTGCCAAATCCTTAAGAAAAGCAGTCTCATCGTCATCAGCCATATCAGCGGTATCCGCTTCAAGCAAAGTATAGGGCGCCCAAAGCCGACGGGTAATCTCGGGGAAATCCTTATCAAGCAAATAATTGCGGGCTTTGCAGGTTGAACGGATCGGTTCAACATCGCTTAAACCCAAGAAATCGT
>CAZWFQ010000159.1:0-4174 GCA_964633225.1 uncultured Anaerolineaceae bacterium
TGACCTGGTTTGTGCTGGATGCTGACGCCCCCTTGCGCACTGCCCCGGGCCTGATACCGCTGGAGCTTCCGGAGAGTGTGCAGCCGGGCCACCTGGTTTTCTTGCCTTTGATCAAGCGGTGATAATTTCTACGCGGAAGGTATAGAGGAAGTATTTTTAGAAATGCCCCTGACCAGTTCGTCATCCGCTCACAACGGATCCCGGCGCGCAGCCGGAAGGGGGTGCTGCCGCGCGAGAGACTGGATGCGGCGCTGCAATCGGTGTTCGACCAGCCGGGGCACCCCTGGAGCCAGCGTGGTTTGCCTCTGTTTCGACTGTTCTTGAATACGTGAACTTCCAGAGCTTGTACCCGTGCGGCTAACTGACCAACCGTTCGATACGCGATCACCTTAAAACAGGGCGTAGGGTTTTGGCCTTTGCACTTATATGCTGTTATAATCAAAACGGCCTGAATTTTATGAAAATGATATCCCGTTTTCTTGCGTACTTTCTGATCGGGGGGGTATTGCTCTCTGCCTGCGCGCCTATAAGCCCGGCGGCGCCTTCTCCAGTTATGCACAGTATTTATGCCCCCATCGTTTCGGGTGCGCCAGCGCAGGCACAAGGCTTGCGGATTGGGATTGTGGTTTTTTTGACCGGTGAGGCGGCCGAGCCGTTTGGCCTGCCGGCGCGTGATGGCGCCCAGGCCATGATCGACAGCCTGAACAGCGGCCAGGCCCCGCCCCCTTACGATACGCCTGGCATTGGCGGGGTGCCCATCGTGCCCATTTACGTGGATGAATCGGGCGGCGATGAAAAACAAGTGGCTGAGCTGCGCCGCTTGTTTGAAGAAGAACAGGTGGACCTGGTGATCGGCTACATCTCGAGCAGTGACTGCCTGGCGGTTGCCCCGGTGGCCGAGGCGATGCAGAAGCTGACGGTTGCTTTTGACTGCGGCACCAGCCGCCTCTTCGAAGAGCGCGATTATCGCTACGTCTTCCGCACCAATGCCCACCAGGCCATTGACAGCCTGGGCGGGGCGCGTTACCTGCTGCACCAGGTGCCTGGCCTGCAGACGGTGGCCGGCATTAACCAGAATTATTCTTGGGGGCAAGATTCTTGGGCCCACTTCCGCGATACCCTGCGCCAGCTCCGTCCGGAGGTGCAGGTGGTGGGGGTTCAGTTCCCCAAGCTGTATGCCGGTGATTATGCCGCCGAGATCGCTGCCCTGCGAGCAGCAGCCCCGCAGATCATTCATACCAGTTTCTGGGGCGGCGATTTGACGGATTTTGTCAGGCAGGCTTCATCGGACGGGCTTTTTGATACCAGTACGCTGTTGATGAGCGTGGGTGAGTCGGGCTTGCCGATGCTGGCTGAGCGCATCCCTGCCGGCACGATCATTGGCGCACACGGCCCGCACGGCATTATGGCGCCAGACAACGAGCTGAACACCTGGCTGGTGGAATTATATTCTGAACAGTACGGGGTTTTGCCTACCTACCCGGTCTATCACATGGCCCAGGCCCTGCTGGGTGTTAAGCTGGCCTATGAAAATGCGGCGGTGGGGCAGGGTCATTGGCCAACAGTAGAAGATGTGATTGCAGCCTTCGAATACCTGGAATACCCCACCCCCAGCGGCACGATCAGCCTTGCGATCGGATCAGGCCACCAGGCTGTAGAACCGGCTGTCTATGGAACCGTGAGTGCGTACGATCCCGACACAAAGCGGGTTCAAATCGAAGACATCATCATTTATCCGGCAGAGTGTGTCAATCCGCCCCAGGATATGACCACTGAGCAGTGGATCCGCGAGGGATTCCCCGGGGCGCAGTGCCCCTAGGTCGTTATTTATGAAATGGTTCCGAGGCGTTATCACCCGCCGTCTGGCGATCAACTTCGCCCTGCTGGCCATGTTGACCATTGTCACCGTGGCTCTGGCCAGCCTGGCTGTGCGCGGCATGTGGCTGGGCTTTGCCGCCGCACAAGCGCGCAGCCAGCTTTCGGCCCTGGGCAGCCAGATCAGATCTGAAAACCTGGTATTGATCAACCTGTTGCAGCGTCATATTACCGCCAGCTACCTCGAGGGCGAGTTCCCCGCTAGTGTTGAAGCACAGCACATGGCCCTGGCCGAGGCCATTGGTAACCAACGCCTGCTCTTGAATCAGTTGATCGAGCAGGCGGTAGAGCAGACTTCTCCGGACGACCTGGATGAACGTACCAAGCTGGCCCACATCCAAGAGCGCCTGGTGAATTTAAATCTACAGATCAACCGCCTATCGGATGTCCATGAAGCAGAGATGATGTACGGCCCGCTCACCCACCAGGCAATGGAGATCCTGATCTCAGATTACGAAATCCCCTTGGAGCAAGCGATCACTGATTTTCAGAATTACGAAGCGCAGCGGGTATTGATTGCCCAGGCAGAGGTTGATCAACTGATGCGCAGGACCTTGGTTGGCATGCTGCTGTTGGGATTGGCGGCGGCTGTTTTGGCCGGAATCATGACCGCCCGCAGTTTTAAGTACATCGTCTTGCCGCTTGCTAACCTGAACCATGGTGTAGAAAAACTGCGCCAGGGGCATTTGGATGAGACCCTTCCGGTGACGGGCAGCGACGAGATTGGGCTGCTGGCCGAAACCCTGAACAATATGAAGACCCAGCTCAGCCAGACCCTTGCCGGGTTGGAAGAGAACATCCATGAGCTGGAGCACACCCAAGGAGCTCTGCAGGTCAGCGAAGCGCATTACCGCAACCTGTTCAACGGCGTTCCGGTGGGGTTGTATCGTTCTTCACCCTCCGGCCAGATCTTGGACGCCAATGACATGTTTGTCAAAATGATCGGCTACCCTGACCGGCAGGCCTTGCTGGCAACCCAGGCCTACGACCTGTACCTTAACCCTGAAGACCGGCTCAACTGGCAGAAACAAGTGGAAGCAGAGGGCGGGGTGCGCCAGTTTGAGGCGCGTATGCGCCGTTACGACGGCAGCATCATCTGGGGCAGAGAAAACTCCAGCATGGTGAAGGATGAAGACGGCACCCCGCTCTACTTTGAAGGCAGTATTGAAGATATCACTGCCCGCCGGCATGCCGAGGAAGAGCTGCTGCACAGCACAACCCGCCTGGCTGCCTTAGACGCCGTCTCGCAGGTCCTGGCTACTACCGGACGTGAGCCCCAGCAGGCTTTGCAAATGGTGACCCAGCGCATTGCCGAATTATTGGGCGACGCCTGCTGCATTCACCTGCTGGATGAAAGACAACAGGTGGCTGAGCCGGTGGCGCTCTTCCACCCCGACCCGGACACATTGGCCACCATGCGCGAGACCATGGGCAAACTGCCGCTGGAAGGCAGCCTGATCCGGCGCGCCATTGATGGCAGGCTGCCTTCGCGCATGGTGGCCTTGGATGTTGTTGATCTGAAGGAAAGGCTGCTGGCTGAGATGTGCCCCCAGGGCGGCGGGATGGCCGCTGGCGGCATGCTGCTGGCACCCATTGCGGCGCAGGGGCATTCGTTTGGGGTGCTGAGCCTGGCGCGCCAGCTTGGCCAGCCCGAATTTACCGACAGCGACCAGGCCTTTTTGCAAGAGCTGGCCGAGCGCGTGGCGATGGCACTGCTGAACGTTCACTTGCTTGAAGAAACCGAGCGCCGCTTGCGCTATGTGGAGGCGCTGCGCGACATCGACGTGGCCATTACCTCCAGCCTGGATCTAAAAATGACCCTCAGCATCATGCTGGAGCAGGTGCAAACCCAACTGGGCGTGGATGCCGCAGCAGTTTTCTTGATCAGCCCGCACTCGCAGGTGCTCTCTTACGCCGCCGGGCGCGGTTTCCGCGCCGGCGCCTATTCTCGGACGCGGGTGCGCATCGGTGAAGCCCTGGCTGGCATGGTGGCGTTGCGCCGCGAAATCGTCAGCCTGCCGATTTTGAGCCCAGAAACATCTGCTTCGCGCCTGGCCTCTATTTTGACCGAAGAAGGTTTTGTAACCTATTATGGAGCGCCGCTGATTGCCAAGGGCCAGGCCAAAGGTGTTTTGGAAATCTTTCACCGCAGCCCACTGCATCCAGACGATGAATGGATGGACTTCTTGGAGACCCTGGCGCGCCAGGCAGCCATTGCGTTGGACAATGCCAATATGTTCAGCGAGCTGCAGCGTTCGAATGCCGAGCTGGTGGTGGCTTATGATGCCACGATCGAAGG
>CAZWFQ010000160.1:0-4051 GCA_964633225.1 uncultured Anaerolineaceae bacterium
TGTGATTCACCGTTTTGATCACAATAGAGTATTCCATATTTCATGTATTAGTCCCTGTAAGTATTCGGTTTTTTATTTATTTTAAACTTTATTTTATTTTCAGTGACATAGGCTTCTGTAGATCTGTATTGTGTTTCTTTGAATGAGTCAAATTCTTTGTTAATCTTGGTAACGAAAATATAGATCGTTGTATGTTTTAGAACGTGGCAAGTGTGTCTATGCGCTTAAAACTTACCCTCTTAGCGGTCATCTGCATTATTGCGTTGGTCTCGTTAGCTGTCTTTTTCGCGTTTTCTTCCCCAAAGTCCGATGCCCTCTATCAAATTTTGCCATATAATACCTTTGCAACTGGAGATTTTGATGGGGACACTACCTTTAGTGAGCTTGCTATCCATGGGGATTTCGGTATAGGGACGCTCAATGGGTTAAACGGGGAAATGTTTGCTTTAGACGGCAAGTTTTATCAGATCCCTGTAGATGGTGCCCCAAGAGAGATAGCTCCCTCGGAGATGACCCCTTACGCGACTGTAACATTTTTTGATGTTGAGCAGTCCTTCCAAGTTACTAGTGTATCTAGTTACTCCCAGCTGACATCTATCATTAATTCTTCTTTGCCCGATTATGATTTGATCTATGCTATACGTATTCATGGATCGTTTGATTTGGCCAAGACTAGAAGTGTTCCTATTCAGTCTCAGCCCTATCCAACAGTTTTTGAGGCTGTTGCGAATCAGACTGTGTTTAATCTCGAAGCGGTTGACGGCACCTTGGTTGGTTTCTTTTTCCCTGAAAGCATGAGCGGTGTCGATTTCGCAGGGTATCATCTGCATTTCTTGACTGATGATCATACCGCCGGGCCATCTGCTTGATTGCGTTGTTGGGTATGCTGTGGTTGAAATAGATGTAATAAATTCTTATAATTTGATACTTTCTTGAGTGTTTGATTTAGTGAGTTCACTTGGCGAGTCCTTACAGTTAAATTAAAAAGTGCCTCATCGCATATGCCTTTGGGTTAGATGGTGAAAATGCTGCAGATTCTTCGTCTAGCTTATGGTGCCTTGCTAATTGCTGTGCTTTTTGTTCCTTTTGGGCTGTACCACACAATGGCTGAACCCTACGTGTCGGGCGCAATATGGGGTTTTATGCTCCCTGTTGGCTATGTTGCCGCAGCCTCAGGTATCACTGTAATCTTCTATCCTCGGTCAAAGCTGTTGAAAAAAATCGGGTCGGTTACCTTTTGATCTTAATTGGCATTTCAATGGCGCTTTCTTTATTGCTGTATCCGAGAACATTATCTATTAGCCTTCTTTATGGAACAAACATGATTGACACAGACTATTCCACGTTTACCGGGGCAGTCTTTTGGCTATCTCTCCTAAGTATAGCTGCTGGAATCACGATTAAAATAGCGAGAATCTTCAAATTATCCTAGTCGATATAGTTCAAGATTTTCTCAATGTTTGGTATGATGTAGTCTGGTTTAGTTTTTCTTAGCTGTTGAACCGTTGCTATTCCCGTAACAACGGCTACTGTTTTGATTTTCGCGGCTTTTCCGGTTAGGATATCTATTGGGCTATCCCCGACATAGAAGCATTCTTCTTTTTCTACTCCAAATTCTTTGATGATCCTCTCGAGTCCCTCTGGATCCGGTTTATTTTTAGAATCTTCTTTAGCCAGCATAATATCGAAATAGTCTTGGAGTGAAAATTTCTCTGCAACTGACATTAACGGTTTTCTTGGTGTAGTAGTTAACAATCCAAGCTTTACCTGCTTAGATTTTAGCGTCTTCAGGGTGCTTTGGACATGGGGCAGGAGCCGGCATCTTTTTGTGCAGAACTCTACGTATTGTTCAAAGACGTCTTTTTCCACTTCTTTCGCAGTGGACTCGGACATGGAGTTTTTCGCTCTTATGATGTCAACTATTGGCAGTCCAGCCATTTGCCCTAGATGCTCAACTTCGATTTCGGGCAGGCTTCTTTTTCTTAATGCATCGTTCAACGCGGTAAACACCATCATCATTGAATCCACAATAGTGCCATCGAAATCAAACACAATACCCTTAATCATAGATCTCATCAACCCCACGCGCTTAGTCTTTTATATTCAAAGTAGGCGAATAATATCAACACTGCCGTCCAGGCGATGCTAAATAAGTGTGCTCCGCCGATGAAGATGAAGTGAGAGAAGACCCTGTTTATTATCGAAACCGAAATCAGAAGCAGGCATCCTTTTTTGTTTTTTCTTATGATTAAGAATAGTGAAAAAGAATTAAAAATTATCATGATCGCAGCGTTTACTACGGCTATAGTGTAGTCCACTGCTAGGGAGAAACGCATCACAAGTCCGCTCGGAAGCGTTGGATTTAGGGTCCAGAGAAATATGGATGCAATTTCTCCGATTATAGTTAATGAGGTTATTGTTAGCAGGATTCTGTATGTTGTGTTTTGCACGAATTGAACTCCTGTCTAATCATATTTTTTTCTGATGTAACTGTAGTTGTACTTTTCACTTATAGCTCTATTTAGTTGTGCTTAGCACCTGTTCAGTGCTTTGTCTAACGATTTCACGGTCTTTTCTTTGACTTAATGCGGTCTGTAAAGCTTGTAGAGTAGCCGAGATTTGCTGTTGGGCACTCGTCAACGCAATGGCCGCAACCGACACAACGGGTATCTTGAACACTTTTGCCGATGATTGCTTTGCTTTTTATGTCAATAGACATCGGACATGTTTCGTTGCATTTGTTACATTGTATGCATTTTGTGTTATTGGTGGTTATTTTCTGGCCAGCTATTCTGGCAAATCCACTCAGCACCGTTCCCAACGGGCAATAGTAGCAGTAACCTCTGCCTATGAATGCAACCCAGAAGAACAAACACAGCAATAGTTCCCCCATGAGATATTTGTATGATTCAATTTTAGTTATGATATCAATCGGTGCAATGGTAATACCAAGCAAGTATATTGCCCAATAAAGAACAAAAAATAATTCAGTTCCAAGAAATACCAATCTGAGAATATTCATAAACCGTTGTGTTCTGGTTTTGAGTCTTTTTGTTTTTCCTATTAATGGAATTGCGGGATCAAAAACTTCAGCGGCAAATCCGTTGAAAAGGCAGATTGAGGAGCATTGGAATCGTCTTCCATAAAGCAACGTTCCGATCAATACTACAACGCTTATGATGATGAAGAAAGCTAGAGCTGACTGGATTCCACTGCTTCCCCATGATGACATCGTGCTACTATACATCGATGAGTTAGTGTCGAGTAATTGTAGCGGTGTGGTTGTCCATGGCAGTGGCATAGCGTAAAAGTACAGGTCGTAGTTGTTAACAAGCAATGGGGTAACTATATGCACGGTTAATGCCGCGATTATGAAACCAAAGAGATTTGTTTTTCTCATGGTTGTCCTTTTTGAAGAACCGATGATTTTAATAGTTAAAAGTGAACCGATTAGAATAAAGGCTGTTTTTATCCAGTTTTCGTAGATTATCCAAACCCATGTAATAATTGAGGCAATGTTTTGAGGAGCTGTCGGTGCATATCCATAGTTAATGCCGGCTATTAGAATAGCGAGAATAATGTATGTTGCAAGAATCGTTTTTAGTATTTTTAAGTAGATAGTACTGGTTTTTTCTGGGCGCTTATTTTTGTCGGCAAGCAAGACAGGACTCACTCTTTTCTTTCTATAGTGTTGACTGCTTTTAATTGCTTGCTTCAATAACTAATTGATAAGGGTGCTCCAAATGAAGACTTGACTTTATGGTACCGCTCAACTGTAAGAACGTGTTTTGACGCTTGCTGTGCCTACTTACTGAGTTAAACTTTTAGATTTTGGTAAACTGACCCTTTTCTTCCTTGAGCAACAGTCAGTGTCTGGTCTATTGTGGGATAGGTAGAGCTGTAATTGGGCTCTTAATTGATGTTTCAATGTTTATTTTGTGGCATATCATCATGAGCGAAGATTCAGTGTATGACAAGACGCTTTTTCCTTGTTCTGTTAGGGTGTACATTTTGCGTGGCCTATCTGTGCTCATGTTCCAGGTGCTTTGGA
>CAZWFQ010000161.1:0-4048 GCA_964633225.1 uncultured Anaerolineaceae bacterium
GTCTGGTTCAGCACCCGCCTGGTATCTTTTGGGTACTATCCGTTATTGGCTGCGGTGTTGGTCATCGCCCTTTTGGTGAACGTGGTGATTTTGCTTAAGCAGGCTTATCCCATCCGCTGGATGCTTATCGGGCTGATTTTGATGGCCATGTTTACCATCTACCCGATCATTTTCACAGTCTGGGTTGCCTTTACCAATTATGGAGAAGGGCATCTCATCACCAAAGAGCAGGCGGTTGACCAGATCTTGAATTTGAAGTATCTGCCGGAATCGGGAATGGCCTATACCTGGACAGCTTTCATTTCCCCGGAGGGCGATTATGCTCTCTGGCTGATCGACTTGAATGGAAACGCCTTCCTGGCAACGCCTGGAGATCCGCTGACCCAGCCCAAGCCCGGCGAGATGGGGGTAGGGGAGTTGGATGCCAAGGGCGTCCCCGAAGCGATCGAAGGGTACCAGCGCTTGAATCCTATCCTGGCAGCCACCGATAAAACCATCACAGAAATCCAGTTTGGTGAAGCAGGCCAAACCATTCAGGTTCGCTCTCCATCCGAGGCTGCCCAATTGGTCCCCCTGTATACCTACGATCCCGAGCAAGATGCCATGATCGATCAGGAGACGGGGGTGGTGTATAAAAACCTGCGCGGCACTTTCACCTCCTCGGCCGGTCAGCAGCTGCGGCCTGGTTTTGTAGCCACGATCAAGTGGACCAACTTCCGTGATTTCTTCATTAGCCCTGCCTTGCGCGGCCCCTTGGTGCAGCTTGTCACCTGGAACTTTGGCTTCGCCTTCTTTAGCTTGCTGTTGAACTTTTCCCTCGGATTGGCCATTGCCATCATGTTCAACGATCCCGACTTCCCGCTCAAGAAGCTGATCCGTTCGCTGCTGATCATCCCCTATACGGTGCCGGCCCTGATCACCATTTTGGTCTGGCGCGGCATGATGAACCCTGAGCTGGGCGTGATCTCGCGCACCATGAATGATTTGTTTGGCTGGTCTCCGCCCTGGTTCACCGATCAATGGTGGGCAAAGATCGCCATCCTGCTGGTTAACCTGTGGCTGAGTTATCCTTACTTCATGTTGATCTGCAGCGGCGCTTTGCAATCCATTCCCCAAGACATCTACGAAGCAGCCATTGTAGATGGGGCCAGCCCCTGGCAGAAATTTAAGAGTATCACCCTGCCCCTGTTGTTGGTGGCGGTTGGCCCGTTGTTGATTGCTTCGTTTACCTTCAACTTCAATAACTTTAACTTGATCTACCTGTTCAATGGAGGCGGGCCGCCCATCCCGGGTACGCCTACGCCTGCCGGTTATACCGATATCTTGATCAGTTATGTCTATAACCTGGCTTTCTCGGGTAGCACCGGTATTAACTACGGCTTTGCTGCTGCCATCACGATCATCATCTTCTTTATCGTCGGCACCATTACGCTCTTCCAGTTCCGCTATACCCGTATGTGGGAGGAAGTGAGTGAAAATGTCTAACATCACTTCAGTTCAACGGTTGCGCGCTTCTGCCAAGGTGCAGCGCCAGGTCAGCATCGGCATCCGCCTGGTGGTGGCGGTTTTCTTGATCCTCTTCTCGCTCTTTCCGGTGTTGTGGGTCATCTCAGCTTCTTTGAACCCGACCGGCACCCTGGCGACCCAAACCCTGATCCCCAAGAATCCGAGTTTTCAAAATTACATCACCCTCTTGAAACTGGATCAATTCCCGTTTTGGAACTGGTTCTTGAACTCGCTCAAGGTCGCCACGATTACCTCCTTGCTTTCCTTAGCCATCACCACCGTGGCGGCTTACGCTTTTTCGCGCTTTCGCTTTCGCGGCCGTCAGACGATGCTCAAGGCCATCTTCCTCATCCAGGTCTTCCCCAGCTTGCTGGCCCTGGTGGCGACCTTCCTGATGATCTCGCAGGTTGGCGACATCCTGCCTTTCATCGGCCTGGATAACCATACCAGCCTGATCCTGGTGTACCTGGGCGGTGCTATGGGGGTCAATATCTGGTTGATGAAGGGCTTTTTGGATACCATTCCGCGCGACATTGACGAGTCTGCCATGGTAGAAGGAGCCTCTGATTGGCAGATCTTTACACAATTGATCTTACCCTTGCTGCGCCCAATCTTGATCGTGGTTGCTATCCTGAACTACATTTCTACTTACGGCGAGTTTGTGCTGGCGCGCGTGCTGCTCAGGAGCAATGAGCATTACACCCTGATGGTCGGCTTGCAGATCTTCGCCGGTGCGCAGTTCACCCAGCGCTGGGGTGTATTTGCTGCCGGGGCCTTGATGGGCGCCCTTCCGATCATGATCATATACCTTACCCTGCAGGACCAGATCGTTGGCGGCCTGACACAGGGCGCGGTCAAAGGCTAAAAAAAGGATTTGGCGCACATGCATTGCAAAACACGTCCCTGGACCAGCTCCATCACCATCCTGGTGTTATGCGGCCTGCTGTTCGGCTGCGCTCCCACCCCCACCCAGGCGCCCACCGCTGCCAGCCCAACCCAGGCGCCCAGCCCTGTGCCAACCGTTCAAGCGGTTGAAGCAACGGCCCTTCCCCTGCCCACGGCAGGCCCGGCCAGCCTGGTTAACCCTGGCTTTGAAGAGCCGGCTTCTGGCGAATCTCTGCCGGGTTGGAGCCATAGCGGCGCCGCCGGTGCCGTCCTGATCGAAAAGAACGGCTATCAAAGCGAAGCGCGCCTGACGCATAAAAGTGACCAGATCTACGAGGCCGAAACCTCGCAGACCATCACCGGCCTGGCTAATGATTGGTACACCCTGAGCGCCTGGGTCCGTTCCAGCGGCGGGCAAAATTCTGCCTACCTTGGCTTACAGTGTGGGGGTGAGGAAGAACGGGTTCATGTGCCATCGACAATGCCCGGTTATCGCTGGCTGCAACTGGTGGTCTCAAACCAGGTGACCGGTGGGCAGTGCACCATCCGCCTGTATTCACACGGCAATCCAGATACCTGGGCCAGCTTTGATGATATCGAGCTGATCCCCGGCCGGGCGGTGCTTTCTGTCTTGGGGGCCGATATCTCGAGCCTGCCCAAATCTGAAGCGCTTGGCGGCGTTTATCGTTATAGTGACGGCACCCCGGCAGATGCCCTGCAGATCCTCAGCGACGGCGGCATGAATTATGCCCGCTTGCGGGTGTGGGTGGATTCTGCGGATGGGTATCATGGCAAAGAGGAGCTTTTGGCCATGGCCTTGCGGCTTGACAGTCTGGGGATCGACCTGTTGGTGGATTTTCACTATTCTGATAGTTGGGCTGACCCTGGCAAGCAGTACAAACCTGCCGCCTGGGAAGAGTACGATTTTGAGCAACTGAAACAGGCCGTCTACGACCACACCTATGATATTTGCAGCAGCCTGGCGGCCCAGGGCACGCCTCCGGCGATGGTGCAAGTGGGCAACGAGATCAACGCGGGCATGCTGTGGCCTGAGGGCGATTACAACCACTTCGATAACCTGGCAGCTCTGCTTAAGGCCGGGTACCAGGCAGTAAAAGACTGTAACAGTTCGACATTGGTGATGCTGCACATTGCAGAGGGCGGGGATAACGATATCGCCCGCTGGTGGTTCGACAACATCACCCGCCGGGATGTGCCCTTTGATGTAATTGGCATCTCTTACTACCCCTTCTGGCACGGCACCCTGGCACAGTTGCAGTTTAACCTAAGTGATATTTCTGCCCGTTATGATCGTGATGTGATCGTGGTGGAGACGGCTTATGCCTTTACTCCCCTGGAAGAAGATGCGCTTGCCAATATTCTTGGGCGGACGAAGATGATCGAAGGCTATCCCATGACACCGGCAGGCCAGCGCGCCATGCTGCGCGATATCATGTCGGTGGTGCGCGCTGTGCCCAACGGGCGCGGCCTGGGCGTCTTTTGGTGGGATGCCACCTGGACGGCAGTGCCTGGCAATGGGTGGGACCCGGCAGACCCCAAATCGCAGAATGCCTGGGAAAACCAGGCCCTGTTTGATTTTGACGATTGCGCCTTGCCAGCCTTGGATGAGTTTTTGAATCCATAATCCATATTCTAG
>CAZWFQ010000162.1:0-3987 GCA_964633225.1 uncultured Anaerolineaceae bacterium
TTGAGGTGCTTGATGGTCAACAACGTATCACCAGTTTTGGGCGTTTTGTGACTAATAAATTTGCAATTCTGGATGAGAATGGGATGCAGCAGTATTTTAGCGGAATTGCAGTAGACAAACAGGCAAAAATCCTGAACACAAAACTTCTGGTTTATGAATGTGAAGGTACGGAGAGTGAGATAAAGGAATGGTTCAAAACTGTCAATATTGCTGGTGTACCTCTTAATGACCAGGAATTGCTTAACGCTGTTTATTCCGGATCCTTTGTAACACTTGCAAAAGCTGAATTCAGCAACAGTCAGAATGCTAATGTTCAAAAATGGAGTGCTTACATCAGAGGAAATGTCAACCGTCAGGATTTTCTTGAACGCGCTCTTGATTGGGTCAGCAAGGGCAATATCGGCGAATATATGAGCAAACATCGCTACGATACCAATATTTCTGAGTTAAAGACTTATTTCAATACGGTCATTGATTGGATTTCAAGCGTTTTTGACGATGTTTTTGGTGAAATGCGCGGTCTAGAGTGGGGTCAACTGTACGAAAAATACCATAATACCCCTTATAACCCAGATAAGGTTTCAAAAGAAGTACAAGAACTTTATAGTGACCCTTACGTGACAAACCGAAAAGGCATATTTGAATATATTTTGGGTGGTTCAGTCGAAACAAAATTGCTCAATGTACGAGTATTTGATGAAGCAACCAAGAAAATAGTTTATGAAAACCAAACCTCTGAAGCAGAAGCAAATGGCGAGTCTAACTGTCCGCTATGTGCTGTTGGGCATGATGCGAACAAAGCCAGGATTTGGAAATTAAGTGAAATGGATGCGGACCACGTTGCGGCATGGAGCAAAGGCGGCTCATCGGACATATCGAACTGCCAAATGTTATGTAAAACCCACAACCAGGCAAAAGGTAATAGGTGAGGTTTAGCAAATCCTCGTCGAGTTTGTCATCAGCTTTGGTAGCTGAACGCTTATAACTGATAAGTGAATTGTGGGGTCGAAGTGGGTGGTAGAGAATAGTTGCTTTGCATTACTTACGATCAGCCATTTGCATAGAACTAATTATCAAAGGAAACAAGGATTACTTGGCGGAACAAAGCTAGCCGATGTGCCTTTCAAGGTGGCGTCCCAAACAATACTCTCACAGTGGCAATTATTAGCCCATGTAATTAATGAAACTATTTTGGAGAGATACAGCGAAGATATTTTTCAAAATCTTGCTAAGGGCTCCTATGGTTGCTTAAGTGAAAAATGTGAAGGATTAACAGCCATCCTATTCTGATATGTGGAAGAGATGAAGCTGGTTTGATATTAGAAGGTTAGAAAAGAAAAGATTATTGTAAAAAAAACAACATTAATTACCCAAAAAAATTCTAATAAGAATATTTTCTCCTTATGATTCCAGAAGAATGAGCCAAGCTTTGAAGGAGAATTTTTATTTAAGGAAAACCTGTAAAGATTCAAAAACACACTACTCCAGAGGATATTGGTTCCAAGCAAAACCGTCAGAAGACTATACGGAAACATTCTGATTACAGTCGAGATAAAATTTCCGTTGAGGTTCACTGGATTGAGCCGCGTTCGAAAAGTGGCAAGTACAATAGCAAAGAATACAAACCAATAAAGACCTAATCTAAGAAATATTTCTTTTTCTATTTTGTCAAAAGGTTCCGTAATATTTCTAACGGTACGGATGGATACTATAAGAAGTGAAATGAACGAAACAACTCCTGAGATTAGCAGTAGCCATGGAATGACAAGGGGAATTTTGGCATAAAACCATGCTAAAATTATTAAAAGAAATAAGATTGATATTGGAATCCAAGCTAAGTTATTGTTTGATGGAAGATTATTACTATTGGTCATTTAGATATCCTTTAGGGCGTCTCGATTTTTTGGTCCACTGATATGCTTATTCTTATTACCGATAATGACTTGCACCTGTGAACCGTTTCCCACGCTAATTAATCCTGACCGAGAAATTACTCCTTCATTTTCCAATAATTCTCCAAATTTGCGCCTGAGACCGAGATCATTAATCTCTTGTTCTAAAGTTTCTTCAAACCATACCTTATCACTCTCTTTTATTGATACTTTAGCGACTGTAAATAATTCAAGATTGGTTGCCAGGTTCTTTAACCCTTCCAATACTTCATCTCGATGCTCACTTTGTAATAGCGTTTCCAGTTTTTTAGCTGCAGAAGCTTCATCGACCCAAGTCTCAATCAAGTTTGCAATTAGGGTCCCCCCTGCATTTGAGCCTAAGAGTAGTAAAACCTCAGGAAAAACGTCAATCGTACCAGAAGATAATATTTTCTGTAAGCAAGCGAGAGCGATAACAAAAAGAAAGATAATAAGTCCTCTTATACCTAATCGTTGAGGGTCTTCTTTACCCCAACCCGCAAGGCGCTTACGTAGATATTCTTTCCAACGACCCAACTTAAATAACGGCATGTTCCCTCCTGGTGTACTATAATGTTAATTGAGTAGTCGGTAAGAATGAACTACTCATATATTATTAAAATATACAAACATTAAAAGATACATTTTTATTATAAAACCACCTCGTAAAGTTTGCTATCCTTAGTTTTGGTTAATATCCGTTATTTGACACAACCACATGACACCAGACCGGGTAATAATATCTGAATTCACTTTGTTAGAACTAAATGTCATTAACCTTTCGTTATGCCAAAAAAGGGCAGGTGTTGAACATGGGAAACCATGCAATAACAAGTCCTTTGTCTGATAAAACCAGTTTCGAGGAAATGGTTAAACTCGCCTAATAATTTCAAAAACTGGAACAAAAAATGACCCTTCCTCTGCTGCCTTACGCGTTTTTAGTTTTATTACTTCTGGGAGAGTAATTTCTCCTTGTAGAATGAAATGCAAATCTTGTCCATCCAAGCCAACCATGTTTGTGGATCGTCCTTTTGAGAAAGCTTCTAAACCATCTTTGGAGAAACCATTTAGACTTATGAAAAGCCCTCTTGTCCATCTGGTTTTTCCTTCAACTTTACCAAAAAATGTTAACAATTCCGAATTGCCGATCATTGATTCTTGCCACTTTGCTTCAACCAGGTAAGGATTTCCATCACATATAAAACTTCCGTCGATTTGTTCACCAGTGAGTCTAAAAGAGCCCCTTGGTTCCAAATTAAAGCATTCAAAAACCTCATTCAAGAATCTTTCAAACGCGTACCCCCTGGATTGTGAATTACTCATAAATGTTAATTCTTGGAATTTATTATTTAGATCATTCAGAGTTGTCACATCATAAACGGGTGAAGATGAGGTTGTCGATATTCTTAAGCTTGGGTCGAGTTTGTAAACAATTTCGAATGCTTTGGTGGGCAGGTTTGCGTAGGTTTTATTATCGTTATAGACATCCCAATTAGTGAAAAGATAATTTAACAGTTTTGCTGTTCCTTTATTAGTAGCTTTAGCCCAAAATGATCTCATACGATTAGCTTTTGAGTCACCAAAATCACTGAATCGATCATCATAGATATTTATGTTAAATTCGTCTTGGAATAGACGCGCAAAGCTCGCATTTGTGAACCCTAAAAAGTAGCCGCTCTGCATTCCGAATAAATTTTCGAGAAATAACTTTTCTGCATGCTGTAAATCGGACACAATTCCTCCTTCATTATCACCAGCAACATTGAAATTATAAACGATATCAATGGGAATTATATAAATTATGCTAGTAGTATTAGTTCTGGATAAACTCTAATTTGCCATCTACTCAAAGATGGGCACGGGCGAGTTAGGCAAAGGCCAGATAGGTTTTTATTACCTCTATCACACGACGATGAATATCCAAGTGTGTCTAAACAAATCCAGTATTAAAATTCCTATCTGTCCCTTTTACTCACAGCCATTCCTTGTCTAGGAACACCTAACCAGGTTTCATTTTTCCTCATACTATCCCTTTGAACCGTTTATAATACATAGGATTACAAATGATGAGAAAACA
>CAZWFQ010000163.1:0-3978 GCA_964633225.1 uncultured Anaerolineaceae bacterium
CAGCGAACCACAGAAGAACGCTTAACCGCTTTGGAGGCGGTACTACATGACAAACACTAAAAAGCGCATTGACGCACTCGAACGCACCGCGGCACACTCGAACGCTTATTCCCTCACGTACTTAGACAACACAGAGAGAATTCATGTTGTCATTCATGACGGGAAGGAACCACCGGACGAGATCTATTTGACACCGGCAGAGTATGACGACTGGAAGCGCACCCGCCCGGGTGACTGGGTGTCAATTGTCGTAAAGTACGAGTGAGGAATGGCAAAACTCAAGCGTGAGAATTGCGTCAGGAAGGCCGTAGGGCGTTTTATTTTGCGGGAACGTATTATTTTACCTGTGAACCGTCTCAGGGCTTCCTGACGCAATTTGTGCTTAACATCACAAGCCCGCACTGTTTTAGGCGGGCAAAATGGCCGGGTGGCACTCTTGACGGGTAGGGTAGGGAGGGAGTAAACTCAACTTGTACGCACAGAGGATTAACAAAAAAGTCCACGGTGCGACACTTTACCAAACCCGTATATATGGCGGTGACAAGCAATGTCACCCGGCACATGTTGTGAAGTGGCGAGGGCGGGAGTCGAACCCGCGACACGAGGCTTATGAGTCCCCTGCTCTGCCAACTGAGCTACCTCGCCGTAGCCGTAGAGAGCGGCAGAATATTACTACGCTCTCAAGATTTTGTCAACTAAATATCACGGCGAACGATGTAATTGGCCAAATCTTCCAGCGCATCTCGCTCGCGACACGCCGGCATTTGCACCAGGATATCCAGGCCGCGCCGGATCGAC
Source organism: uncultured Anaerolineaceae bacterium (assembly GCA_964633225.1). GTDB lineage: Bacteria > Chloroflexota > Anaerolineae > Anaerolineales > UBA4823 > JAKQIM01. Next base: position 799 of record CAZWFQ010000163.1, read on the forward strand.
TGTCCAGCTTCAAGCTGCGCCTGTTCAACTGCACCACTCCGACGGATCGAATCTAACAGCCGGTTCAAACAAGCCTCATCACAAAAACTGCTGTTCAGGATCATTTGCATATCTGCATCGTCCGGCTGATTTTCGATGAAATACAAAGCCGGTAGTGTGATCAGCCCCTGGCGCAAGTCACCAGCAACTGGCTTTCCAATAGTGGCCTGTTGGCCGGTGAAATCAAGGATATCATCCACCATCTGGAATGCCATGCCAATTTCGTACCCAAAACGCGTCATCTCTTGGGTCACATCATCTTCCACCGGGCTAAGGATAGATGCTGTGCTGGCAGCAGCCTCGAACAAAGAGGCTGTCTTAGCATAAATACGACGATAATAATTCTCACGGCTGGCAATACCACGGCTGCTGAACAACTGGGTCACCTCGCCATTGACGATCGTTGCCAATGTATCTGAAAATCGATACATGGCCTTCGTCGACTCGGTCTCAGATGCCAGTCTTGCGGCCCGCGCAAACACAAAATCGCCCGTCAGAACAGTGGCCGCGGGCGACCATTGGGCGTTAAGCGTGGGAATGCCACGGCGCACCAAGGCGCCATCAATCAGATCATCGTGCACAAGCGTAGCCGTATGCAGCGTCTCGATGGCGGCTGCCAGTGTTACCAGGCGGTCAGGCTCTGCTTTCAGCATGCCCCCTACCAACAGGGTAAATACAGCCCGGATGCGTTTACCCCCAGAGGATAACAGGTGGTTTAATGCCGCCGCCAGGTTGGGATGGTAGCCATCTGCCTGGGAACGCATCCGTATTTCAACTTGCTGCAATCGGTCTTGCACAGGTTCAGCAAAAGGTAAGGCAATCAAACACATTCTCTCCAACAAAACAGCCGTTCTGCACTGGCTGTTGTAAATTCAAAAACCTTTTCGATAGGTTGTTTCTGAAGTTCGGCGATCTTTTCTGCCACCAGGCGCACAAAAGCCGGCTCATTCCTCCGGCCGCGGTGCGGATGTGGAGTTAAGAAAGGGCTGTCTGTTTCAATCAACAAACGCTCTAGCGGTAAATCCGCTACCAAACGCTGCTGTTCGGAGGCATTCCGAAAGGTGACTGGTCCAGTAATCCCTAGCCAAAAGCCTAATTGCAATGCCTGAAGGGCAGTCGGCTCATCACCTGCGTATGAATGCAACACGCCCGGCCTCTCGGCCAAAGGTGTGCCCACCAGCTTCGTGCACCACGTCTTCAAGATCGACAGCGTATCTGCCCCAGCTTCTCGATTGTGGATCACCACCGGCAGCCCAAGCTCAGCAGCCAGGTCAAGCTGCTGCCGAAAAACCTGCTGCTGCAAGTTGTGAGGGGCGCGCTGGCGGTAATAATCCAGGCCAATCTCACCAACCGCCACCACCTTGGGATGCATCGCCAGATCTTTCAACTCAGCCAGGCTGCTTGCATCCCAGGTGGTAGCGCTGTTAGGATGCACACCGATAGAGGCATATACCTCGGCATACATATCTGCCAGGCGTACTGCCGCCCGGCTGGTCTCCAAATCAATCCCCGGATCCATAATACGCGTTACCCCAGCCTGCCGGGCACGCTCGATCACTTCCGACCGGTCGCTGTCAAACGCATTAAAATCCAGGTGGCAGTGGGTGTCTGCCAGCACACCAACTGCCGGGACCATCATCTTACTTGATCCCCGCTACACGCAAACCATCCTGCAGGATCGCCTGCACGCGCGCTTGGGTGGTTGTCTCACAGTATACGCGCATGATCGGCTCAGTACCTGAAAAGCGGATCAACAGCCAACCGCCATCTTCCAGGTTGAACTTAAAACCATCCCTGGTATCCAGGCTGGTCACCTTAAAGCCACCCAAGGTCTCCGGCTTCGCATCCAGAACAAGCTGTTCGCGCGACTGGCGGTCACCGCTGAAGGGGGTGTCAATCCGATCGTAATAATGCGCCCCTACTTTGCTGAACAAGACCTCCAACAATTCGGAGGGCTTTTTACCCAGGCGTACCATCATATCCAGGATGTAAAGACCTGCTAAAATGCCATCGCGCTCTGGTACATGGTTCCTGAAAGCGTAACCACCCGACTCTTCTCCACCCAACAAAGCATTCGTCTCCAACATCTTGGGGGCCACGTATTTGAAACCAACCCCCGTCTCGATGACAGGAACGCCATATAGCTCACCCAATTTGTTGAGCATGTTGGTGGTAGACAAGGTCTTAACGATCGGGCCGCGCTCACCGCGCACTTCCAACATATAATAGCCAAGTAAACCGTATACTCGCAATTGGTCGATGAACTGCCCCTTCTCATCGCCGATACCTACCCGGTCAGCATCGCCATCCAGGATGATCAATACATCGGCACCACGCGCCATCGTCTCTTTCAGGCCAACATTCACATTCGGCGGGATCGGCTCAGGACGAGACATTTCTGGGAAAGCCGGGTTACGCACGTTGTGAATTTCTTGCACCCGGGTTTTGCCGCCATCCAATAAACGCGGCAGCCAGCTAATTCCATTCCCCCACATGGGATCCACCAAGATATTCAAGCCAGCATCTTTGATCGGTTGCAGATCCAGCAAGCGGTGGATCTGTTCAATATACGCCGGTGCAGCGTCGAAGCGCACCACCCGCCCTTGTGCTTCTGCCTCTTTAATAGGCAGGCTGCGAACATCCGCCACGTTCGCCGGGATGCGCGCTTCGATCTCTTTCAACCCAGCCGGGTCAATCGCGCCGCCATGTTCATTGCGTACTTTGAACCCATTATCCGTTGGTGGATTATGTGAGGCAGTTATATTGATAGCGCCAACCGCTTTTTTATTTACAACCGCATACGCGATCGTTGGGGTGGGTGTAGGACCAGAAGTCAGGTGAGCTCTTAACCCATTACCTGCCAAAACTTCTGCCACTGCCGCGGCAAAGTTTTCTGAATGGAAGCGCTGGTCATAACCAACCACCACCCATTCATCCTTGCGCCCCTTGCCAAGCAGATAATCGGCAAAGCCTTGCGCACAGCGCCGGACGCTCGCAAACGTGTAGTCCTCGGCAATCCGACCGCGCCAACCATCAGTGCCAAAACGAATGTCTTCAGACATCAGACCTCCAGAGTCAGGTGGGATTTATGAAAAGATACTGTAGCTTATTATATCAAGGTATAAATGAGAGCGGAATAGC
>CAZWFQ010000164.1:0-1592 GCA_964633225.1 uncultured Anaerolineaceae bacterium
TCAGCGAGCAGGGGGGCTATTGAAAGCACCTCGACTTTCGGGTGGCTTTTTTCGGGCGGAACCGGCAGCGTATTGGTCACAACCAACTTCTCAATACGGTCATCTTGCTCCAGTATTTCCAGCGCGCTTGGCAGTAGAACCGGGTGCGTAATGGAAAAACAGGCCTTGCCTTCAGCCCCAGCTTTATAAAGGTCATCGATTTGTTTGAGTACACTGCCGCCTGCCATTAGGTCGTCAACAACAATTGGTCGCCTACCCTTGATATCGCCGACGATGTGGGTGGTTTTAACGTCTGTAAAACCGGTACGTCGTTTGTGCATGACTACCAGGGGGAGATCCAATAAGCCGGCATAACGACCAGCCAAGGTGGCGCGCCCAACATCGGGGCTAACAATGGCGGCGTTTTCAAATTCGGGCTTGCGAAAATAATTGCTCAATAATGGTAAAGCGGTTAATGGATCGACAGGGATGTTGAAGAAACCCTGGATGGCGGGGTTGTGAATATCAACAAAGATTACGCGGCTGGCGCCCTGTCTTTCTAATAAATTTGCAACCACGCGCGCGCTGATCGCTTCGCGCCCGCGGGCCATGCGATCTTGGCGAGCGTATGGAAAATATGGCATTACTACACTGATGCTGTGGGCACTGGCTCGCCGGAAGGCATCCAGGTACAGCAGCAGTTCCATCAGGTGATCGTTTACTGGTGCTCCGCAGGGCTGCACCAAGAAAATGTCCTGGTCTCGTACGGCCTCATCAATTGTGATGTACATTTCTGTATCACTGAATTGACGTGTGGTTGATTGCCCAAGCGGGGCCCCAAGGATAGAAGCGAGTTCTTTTGCAAGTGTGGGATGGGCAGAGCCAGAAAAGATGCGCAGAGGGTGGTTGGACATAGGTCAGTAGTTTCCTTGAGTATTGAACAAAGCAAAGTGATTTTCCTATGATTGTATCCGCAAATCAGGGCAGGTCAACCGTCTATTTCCATGACAATTCTAGCCTGGGGAGTAGGTTAAATGCATTTCGTTGCAGCCCTTCTGCTTTGAGTATAGAAGAGAGCTGCAAAATATGCAAGTGATGTATTACTTAATTTGGCTTGCTGATTGTTGCATAGATGATTAAATCAATTTGGCCATCTTACGGTGCCAGAGAGTTCAGTTCATAATGCAAGCATCGGTAGTTTACCAGAATGAGGGTTGATGGGAAGGCCGAACGCCGTTTATTAAAATGAAAGGTGCGGCACGCTTGGGGTTGATTCCCAGGCTTCGCAGTTCGGCAAGAGCGCGCAGGCAATTGCGGCGACGTGCTGTGATAATGGCATTGGCTCCCTTTGGCCCAATGCCTGGTATCCGTAGCAGCTCATGGAGATCTGCTCGGTTGATTTCCACTGGTTTTTCATTTAAATTCACCTGTGCCCACGCCAGTTTGGGATCGATGTTTTGGGGCAGGTTGCCACTTCCATCAAAGGGTAACTCTTCCAGGCCAAAGCCATAATCCCTGAGCAGGAAGGACGCTTCGTATAGTCGGCTTTCTCGTAGTTGGGAGGTGGCGGGCTGATTTTCCAGCGGCGTTTCGGGAATAGGATTGAACGCCGA
>CAZWFQ010000164.1:1692-3949 GCA_964633225.1 uncultured Anaerolineaceae bacterium
GGTTTCGCAGGATTTCAGCCGTATCAAGCAGTTTATCTTGGGTCTGCAAGCCCCCATTGAAAACTCCCGAACTGAGAAATATCCCTTCGGCAGCACCGGCGCGGTGCAAGGTCATGAACGTGCTGGCAAATTCATCGGGTTGGAAGGTGGCCCGGCGAAAATCGCGTCCGGCGCGAAACGGGCAGTAAAAGCAGTTGCGTTCGCAAACCGAGGTCAGCAGGGTTTTCAGCATGCTGATATGCTTCCCATTGGGCAGGGTGGCATGACCGACCATAATAGAATCGCTTTTGCGAGGCGTCAACTGTGGGCAGCCCACGTCTTCGGCTGGTTCCAGGTGCATCTGAGCGGTCAACAATTTCAAGCGATTGAGTGCTTCCATATCCCCATTATAGAACAAATGCGCTATTTGTCAATCGGATTGACAAGAAAAAGCTGCGACACCAGCGCGCCGCAGCTTTTTCTTGTCGAGAATCGCGGTCTAGCTTTGCGATAGCAGTAGGCGATAGAGCGATCGCCTGGAAAGGATATCGGTACTGATCATGCCTTTCACCTTGCTATCTTCTACAACCGGCACGGCAGATATCTCGTGGTACTCGAGCTTGCGGACCATGTCAAGGATCGAATCGGATGGTGATGCGGTGATGACCCGTTGGGTCATCACTTTATCCAGGGTGGTTTCCTCGATTGGCCCGCGGGAGGCGGCTTGTGTGATATCCCAATTGGTGATCACGCCCGCCAGTTCTTCCTGTGGGGTGACTACGGCTAAGATTGGACAGCCAGTCTCTACCAAGAGACGTGCTGCGTCGCGTACAGTTCCACTGATGGGGATTGTCACGATCGATTCCATGATACTCGCGGCAGTGCGAACCATCTCGCGTGAGGTGATGCGGCGAATACTGATTTGTTCAGCGGCTTCGCAGGGCAACATATCAGGGTCAGAGATCAGCAAATCGACCAGTTCGCGCATATTGCGCCGGATCACTTCGTCGCGGGCTTTTTCTGCCGCTTGCAACCGTTTTGCAGCCAGTTCTTCCAGCTCTGCAGCATGTTCTTTTAGCCAGCTTTCTACCGCTGGGCGGTTGCCAAGCATATCTTCCGGGATGGATAAGTGAGCTGGCGTCTTGATGATGTTTTCTTGGGCGGCAAAGATTACGCCACCTGAATTGACCAGGTAATCGGTGACGATCAAGATGCCACGCAGTCGGTAGATTTCGCGTTCCATGCGGCTGCGCGCAGCCTGACGGGCTGGCTCTGGGGAGTAGGTATTGGCGCCTTCGATGATCAATCCCCAATGACCTATTCGATCTGTCGTGATCGATGGGCTCGATGCGGATTCTGTATCCAGGTAATTGGCAATTGGGGCTGCTGGGATCACGCAGAAGGCCGATTCGCGCAGCAAGTCGTCGGGATAGTTGGAATACTTGGTAACGGGTTTGCCCACTGGTAAACTGGCCAATTTTTGAAGATAGTAGGGGCGAGTGATAATCCCCTGGGATTGCCAAAGAGAGAATAACTCTTCTACGGGCAGTCCAGCTGGATGATATAAGTATCCAGTTGCATCGCTGACCCCAACGACACGGGCCCCAGGTAGACGCTGCGCCATTGCATGGCCCGCATGGGCGCCAACTGCTCCAAAACCTTGCAGTATCACTGTAATGTTGTCGGCTGTTGGGAGATTAGCATTTGCAAATTGGGGCAGGGCGCGCAGGCGAGGCATTTCTGCAAGCAGTGCTTCAAGGGCAATGATCAATCCACCGCCGGCAGCGCCGAGCTGATCGATGCGGTTCCCGCCCATGTCAACAGGCTTGGACAGAGCGTTGTCTAGGCCATTCTCGACGGCAACAATCTTCATGTCGGCATCATTGGTGCCAACATCTGGCCCTGGCAAGTAGATGTCGCGATAGCGGAAGAGCAGCCTGGCAAAACGTTGGACGATTTCGGCGTGTTGTTCAGGCGGCAGGTTGGAATCAGCAACAATGCCTGCTTTTCCACCACCGTAGGGTAGGTCAGCGGCGGCATTCTTCAATGTCATGCCGCGTGCCAGGTTGTGTACCGCAGCAGGTGTGAGATCGGGCAGCATGCGGATACCGCCCATCGATGGACGGCCCATTGCCAGGTTATCTACCACCAGGTAACCGCCAATTTCAAGGGACGATTCTTCGTCCCATAAACAGGCAACCAGCTTAGGCCCCAGCCTGTCGACCTCAATGCCAAGCCGGGTCAGGCGGTCTACATCCATTGGGCCGAACTCCATGAA
>CAZWFQ010000165.1:0-3765 GCA_964633225.1 uncultured Anaerolineaceae bacterium
GGTAGGCCATAAAGGCTTCCAGATCGCCGCGTGTCGAATAGATGGGAACATACCGCGTAGGTGTAGACATCGTTTGACCTCTCATAAATTATACTCTCTTCAAGGTATTGTGGGCACTCTGAAAAGCACACCCTCATCTCACATCCCGATAAGTCCAATACCGGTTGGCAAAGAAATTCCAAAACATCACAATCACAATCGCCAGCGCCAGGGTCAAATTATCCGCATACACCCGCGGCTCAAACACCGGCAGTTGAAACGGCAGCCTCTCAAACGCACCCTCCAACACCGGCTCCACATAATGCAAGATCGGTATCCGGATCAGCAGCCCGGCCACGCTCACCAGCGTAAACTCCACCAACTGGCGCGCCGCATGCTTCGAGCGCGAATCAGGATAGGTCCAATAGCGGTTCCACGTAAAGTTGCTGATGATGGCGCAAATGAACGAGATCGTCCCCGCCGCCGTCAGCGAGGCATGCGCCAGGTGCACCAGCAGGTTGGCAACCCCAAAGTCCACCACCGCCCCCATCACACCCACCGCCGCAAAACGCAAGAAGCGCCCCCGCTCGCGCGCATTGGTCAGAATCGTGCTCATACAAACTACAGACCCATTTTCCCGCGGAAATATTCGATCGTCCGCTGCAGGCCATCTTCCAACTCCACCCGCGGCTTCCAACCCAAGATCTGCTCAGCGCGGGTGATATCGGGCCGGCGCCGCTGCGGATCGCTGCCCAGCCGCTGGGCAGGCCGGAACTCGATGCCGCCCGCATTCCCCACCAGGCGGTTGATCACCTCCGCAAATTCCAGGATCGTGGTTTCGCGCGGGTTGCCAATGTTCACCGGCATGTGCTCCTCAGAGTACAGCAAGCGCACAATCCCATCCACCAGGTCGTCCACGTAACAGAAGCTGCGCGTCTGCTGTCCATCCCCATAAACGGTCAGCGGCTCTCCCCGCAGGGCCTGCTGCAAAAAGTTCGGCACCACGCGCCCATCGTCCAGGTGCATCCGCGGCCCATACGTGTTGAAGATGCGCACAACGCGCGTATCAACACCGTGGAAGCGGTGGTATGCCATGGTCAACGCCTCTGCAAAACGCTTCGCCTCATCGTACACCGAGCGCTCCCCAATCGGGTCAACATGCCCCCAATAAGCCTCCGTCTGCGGGTGTTCCAGCGGGTCACCGTAGATCTCGCTGGTTGAGGCCAGCAAAAAGCGCGCCTGGTTTGCATGCGCCACCCCCAACGAATTGTGCGTCCCCAACGCCCCCGCCTTCATCGTCTGGATCGGCAGGTTCACATAACCCAGCGGCGAACCCGGGTTCGGGCTGGCTGGCGAAGCAAAGTGCAGCACCGCATCCACCTCGCCCGGCACAAAGATAAAATCTGACACATCGTGCCGGATGAACTCGAACCCTTCTCGCCCTGCCAGGTGGGCCAGGTTTTGCGGGTTGCCGGTGATGAAATTATCCATCCCCACAATCTGGTGCCCCTCACCCAAAAGCCGCTCACTCAAATGTGAGCCCAAAAAACCGGCCGCACCGGTGATCAAAATGCGCATTTTAACGCTCCTTATCCTCGATTTTTATTTCCAATCCACACTGACTGCCAGGCCATCACCGGTGATCTGCTGAGCCTCTCCATCGGCCAGGTTCACCAACCAGATATTGCCCTGGTAAAGTACTGCAATCCGATAACCGCCCGCCTCTTCCACCTGCCCCGGCGACCAAACCACCTGCTGTGGATCCAACCCTGGCGCTCCCTCCTCAGGGAATAAGACGCGCCGGTTTGACCCATCCCGGTCCATCACCACCAACCGGTAGCGGCTGGTATCGCTCTGCGCCGGGAAAATCGCCTGCAAATAAGCCACCTGGTACACATTCTCCAACAGCGGGCCGCTTTCATCGCTGCCAATCTGCACCACCGGATTCTGCAGCGGCGACGCCACAGGGTAAGCAAACATCCCCACATCCGAAACCAGTCGCAGGGGCGCCCCACCCTCCAACGGAATGGCCAGCAGGTCAAAGCGCGTCGATTCCTCTGGTGCCGCCGAGCCGCTGGGCGCCACGTGATCCACCGTATAGATCACCCGGTTATCCGGCGCCCAGGCCACCCCCGGCACCCACGCCCAATCACTCCCCGTTTGGAACGGGATCAGGTCATACAGCGGGGTCAGGTCCTCCAGGCGTGTGTCCAATATTCCCACCCCATCCGGCCGCGCATAAGCCAGCCGCATCCCATCGCTCGCCCAGTTGAAATCCATCCCCCACCAACCGTACACCCCGCCCGAATTGGCCTCTAACTCTTGCCGCGCCGGCACCAGGTACCCGCTCTCGCTCACCCCCACCGCATACAGGTCATTGTTCGCCTGCCAACCCGGGGCTGTGCTGCGCGGTTCCACCGTCGAGTAAGCCGCCACGCTCAGGCCCGGCGCCCAGCCTGCAAAGTGCACAATATTGGCCGCCTGCAAATCAATCATCCGGCCTTCATCCTGGTCCACCCGCACCGCCCACAGCGTATTGATGATGTCTTCCATCTCGCTTCGCCGGGTGAACAAGAGCCAATTGCCATTTGGAGAAAGCTCAAACACCTGCCCGTCCAGGTCGCCGGTGGTGATCACCGGGCGGCGGTTGCCCGTGCTCTCTTCCATCACCCACGCGTTCCCCGCCGAAAGATAAGCCATCCGCCCAGGGATCGCCTGAGAAGCAAAAGGCGTCTGGCTGCCCAACATCACAATCTCTGGCACCGGCTCGCGCACCACCACCGTGCTCACCGCACTCACCGACACTTCCACCTCGTTCTCATACACCCGCCGGTACGTCACCTCTTGCAAACCTTCCACCCCTGGCTGGCTCAGGCGCGTCTCGCCGGTTGGCAGCAGTTCGTTGCGCAAAGTCTGGTGCTCAAAAGCAATCACCACCTGCTCAATGTAAAATTCCTCCCGCACCCGCACCAGCTTCACCTGCGAACCATCGGTCAGCACCGTATAATCCGGCGGCTCGCAGCGGTCCAGCGCATTCATCGTCACCCCTGCCGCAGTCAGCGCATCCTGCACCGTGCTGCCCGCCGGGATGCGCACCTGGTACTGCTTGCCGTCCGCGCTGATATCCACTGTCATCTCCCCCTGGCTGACCTGCGGCGGCGTACAACCCGCCAACAGCAGCAGCAAAAGGGCCAGTAAAGGTAAGCGGCTCCAATGGTATAATCGCACTCGTTACTCCCTATCCTCAAATGGAAAAATATCCCACAAATACCGCCCAATTATAGCATGTCAGACCAACCAATCCCAGAACTCGACCCCCTCCTCCTTGCCCGCCTCGAAGCCCTGCTCTTCGTCGCCCCTGGCGCCGTGGCCATCACCCAGCTCTCCACCGCCCTCGACCTGCCCCAGCGCGAGATCGAACAGGCCCTCACCGCCCTCGAAAACCTGCTCAACCAACCCGAGAATGCCCGCGGCTTGCGCCTGCAGCGCCACTACGCACGTGTCCAGCTCACCAGCGCCCCCGATATGGCCCCCCTGGTGGAACGCTTCTTAGGCCTAGACGCCTCCAGCCGCCTCAGCCGCGCCGCCCTTGAAGCCCTGGCCATCATTGCCTACCAGCAGCCCGTCACCCGCCCCGAGATCGACTCGATCCGCGGCGTCAGCAGTGACGGCGTCCTCAAAAGCCTGCTCAGCAAGGGCCTGGTGCAAGAAGTGGGCCGCGCCGAGCGCCCTGGCCGCCCCATCCTCTACAGCACCACCACCGACTTCTTACAGCACTTCGGCCTC
>CAZWFQ010000166.1:0-3588 GCA_964633225.1 uncultured Anaerolineaceae bacterium
ATCGTTCACGGGTTTATCGGGTGAATTTGACCAATCTTCATATTTGTGGCATAATACCCCACTGCATAGCAAAAGGCGATGATGGAAACGAGTAGGCCTGGTACTGACTGCCAGCGACCCCGGGGAATGGTGCGAGCCGGGGCAGATCAGCAGGCTGGAAATCCTTCCGGAGCCGCAATCCGAACGCCCGCCTGGGGCCAGTAAGAAAGCCGGGGTGGTTCCCGTTAGCCAAACCGGTGATTACGAGCCAACCACTTGTGATCACAATACCAAGGTGCTTGCCGCAGATGGGCAAGAACCAGGGTGGTACCGCGAGACGTGTCAGCTTGCTCTCGTCCCTGGAGGGATGAGAGTTTTTATTTTAATGCTTGAAAGCATGGAGGTCAGCATGACATTCAGTGAAGTGCCCAACAAAATGGATTTCCCCGCTCAAGAGCGGGAAGTGCTCAAGTTCTGGAAGGATAACCAGGCCTTTGAGAAAATGGTGGCCCTGCACAAGGGGCAGCCCAAGTGGTCATTCATTGACGGGCCGATCACAGCCAACAACCCCATGGGCGTGCACCACGGCTGGGGCCGCACCTATAAAGATGTCATGCTGCGCTTCCGCACCATGCAGGGCCACGAGATGCGCTACCAAAACGGCTTTGATTGCCAGGGCCTGTGGGTTGAGGTCAATGTTGAGCGCGAGCTGGGGTTCAAATTCAAGAAAGACATCGAAGAATACGGCCTGGCGCAGTTTGTGCGCAAATGCAAAGAGCGCGTCTTGCGCTTCGCCGCCGTGCAAACCGAGCAGTCGGTGCGCCTGGGCTATTGGATGGATTGGAATGACCCCGACTTGTTGCGCCAGTTGGGCGAAAAGTTGATGGCTGACCCATCCGAGGTCATCACGGTAGAGGGACCAGAAGGCCCGCTGACCGGCACGGTGGAGCAGGTGGTGGGGCAGTTGGGCATGCCGCAAATGGGCGGCTCTTACTTCACCTTCGCTAACGAAAACAACTACATGATCTGGACCTTCTTGAAGAAGTGCTGGCAGAAGGGCTGGCTGTACCACGGCGACGACGTGATGCCCTGGTGCCCGCGCTGTGCCACGGGCATCAGCCAGCACGAGATCGCCACCGAAGGTTACCGCGATCTGACCCATAACTCGGTCACCCTGCGCTTCCCGCTGCGCCAGCGCCCCGGCGAGGCCCTGTTGGTGTGGACCACCACCCCCTGGACCCTGACCAGCAACGTGGCCGCGGCGGTGGGCCCCGAGCTAACCTACGCCCGCGTCAAGCAGGGCGAAGAAGTGCTGTACTTATCCAAGGGCACCCTGCACATGCTGCGCGGCCCTTACGAAGTGTTGGGCGAGCTGAAGGGAAGCGAGATGCTCGGATGGACCTATTCGGGCCCCTTTGATGACCTGGACCCCGCCAACCGCACCGGTGGCTTCACCAACCTGGCCCAGCTCATCCGCGATGTCAAGCAGAGCGCCGCTGAGGCGCACCGCGTCATCCTGTGGGATGCCGTGGGCGAAGATGAAGGCACGGGCATCGTACACATCGCCCCCGGCTGCGGCGCCGAAGACTTCTTGTTGGGCAAAGAGAACGACCTGCCCCTGATCGCTCCGCTGGACGAAGAGGGCTTCTTCTTAGAAGGCTTTGGCTGGTTAGCCGGCAAGCAGGTGGGCGAAGTGGCCCCCCTGATCTTTGAAGACCTCAAGCGCAAGGGCGTGCTGTACCACGTGGCCCCCTACACCCACCGCTACCCGGTCTGCTGGCGCTGCGACACCGAGCTGGTCTTCCGCCTGGTGGATGAATGGTACATCAGCATGGGCGAGAGCTACGACAAACCGCGCGAGGCCCTCACCGCTGAGGAAAAAGAACGCTCTTTGCGCTACCAGATCATGGACGTGGTGGACCAGATCCGCTGGATCCCCGATTTCGGCTACTCGCGCGAGATGGATTGGCTGCGCAACATGCACGATTGGATGATCAGCAAGAAGCGCTACTGGGGCCTGGCCCTGCCGATCTGGGAATGCAAGTGCGGCAACTTCGAAGTCATTGGCGACGAGGTAGAGCTGGAAGCGCGCGCCGTGGCAGGTTGGGACGAATTTGAGGGCCACACCCCGCACCGTCCCTATATCGACGCCGTCAAGGTGACCTGCTCGAAGTGCGGCGCCGAGATGACCCGCGTCCGGGATGTGGGCAACCCCTGGCTGGATGCTGGCATTGTGCCCTTTAGCACGGTGCAGTACCGCAGAGACCCTGATTATTGGAAGCAATGGTACCCGGCTCACTGGATCAGCGAATCCTTCCCCGGCCAGTTCCGCAACTGGTTCTATTCGCTGTTGGTCATGGGCACGGTGATGGCGGGCAAGCCGCCCTTCTTGCAGAACTTTGGCTACGCCACCCTGCTGGCTGAGGATGGGCGTGCCATGCACAAATCTTGGGGCAACGCTATCGAATTCAACGAGGCTGCCGACAAGATGGGCGTGGACGTGATGCGCTGGCTGTTCTGCATGCACAAGCCCGAGAACGACCTGCTCTTTGGTTATAACCGCGGCGACGAGGTGCGGCGCGATTTTCTCATCCCGCTGTGGAACATCTACAGCTTCTTCGTCACCTATGCCCGCCTGGACGGCTGGCAGCCCGGCACCGAGGGCTTCGACCCCGACCACCCCGAAGGCCCCACCCCGCAGAGCGCCAACCTGCTGGACCGCTGGATCCTGGCCTGCCTGAACCAGGTGCTGCTGCGGGTGACGGCAGCGGTTGAAAACTCTGACACATTGACCGCCACGTTGGCTGTGATGGAGCTGCTGGATGACTTAAGCAACTGGTACGTGCGCCGCTCGCGCCGCCGCTTCTGGAAGTCAGAACTGGATAACGACAAGAACGCCGCCTACGCCACGCTCTACCACGTGCTGGTCAAGCTGGCCCGCACCCTGGCGCCCTTTGTGCCCTTCGTCACCGAGGTGATGTACCAGAACCTGGTGCGGGGCGTTCAACCGGCGGCTCACGAAAGCATCCACCACACCACCTGGCCCCAGGTTGACGCTGCCACGCAAGATGACGATCTGATCGAGCAGATGGCGCTCGCCCGCCGGGTGGCCTCGCTGGGGCTGAGCGCCCGCCAGGGCGCCAACCTGAAGGTGCGCCAGCCGCTGAGCAAGGTGCTGGTGCACGCTGGCAAAGCCGTTTTGCGGCAAGAGCTGGTCGAGATCGTGGAGGACGAGCTGAACGTCAAGGCCTTTGAGTTTGTGGCCGACGAAAGCCAACTGGTGACCTACAAAGTGCTGCCCGATAACAAGCTGCTGGGGCCGCGCTTTGGGGCCAACTTCCCGCAATTGCGCGCCGCCCTGGCAGCCGCCGACCCGGCCCGCATCGCCGCCAGCGCCCGCCTGGGCCAGCCGGTGGCCCTGGAATTTGACGGCCAAACGGTCGAACTGGCCGCGGCCGAGATCCTTGTCAGCACCCAGCCGGCCCCCGGCCTGGCTGTGGCCGCTGACAAGGTGATCACCGTAGGCATCGACTCGAGCCTGACCCCTGAGCTGAAGGCCGAGGGCGTGGCGCGCGAGATCGTGCGCCGCATCCAGGATATGCGCAAGAA
>CAZWFQ010000167.1:0-3583 GCA_964633225.1 uncultured Anaerolineaceae bacterium
GGGGTGCCTGCGCTGATCTTGAACTCACGTTATAATAGGGAGTATGTTCATCAATCTCTTGGTCATTATCTTGGGTGTGGCTACTGGAATGCTGGTTAATTACCTGGCGGATGTGCTGCCGCTGCGCAGGCGTTTTGCAAGACCATTGTGCACGGCTTGCCAGGCGGATATCCCGCAAATCAATTATTGGCTGTGGCCGCGGCGCTGCCTGGCTTGTGGAAAACCCCGCCGGTGGCGGGTCTGGCTGGTGGAGGCAGTGTATGCCGGTCTGGCGGTGTGGTTGTGGCATACGCCGCTTGAGACGATTGGCTTTTGGGGCGGCTGGCTGTTGTTGGCCTACTTTGGGGTGGTGGTGGTGATCGATATCGAGTACCGGTTGATCCTGCATCCGGTCAGCCTGGCGGGGGTTGGCATTGCGCTAGGGCTTGGATGGATGTTAAACGGCCTGCCCAAGGCTTTGATAGGCGGCGCGGTGGGTTTTGGCGTGATGTGGTTGTTATACATGCTGGGTGAATTGGTGATGCGCCTGGTGGCGCGCATGCGCGGCGAGACGGTTGATGACGTGGCCCTGGGTTTTGGGGATGTGAATTTGAGCGGTGTTTTGGGGCTGCTGCTGGGGTGGCCCGGCATTGCGGTGGGGCTGGTGTTGGCAATTTTTATCGGCGGGGCGGTCAGCTTGATCTTTATGCTGGGCATGGCGGTGACGCGGCGTTACCGGATGTTCATGGCCTTGCCATACGGGCCATTTTTGATTGCAGGGGCGGTGATCGTGCTCTTTTTCCGCAGCTCGGTTATCAGTTATCTGCTGGGGCACTGATATTCTTGATGTAAGCGAGCGTCCCGTCCAATACTTCTTCAACCGTCAGGGCATTGGTATCCAGGTATAGGTCGGCGTGCTGGCGGGCATGTTGAAGGCGGCGCATCTGCTCAGCGTGTTCGGCGGGCGTCCAATCAAAATTGCGGCGTTTCATTGAGTTCAAGTGTGAGACATCCAAAAAGACCAGGATATCTGGATGAACCAAACGCTGCCACATGTATGGTACATAAGAGTGTTCTTGGGCGATGTTCTTGGCGCGGCAGCCGTGCTGTTTCAGGCCGTTGACCAGGGTGGACTTACCGGATCCACAAGGGCCAACCACGCCGATCAACAAACTTTTGGGGGTATCCGTCTGTGGTTCGCTCAAGGTGAACCCATTAAATAGAAGGGCCGTTCACTTGCGCCAGCAAGCTGATCTCTGATGGCCCGCCCAAGATCGCCAGGCCATCTTCTTTCATTAAAATGCAGTCGGCAGGCGGATGGAGATCGGATTCGTGGTTGCGCTGCAGCAGCACCACGCTGACGTTATAGCGTTGTTCGACCTCTTTGACGCTCAGGTTGATCAATTGTGAATTGGGGAATACTTTCAATCGTCCCAGGCTGAGGGTTTCGCCTTCCAGGGTGATGGGGCGGGTCATTTCTAACCCGACAGCGGCAGCAGCAAAGGCCGGGGCTGCCATGCCGGTGGCGCTGAAGGCCAAAAAGCCAAATTGTTCGTGCAATTCCTGGGCGAATTCGTCATCAAAAATACGCACGATAACGGGGATATTCGGCTGGATGCGGCGGGCTTTGAGGGCCACCTGCAAGTTCAAGCTGTCGTTTTGGGTGCAAAGGATGATGGACTGCGCCTTGCGAATGCCGGCAGCTTCCAGGGCTGATTCGCGGCTGGCGTCATCCTGGATGACCGGGATGCCGATTTCTTTTACGCTTGCCACCAGGTGGGCGCTGGGGTTCAATTCGATGGCTACCACATCGTGGCCCATCTCGTGCAGGTTGCGCGCCACCCGGTAACCCAGGTGCCCCAGGCCGATCAGGATTACATGTTGATTCATCATAGAAGCAACGGCCATTTCCCACTCCTTGCCGCGGGCGCGGCGGTTGAATAACATGACCCCAAACTCGGCGACGCCCTGGGCCAGGATGATCACACCGGCGATGGGCATGATGAAATAGAAGATCTCAAGGTACCAACTGCGTGGAAATTCGCCCGAGCTCTGCATGAAGATCATTGAGAGGGCCTGGTAGTAGGCCTCGAGCAGGTTGTCGAGGGGTTCGCCCGCAACCCGGGCAAGGGCATAATACAAGCTCCCGCCGCCAACCACGGTGAGAAAAAAGGCAATCAGGGGCCAGCGAAACTCACGCAGCAGAAGCCAGGTGTCGCGCCAACTGGCAGCCAGTTCGCGCCGGCGGAGCTTTCGTTTTAATTCGGGGGGCTCGTGGTTGGCGGCGATGACTGGCGAGGGAAGGCTCATGCAATTGGCAGGGAAACTGACATGCGGCGCACCAGGTCTCCCGAATGGCTGTTGACCTGAAGCACTACAATGCTGATATCGTCAACTGGGCGTCCCTGGTCAAGTTGGACGGCATGCAATAGCAGGGCGTCGGCAATCTCCTGGGGGGTGGGCTCTTCGTCGTCTAGCATGGCCTCCAGGCAGGTCAGTACATCCATCACCTGGCCATCGCGCGTGCCAGCGTGCACCAGCCCATCGGTGTACACAACCACCGTCAGGCCGGTTTCGAGGGGCAGTTCGCTGATCAGGGGGCGAGTATCACGATAGATACCGATCGGCCTCGATTCTTCTTCGATCTTGCGCAGGTTATTCGATGTGATCAGGAGGATGGGGGCCGGGTTGTTGCGCGTAATCACCAGGGTGCTGGTTTGCATGTCAACCGAGATGATGTTCAGCGTGGCGGAAACCTTGCCTTTTCTTTCAGTGAAGAGATAATCGGACGCTGCTCGAGCCGCCGCGCCATCGCGCACCCCCTCAGAGAGCAGGGCGATCACCTTGCGAACGACCAGGTTTGAGATGTGCTTGGCGCCGCGCCCGGAACTTTGCCCATCTGCAAGAACAACCGATAGTCCTCCGTTTGGGCGTTCTACAACCTCAACGGTATCGCCACTTTCGGAAGATGCATATTTGTTTGTTTTAGCGACCGCAATCTGAATTTCCATACCCCCATTTTACAACAATATAGAGCGTTTGACAGCCCGGATTATTAACAAAGTGCTGAATTTGTGCTCAAGCCATTCTGGGCTGACCTGAAAGCCGGCCTGGCGGAAGGGATCGAGGAAACGTTCGTCCCAATCGGGCGCCTCGCCAGTGACCCGAAAAAGCCAGGCAGCAAATTTCTGAGGGATGCTGCGGCCTTTGATCCAGGCGAGGGGCAAGATGATGGCCGAGCCGCCCGGGGCCAGAACGCGATAAACCTCAGCCAGGGTGCGGGGATCGACAATGTATTCGGTTGGAAAGGTAGCTGTTACTTGCTGGAATATTCCGGATGGGTAGGGCAGGTTTTGCGAGGCACCGTTCACCAGCCGGGGAATAAGCCCGGTGCGGCGCAACCTGCGCCAGGCCTGGCGCCCCATCTGCGGGCTGCGATCCAGGCCGAAGGTGACCAGTTTTTTTTGCTGAAGGGCCACTTGCAGGTGCCCGGGGCCGTGGCCCAATTCCAAAATACGAGGGCCTTCAAGATATGGCAAAACATGCTTCACCCAGGCTTGCCATAAGCCAAGTGAAACGATTGCCGAAACCAGGTCGTATGTCC
>CAZWFQ010000168.1:0-3540 GCA_964633225.1 uncultured Anaerolineaceae bacterium
TTGCCATGATCTTTATAAGCAAGCAGGGTTTGCGGCGGAACCGTGTTCACCGTATACGGTCCGATCAGGGCATCCACATACAGGGTGTCGGGGTAAGCTGGGTTTTTCGTACTTGTGGAAGCCCACAAGGGGCGCTGCATCCTGGCCCCATTTGCCTGCAAACGCGCAAACCGCTCACTGTCAAAGGCTTTACGGAATTCCTGGTAAGCCAGGCGCGCATTGGCAACCGCAGCTTTGCCCAACAGTGCCTGCGCTCGCACCGCATCTTTCCCGCCTGCTTTGACAAGCGTATCCAACCGTTTATCTACTTTCGAATCCATCCGCGAAATGAAAAATGAAGCCACCGAAGCTACGTGTCCCAGCGGTTGGTTAGACTCCATGCGCTCTTCCAATCCGGCCAGGTATGCTTCCATCACTGCACGGTACCGCTCTAGCGAGAAGATCAACGTCACATTCACATTCACCCCGGCTGCAATCGCCTGGCGAACAGCCGGCAGGCCTGCCAAGGTAGCAGGGATCTTGATCATCAGATTAGGCCGATCCACCACCTTCCACAAACGCAGAGCATCTGCCAGTGTACCGCTAGTATCGTTGGCCAATTCGGGACTAACTTCCAGGCTGACATAACCATCTGCCCCCTGGCTGTTTGCATACACAGGGCGCAGCAAATCCGCCGCAGCACGGATATCCTCAATCGCCAGTTGTTCGAAAATCTGCGGCGCAGTGAACCCTGCCCAGGCCATGGGCAGCAGCGCGGCATCATAATCACGCGACTTAGAGATTGCCTGGTGGAAAATACTCGGATTCGAAGTCAAACCAGATATATCGCCTCGCTCCACCATGCCCGCCAATTCGCCATTTTCCAGCAGACGGCGCTCGATGTTATCGTACCATAGCGACTGGCCTAACGCAGCAAGTTTAGAAACAATTGAAGACATACTCACTCCTGGCTTTCAATTTTACGAACTTTGTTCACACGGCGCAGATGTCGTTCTTCGGCTGTGAAACGCGCCTGCAAGAAGGCCCGCACAATCTCTTTGGCTGGTTCGGGCCCAATGATGCGTGCCCCCAGGCAGATCACGTTCATGTCATCGTGCTCCACACCCTGGTGAGCTGAATAGGTATCGTGACAAACACCAGCATAGATGCCGCGCAGCTTATTTGCCGCGATACAGGCACCGATGCCTGAACCACAGAGCAAGATACCTCGCTCAGCTTGCCCGGCCTGGATCGCCCGCCCAAGTTTCTCGGCATAATCTGGATAATCCACGCTGCGCGAGCTGTTTGTCCCAAGGTCCAACACTTCCCACCCTGCCGCACGCGCCGTTTCAATCACCATTTTCTTTAGAGGGAAACCACCATGGTCACTTGCAACCGCCACGATCATCTCACTACTCCTGTTTTGAAGACTGAACTTCTTGCAGCAGTTGGCGAGCCTGTTCTACCACCGCCGCAACCGTGAAACCAAATTTTTCAAACAACACCTTAGCAGGGGCCGAAGCGCCATAGCCATCCATCGCCATCACCCGGCCATTCTGCCCCACCCAGCGTTCCCAGCCCTGTGCCACCCCCGCCTCAACCGCCAGGCGAGCTTTCACATTGGGCAAGAGCACTTCCTGCTGATAGGCTGGGCTCTGCTCTTTAAACAGCTCCCAACTTGGGAAAGAAACCAGGCGCACATTCACCCCTTCCACTGCCAATTGGGCGCCTGCCTCGACGATCAAGCCCACCTCAGATCCCGATGCCATCAGGATCAATTCGGGTGTGCCATCGCCAATATCCGCCAACACATATGCACCGCGCACCAAGCCATCCGCCGGTGCGTAGATCGTCCGGTCAAGCGTAGGCACAGCCTGGCGCGTGAGCACAAGCACCGTCGGCCCATGCCGGCGAAGGATCGCCTGCCGCCAAGCTTCAACCGTTTCGTTCGCATCTCCGGGTCGGACCACCACCAGGTTGGGCATGGCACGCAGCGATGCCAAGTGCTCCACCGGCTGGTGTGTCGGCCCATCTTCACCCAGGCCAATGCTGTCATGCGTAAACACATAGATGCTGGGATAATGCGACAGTGCCGCTACCCGCATCGCCCCACGCATGTAATCCGAAAATACCAAGAAGGTCGCCCCATAAGGGATCACACCGCCGTGCAAGGCCATCCCGTTCAGAATTGCCCCCATACCATGCTCACGCACACCAAAATGGAAATTTCTCCCTTCCGGAGAATCTTTCTGGAATGCCGGAAGGCCTTGCAACCAGGTATTGTTCGATGGCGCCAGGTCGGCCGAACCACCGATCAGTTCTGGCAATCCAGCCGCAATGGCATTCAGTACCTTGCCTGAAGCAGCTCGAGTAGCCATTCCTTTGGCATCCGGCGAGAAAGATGGCAAAGCAGCCTCCCAATCGGCCGGAAGCTCACCCGACAGACGGCGTTCCAACTCGGTATCTAACTCAGGGAATTCATCCAAGTAGGAGCGCAACCGTTTCATCCAGTCGTCTTCCAGTTCCCGGCCACGAGGCACAGCCTGACGGAAATGCGTCAACACATCATCCGGGATCAAGAAAGCCGGCTCCAAAGGCCAACCAGCCTTTTCTTTGGCTGCTCTCAATTCTTCCTCGCCTGGTGGCTCTCCATGAGCTTTGGAAGTATCTTGGCGAGTAGGCAGGCCAAATCCAATGTGTGTGCGGCACACAATAAGAGACGGGCGCGGATCCGCTTTTGCCTGTGTGATCGCATCATCAATCGCCTGCACATCATTTCCATCTGCCACGTGCAAGACCTGCCAGCCATAAGCTTCAAAGCGCGCCGCGCGATCTTCGGTAAAGGCCAAGTCTGTACTACCATCAATTGAAATCCGATTGTCATCGTAGATGTAGATTAAAGAGCCCAGGCTCAAGTGCCCCGCTAAAGAAGCAGCTTCAGATGCCACCCCCTCCATCAAATCTCCATCGGTGACAATCCCATAAATGAAATGATCGATTATGGCATGCCCGGGACGGTTGAATTGCGCAGCCATGTGAGCACGCGCAATTGCCAGGCCCACGCCATTCGCAAACCCCTGACCCAGAGGGCCGGTAGTGGCCTCAACGCCGGGGGTCAATCCAAATTCGGGGTGACCAGGCGTTCGGCTGCCCCATTGGCGAAAGCGCTTCAGCTCGTCCAGTGGCAGATCAAAACCGGTCAGATGCAGCAAAGAATACAGCAAGGTAGAGCCATGCCCGCCCGAAAGTACAAAGCGATCCCGCCCGGGCCAGTGGGGATTGACAGGGTTATAACGTAAATGACGCGTCCATAATGTATACCCAATAGCGGCATCACCCATTGGCAGCCCCGGATGCCCCGAGTTCGCAGTCTGGACACTATCCGCGGCCAAAAAACGAATAGTATTGATAGCCTTTAGTTCAATTTCAGTTGGTTGAGACATAAATGTTTCTCCGATGCAGCAAGATGGTTTATTTTACCGCAGATTACCTAACCTCGTTGCGAACGTGATCGTTCCAAAGCTGGTAAAAACGTGGTTAAATGGTTATGAGGCAGTTAGC
>CAZWFQ010000169.1:0-3512 GCA_964633225.1 uncultured Anaerolineaceae bacterium
AATAAAAACAAACGAGTTGCTGTATTAACTAGCGGCGGCGACGCCCAAGGTATGAATGCTGCCCTGCGCGCCATCGTGCGCACGGCCTTGCAAGAAAGGCTGGATGTGTACGCAATCTACGAAGGCTACCAGGGTTTGGTAGAAGGCGGCGACCGCATCCGCCAAATGAGCTGGGATTCTGTCGGCGGCATCCTGCAGCGCGGCGGAACAGTGATCGGCACCGCCCGCAGCGAAGAGTTCCGCACGCGCGAGGGCCGCCTAAAAGCTGCCATGAATTTACTCGCCCACGAAATTGACAACCTGATCGTGATCGGTGGCGATGGCAGCCTGACGGGCGCCAATCTCTTCCGTCAAGAATGGGCCTCTTTGCTAGCCGAGCTGGTTACGCAAGGCCAAATTACCCAGCAGTTTGCAGACCTACACCCCAATCTCACCATCGTAGGCCTGGTAGGATCCATCGACAATGATATGTTCGGCACCGACATGACCATTGGCACCGACACTGCCCTACACCGCATCACCGAGGCTGTAGATGCCATCACCAGCACCGCTTCAAGCCACCAACGCACTTTCATTGTTAAAGTTATGGGGCGCAACTGTGGCTACCTGGCATTAATGGGCGCCCTGGCCACCGGCGCCGACTGGGTATTGATCCCTGAAAGCCCCCCAGATACCGACGATTGGCAGCAAACAATGTGCGAACGGCTCAAAGCGGGCCGCCGTGCCGGGAGGCGCGACAGCATGGTGATCATGGCAGAAGGTGCACGCGACCGCCACGGGAAGTACATTGGGTCATCTGATGTTCAGAAAGTCCTTGAAGAAAGCATGGGCGAGGAAGTGCGCGTCACCATCCTGGGGCACGTTCAGCGCGGCGGCAAGCCCAGCGCTTTTGATCGCAACCTGGGGACCCGAATGGGGCACGCCGCCGTGCATGCCATCTTGGACGCCAAGCCCAGCAGTGATCCCCAATTGGTGGGCATCCACGGCACGCGCATCACTACCACGCCCCTGATGTATTGTGTCGAGCAGACCCACGCCGTCGCCGACGCCATCGATGCCCACGACTACGAGGCCGCCTTAGAGCTGCGCACCCCCAGCTTCAAAGAAGCCTTTCGCACCTTGCGCACTTTCGTGCGCGCCTTGCCGCACACCCGCGACCCCAAACAAAATCAATACCGCTTTGCCGTACTGAATTCAGGCGCGCCTGCACCAGGCATGAATACCGCCACTCGCGCGGCTGTACGCCTTGGAATTGATAAGGGCCATATCATGCTGGGGGTTCAGAATGGTTTTGAAGGGCTGGCGAATGACGATATCCAAGAAATGGAATGGATGAGCGTCAATGGCTGGGCCTCCATGGGCGGCTCAGAACTAGGTACCAACCGTCGCATCCCCAAGGGCAGCGATCTTTATGCCATTGCGCGCAATATTGAAAAACACGAGATCCAGGGTTTATTGGTCATTGGTGGCTGGAATGCGTACGAATCAGTTTACAAATTGCTCAACGAACGGGGCAACTTCCCGGCCTTTCATATCCCCATGGTCTGCTTGCCGGCAACCATCAACAACAACCTGCCCGGATCCGACTTCTCTATCGGCGCAGACACAGCCCTTAATAATATCGTGGAGGCCGTCGACAAGATCAAGCAGTCGGCAGTGGCTGCCCGGCGATGTTTTGTAGTTGAAGTCATGGGTCACTACTGTGGGTATTTGGGGTTATTAAGTGGCCTGGCAACCGGTGCAGAGAGGGTCTACCTCCACGAAGAGGGTGTAACCTTGCGCGATCTTCAAGTTGACCTTGAAAACCTGATCACCAGTTTCAAAGGCGGCAAACGCCTGGGCCTGATGATCCGCAATGAATCTGTGAACCCGGTCTACACCACGGCTTTTATGAGCGCGTTGTTCTCTGAAGAGGGTGGCGACTTGTTTGATGTCAGGCAGGCCATTCTGGGACACTTGCAGCAAGGTGGAGACCCTTCACCCTTCGACCGCATCCAGGCCACGCGTTTTGCCAGCCGCTGTGTAGACTTTCTGATTGAGCAGCGCGAGAAAAACTCAAACACTTGTACCTACATCGGTCTGGACGCTGGGAAGATGCAGTTTCACCCCATGGAAGACTTCATGCGCCAGGTAGATATCCAGTATCAACGTCCCAAGGATCCATGGTGGCTGGAGCTGCGCTCAATCGCCAAACTGTTGGCACAGCCCGGCCCGACTACCGAAGCGTGACCAAGATCAATATGTCACCTTTTCAGCGCGCATTTACAACTACCCTGGCGATCATTGCGCTTCTAAGCACTGGCTTTTTGGTAGGTTTCATTACGCACGATCGCATCAGTTCTTCTGCTGATGAATTTCCTGTTCTCAGCCAGGCGTATGACCTGATCTTGACCCAGGGCTTATCAGACCCGCCTGCCGCCCCTGCATTAGAATATGGCATGATCCGGGGCATGCTCCAGGCATACGCAGACCCCTACACCAGTTTCGTCGAGCCTGCACAACACGAGTTAAACTCTCAAAACCTTGAGGGCAGCTACGGGGGCATTGGGGCAACCATAGAGAAAGATTCCGATGGGTATTTCCAACTTTTCCCCTTCCCAGACAGTCCATCAAAGCTGGCAGGCATCCAAGATGGCGATCGCCTGCTGCAAATCGGCGATCTGCTTCTGACGCCCGATACACCACAAGATACCCTGTTGGCTGCGATCCGCGGCCCGATTGGTGAGGACGTGACCATTACCGTTGGCCGCCCCCCCGATTATCAGGCAGTTTCCTTCACCATCGAGCGCGCTGAGATCGCCCTACCTTCTGTGACCTGGAGGCTGGCACCAGACGAAACGCGCCTGGGCCTGGTCAAAGTGAATCTCATCGCCGCCAGTACGGCCGATGAAATTCAGAAGGCGATCGCAGACCTGCAAGAGCGTGGCGCCACGCATTTCGCCCTTGATTTGCGCGATAACTATGGAGGGCTGTTGGACGCAGGCGTCGAGGTTGCGCGCCTCTTCTTGACAGAAGGCATTGTGATCCAACAACAGTATCGCGATCGTGATGTTGAAACAATTGACGTGGATGGTTCCGGTCCATTCGCCTCGCTTCCGCTGGTGGTACTGGTAAACCAAAACACGGCCAGTGCGGCCGAGATCATTGCCGGAGCGCTCCAGGGACAGCAAAGAGCATCATTAATTGGTGTTCCAACCTACGGCAAAGACGCCATTCAGCTTGTCTTTGTGCTTCAAGATGACTCAAGTTTACACATCACCGCTGCCCGTTGGTGGGTCCCAGGGCTCGAGCATCCAATCGGCGAAGCCGGGCTCCAACCAGATATCCTGCTGGCGGCAGATGCTCCCGGCAGCGATCCGGCTATCCAGGCGGCCATACAGCGCTTCTTTGCTCCATAGAAGCATCCCCCCACCGCTCTACTTGTGATAAAATCGGTCCATTATGGGCGTCAAAGTTGTAGCCACAAACCGGAAAGCCCGGCACGAATATTTCATCCTTGAGACCTACGAGGC
>CAZWFQ010000170.1:0-3505 GCA_964633225.1 uncultured Anaerolineaceae bacterium
CCATCGTGGCTGATGCTGCTGTTGGCTGTCTTCAGCCTCCTGGCAGTGACCTGGATGGGACAACCGGCCCTGGCATCTGTAGGCATTGATTTCGGGCACATGGTGCCCGCCTGGGACGCCTCTGGAGCTTTGCCCATCCAGGTGGCAGAAATCCTGGCTGGCAAAGTCACCCTCACACCTACCCCCACAGCCACCCCCACGGCCACATCCACGCCCACGCTAACGCCAACTGCCACCGCCACACCCACCGAAACCCCAATCCCCACGGATACTCCTATCCCCACAGATACCCCCGAGCCCCCTGCTTACGGTTATTTGCCAGACGAAATTGATGACAATGATCGCTGGATTGATGTAGACCTGGGCGAGCAGCGTGTTTATGCTTATGAAGGCGAGGAGATGATCGAGACTTTCCTTGTCTCCACAGGCACCTGGATGCACCCCACTGTGACCGGGCAGTACCACATTTATGTTAAATATACTGCCACGCCCATGTGGGGCACGGGGTATTACTTGCCCGGGGTGCCCTATACCATGTACTTCTACGATGGCTATGCCCTGCATGGCACCTATTGGCACAACAACTTTGGCACCCCCATGAGTCATGGCTGCATCAACCTGCGCACCGAAGACGCCGCATGGCTGTTTGATTTTGCCTCTGTTGGCACCCTGGTCAATATCCACGAATGACCCCGCCTGCCGCACCACCTCCTGGGGCAAGCGCTCAGCCCACCTCCCGCCGCCAATTCCTGAAGCTTGCCGGACTGGGCCTATGGCTCGGGCTGATGCCGCCCCGCCGCAGCCTGCTAGACCGATTGGGGTTAGACACACATCGCCCACAACCAGATGAGGCCCGCGATGCGCTTCAGCGCCTGCAAGCCCTGGATTCTGGCCAACAGGGCCGGGTGCTCGATACCCACATTCCAGTTCTTGATGCGCCGCGCTTCAACGCCAACAAGGTCAATACCTATTGGCGAGATCGTGTCTTACCCATCACCGATGTCATCGTCAGCGAGGATGTCAGCTCGCATAACCGCATCTGGTACCGCATTGGGGATGAGGGGTATGCCCACTCTGGGGCCATCCAGCCGGTGCGCACCGAGATGAATGCCGTGGTTTCTGAGCTGCCCGAGAACGGAGCGCCCGCCGTGGTGACGGTTCCATTCACCGACGGTCGTTGGGCCAGCGGCCCCAACCAACCGGTGGCTTATCGCTTTTATTACGAAACAACCCATTGGATCACCGGTATTACGCGCGCCAGCAACGACGAAGTCTGGTACCACATCCAGGATGATAAATGGGATTTTCTCTTCTATGCACCAGCCGAGCATTTCCGCCTGCTCACGATGGAAGATATGAGCCCCATATCGCCGCAAGTGCCGGATGCTATGAAGCGAATTGAAGTGCACATCCGCGACCAGGTGATGGTAGCCTATGAATGGGACGAGCCGGTTTATATGTCACGCGTGGCAACCGGGGCCCAATTCAGTAACGGGGATTTTTCTACCCCTCCCGGCCATTACGTCATCTTTCACAAGCGCCCATCGCGCCATATGGCAGCCGGCAACCTGGCGGCAAACAGTTACGACCTGCCCGGCGTACCCTGGAATGCATATATTACTGAAGCAGGGATTGCATTTCACGGCACTTACTGGCATAATAATTTTGGCCATCCGCGCAGCCATGGGTGTATCAATTTACCCAGCCAGGCTGCTCGCTGGCTTTTCCGCTGGAGCTTACCCAGCGTCCCGACCGGTGAACAGTTCGAATGGGATCACCTCGGGGGAACCAAGGTTGATATAATCGCGTAAAGGAGTCGTCTATGCATCCTGCCTTCCAGTACCGCCAATATTTGCTCAGGCGCCAGGTTATGGCCCTGACCGGCAAATTCCGCATCTATAATCCCAGCGGCGAGATGGTTATGTTCAGCCAGCAGAAAATGTTCAAGCTGAAGGAAGATATCCGCATCTATGCAGATGAAGCGCGCACGCAAGAGATCCTTAGCATCCAGGCCCGCAGTGTGATCGATTTCGCCGCGGCCTATGATGTGATCGATTCCCAGGCCAATCAGAAAGTTGGCGTTTTGCGCCGCAAGGGTTTCAGCTCGATGATCCAAGACGAGTGGCAAGTGCTAGATATCGCCGATCAGCCCATTGGTGTGCTGCGCGAAGATTCGCTTACCCTCAGCTTGCTGCGCCGCATGCTGCTGGGCAGCCTGTTGCCCCAGAATTATGACATTATCTTTGGCGAGGGTCGCGTGGCAGATCTAAAACAGCGCTTCAACCTCTTCCGGTATGAACTGGATGTTGATTTCAGCATGGATAATGCCCAAAAGCTGGACCATCGCCTGGGCATTGCTGCCGCCATTCTGCTGGCAGCCGTTGAAGGGAAGCAGTCGTAAACCTATGCCCCGCGAGCCTCTTTTTGCCGGTCTGATCGTCGACGAATTTGACCAGCCTGTAGATACCGCCTACGTGGGTGATGAGCCCTGCTATGTGGTGGATGATGCTGGCTTTCGCCGCCACATTCCCTCTGAGCAGGTAGACCGCCAGGTTTTGAAGACCATGACCGATATGATTGAAGGCCATGAAGACCTGCTTGCCGAGCAAACTGCCAAGATGCTGGGGCAAGAAGATATCTTCTCGCGCGCCCTGATCGAAACCCAGCTCAAGAACATAGACCAGCAGATCGAAAACGTGCTTCAAACCGGCATTCCTGCTGATGGGCGCGCCTACATGGGCATGATGGGATTCAAGGTGCGCATCAACATGCATGGCGAGGTACTCAGCGTGGAGCAGCCCGGCGCGGCCGCCCCTGAAGACGAGTAGTGCTGGGTAGGAGATCAGTGGATGATGGCTACGGGTTATATTATTAACGTTACCGAGGCAGACTTCGAGTACGAAGTGATTGCTTATTCTCAGCAAACGCCCGTGATCGTGGATTTTTGGGCTGAGTGGTGCGGCCCCTGCAAGACGCTCGGACCGCTCTTAGAAAAGCTGGCTGACGAGGCCCAAGGCAGCTTCCGCCTGGCAAAGGTGGATGTGGATGGGAGCCCTAACCTGGCCCTGCGCTTTGGCGTGCGCAGCATACCCAATCTCAGAGCCTTTCGCGACGGGCAGGTGGTGGCTGAGATGGTGGGCGCCCAGCCCGAGCCGCGGCTGCGCGAGTTTCTTCGCTCTCTGGCCCCCAGTCAAACCGACCTGCTGTTAGAAAAGGGACTCAGCCAGCTCGATGCAGAAGACTGGAAAGCTGCTGATAGATCCTTCCGCCAATTCCTGGCAAAAAACCCTGAGTATCCCCCGGCCCTCCTTGGCCTGCTGAAGAGCGTTTTGATGCAGGGGTCCTCGGATGAAGCGGCTGAGTTGATGCAGAATTTTCCTGCCAGCAAGGAATATGCCGCCCTAGAGACCCTGCGTCCCCTGGTTGAAGCATTAAAGTGGCAGGCTTCTTCGCCCGCATTCAGCGAAGACCCCCTCGAAGCAGCGTATCTCAACGCCCTGCGCCT
>CAZWFQ010000171.1:0-3484 GCA_964633225.1 uncultured Anaerolineaceae bacterium
ATAGTGTACCCGATGTGGCAGTCGTCATTTGTTAAAGTGTCCGGTAATCAATTCCCGGTTCGGTTTTTTGCGATTGAGTGCCCTTTCCAATCCACCCTCCGCAAAATCTTTACGCACATTTGCAACGGTCAGCGAGTTGACATCGAAAGCATCGCAAATGGCTTCATATTTCCAATTGGGGCCACCTTCGCTGCAATCGGATTTGAGCAGTATCCTGGCCCGGCGCAGTTTGCGGGCAGGGGCATTGCCAGATGAAACTAATTTTTCAAGGTACAATCGTTCTTCAGAGGTGAGCTTGACGAAATATTTTTGGTACATTTGCCTTTTCCTTGAGAGAGTTTTCTTCTCAAGTAGCAAGTTCCGTGCCAGCTTTGAGCTTCAACTTTGACAAACCACTAGTGCTATACCAGAGAAAGTCAAAGATTATATGAGAATGATCATGGATGAGGCTGGTAAAAACAAGCTCAACACGAACGAATTGGCTTACGTGTACGCAACCACCCAGTGGGAAAGCCGATGGTATAACTTCCAAGAGGAATGGGAATCTTCCTTGGCCGATAGCGAGTATGACTATTTTGAGGGCAAGTATGGATCAGAAACAGAACTGGGTAGACTATTGGGTAATACCCAGGTAAGGGATGGATACAATTACCGTGGGCGAGGGTTTATCCACCTCACGGGACGGGCGAATTATCAAAGGGTTGGAGATCGGCTAAGTATAGATTTAATTGGCAATCCCGACCTGGCTTATACGAGGCCACATATCGCGGTAATAGCTGTTGTAGCAATGAGCGAGGGTTTGCTCACCGGGAAAAAGTTGTCTGATTTCAACTTGGGCAATGCCTATGATTTTTATGGTGCCAGGGATATTATCAATGGAAACCCAGAAACCTTTGAGGATGGCTCATCTGTCAGATCTGCTCTGCAGGCAGTAGCGTCAGAATATGCAAAGATATTATCCGAACAATGTTTGGTCGGCGGAGTTTCTGCAGGGATTATATGTCGTTAGGAGCAGCAGTCATGATGACAACTCATCGGAAAACCAAGCTATCCATAATATCTGTTGTTTTGCTAGTCGGGACGTTTTTAGCATCATGCGTTCCTTCACCTGTGTCCAATGCCTTGACCCCGCCAGCATCAACGGTTCTAACCCAACCAACGAACATCTCGATCACACAGTTGCCTGCCACCATCACATCAGAAGCATCCGTGATGTATAGATCACCTACTCCCACGATAGTTATTGATATCCCTATACCATCAACGCCTGGCCCTACCAAAACACCAGCGCCTTCTGACATCACAGGGTACATCGTTTTTAAGTCCCAAGCCGATTTTACTAAGCAAGAATTTCAACTCTTTGTGGCGAACCTCGATACCGGGGAAATTCAACAACTGACTTTCACTGGTTCTAATGGCGATCCAATCTGGTCGCCGGATGGAGATCAGATCATCTTTACGTCCAACCGGGATGGGAGCATGGATCTATACATTATGAACAAAGATGGCAGTGACCAACGGCGATTGACAGATTATGAAGGGAATGAGCTTGCCCCGAGTTGGTCCCCCGACGGGGACAGAATTGCTTTTGTCTCTACCCAGGATGGTAATGATGAAATCTATGTGCTGGATATTAGAACCCAAGAGGTAACTCGTCTTATCTATAATACTAAAATAGATTTTAACCCTGCTTGGTCTTCGGATGGCAAACGGATCGCGTTTACTTCCAGTTGGCCAGTTTACAATGCTCCGGATAACAACACCCAACTGCTCATCGTGAACGCAGATGGAACGGGCGTTGAACAATTGATCAGTTCACCATATCCGCTTGGAAGTCCGGTATGGTGTCCGGACGATACGTGCATTGTGTATGTAAACTGGATAGGGCCGCGAAACCGGATTCCACAATTAATGGTGATTGATTTGAGTAGTAAAGAGAGCCAACCACTCGTTGCTGATTTCTTCCCCGACCCCGAAACAGCTAGCTGGTATCCATCAAGATCTCCGATCAGGGGTTTGATCAGCTTTTCGAGTGGGGGAATGCTTTATGCGCTTGATGTTGAGAATAATCAATTATATTCTCTGGGATTGCGGGCAGTCGTGGCAGCGTTATATCCATAGCACTACTCCCCGACCAATGTAAGCCTATCACCTACGACTGGGATAACAACCCCAATGGCAGCCTGGTGGAGGTCACGCCGAAAGGCAGCCTGAACGGAGCGCGGCGTTACACATATAACGATGCCGGTTACCTGGCGCAGGTGGAGAGCCACGACGGCGCAAGCTACCAATTACAGGCCGAGATGACTTATAATGGCTTAGGGCAGCGGCTGGCGATGACCGCCTATGCCCTGGGGCAAAGCGTGACCACTCAATATACCCTCGATACCGCCTGGAGCGGCTACCCGCTGGTTGCTGATGCAGATGGCCAAAGCACCTTCTATTTCTACGGCCGCGGTGCGGTAGCCGAGAAGACCACCGCTTGGAGCTATTACCTCAAGGATGGGCAGGGCACAGCCCGCCAACTGGCCGATCCATCCGGCCTGGTGACGCTGGCCCGCACCTTTACCCCCTGGGGTGAGACACTGGAGCAGGCCGACCCAGGGTCGGGCGGCGACGGCGACCTGGCCTGGGGCTACTTCGGCGGCTACATGGACGCCGCCACGGGCCTGCTGTACGTGGGGAATGGGCAGTATTACGCCCCGGCCACCGGGCGCTTCCTGACCCGCCAGCCGGGGCGCATCAACCCCTACGTGCCGTGGAGCGACCCGCTGGGTTCTTCCGTGGGCGTATTGGGCCTGCTGGGGATGCTGAGGAGGCGCAAGCGCAAGCGCAAGGGCAAGCTGAGCAGGCTGGACATGCTGGCCCTGCTGCTGGTGGTGCTGGCGGGTGGCGCCAGCCTGGCGGCCTGCGATGGGGCTGCTCCAGTTGGCCCTTCGCCAATCCCGCCTACTCAGCCGCCGGGCGATACGCTGACGCCCAGCCCTGCGCCGAGCGTTACGCCGTCGCTGACGCCCAGCCCTGCGCCGAGCGTTACGCCGTCGCTGACGCCCGTGCCGCCGCCAACGGGAACACCAATACTTACACCAACGTTTTGCACGCCAACTGTCACACCTTCTCCCACACCATCAGATTCGCAGTCATGGCAAGAGGATCCAGATGTGAACAATTGGGGCGATCCGAGTAATACAAATCACGAATGGGATATGGAGCGTGCCAGGAGGGTATGGAGGTGGATCTGCAACTCTGGCGGATGGTGGGGGGCAGGATGTCCTGGTGCGTATGATCTTACAGTGTGGTTGTTATGGCAAGAAGGCGGTGGTTTGTTGAACGACACGGTGTTTTATCTGTCCCCTGGCGTACCAAACCAGTCGGCTCTCAAGGCTGCTCTAACGATGGTAACGTATATTCGAGATCTCTTGATAGATGGCCCACATTCCGCACCTGATTCTGGTAAAAGTTTAGAATATCCGGTAAGATAGCG
>CAZWFQ010000172.1:0-3347 GCA_964633225.1 uncultured Anaerolineaceae bacterium
TCGATCACCCGCCGCGTCCAGGCGGTGCTGGCATCTTGAGCATCCAGCAAGGCCATGGCCTGGGCAGCGGTCAACCAGCGGGCTTCGGCATGCTCGGCCTCGATACAGATGGCATCAGGGTCGGCAATGGTGCATAAAAAGACCAGCCCCACCAGCTCATTCTCAGGCCGGGGCGCGCCGCGGTAAAAATGAGTCGTACCGATCACCAGCGCGTCCTCGATCGCCACCCCAATCTCTTCACACACCTCGCGGTGCAGGGCCTCTTCAAAGCCCTCCCCCTGCTCCACCCGCCCGGTAACACTTTCCCAAACGCCAGGGGCATAGTCCTTATCGGCTGAACGGCGCAGTAACAGGTAACGCCCATCTCGCGCCCGGATCTGCGCCCCCACCCCGCAAATGAAACGCCCAACGCTCATGGCCTTGGAGCCTCAGGCTTAGGCTCGGTCATAAACTCCCAGGCCAGGGCATGGGCGATTACGATGAGCAAGGCCAGCAAAAAGCCTTCCACTTGCAGCGGCAGCAAGCCCAGCGGCCTGGCCAGCTCAGGCACAGCCCCAAAGACCAGCACCAACAGATAAAGCAAGATCACGATCCAACGATTGCGGCGGAAAAACCCTTGCTTGCCAGAAGCCGCAGTACGCGCCATGAGCGCCAGGGTGTAGAACATGCCCAGCAAAGCCGCCAGTGAGAAGACCGCCCGCCAAATTAGCTTGTTCTCGCCGCCGATCTGCGCCCCCAGCGCCATCACACCCGGCAGCAAAAATGAAACATAGATCCCGCCTGTCAGGCGGCGTTTAACATCATCCTTCAACCAATCCTGTCGGTACTGCACCACCCCCCACCAAATGCCCACCAGGGTAAAACAGGTTCCTGCCACAATGCTGTAAAAGTTTTCAACATCCATCGCTTCATCTCCCAGGCCGGTGTAGCGGCATTGATCGCACAATTGGCAGATGGTTTCGTTATAGGGTACGAACCGCGTTCAAGAAATCAGCCAGCAGGCCATAGGCGGTCGTATCCGGGCCGGGGTTACCTTCGACCACCGAAAGGCTGCTGAGCACATCCGTCTCAAACTGCACCACGCTGGAGGTGCCCTCCACGCTGAAGAGAGGCGAGTCGGGGCCCACCATCTGAGGAGCAACCTGGGCCTGAATGCCATCGCCTTCCCGGCGCGCCGTGCAGACCAACTTCCAGCGCTTGCCCTGCTGGCGGGCGGCGGCAATATCTTGGGCCACCAGGCCGCGGATGCCCTGGCGCTTCACCTGCTGCGGCTTGAAGGGAATGTTCATCAACACTGTCACCAGGGCCGCCACCTTCACCGATGCATCCCAGCCATCCACGTCGCCGCTGGGGTCAGTCTCAGCGATGCCGATGGATTGGGCATAGGCCACCGCATCATCGAAGCTCTCGCCGCCTTCCATGCGCCCCAAGATCAGGTTGGTGGTTGAATTGAGGATGCCGCTGAAAGCCAGTAAACGCGCCCCCGGCAAAGCCCCCCGGAAGAGGGAAAAGATCGGGGCGCCGTCCATCACCGATGATTCGAAGAAGAATTTGCGTCCGTGTTGGGCCGCCAGGTCTGTCAACTGGCGGTAGCCATGCACCACCGGCCCCTTGTTGGCCGTGATGGCGTGCATGCCCAGCTCCAGCGCCTGGCGCAGGTAATCCATGGCTGGCAGGCCAGTTTCGTAATTGACCGGGGTGGTTTCAAACAATACCTGCGCCCCGCAGGAGCGGATGAAAGCCGGTACATCGACCGGGGCGGGCTGCTTGGAGAGCGGCGCCAGGTCCTGCCCAGACTCAACCCGCGCCAGGGCCTGCTCCAGGTCCAGCCCGGCGCTGTCCAGTGCCATGCCGTGCCGCCCGGTGGCAATGCCCGTAACCGAGAAGGTGATGCCGTAATCGCGGCTCAGCTCGGCTTGCTTGCGCAGCAGCAGGCGGGCAAAGGCCCGTCCGACATTGCCAAAACCGAGCAAAGAAAGAGAATAGTGGGTCATATCAGGCTCCAATACAATTTGAGTTTAGATCGGCGGCCAGGGGTAAGGCCGTTGATTTGAGGGGGCAGGGAAGATGGGCTGTGCCAGCAAGCGTTTGGCACGCTCCTTCAGAGCGCCGACCTCGGCCGGGCTGAGCAGTTGGCGCAGCTCGGCGCGCAGCGGCGTAGGACGCGCCCCACGCCCCGGGCCCAGATGATCCACCAGGGCGCTCAGATCGTTCACCAGCTCTTGGGGCAGGCTTTCACCGGCAAAATCCCAGATCACGGTGCGCAGCTTATCTTGCTCGTGGAAGCAAATGCCGTGGTCGATCAGCCAGATGTGCCGCCCAGCAGCTTCTTGCTGGTTGGCATCGAACAGGATATGACTGCCCTTGCGATCGGCGTTGTTGATCAGCAGGTCAAAGAGCACCGTTGGGCGCAGGCGTTGGCGGTCTTCTGGGGTAAGGCTGAAATAATGGTATTCGGGATCGTGATCGATGAAAAGCTGCAGCGAACCCGGCCCCAACGGGCCATCGGCGCGGTAAACGGTGGGCGGCACCAGCTCCCAGCCCAAGGCCTGGCTGAGCACAAAAGCCGCCGCTTCACGGCGTGCCAGGGTGGCCGGCGGAAAGTCCCACAGCGGGCGCTCTCCCTTGGTGGGCTTGTAAACGGCCAGGAAGGCCTGCTCGCCCTGCCGGATATCTACCAAAAAGGTGTAATTAGAGCCCCAGGTGAATTCACCCTTCAGGGCCACGGCACCCTGCTGCAGGGCTTGCAAGACCTCGCCAACGAGCAGATCGCTCATGAGAGGTGCCTAATGCTTATGGCCGTTTTTCTTGGGGCAAAGGTGACCAGCCGGTTCCATGGGCTCGCCGCACTGTGGGCAAATGGGGCGGCCGCGGCCGGCAATCTCCATACCCCAGCGCGCCATGGCACGCAGTTGCGCACGTGTGCACCAAAAGCGCACCACGCCGGCCTCCTCAGGGTTGGCGCCTTCCATCACCACCTCGCGCACCACCAACACAGCCAGGTCTTGGGCTTCCTCGTAACCCAGGCCAATCTCACCGACGCGGAAGAGCGGATCAAGCGGCGGCTGGATGCGCATGATGGCTTCTTGATACTCGGCCGAGGCCTCAGCCAGTTCCGGGAAGCGCCCCTGCAGCTCTGCCAGGAACTGCTCAATCCCCACTGCCAGGGTCTGGAGTTGGAGCTTCTCAATGATCAGGGTGGCAACACGCTGCCCTTGCCAGCCATGCAAATAAAAGACACGCTTGCCTGGTTCGCCAAGCGCATCAGTGGTCAAGTGATCAACAGGACGGAGTTCGATATCAATAGTAGACATAGGAAAAAGTATACCACGAGGCTCACCCAAACT
>CAZWFQ010000173.1:0-3257 GCA_964633225.1 uncultured Anaerolineaceae bacterium
GCCCGCGTGGGCCTCAACGGCAGCGCCTGCGCCTACGGGCGCATCCAGGATGCCATCGACGCCGCCGTAGACGGCGACACCATCCAGGCCTCCTCTGACACCTTCGTAGAGATGCTGGGCATCTCAGGCAAACAGCTCACCATCGCTGGCGGCTACGACACCGACTGCAGCACGTACATCACCGGCACAACCGTCATCGACGCCGGCGGAAGCGGGAGCGTCATCTATACCCAAAGCAGCACCCTTACCCTGCGCAGCCTGAACCTCACCGGCGGCAATGCTGGTGTGGGCGGCGGCTTAGCCCTGCTAAGCACCCCAAGCAGTCCATCGTTCGTCACCCTCGATCACACCGACGTTTACGGCAACCAGGCCAGCTTCGGCGGCGGGATCTATATCGACCCTTCCCAAACCCTCACCATCACCAACGACTCAGAAGTCTTCAACAACACCGCCACCAGCAACGGCGGCGGGGCGCGTGTGTGGGGCCGGCTGGTGGCGAATGATGGGGGCTCGCGCTTCGACTACAATGCTGCGCCTTACGGCGGCGGCATATCCGTACCACTAGGCGGCGAGCTGGTCTTGGCTGGCAGCCATGTCATGGCAAACCAGGCCACCGCCGCCGATGGCAAAGGCGGGGGCATCCATGTTTACGATGGAGGCCGCCTCACCATATCCGGCGGTTCCAACGTATCCGGCAACACGGCCTATGACGGCGCCGGCATCTATGCCGACAATGCCAATCTTACATATTTCGATACCCTCATCTATAACAATAACGCTGTCCATTATGGCGGCGGCCT
Organism: uncultured Anaerolineaceae bacterium; assembly: GCA_964633225.1. GTDB lineage: Bacteria > Chloroflexota > Anaerolineae > Anaerolineales > UBA4823 > JAKQIM01. Next base: position 801 of record CAZWFQ010000173.1, read on the forward strand.
CTACCTGGGCAACGGCAGCAGCCTCAGTGCAAACAACGCCAGCGTTGGGGCCGCCTTGCCTGGCTACGGCAACACCGCCGAAATTGGCGCCGGCATCTACGTCGATTCCAGCAGCATGGATTTCAGCGGTCACATCTACAACAACGCAGCTTCAGATTCTGGCGGCGGCATCTTCGCCAGCAGCAGCGTCATTACCCTCACCCAAACCCACTTGGGAGGCACGGGAGCCGACCAGCCCAACCAGATTGGAGCAGCCGGGCTCAACGGCGCCGGGATGTACCTTGACAACACCCAGGCCTCCATTTCCGAAAGCACCATCGCCGGCAATTTCCTTCAGAACACCCTCACCGGCTACGGCGGCGGCGCCTACATTTACACCAGCACCATCACCATGACCAACAGCATCGTGGCTGATAACCTGGCTTCTGCCTCTCTCACCGATGGCCGAGGCGGTGGCCTTTATGTTTACGATAGCAGCCTGACCCTCGATCACACCCAGGTGCACGATAACGCCGCCGGCACCAACGGCGGCGGCATCCGCCTGTTCGATCGCGGCACCATCAATATCCTCAACGGCTCTGAGCTGTTTGCCAACCAGGTCACCAATGGAGATGGCGGCGCCCTGGCAACGGCGGGCAGCGGCAACATGCAAATTAACATCTCCAATGCGGCCATCTACGAGAACACCGCCAGCGGCAGCGGCGGGGCCATTGCCTTGATGGGTACAGGCATCCTCAAGTTCACCGGCGCATGGGACTTGCACCACAACACCGCCGGCGTAGATGGCGGGGCCCTCGCCATCTACAATACAGCCGATGCCCGCTTCAGTAACGGTCCGGGCTACTTCTCCAACAACCAGGCCGGCGGCAGCGGCGGCGCGGTCTACCTCAATAACAATACCACCCTGGAACTGTATGCCACTTCTGGCAGCCCCATCACCCTGCAAGCCAACAGCGCCGGAGCAAACGGCGGGGCCCTGGCCGCCGATGCCGCCGGCTACTTTGACATTTACGGCCAGGTCACCCTCACCGGCAACAGCGCCGGCGGCGGCGGCGCCATCTACCTTTCGAACGGCTCGCGAACCTGGCTGGATGATTACTACACCGATGCGCCCAACGTAAATGGCAACTCGGCCGGCAGCGGCGGCGCCATCTATGCCGAGAATAGCCCCAGTGTAAGATGCGACGGGGCCGCACTGAACAGCAACACCGCCGCCAATGGTTCCGGCGGCGCCATCTACCTCACCGCCAGCACTGCCAGCGCCGAAAACTGCACCTTCCACGGCAACAGCGCCACCCTCAACGGCGGCGCCATCGCCGCCTATGCCGGCAGCAGCCTGGAGGTCAGAGCCAACCTGGGCAGCACAGCCCTGGCTGGCGAAGAGGCCGCCCTGCCCGGCGTCCACAACAGTATCCAGGCCACCGGCTGCAACCCCGCCGACCAACAGTGCAGCAGCTTCGCTGGCAACCTGGCCGACAGCGATGGCGACTCCAACGGCTCTGGCGGCGCCATCTACAACAACGATGGTGCCCTCAGCGTCAGCCAGACCTACTTCCACCGCAACCAGGCCTATGCCGGCGGCGCCATCTACCAAAATGGGCCCACCGCCAGCGCCGTGGTCACCGACACCCTCATCTACAGCAACACCGTCACGGCCGCCTTTGGGGCCGGCATCCGCCAGTCTGATGGCGCCTTCACGGTCAACCACGTCACCATCGCCCACAACACTGGCGGCTCGGGCTTCTCAGCCCTTGCCATCGACTCCTACGCCGCCTACAACAGCATCGCCTGGGGCAACGTCGATCATTCCGGCTTCTCGCAGCCCACCACCTTCGCCGAATGCAATATCGACGAAGGTGGGAACGCCGGCCTCAATGTCGATCCCCAATTCGCCTCCCCCGGCAGCGGAGAAAACTACCACCTCTCTGATACCAGCCCCGCCATCGATGCCTGCCCCACCGGCCTGGCCTCAGACCTGGATGGCCGCACCCGCCCGGTGGGCGCCGGCTACGACATGGGCGCTTATGAGTTTGACGACCAGCTCTTGATCGCCAAGAGCGTCTCTCAGCCCAGCTTTGAGCCCGGCCAGTCCATCACCTTCACCCTCACCCTCACCAACCAGGGCAGCTTTGCCGCCACCCACATCGTCCTCACCGATACCCTGGCCCTGCTCACCGGCGTCACGGTCAATTCCACCCTCACCCTCACCGATACCGGCCACACCCCGCCTTACGCCTGGCTGGTGCAAGACCTGCCCGCATTGCAATCCGCCACGGTCACCATCGCCGGCAGCCTCATCTCCCCCCTGGCGGCCGGCACCTACACCAACATCGCCTTCATCGCCGCCGATGGCGACCAGGTGGGGCCCAACAACAGCGCCAGCGCCAGCTTCACCGTGCTCAACGTGGCCCCCACCATCACCACCTTCCCGCCGGGCATGGCCAACCTCGACCAGCT
>CAZWFQ010000174.1:0-3114 GCA_964633225.1 uncultured Anaerolineaceae bacterium
ATCGGCTCGCACGTGGTGGATCTGCTGATTGGGGCGGGGCACGAGGTGGTGGTGGTGGACGATCTTTCGACGGGCCGCCGCTCGAACCTGAACCCCAAGGCGAAGTTTTACCAGTTGGATATCCGCAGCCCTGAGCTGCGGCGTGTCTTTGAGGTTGAGCGCCCCGATGTGGTGGATCACCACGCCGCGCAGATGGACGTGCGCAAGTCGGTGGCTGATCCGCTGTTTGACGCCGATGTCAACATCGTGGCGGGCATCCGCCTGATCCAGTTATGCGTCGAGTTTGGCGTGCGCAAATTTGTGCACATTTCCAGCGGTGGGGCCATCTACGGCGAGCCGGTCTACTTGCCCTGCGACGAGGAGCATCCGGTGCGCCCGCTGTGCCCGTATGGCGCCAGCAAATATACCTTGGAGCTGTACCTGCATGTCTTCAAGGCCGTGCATGGCCTGGATTATTCCGTCATTCGCTATCCCAACGTCTACGGCCCGCGCCAGAATCCGCAGGGAGAGGCCGGGGTGGTGGCCATCTTCACCGGGCAGATGCTGCAGGGCAAGCCGGTCACCATTTACGGCACTGGCGAGCAGGTGCGCGACTACGTCCACGTTTCGGATTGTGCGCGTGCCAACCTGCTGCTGTTAGAAGGCAGCCCGGCGCCGGGCAGCGGCCGCGAGTACAACCTGGGCAGCGGCCAGGGCACCACGGTCAACCAGATCTTTGGGCATCTCAAGGCCATCACCGGCTGCGCGCAAGAGGCCAATTATGGCCCGGCGAAGGCGGGGGAGACTTTCCAGATCTATTTGACGGCTGAACGGGCGGCCAAGGAATTGGGCTGGGCGCCCAAGTTGAGCCTGGAAGAGGGCCTGCGCCAGACGGTGGATTACTTCCGTAGGTACGAGGTTTAGATTTCGTGGGTAGTGTGAAGATGTAAAACATCTTCACACTACCCTAACAATCCTCGGTTGGGGGTGTCAGCCCCAGGCATCCCAGGGCGGCGTGTAGATCATCGCAGACCTGGAAGTCACCCAGGCCGGGGGACGGGGGCAAGAGCAGTTGGTCGTGGCCGCGGCCTGTGCGCAAGAGGATGCGCTGCGGCACACCGGCGGCCCGGCCGGCCTGCAGGTCGCTCCAGGCGTCGCCGACCAGGGTGGAACGGGAGAGGTCGAGCGAGAGCGCTTGGGCGGCCTGTAAGAGCAGCCCGGGTTGGGGCTTGCGGCAGGCGCAGTGCTCCTGGGGGGCATGCGGGCAGAGATACACGCCATCCACCCGTCCCCCGGCCTGGGCGATGATCTGCACCAGGCGCTGGTTGATCTCGTGGGCGGTTTCGAGTGGCAGCAGTCCCCGGCCAATGGCCGATTGGTTGGTGATGATGACGATCTTATAGGGGGTGGCACTCAGGCTGGCAAGTGCCTCCAGCGCGCCGGGTAAGATGCTCACATCTTGCCAGGTGCGCACATAGTTAGGGCAGTTCTCAATGATCACGCCATCACGGTCGAGGAAAAGGGCTGGAAGCATGGTGTGATTATACCGATAAATCAAGTAAAATTGGTATCATCTCAAGGTTAGGGATTGAAATATGGAATTACGACATTATCTGTCTATCGCTTGGAAGTGGGCCTGGCTGATCGTTTTGTCGGTGGCGATTGCCGCCGCCTCGAGTTATCTGGCCAGCAAAGCGACCACGCCGCTGTATCGCACAAAAACCACGTTGATGATTGGGCGCGTGACCGAGGCGGTAGATGCCAGCGATTTGGATATCTGGACCGGGCAGCAGCTTGCTTACACGTACATCCAACTGGCCAGACGAGAGCCGGTGCTGCGCGGGGCGATCGAGGGCCTGGGCCTGCAGATGGATTGGCAGGCGTTGGCCAACCAGGTCAGCGCCACCAACATCAACCAGACCTTGTTGATGGAGATCAGCGTCGTTGATAGTGACCCATACCGGGCCAAGGTGCTGGCAGACGCGATTGCCCAGCAGCTCATCTTGCAGAGTCCGGCCTCTGGGGCCGCTTCGAACCCGGAAGAAAAGGCCTTCATCGGGGCCCAGATGGCTGACTTGCAGGTCAAGATCGAGAATGCACAGGATGAGATGGAACTGCTGCACCAGGAGTTGGATGCGGCCAACAGTGCCCGGCAGATCCAGGACCTGGAGAACCAGATCAGCGTCTTGGAGACGAAGGTTACCGATTGGCAGTACAGCTATTCGCAGTTGTTGATCTCGTCTCAGGGTGGGGACGTGAACACGTTGAGCATCGTTGAAGAGGCCAGCATTCCGACCTGGCCGATCAGCCCGAATGTAAGGATGAATGTGCTGCTGGCATCTGCCATTGGCCTGGCCCTGGCGGTGGGCGGGATCTTCTTGATCGAGTATCTTGACGACACCATCAAGGGCCCGGAAGATGTCAAGCGCATCACCAACCTGCCATTGTTGGGCGGCATCGCCCGCATCGAGGGGCAAGATTACCCCGATAAGCTGATCGCCGTCAGGCACCCGCTCTCGCCCATCGTGGAGGCCTACCGCGTGCTGCGCACCAACTTGCAGTTCTCTTCGGTCGATAAGCCCGCCCGCACCCTGGCCATGACCAGCCCCAGCCCCAGCGAGGGCAAGAGCGTCACCCTGGCCAACCTGGCGGTGGTGATGGCCCAGTCGGGCAACCGGGTCATCCTGGTGGATACCGACCTGCGCCGCCCGGTGCAGCACAAGATCTTTGGCCTGCCGAACCGGCATGGCTTTAGTGATGCTATCTTGTACACCGATCCTGGCGTTGAGGAGTTCTTGCAAGACACCAGTATTGAAAATCTGCGCGTCCTTTCCAGTGGCACGCTGCCCCCCAATCCGGCTGAGCTGTTGGCCTCGGAGCGCATGAAGGGCATGGTAGAAGAGTTGAAGGGCCTGGCGGATATTGTGTTGTTCGACAGCCCGCCCACCCTGGTCGTGGCCGACGCGGCCATCCTGGGCACCTGCGTGGATGGCGTGCTGCTGGTCAGCGACGCTGGCCGCACGCGCAACAATGAGCTGCGCCGGGCGGCGGATGAGCTGCTGCGGGTGCGCGCCAATGTACTGGGTGTGATCCTGAACCGCTTGAACACAGGCCGCAACGGGTATTACTATTACT
>CAZWFQ010000175.1:0-3093 GCA_964633225.1 uncultured Anaerolineaceae bacterium
GGCGATTATATGCTGGTGGAGTTTGTCAGGGAGGATTCTGTAGAGGATAAAGATCAATAGGGTGACAATCGATCAAGTGTTTGATATTAAACAACAAAATTGTTGTTTATTAACAAACAATAGTGTAGTTTTGTAACAAACAAAACTGATGTTATCAAAGTCTGACATAAGCAGGATCAGGGAGTTGCAGAATGAAGCGGCACAAAAGTCGGATACAGGCGTGCCGCGTGAATTACTGGCTGATTTCAACATTCCGGACAGATTTGCAATAATTCTGACAGGTATCAGACGATGCGGTAAAAGTACTCTCCTGTACCAGCTTCTGGAGAAAAAGTATAAAGACGCTTTTTACCTGAATTTTGATGATAACAGGTTATCCGGATTTGAAATCAGTGACCTGATGCGTCTTGATGAAGTAATTAAAGAGTCAGCCTCACGGCTGCTGTTCTTTGATGAGCTTCAGGAGATAGATGGATGGGAAAGATATGTACGCCAGAAACTTGATGAGAACTTTAATGTTGTACTGACAGGCTCAAATGCTTCCCTGATGAGTCGTGAGCTCGGAACAAAACTTACCGGTCGCCATCTCAACAGAGAACTCTTCCCGTTTTCATATGCTGAGTACCTGGAAGCAGGAAAGCTGGAAAACAGTGAGAAATCCTTTACGGGATACCTGAGCAAAGGAGGATTTCCAGCATTTATAAAAACAGGCGAGAAACAGATTCTCTCTGACCTCTTTGAGGACATCCTGATCCGTGATATTGTCATCAGATACGGAGTAAGGGACATAAAGGCTCTGCAGCGCCTTGCCCTATGGCTTATATCAAATACCGGTAACCTCGTAACAGGTTCAGGACTCCGGCAGCTGGCGGGTATCTCCGCCACCAGCACGATAATGGAGTATTTTTCACACCTGGAATCAAGTTACCTTTTCCACTTTGTGCCGCGTTTCAGTTTTTCGGCAAGGTCTCAGATGATAAATCCAAGAAAGGTATATTCTGCTGATAACGGCCTGGTCACAGTAAACTCAGCCTCGTTCAGTGATGATACCGGCAGAAAACTGGAAAACGCCGTTTTTTTGCATCTTCGGTCAAAACATAAATCCATATTTTACTTCTCTGAAAAAAGGGAATGTGATTTTATCGTTACTCAAAAAGGAATGAAGCCGTTGGTTATCCAGGTGTGTTTTACACTTGGAAGGGATAACCTTGACAGGGAACTGGGCGGACTCTTTGAAGCCCTGGAATTTTTTAATGTCAAGGAGGGTGTCATTGTTACGCTCAATCAATCTGACAGTTTCACAAGGGAAGGAAAGACAGCCACTGTCATACCCGTATGGAAGTTTCTCATGATTTAATAACAAAAAATGAAACCAAGAATACTACTGTCGGCTCCGCATATGGGCGGGGGAGAGATGAAATACATTCAACAGGCATTTGACCAGAACTGGATAGTGCCACTGGGTCCCAATGTAGACGCCTTTGAAACAGAACTCGGCCAGATTGCCGGAGCTGAACATGTTGCAGCACTTTCATCAGGCACATCAGCCATTCACCTGGCACTTATCCTGCTTGGTGTCAAGCCGGGTGACTACGTGATAGGTTCTTCATATACATTCTCGGCAACGGTCAATCCTATAGCTTACCTGTCCGCCATTCCGGTGCTGGTTGATTCCGAGGAGGAGACGTGGAATATGAGTCCGGAATTGCTGGAAGAAGCAATCCAGAGTCTGAAGTCTGAAAGTCTGAAGTCCAAAGGTCAGGTACCCAAAGCTATCATTGTTACACACCTGTACGGTATGCCGGCAAAGATGGATGAGATAATGGCTGTTGCGGAGAGATACGGGATACCGGTCATAGAGGATGCCGCCGAAGCGCTGGGATCAAAGTACAAAGGGAAGCCGGTGGGAAACCAGGGGAAGTTCGGAATTCTCTCCTTCAACGGTAACAAGATCATCACCACCAGCGGCGGTGGGGCACTGATATCATCTGACGAAGCAATGATCAAACGTGCCCGCTTCCTGTCGACCCAGGCGCGTGACCCGGCTCCCCACTACCAGCACAGCACCATAGGATACAACTACCGCATGAGTAACGTGGTTGCAGGCATCGGCCGCGGCCAGCTTGAGGTCCTTCAGGACCGCATTAACCGGCGCCGCGAAATAAACCGGTGGTACCGCAGTGTTGTGGGTGACACACCCGGCATCACATTTCATACAGAGCCTTCTGCCGATTTCTACTCCAACTACTGGCTTACATGCATCCTGGTTGACCCGAAGGTAACAGGCATAACCAGCGAAGCACTGCGCCTGGCATTCGAAGCTGAGAACATTGAGGTACGCCCGTTATGGAAACCAATGCACCTGCAGCCTGTCTTTGCCGGTTGCCCCGCATATGTCAACGGCACTTCGGAGAAATTCTTCAATAATGGTCTCTGCCTGCCGTCAGGCACAGGTCTCAAAGATGAAGATTTTGAACGGATTGAGGAGGTGCTTAGAAGAAAGCTCCGGCTGTGAAACAGTAGCACCTGAGGATCAGAGCGGTTTTATGTATGGGGTTAATGTGACGAAAAAACATAATCAATTGTGGTTATAATCGCAAAAAAACATAATTATTTGCGAAATAATGTATGACAAAGCGATATCTGGAAGATACTATACTGGCGAACCTTTTTATAAAGAAAGCAACCATTCTGTACGGGTTCCTGCCCCTCCGGTCAAGACAGGATATCGGTGCGTTATGGGAAAACTTTCTGATAAGTGAGAGATTCAAACTTATCTCAAACCTTGATGAAAGGCCTTTCTCATACTTCTGGAGAACAACCCAGCAGCAGGAGATTGATTATATTGAAGAGAACCGCAACAAATTCCAGGCCTATGAATTCAAGTGGAACCTCCGAAAAAAAGTATCTGTCTCAAAAACTTTTGCTAACGCCTACCCTGGAAGTTCCTTTGAGGTTATTACCACTGAAAACTATCATCAGTTCCTGACAGAAAGTATATGATAGAAGGGGAAAGCGAAAGCAGAGGAGAGAGGAGAGACAGAAACGAAACAAAAAAGGCGGAATGATAACGAACAGAGAGATTGACAAGTT
>CAZWFQ010000176.1:0-3053 GCA_964633225.1 uncultured Anaerolineaceae bacterium
AGCTGGTGCAAGATGATTCTCACCCTACTCAAACAAGCCCCACTTGAGAATAATTGCTGCGTTTGTCATAAGTTGAAGAAAACCTTACAGGAGTGGTTTTACAAATGAATGATTTGAATTCTATTTCCCCTGGGTATGAAATTGCAACCCTGGCAGGCGGCTGTTTTTGGTGCTTAGAAGCCGTCTACGATGAGCTCAAGGGTGTTGAAGATGTGGTCTCTGGGTATGCTGGGGGCCACGTGGAAAATCCCTCGTACCAGGCGGTGTGCAGTGGCAGAACCGGGCATGCCGAGGTGGTGCAGATCCGCTTCAATTCGCAGGTGGTCTCATTCAAAGATTTGCTCGGAGTGTTCTTTACCATCCACGACCCTACCACGCTCAACCGGCAGGGCGCCGATGTGGGAACGCAGTATCGCTCGGCCATCTTCTATCACTCTCTTGAACAGAAGATGCTGGCAGAGCAAGTCATTGCCGAGATCGAGGCTGCCGCCCTGTGGCCTAATCCGGTGGTGACCGAGGTGACTCCCCTGGATGCTTTCTACCCGGCTGAAGATTACCACCAGGAGTATTTCCGCCGCAATCCCTACCAGGGTTACTGCCGTGCAGTGGTGGCGCCCAAGGTGGCAAAATTCCGGGCAAAGTACCTGGAGAAATTGAAGCGATAAAATAAGAGTTACAGCCTGCATCTGGAGATTCTTTTGCGGGTTGAGGAAGGGATTCTAATGGATAAAGATGTGTTGTGTGACCTGGGAGATGGCTTGATCTTAAGGCGCGGCCGGGCTGAAGATGCCGATGCCTTGCCAGCTTTCAATGCTCGCATCCACAGTGATGATGGGCCCGAAAAACCCGACCAAGGTGTGGAAGCCTGGACGCGCGACCTGCTGGTAAAGCCCCACCCCACCTTCAAGCCACAGGATTTCACCATTGTGGAAGAGTTAGAAAGTGGCAAGATCGTCTCATCGATGAACCTGATCTCGCAAACCTGGAGCTATGCTGGCATCCGCTTTGGTGTGGGCAGGCCCGAGCTGGTGGGCACGCTGCCCGAATACCGCCACCGCGGGTTGGTGCGCAAGCAGTTCGACGTGGCGCACCAATGGAGCGCGGCTCGCGGCGAACTGGTCCAGGCGATCACCGGCATTCCATACTACTACCGCCTGTTTGGTTACGAGATGGGCTTGAATTTACATGGTGGGCGGGTGGGATATCCGACTCACGTGCCGCGCCTGCCTGCCGGAGAGGCCGAGCCATTTGTGGTGCGCCCAGCAACAGCCGCAGACATCCCATTTATTGCCCGGCTGTATGCTGTGGGATGTCTGCGCTCTTTGGTGGCCTGTGAGTGGGATGATGCACTGTGGCGGTATGAGTTGCTGGCAAAAGATCCAAAGCATGTCAATCGCTATGAACTGCGCATCATTGAGCGCGCCAGGGGAGAGGGGGCGCTCAATGATGCGGTGGGCTTTTTGGCGCACACACCCTTTGCCTGGGGAGACCTGGTGGCAGCCACGCGTTACGAGCTGGAGGCGGGGATATCGTGGGCGGCGGTCACGCCAAGCGTGGTGCGTTACTTAGAGGCTGCCTATGATACCTGTGCTGCGGCGGCTCCTGGCTCAGCTTTGCCAGAAGGAAAGAAACCTTTCGGGGGCTTCTGCTTTAACCTGGGCGATCAGCATCCCGTGTACCAGGTAATGGAAGGCCGGCTGCCCAAGGTGCGCCGGTCCTATGCCTGGTTCGTCCGGGTGCCAGATCTGCCGGCTTTTCTAACCCACATCAGCCCGGTGTTAGAGCGGCGACTGGCAGGCTCGCCATTGGCCGGTTATAGCGGCGACTTGAAGATCACCTTTTACCGCCGCGGGCTGCACCTGGTTTTTGAGCAGGGGCGCCTGGTTAAGATCAAGCATTGGATCCCAGAGCCGCAGGGCCATTCGGGCGATGCCGCATTCCCGGAGTTTACCTTTTTGCATCTGCTCTTCGGTCACCGCACCTTAGATGCCCTGGAATATGCGTTTACGGATTGTTGGACACACAGTGATGAGGCGCGGGTGCTTTTGCAGGCTTTATTCCCAAGCCAGCCTTCAGATGTTTGGCCGATCTCGTAATCTTTGGCAATTAAAGTCGCCACTGCAAGGGAAACCTATTTCCCAAGGGAGGCATCATGCGTAAATCATGGATGGTTTTATGTCTGGTTGGGCTGCTGAGCCTGGCATGCGGGGCTGATGTGGGCAGTTCAAGTGCTGCCCAAGGCACGGCTGTGCCGGACCAAAGACCTGGTGCGGGGGCGATCACGCCAGAAGTGGCGCTTTCTCCGGATGCCACCTATTGGGTGGCGCCGCCGCCACTGGGCGATGATCACAACCCCGGAAGCACAGACAGCCCCTGGGCCACCTTGCAGCACGCCGTAGACGCTGTTCAGCCGGGCGATACCATTCTGGTGCAGAGCGGCACGTATGTGGGGGCGCGCATCGAGCGCTCGGGGGCAGATGGCGCCTGGATCACCTTGCGGGCTGCGCCGGGGGCTGCCGTGCTGGTGAATGCCCCTGGCCCTAACAACAGGCATGACTCAAACCTTGAAATCGAAACCTGGGAAGGGGATGGCACGGTCTCGTATTGGGTGATTGCCGGGTTGGAGGTGGCTGGCGCCCCCAATTGGGGCATTGACAGCCGCGGCAGCGAGGAGGCGCACAATCACCACATCCAAATCATCGGGAACATTGTCCACGATAATGGTCTAAGCAGCGGTTGTACGGGTATCTTTGCAGCCTTCACCAGCGATGTTTTGATCGAAGGCAACAACAGTTATCACAATGGCGAGCATGGCATCTATATCAATAACAGCAGCGATCGTTTCACCGTGCGCGGCAACCGCCTGCACGATAATGCCAACTGCGGTCTGCATCTGAATGGTGACTGGGGGATGGGCGAGGATGGCATCCTATCGGATGGGCTGGTGGAGAATAACGTCATCTACAACAACGGCGCCGGCATTGATGGCTCTGGCGGTGGCGGCGCGGCGATCAACATGGACGGCGTGACCGACTCTTTGCTGCGCAATAACC
>CAZWFQ010000177.1:0-3006 GCA_964633225.1 uncultured Anaerolineaceae bacterium
CCGTTCATACACTATTTTATATTCAGTGTTCTCAGCCGCAGGCTATTGGTGACCACAAACACGCTGCTGAAAGCCATCGCCGCGGCGGCCAACATGGGATTGAGAAGGCCCAAGATAGCGGCTGGGATCAGCACCACGTTGTAAAAAAAGGCCCAGAATAGGTTTTGCTTGATAGTATGCACCGTTTTACGCGAGAGCCAGATGGCACGCGCCACACCGCGCAGATCGCCGCTGATCAGGGTCACCGGCGCAGCCGCCATAGCCACGTCGGTACCGGTGCCAATCGCCAGGCCCACATCGGCCTGCGCCAGGGCCGGGGCATCGTTGACACCATCCCCCACCATCGCCACCACCGCCTTGCCCGCTTGCAGCTTTTTGATTGCTTCAGCCTTGCCTTCAGGCAGCACCTCAGCCAAGACCAGATCAATGCCCACCTGCCTGGCAATCGCTTCAGCAGTTTTGCGATTATCGCCCGTGATCATGGCTACCTGGAGGCCCATGTCTTTCAACTCGGCAATCGCTGCTAAAGAATGCTCCTTGACGGTATCGGCCACGGCAATCACGCCACGCACCTGTCCATCCACTGCCACCAACATTGCTGTCCGGGCTTGTGCCTGCAAGCGCTCGACCGCCTCTTGCAAGCCGTTCAAGGGGTAGCTGCGCCCGGTCATCATGCGCAGGCTGCCCACCGTCACCGCCCGCCCATCCACCTCGGCCTCCACCCCCTGCCCAACCTCGGCCTTGAAGCCGGCCGGCTCAAGCAGGGGCAATCCCTGGCGGGTTGCCTCAGCCCAAATCGCCTCGCCCAGGGGATGCTCGCTGCCCTTTTCTACCGAAGCCGCCAGCACCAGCAGCCGGTTGGCATCCAGAGTACCGTCTGTCACCACATCGGTCACGGCAGGCTGGCCCTGGGTGATGGTGCCCGTCTTATCCAACACCACCATGCTGACCTTGCCAGCCCGCTCTAAGGCCTCAGAACTGCGGAAGAGCACACCCATTTCGGCGCCTTTGCCAGTGCCCACCATAACCGCCGTGGGGGTAGCCAGGCCCATGGCACATGGGCAGGCAATGACCAATACTGCCACCATGTTGATCAGGGCGCGGGTGAAGGCATTCACATCTTCGCCTGCCAGGATAGGCGGGCCCAAGAAATACCACCCCAAGAAGGTCAGCGCGGCGATGGCAATCACAGCCGGAACAAAGACCGCCGAGACCTGGTCTGCCAGCTTCTGGATAGGGGCTTTTGAGCCTTGGGCTTCTTCTACCAGGCGGATGATCTGCGCCAGGGCCGTCTCTTTACCCACTTTGGTGGCTTCGAATTTGAGCAGCCCCAACTTGTTCAACGTGGCCCCAATCACCGGGTCGCCAGGCTTCTTTTCCACCGGCAGCGATTCGCCGGTCAGCATTGCTTCGTCTACCGCGGAGCGCCCATCAACGACCACCCCATCCACAGGAATCTTCTCACCAGGGCGAACCAGCACCAGGTCGCCCACCTGCACGTCATCCACCGGCACGTCAGTCTCCACACCCCCGCGCAAGATGCGCGCCGTACGGGCACGCAGGCCCATCAGCTTTTTGATCGCTTCGCTGGTGCGCCCTTTGGCGCGCGCTTCCAGGTATTTCCCCAGCTTGATCAGGGTGATGATGACCGCGGCGGTTTCGAAATAGACATGCCCGCTTAGCCATCCAAAGGTGATGGGCAGGCTGTATAAAAAGGCCGCTGAAGAGCCCAAGGCAATCAGCACGTCCATGTTGGCTGAGCCGTTGCGCAGGGACTTGTAAGCACCCACGTAATACTGCCAACCCACATAGAACTGCACCGGCGCTGCCAATGCCAGCAGAAGCCAATTGAACCACCAATGCGCCTCCCGCATCCCATCCATATGAGCCGGGGCATGTGGGTTATAGAAGAATGCCGGCAGCAGCCCAAAATCCTTGCCCATTGAGAGCAAGAACAGTGGGATGGTGAAGGCCAGGCCGGTTAGCAGCAGGCGACGTTGGATTTTGATCTCAAGCTCGCGCGCCAGAGCCTCAGCGTCTTCTGCTTCTCCACCCAACTCCAGGGCTTCAAAGCCTGCGCCAGATACCGCCCGGCGCAGATCGGCCTGGCTGATCATAGTGGGAACATAGCGGACGCGAGCCTTCTCGGTGGCATAGGCCACCTGCGCATCTAGCACTCCGTCCAGCTTGCGCAAGGCTGCTTCCAAGCGCCGGGCATCGTTATCATCCGCCAATCGCCGGATGATCAATTCCGCCTCGCCGCTGGCGATGCCGTAGCCTGCCCGCTCCACACGCGCGATCAGGGCCTCCAATCCCAGCTTGTCTGGGTCGAAAGCCACGGTCGCCCGCTCGGAAGACAGGTTGACCACCGCGCTCTCCACCCCCTCCAGCTTCTTCAGATTGCGCTCCACCGTCGCCACGCAGTTGGCGCAGGTCATCCCGGTGATGGGAAGGGTTAGCTGTTTGCTCATCGATCCTTAGGCCGCGGCCGGGTAGTTGATCTCTGCCAGCAGAGCTTTGATCTGTTCATCCGTCGCCGGGGCCTCATAAATGACCTCTACGGTCTTGGCGCCGGCGTCGGCCTTGACAGACTTGACGCCCGCCAGGTCTACCAGCTCGGTCTGGATGGTGTGGACACAGTGCATGCAAGAAATGCCAGGAACGTTGAATTTAACAGTTGTCATTGCAGGATACTCCTATGGAAATATTTTTAACGGAGATGAACTGGATAGGCAGGATCAAGCCAGGCTTACGCTTTGTTAGACATAGCGAATACTTCCGCGATCTCTTTGAGCACGCGCTCGCGCTCCGGCTCGCTGTCGCCACGCACAGCCGTGATCACGCATGAGTTGAGATGCTCTTCCAGGATGTGCGCGCTGACCTTGTTCAAGGCCGCCTCCACCGCCTGGATCTGGCGGATCACGTCTATGCAGTAGGCATCCTCCTCTACCATACGGATAATGCCTTTCAAATGGCCTTCGATCGTCTTTAAACGCCTTAGTTTAG
>CAZWFQ010000178.1:0-2952 GCA_964633225.1 uncultured Anaerolineaceae bacterium
TCGGTCTGGCGGGTGCGGTTTCCGGCGGCATCGTAAGCATATTCGAAATAGCTCAGCGTTCCCTCTTTGGCGGCGTGCACCAGCGAGAGCAGGCGATTCAGGCCGTCATAGGCATAGGTAGAGACGACCCCATCTGACCGCCGCTCCCACAGCAGGTTGCCTGCCACATCATAGCCGTAACCGGTGAACTGAGTGTCCCAATCTGTCACACCCACCAGCCGGTCGAGCAGATCGTATGCGTAGGTTACGATCTTGCCATCCGGGTATGTTTCTTGCACACGGCGGCCCAGGGCATCGTACTGGTACTGCACCTCGTCAGCGAACGGGTCGCTGACCAACTCCACCCGCCCCAGAGGGTCGTATTCCCAGGTGGTTAAGCCCGCACCGTCTTGCATGCTCGTGCGCCAGCCTTGCCCGTTATAGGTGTAGCTGACGTCGGGGTCGCTGGGGTAATCTACCAGGGTCAACCGCCCCAGCCCGTCGTAGCGGTGGTTGGTGGTTTGCTGCTCGGCGTCGGTCACCGCCCTCTGTTGGCCGGTGGCATAATAGCTGTAGCGCCAGGTGCTGCCCAGGGCGTCGGTCTCGGCGGCCAGGCGCCCTAAGGCATCATATGCACAGGTGCTGACATGCCCGTTGCCATCCACCAGGCTGGTGCGCCTGCCGTGCGCATCGTAGCCGTATTGGGTGCGTACGTTGATCTCGGCGGTAGGCTGCACACCTGGGCGGTAGTTTTCCACCACCGCTGCCAGACGACCTAAGGCATCGTATTCGAAATGCGTTGCCACCAGCCCGCCGGGGGTGTTCTCTTCCATCACCACCAGGCGATCGGTATTGCGCCCGGCGCGGTCGTAGTACATCTGGCTGCGCACGTTTTGGTCTGGGTTGGTTGCGCTGTAAGCAGGCCAAATTTCGGCGTACACATCCCAACCAGGCTCCAGGTTGCGCACCACTGCTGCGGGCCGGTTGGCCTGGTCGTAATAGCTGCGCGTGATGCGCCCCAGCGGATCAATGGCTGCGATGGCGTTACCGGCCGCGTCATAGATTGTTTCCTGGCAGATGTTCTCGGGCTGCTGCGGCTCGGCGCTATCGCTGCTGCAAGCGGGGGGATGGGGGTTTAGCACATCCCAGTTTGCCAGGTTGCTCACCACCAGGTAAGAGCGGCCCAGGCCATCATAGTAAGTGCGGGTCAAACGACCTGCCGCCGCACCATCCACCGCCAGCCAGTCTCGCTGCCCCACCGCCTGCCCAGAGCCATCATAGAACGTGTCGCGGCGCAGGTTCACATCTGGGTATTGTGGGTCGTAGGCGGGCGGGGCAGGGTTGCTAATGGGGTGGTTGATGTAATCCAGGTTGCGCACGTTTGTCTCTGCGCGGCCCAACACATCATAGTAAGTGCGCGTGACCAGGCGGTTGGCTTCGTCCATAATTTCAATCACCGCTACCTGCCGTCCGTCGCTATCATAGGCGTACTCGCTGCGCACGTTCTGATCCGGGTAGTTTGGGTCATAGGGTGGCCAGCTTTCGGCGTATACATCCCCCACCAGATTGCGCACCACGGCAATGGTACGCCCCAGGGCATCGTAGTAGGTGCGCGTGGTGTGCGAGATGACCTGTCCATCCACCTCCAGCCACTCGACGCTGGCAATGGCTCGCCCTTGGTCATCGTAGATCGTGCCGGTGGCCACGTTCTCATCGTTGACGAAGCTGTTTTCTGGTGGAGGAATGGGTGCGCTGTAATCCTGGCCGGTCAAGTTGCGCGCCACCAGGTAAGGGCGGTTCAATGCGTCGTAGTAGGTGCGGGTGGTATGAAACACCACCGCTCCTTCCACTACCCGCCATTCGATGCTGGCGATGGCGTTACCAGCCTCATCGTAGCGCGTGCCGGTGGCTACATTCTCGGTGTTGCCAAAGGCGCTTTCTGGCGGTGGGGTGTTGATACTATAGTGCTGATAGGTCAGGTTGCGCAGCACCAGGTAAGGTCGGTTGAGCGCATCGTAATAGGTGCGCGTGGTCACGCCCAGCGGGTCGATGGCGGCGATGGCGTTGCCGTTGGCGTCGTAAGCCGTCTGCCGGATGATATCTTCATCGGCCGCCCCAGAGGGCGCATACTCAAAGCACGGATCTGCTACGGTCGGATTCTGCACTGTTCTGATCACCCGGTTCATCCAATCGTAACAGTAATGGGTGACCCGCCCGGCATTGTCTGTTGTCTGCTGGACACTGCCGTCCATGCCGTAAAATGTGCGGGTGATGATATTTTGGTTGGGGGTGCGCAGGTACTCTGGCGGGGGTTGGGGCTCGTTAATGCCCCAGCCAGTCAAGTTTTGCACCACGTATTCTGCCCGATTCAAGTCATCGTAATAGGTGCGCGTGATGCGTCCAATTACATCGTTTCCCATCCGCGCCCAGGCGATCTGGGCAATGGCGTTGCCGCGTCCATCGTAAACCGTCTCGCTGATCAAGTTTTCGGCCAGGCCCACAGCAGTATAGGGTGGCGGGGTTTCGAGACTGTAATCCTGATAGGTCAGGTTGCGCACCACTAAAGTCGGGCGGTTGGCGTTGTCGTAATAGGTGCGCGTCACCAGGCCAACCGCATCGATGGTGACAATAACATTCCCGCGCAAGTCGTATGCCGTTGTGGTAATGCGGTCATAGGCTGGGTCGCCGTTGGGGATGTAGTTGGGATCGCAAGGGTTGGCGCCGCTGGCGTTGGCCACACTGCGCACCACCCGCCCGGCGGCGTCGTAGCAGCTCCAATCCGTCCGGCCGCCAGGGTAGGTGGTGGTCAGCCGCCGGCCAAGCGCATCATAGGTGTAGGTAGTGGTTTGCCCGGCGGGGTTGGTGGTGGAAATCAACTGCCCATGCTGATCGTAGGTATAGGAAGTCAAGCGGCCCAACGGATCAAGCATTTCCTTGAGCAGACCGGCCGGCTCTGTGCCGCCAGTGGTGTAT
>CAZWFQ010000179.1:0-2952 GCA_964633225.1 uncultured Anaerolineaceae bacterium
CTGGGTGTGATCCTGAACCGCTTGAACACAGGCCGCAACGGGTATTACTATTACTACTATTACAACAGCGAAGATGGCGAGAAGAAGCGCCACAAGCACCGCCGCACCTGGGTGGAGCGCCGCTTGCCCTGGTTGGCCGGGGTTGAAAAGAGCCTCAGCGCCCTGTGGAAGCGCGCCGATTGAGGCGCCTGCCCCTGGCAGGGTCAATGGGCCGAGTAAACTCGGTTTCTGCGCATAGCCGATAAATTATTGTGGGGACTGCCGTGCAAGGGGAGGCAGTCCCTTTCTCTTTCATCATATGAAACTCTTCCGTTCCAAATACTTCCGTTTTGGCCTGGGCGTTTTGATCGCCAGTGTTTCGCTTTGGCTGGCGCTGCGCAATATCTCGATGGATGATTTTTGGACCTCGCTCAGCCGGGCGGAATGGAAGTGGGTGGGGCTGGCGCTGTTCAGCGTGGCGATCAATATCCTGGCTAAGATCATTCGCTGGCAGGTGTTGATTGCCAGGGGCCAGGTGCGGGCCGGGTTCTCGAAATTGCTGCTGGCCAACCTGGCCGGCCAGGCCTTGAACGCTTTGTACCCGGCGCGGGTGGGGGACCTGGGACGTGCTTATGCAGCAGGAGAAAATGGCTCTGAGCGGGCTTTCCTGTTAGGCACCATCGCCTTAGAGAAGATCGTTGATCTGCTCTCCTACGGGCTGCTGGTGTTGTTGGTATTGCTCTTGATGCCGCTGCCTGGTTGGCTGAACCGGTCTTTCTACGTGCTGCTTGCGGGGGCTTTGTTGTTGGCGGTGGGGGCGCTTGTCTTGAGCCATCGCCCGGCCTGGGGAGGGCGTTTCTTGCAATGGTTTCAAGTACGACGCCCGCGCTGGGTCCCCGAGAGGGTAACGGTCTTTCTCCAGGCCGCCTTCACCAGCCTGGATGTGCTGCGCAGCGGGTGGGATGTGCTCAAGATCTTCTTGTGGTCGGCAGTGGTGTGGGGCGTTGCGGTGTGGACGAATTACCTGGTCATACGGGCGTTGGATATCCGTTTTGAGGGCTGGGTGGGAGATGCGCCGGCGGCCTTTTTGGCCGCTTGCCTGGTGCTGGTGGGGCTGACGGTGGGGATTTCGGTGCCTTCGGTGCCGGGGCGGATTGGCATTTACGAGTACATCTGTGTCCTTGCGCTGTCGGTTTTTGGGGTGTCCCAGGCGACAGCCTTCGTCTATGGTGTGCTGCTGCATAGCATTGTCTTTATCCCAACCACCCTGGCGGGCCTGGTCTCGCTGGTCATTTTGGGGTGGCCAAGTGACCGGTCGAAACTGCTCCAGATGATGGACGGGGCGGCTAAGTAGGAGGCAGCGCGCTTGGATAAGCTGGAGATATTGGGTGTTCAGGTTGCTTGTGTGTCCAAGGTGCATCTGTTGGCGATTGTCACCGCCTGGGCATGCGAGGCTGAGCCGCGCCACATCACCTATGTCAATGCGCACTGTTTGAACCTGGCAACGCAAGACCCGCACTACCGTGCTATCCTCAACCAATCTGATCTGGTATACTCGGATGGCAAAAGTGTGGTTTGGGGCAGCCGTCTTTTGGGCGGGCCACCGGTATACAAGATCACCGGGCGGGATTGGATCCACGATCTTTGCCGCTGTGCCGAGCAGGATGGATTGTCTTTGTATATCCTGGCGGGCCGCCCGGGGATTGCTGAAAAGGCGTGCCAGAATTTGCAGAAACGCTGGCCTGGGCTCAAAATCACGGGGTCCAGCGATGGTTACTTTGTGGCGAAGAGCGAAACCGAAGTGCTTGATGAATTGGCCGCACAACAGCCTCACATCCTTTTGGTGGGGATGGGGGCACCGCTGCAAGAAAAGTGGATTGCACGTTGGCGGGAGCGCATTGCCTCGCCGGTATGTTGGTCGGTGGGGGCGCTCTTTGATTATGTCGCTGGCGATGAAGCGCCGGTTCCGGCCTGGATGGACCGGGTTGGTTTGGAATGGCTGTGGCGTTTGATGATCGATCCGAGCGGTAAGTGGCAGCGTTACTTGATCGGGAATCCTTTGTTTGTGGCGCGGATGCTCGGACAGATCCTGGTTTTGCGGAGGAAGTGATGCCATCTGTGTTGTTTGTGTGTACTGCCAACATCTGCCGTTCGCCGATAGCGAGCGCATTATTCCGGGGGCAAATTGCCCAACGCTCTGACGCCAAACACTGGCGCGTAGCCTCGGCCGGGGTATGGGCGATGGAAGGCAGTCAAGCCGCGCGCTTTTCTCGGGCTGTGGTGGAGAAGCGGGGATTTGATTTATCCTCGCACCGCGCTCAAGGCGTCAGCCGCGAGCTGCTGCGCCGCTATAACCTGATCCTGACAATGGAGCAGGGCCATAAGGAAGCGCTGCGAGCCGAATTCCCAGGCCTGGCCGATCGAATTTTCGTGATTACCGAGATGGTGGAACGCAAGGGGGATATCGCCGATCCGATGGGTGGGGCGTTGGTGGATTACGAGGACACAGCCCGTGAGTTGGAGGAGATATTAACCCTGGGCATGGAAAAGATTGTAAGCCTGGCAACCGCGCGCCAATCCAAGGCTGCGAATGATCCGCAGGGTGAAGGGCAGGCATATGCAGACCAAGGGTGAGGGTGCTGCCATGCCGCGTTGGCTGCTGCCGGTGATCCTGGCGGGGGCGTTCATCCAGGGGGCGCTTTATATCTGGCTGATGCCTCCCTGGCAGCACTATGATGAGCCAGGGCATTTTGAATATGTGTGGCTGGTGGCGCGTCACAATCGTTTGCCCCAGGTCGATGAATCTGACCCAGAGATGCGCCGCACCATGGTCGCTTCGATGATCGAGCATGGTTTTTATGATGGCCTGGGCTATTTGCCAGACCTGACGGTTCAGGACGAGCCGATTGCTATCGGCTGGGCGCAGCTCGATGAGCCGCCCATTTATTATCTCCTGGCGTCTATCCCGGTGCG
>CAZWFQ010000180.1:0-2935 GCA_964633225.1 uncultured Anaerolineaceae bacterium
GAATGTCAGGAGATGTCGCGCCTGGCCAATGAACCGCAGTGCATGTCGCTCGAAGGGGTGACCGGAGCCGGGAAATCTACCCTGGTACAGGATTACGTGGCTTTGTTTCCTCGCATTGAACAATCCGATGGTACCCGCATCCCGATCTTCTATGCCGAGACTCCTTCGCCGGTGACTGTCAAAGGCATGGCCGCCACCTTGCTGGCGCACCTGGGCGATCCGGCCGCCCATCATGGCACCTTGTGGGCGATGAATTTTCGCCTGATCCACTTGATGATGGCTTGCCAGGTGGAGTTGGTTATCCTGGACGATTTTCACCATCTGATCGACAAGGAGACCAACCGCATCCTGGAACAGGTGTCGGATTGGCTTAAAGTGCTGATCAAAGAAACGGGCATCCCCTTTTTGGTGGTGGGGATCGAAGGCAAGGTCGAACGCATCCTGGAAACCAACGCCCAGCTCTCGCGCCTGTTTGCCGTGCGCCAGACCTTGCAGCCGTTTCGCTGTGATCCGTCCGATGATGGCAGCGTTCAGGAATTCGCACGCTTCGTTCAATATGCAGAGCAGGTGATCGGCATACCCCTACCGGCGACGCCGCCCCGGCTGGAGCTGCTCCACCGCCTGCATTATGCGACCGGAGGCGTGGTGGGGAACCTGATGAACTTGCTGAGGTACGCCGCCTGGCTCACCCGGCAGAGCCACCAGGAAGCCATGACCTTGCCCATCCTGGCGACCGCGTTCGACAAGCGGCTTGCCAAACACGTCAAGAAGCCCGCTAATCCATTCCTGGCCGCCCCGAATGAAGCATTTGTTGCCGAACCGGTGACGAACGCTGAAAACCCGGTCGAAAAGCGGCGCCAGCCTTCGGCTGCGGAGGTGCTGCGGGCTCGATGAACCCCACCTTGCTTCGACGCACGCAGTTGCTGCCGGGCGAGTCGCTGGTCTCCCTGCTGGAGCGGCTGACGCAGATCAACTATTACCCCTCTGTTCGCACCTTGAGAGCCATTTGTCATGAACCTCTGGCAGAACCGGCATATCAGGATGGCTTGGCCTTGCCCAAATGGGGTGAGACCTTCTTGAAGCTAGCGGACTTGACTCACCTTTCACCGGAGGAATTGTTTGCTGCCAGCAACCATCGTTTTGCGCCCTATCTGGCCTTGCCAAGCCGACCGCCAGCAGAACTCCTCTGGATCGGGGGCGACGCCAAAGCCATCTTGACCCCAATCCAGGCTAGGCGGCGGTTGCGTTCGGTCTCAGCGGCCCAATTCTGCCCGGTCTGTCTGAAAACTAGCAGCTATCATCGATTGAGTTGGATCCCAACTGCGGCAGCTATCTGCTTGGAACACCGTTGCCTGTTGGTGAACCAATGTCCCGACTGTCACAAGCATCTTTCCATCCATGCAATCGTCAAGCGAACTTGCCAGGCTTGCCAGGCGGACCTGTGTGCTCTGGAACCCGTTTTTGTGGAAGAGGATGAACTGGGTATCCGCTCTCAGCAGTTCATCCAATCCTGGCTGGCGGTCGCAGGCCTTCCTACGCTGCCTGACGAGGATGGCCTACCGTCCCAACCACCTGCTGTGCTATATCATCTCCTGGAAAACCTGTCGCGGCGTTGGCTCAATTGCTGGAAGAAGCGGGCCTCCATGCCAACGCCGCTGGATGGATTGGTTGGGAAAACTACTGCCCCCGTTCGCTGGCTACAAACGATGACACCTAAGGAGATCTTCCACTCGCACAAAGCCGCCTTTACAAGCCTCAAGAACTGGCCGAACGGCCTGTTCCAGTTCCTGGATGCTTACTGCAGCGGTTATTCACTGAACCCTATCCAGCGCTTGCAACCCTTCCGGCGTGATTGGTTCCCGTCAGCCTGTGGCGAGTCGGACTTTGAGTTCGCACAGCAAAGCCTTGTCAATTATCTGATGGATCGCCGCATCCCACTCCCGCCCTCATGGGCGGAGCAGTATCAGTCTGTATCCTGGTTCATCGAGCAGACTGGCTTGTGGTCAGCCGAACGGACCGCACAGGCTCTCGGCATTTCGATGCTGAGACTCCAGCATTCCTTGTCTTTTGGTTCTCTGGCTTCCTGCCGCTGGCCGCGCTCCAGAGCCAACGCCCCGCTGTTCGAGCGTGACAAGGTACTGGCCCTGAAACACAAATGGACATTGGGCTGGACCGTATCCGAAGCCAGATCCTGGCTCGGTCTCTGCGAGCGAGATGTGATCGCACTGGTGAGGCGAGGCGTGTTGGCAATCACAGGCCATCCAGACGAAGATGAGTCTCATTGGCTGTTGTCTCGCCTGTCGGTCGAGGGTTTCTTCGTTGAAGTCGCTGCAAGGCTTGTGTTATACCAGGGCAATCGACGCGACTTGCTTCCACTGTGCGAAGCCGCCAGCTACACTGCCTGCCTTGGGATGGATTGTGTCACGCTACTCCAAGGCGTGGCCGATGGTTTCTTGCCCGCTTACAAGCGCGATCATGAAGTCCCATCCTTGGGGTTCACGTGCTTTATTGAAAAATCGGTCTGGCGTTTGCCTGACCTGTGTTATGCCAGGCGCGGTTGGGTCTCTGGGCATACCTTCGCTCAGGAGAAAGGTTTTTCTCATCACTTGGTGTTCGAATGGGTGGGTGCTGGCTTGATCCAGCCGGTGCAGGTCTTCGGTCATACCCGCTATTTTCTCCGCCGGGATCTGGAGCGGCTTGCGGCTCAGTATGCCCTCGGATCGAGCCAGTCTCAGTATCTTTGAGACAACCCGCCTGTGAAAGCCAGTCTCACTATCTTCGAGACCCCAGTCTCATTATCTCTGAGACGAGTCTCATTATCTGTGAGATCCTACATTGTTTTTGGCTCTAAAATCGGCCAAAAGGTTGCGAATAGCATTCCGTTAAGTTAAAGTTATCAGAAGCATGAGGGGCGTTTTTGGCCTTCGATACCCCT
>CAZWFQ010000181.1:0-2909 GCA_964633225.1 uncultured Anaerolineaceae bacterium
TAACAAAGCCTGCCTTTTTGTGTCAAAACCCACCGCTTATGTTACAAACACGTTTCATCTATAATCAAGCTTGGGGAGTTTTTCGAAGTTCTTTGCGCTTCGAAAAACTCCCCAAGCCCCTTCTGCCCCTAAACTGAATTACACTACTTACCAATCCCATTCAAGAATGCAGCCACCCAGACGAGCGGGGCATTCCAGTTGATGGTGACCTCGTTGGTGGTGTACGATCCAATGTCATCCAGGTAGCGCCTGGCAGGTGGCAGGCTCATCAGGCCGGCGTTGTTTGCCGCCGGGTCATCTGGATTGGCGTTTGGCCCGCCGGATACGACACCGGGCGGCGGCGGGGGATAGCCGTTGCTGGGATCATTGGCCCAGAAACGGTGGTGTGGATGCAGCATGGCATAGGTGCCGTAGCCCGAGACAAAACTCTGGTTCAGGGCGTTGCGCCCCATGATGTAATCCATGCCCATGCGCACCGCATCCAGGTACTGAGCCTCGTCGCTGACCTGGTAGGCCACAGCCATCAGCATCATGTTGTTCAGGATCAGGCCGTTGGAACCCCAGGGATAATCTCCCTTGAGCGGCACTGCATAACCATCCAGAGCCTGGATGGCGAGCATCTCATCCGCAAAGGCGAGTACATTTTGTTCGAGCAAGGCCCTTTGTTCGGCTGGCAAGGAATTTTCTACCGACAGCAGCGAGATCGTCCCCAGCGGGGCTGTGCTGCCCCAGTCAAACGAATCAGCGCTGCCCAAATGCTCAGACTCCAACAGGTAGGCCAGGTATTCTTCACCGGTGGTGGTGATATATAGCTCAGCCGAGGCCCAGTAAAACTCATCCGCCACATTTTGGTCTGGATAATTGCCGCCCCCATTGCCTGGGTTATTGCCGGCATAGATACCCGGGTTGGCAAGCGCCGCGCTCCAGGCAGTTTCAGCGGCAGCCAGGCAGCGGGCTGAAAATTCAGGGTCAATCTCAACCCAAATGCGCGCACACTGAGCGGCGGTCGCAGCCAGGTTCAAAGTGGCGGCAGTGCTGGGCGCATAGACGTAGCGCCCCGTCCCAGTGATTTCGTTGGTGCTGTCGTTATTCACTTCCGCCGGTGGCAACATGGGCATGCCGGCCCAAGACTCGTCGTGCATTTTATGGTGCACCATGCCTGCAAGCGGTTCGCCTTCGGGCACTTGCATCGAGAGCAAGAATTCCATCTCCCAGCGCGCTTCGTCTAAGATGTCTGGCACCCCATTGGCATTTTCGGGAATGGACTGTGACCCATCTGCGAATGTGGTTGCGAATTGCTCGTACAGGTCCAGCAAAGTCCACACCGAGATGCCGCCGTTCACCACGTACTTTCCAAAGTCTCCGGCATCGTACCAGCCGCCCGAAACGTCCAGACTGTAATCGCAGCCGGGCCATTCGTTGCCGTCTGCGTCCAGGCCTTTGTAACAGGTGATCTCATCATCGGTCACATGCCCGGCTGGGCGGGCCCAGTCCTCGCCTGCGTAAGCTGCATCAATCTCGATCCCGCTGCGATTGTGATAGAAGTATGCCAGTGCATCGTGCTGCAATTGGGCGTAAATATCATCCGAAATCGCAAATGGCAAGCTCTCTAGCGTGCCTACTGCCACAGAGTACCCTGTTCCTGCGGTGGCATAAGCCGAGAAATCAATCATGTGCAGGTTGTCGCCAGAAGTGGCATCTTCACCTTTGACCACCGTCTCGCCGCTCAGCACTACCGCCCCTGCAGCGTCCCTCAGCTCCCAACCCTGCGGCTCGGTTGCCTCGAGGGCTGCCAGGGCGATTTTCTCGCCGTTCAAGAAATACCCGGTCTGGTTGACGCTGACAAGAGGCGGAATAATCACCGGGGTGGGGGTAGGAACTACCGCGGCAATTTCAACCGTGCTAGGCTGCGGCACATCCGTCCGACCCAGTTCAAAGAACAAGGCGCGTCCAAACAGGTTGGGGTGCTCCCACGATTGGTCGGTGGTATCGGCATTGGACCAGATCAGCTTAATATCCCGATTCTGCGTGGATGCGCCGTTGATCTGTGCCTGGAAACCAATCTCGGCACCGTGCTGGACTTCGACCAGGTCAGCCAATGAGAGTGCGGCTTCGAAAGCCCATCCGTCATCGGTCTTGAACACGTAGCCAGAAATCGCAGCGTCTGCGCTGAACACTCCCGTGATGGTTAAGGCATTCGGGTCTGTATTGCCAATATCAGCGGCATTGATATTGGCCTGGAACATTTTTAAGTCGTACTTGGATGTACTCAGGTCACCAGAAGCGTTGACGTAGAATTCCATCGAATCTTCATTCCAAAATTCGGTGCCGTGCTGGCCTGCCACGATATTTTGATCGGGCATGCGCATGGTAATGTACAGGTTTTCCAGGTCGGCTGCCACCAAGAATGTGAAGGAGCCATTTTCCTGTGGGTCTGCCGAAGGGGTTGGCCCACGGTCGACGTAGATCGCTGGAAGCCCTGCCCAATCTGACAGATCACCATCGACGTTGATCCTCACTGGGAATGGAATATAAATCACCTCGCCGGGTACTTCCGGCGGGATAAACCCGTATTCCACTGGTTCAGCGATGGCAGCAGGCGTTTGAGTTGCCGCCGGTTCTGGCGTTTCAGTCGCCGCCGCAGTGGTTGGCTGGGGTTCTACCACCACCGGTGTTTCAGCAGTTGGCTTGGGTCCACAGGCCGAAAGCGCCAAAACAAGCACAATGGTTAGCAGAACGAAGGGTAAAAAGGCTTTTTTCATAGCATACCTCGGTGCAGAAAGATTTGGAATTTGACGGAATTTCCATTAAGTTTAGCATTGTTTATGCCATCTGCATATATTTTATACTGGTCTTGATTACCGGACACTTTAACAAATGACGACTGCCACATCGGGTACACTATGTTT
>CAZWFQ010000182.1:0-2893 GCA_964633225.1 uncultured Anaerolineaceae bacterium
GCACCGCTTCATTCGTTTTAAGGCGGCCCTGGGCTGCCCATCAACTCCACCGGTGGCAGGGTGGCAGAGGGCCCCGGGGTGTTGGTGGGCCAGGGGGTGGGGCTGGCCGCTGGCTGGGTGGGCCGCTCGGTCAGCTTGACCGGGGCCGTCTCCAGCGGGGCCTGCTGGGTTGGGGATGGGCTGTCGCCAGGTGCTTCTGGCGCTGCCGCCGTGAAGGTGGCGCTGGGGAAGGGCAGCGGCCTAACCCGGGTAGGGGTGGGCGTATCTTGCCCCAGGGGGCCGGGCTTCAGCCACAGCACCCAGGCCAACAGCAAGCCCACCAATGCCAAAAAGGCCACCAGGCTGCCCAGGGCCAGGCAGGTGAACAGCAGGCCGCGCTGCGCCTGGCTGCTGGCCTGTTGGCGGGTCAATTTTTGGCCGGCGCCGCCATGGGCGGGCACCTCCAGCACCACAACGGTGATGTTGTCGTGCCCGCCGCGCTGGTTAGCCAGGCCGATCAGGCTCTCAATGGCGGCCTGGCGTGCCTGGGTGCGCAGCGCCTGCAAGATTTCGACATCCTCCACCAGGTCGGTCAGGCCGTCGCTGCACAGCAGCAGGCGGTCGCCGGGCAGCAGGCGCAGGCTGGGCGGGGTGAGGGCATCTGGCCCGGGCGTCTCGGGACTGGGCGGGATGGCCGGCAGCCCGCTGAGCTGCTCGAGATTCATCGCCATATCGGGGCGCACGGGGGTCTTAGAGCCCAGGTGGCGGCGGATGACGTGGGCGTTGGGGTGGCCGCGGGCCTGCTCGGGGGTCAGGGCGCCGTGTTCCAGGGCCTCTTGCACCCAGGTATGGTCGGTGCTCAGGCGGTAGATCTGCCCGTCGCGTACCAGGTACAGGCGCGAATCGCCTGCCCAGGCGGCAAACAACTGCTCGCCAATCACCCAGGCGCACACGCAGGTCGATCCCATCCCGCTGCGCTCAAGATCCTTCTCAGCATGCTCGAGGATCACCTGGCTGGCCCGTGTGACGGCCTGGTGTAAGATCTCAATCGGGCGGGCGCCATCTGAGGCGCTGATATGCTGGCTGATGGTCTCCACCGCCAGCTCCGCCGCCACCTCTCCGGCGCGGTGCCCGCCAATGCCATCTGCCACCACTGCCAGCACCGAGGGGGTGGGGTTGTCACTGCTCAGGCGGTGGGCTGAGACGGCGTAGCGATCTTCGTTCTGTTTGCCGCTCATCCCCGGGTGGCTGTCGGCGGCAACGTGCAGGTGGGCGCGCTTGGTGGGGATCATGCTTGGCGCTCCTCCACCACTACCACCGGCTTGCGTAATTGGCCCGGCTCGCGCAGCGTAAAGCGAAACCCCAGGCCGCCGATGTGGATCAGGTCGCCGTGTTCCAGGGGCGTGCCGGATTCTCCGGCCGGGTTGTAATTGACCCAGGAGCCCGCGCTTGAACCGCAGTCACTCAGGCGGAAGACGCCCTCCACGCGGCGCAAGCGGGCATGTAGTTTCTCAA
This sequence comes from uncultured Anaerolineaceae bacterium, assembly GCA_964633225.1. Classification (GTDB taxonomy): domain Bacteria; phylum Chloroflexota; class Anaerolineae; order Anaerolineales; family UBA4823; genus JAKQIM01. Next base: position 1,495 of record CAZWFQ010000182.1, read on the forward strand.
CCGAGGGGTGTGCCAACACCAGGCCCGACAGGGCCGCGTCACTGCCCAGGGTCAGCTCATCGGCATCCAGGGGGATGGGTGCCAGCAGGTGAGCGGTGGCAGATTCGACCAGGGGGGTCAGGTAGGCCAGGGCTTTTACCGGCATGCCGGGCTCTCCTGGCTGGCGCTGCGGCCAGTGTAGGCGGCTGGCCCAGCCGCCGTGCCGCTCTTGCCCCTCGCTGCTTGCATTGGGTGCGGTGATCTCCACCGGCTGGGTGAGCGGGTCACTGCCTGCCGCAGCCGCCTCTACCTGGGCGGCGGGGCGCATCTTGGGCGGGCGTTGGCCCTGGCCAGGTAACTGCGGGCGGATGCGTCCGCCCAGCACCAGCACCAGGGCCAACACAGCCCCTGCCACCAGCACCAGCAGGCCGATCATCAGGCCGCGCTGGCGGTACAGAGCCGCCCAGATGTTTTGCGAGGCTGCCGGCACATCCACCTGCACGCTGATCTCGGCGCTTTGGCTGCTCAGGCCCAGCGTGTCGGTGGCTTCAACTTTCAGCAGGTGTGCTCCGCTCACGGTATAGCTGCGCAGGTCCCAGGTTAAGGTCTCAAAAGGAGGGGCCAGGTTCTCGGCTGCCAGGTTGCCATCCACATACAGGGCCGTGCGCACCAGGGGTCGGGAGAAGCCATCTGGGAAGCTCACGCGGATGCTCAACGCTTGCTCTGCCGGCAGCGGCTCTATGTTCACCTCGGCGCCCGGCTCGCTGGTTTGGGTGGTAGAGATGGTGCGGGTGATGATCTCAGGCGGGGCCACGAAGTCTGGCTGGGGCGCCAGCAGGTTGATGTCGAAATTGAGCGGAGCTGAGGCAAGTACCTGGTCGCTGGCGGCATCGCCGCCGGCAACAGCTTGCGCCGCTAGCTGGGCAATCACCTGGTGGCTCCCGCTGGTATTGACCTGCGAGTCGTAGGTGATGGCGTAAACGTGGCGCAGGGGTTGGAGAGTATCTTCCAGGTTGGGAACCGGTTCAAGGCCAGCATAGGCAAAGTAGTGGCCGTTGGTCAGGACCGCAGCCTCGCTGAACTGCGCCGCACCGGGCTGGACGAAGTAATCGTAAGAAGCCACCAGCCAGGTGGATAGATGGATGCCGGCCTGGTTAGCAATGCCGGTCAGGCTTTGCAGGCCGGCACTGATATCTGCCACCTGGGGCGGGGTGATGAAAAGCACCGCGCGGCCCATGCCGGGACGTGGGGTTTCCTCGCCTGCCACTTCGATGGCGCGCGAAAGGATCTCTAAATTGGGGATGGCATTCCTGGCTTCGGGCTGGTAGGTTCGCAGTGCATCCAAGATCTCTTGCGGGTTGCTGGTGTGCAAGATCTCCAGCCCATCGGATGTCAGCAGGCTCAGGTCATCTCCCCCCGC
>CAZWFQ010000183.1:0-2737 GCA_964633225.1 uncultured Anaerolineaceae bacterium
AGGTCATAGCTGTAGCGCCAGGCCAGCCCGCCGCTGCTGGCCGACTGCAATTGGTTGGCAGTGTCGAAAGCATATGTGGTGGTGATTGTCCCGGCGCGGGTCGAGACCACCTGGCTCGTGGTATTGCCCACCGAATCGTACTCATATGTAAAGCTGCGCCCGTTGTTGTATTTGGCCTCGGTCAACCGGAAGAGTGGGTCGTAAATATATGCAATTGTCACTTCATGCGACCACAGCTCGCCCGTCGCGGCCAGCGTCTCTTCGATCTCCGCTCCCAGCGCCTGCGGCTCTGCTTCCAGCAAGAGCGTGTCTGAAACCACTTCGGTCACCACCATCTCTACCGTCTCGGTGTCCGTCAGCGGCAGGGCGGCTGCCAGGTCGTCCTCAAGGCTGTAGCTGCCATCGTCCTCGGTTTCCGCCCAGACCGTGCAGCCGTGCGCCCCGGCCAGCGTGCCCAGCGGCCCGGCGCGGCGCGAGGCAAAGGCGTCGAGGCAGTATGCGCCGCTTGTATAGCTGCCAGGCTTGCTGACCGCCCCCAGCATCACCCCGTCCAGGCGGTGGGTGTCGTTGTCCACATCGCCGGTTGGGTTGGTGAACGAAGTCCCGTCCACCAGCAAGGCCAGCAGGCCATCGTGCACCTCCGGCCCGCTGGCTGCCCGCCACTCGATCTCCACGGCATGTACGGCGTCGCTGATCGGCCGCGTGGCAGCCAGCTTCCAACCGGCCTGCTCATCCAAAACGTAGGCTTCCAGCAAATATGCAGAAAGCGCTTTGCGCAGTTGCAGCCTGAACACCACCGTCTGCTGCCCATCCACTTCCATATACCCCTGGAAGATGTCGTGCTTGTCCCGGCTCCCCATACGGATCGAATTGGGATCGAAGTAGAAGCGGGCATGGTAGGTGTCTTCGCTTGCGGGTGTTTTGTCAGCGGCGTAGAGCAGATCACCATCGTTGATGCGGATCTGCATACCGTAACCGCCCACCAGTGCCGCCCCGCTCGTCACGCTCAGATCGCGGCTGAGAGCTTGCGCACTCCACTGCGACAAGTCTCCGCTCTCGAAGCCATCGGCGAACAGGCTGTCCAGCGGTTCGCCGGGGCTGCGCACGCGCTCGGTCTGGCGGGTGCGGTTTCCGGCGGCATCGTAAGCATATTCGAAATAGCTCAAGGTCCCTGAAGAAGTGGCATGCGCCAGGGATGTCAGGCGGTTCAAATCGTCATACACATAGCTCGAAGTCACCCCATTGGGCAGGCTGGTTTGCAGCAGGTTGGAGGCGGCATCGTAGCGATAGCTGGTGACGGATTCGTCCCAGTCGGTGACGCTCACCAACCGGCCCAGCAGATCGTAGGCGTAGGCCACCGTTTTCTCGTCTGGGTACACCAATGGAATATCCACACAACAACCAGCATGTGAAAATTGTATTTCGTGATCGTTATCCTTCGCTGCTCAATACCTCTACAACCAATCATTACCTCGGAGGCCAGACTGCCTCAAAAAACTTGAAATCATCATTCGGACGAACCGTGTAGGCGCGATGGATTAAGCCGGTTTTTGTATCCAGTATACTCAAGTAGTACGGATCGCTCTCGCCACCAAAATCCATGAACATGATAAAGCGTCCATCGGCTGACCAAGTAAAGGAATCTACATTTCTAATCCGAATGTGTGATCGCTGAGGCACTACTTCTTGTACCTCTCCATTGGGAGCAATGCGGCAAAACAACCACTCATCACTATTGCACCGAAACGTCAACCATTCTCCATCTGGCGTCCAGAAAGGTTGCTCGCCTTCAGTTAGATAAATTAACCGCAAGTTGCCTATATCTACAGTATATATCTCTCCACCTTTTTCGATGGCCAATATCCCTTGTGATGACCATGCAAACGCAAATCGGTGATGATCAACCTTGCCGAGCGATAGATCAAGAGGTTGCATTTCACCACTGTCCAGGGTCAAAAGGTAGAGTTGTGGTTCATCTCCAATCCAGCTACTGAACAAAAGTTGTTTTCCGTCTGACGACCATGCCAGACCGCTTGAGGAAACCCTTGGCCTTGCGAGATAGTCTCCTTCAAAAAGATAAGTAAGGTTGCCACCATCTTTGTCAACAACGACAATATTGTTGTCCGAATAGGGGCTTGATGATTCGCCGTAGATGAAGGCTAATTGTTGTCCATCCGGAGACCAGGCTAGACTCCCGGCTGATGTTCCTCTCGGTGTTACTCGAACGAAGTCTTGCTCGTGCAAATCCAGGAGATAGATGCCTTGGCCATCTGGCCCGATCCCTGTCACAGCGATGAGATCAGGATAGAATAGCAGTGGGAAAAAGTAGTTTGCTGCAGCCACTGCTACGATGGCAGTAACCCCTAAGAGAAGCACGAGAAAGAGAGTGGTCAGGAACAGTCGTTTTTTCATCTTCCACATCCAGGCTTGTACCTACCCAACGTTGGAATTACGTCTGGTATGTGGACAATCACCATTTCCTGAACCGGGCTCTTGGTATCATTAATTGCGCGAGGCCCAAAGATACTATATGATGCCGAGTGATCGACGACATTGGGCATGATTGGGGCAGGTATCTTTATGATCCCCCCCTCCGTAGCTCCCCCCCAGCCAATGATAACAGCAGCGTGATTAAACCACCCTCCTGCCGCAACATAATCTGTGCCCTCCTGATGGTAAAATACCACGTCCCCTGTCCTTACTTCGGAAGTGAAGGCAATATATTTTGGCCCTTGTG
>CAZWFQ010000184.1:0-2736 GCA_964633225.1 uncultured Anaerolineaceae bacterium
AAGTGGGCGAGGGGCGGAGGGTGGCGGTGATGGTGGGGGTGGGGGTGATGGTAGCCGTGCGGGTGGGGGTGGGAGTAAAGGTGGGCACGAGGGTGGATGTCTCGGTGCGGTAAGGGGTGAGGGTGGGGCGCGGGGTGACGGTGAGGGTGGGGGTGGCGCTCTGGTACCAACGCGGGGTGGGGCTGGGCGTGCGGGTGGGGGGGACGACGGGCGAGGGGGTGATGAGGACATCCGGGGGGTAAAGCTCGAGCATGGCCTGCTGCCAATCCAGGCCAGAGGCATAGACAAATTCGCCAAAGCGAGCGGCGGGATAGGCGGCGCGCCAGGTGGATAAGGCAGGCAGGCGCTCCCAGCCGTAGGCGGCGGCTAACTGGGTGAAATCGATCCAATAGCCGGTGGGCAGGCTTTGAGCCAGGCCGCCGCCCAGCTCGTAGAGGGTGGTATCGGCGCTGTAGCGGGAGTCGAAATCCCAGGGCAGGTCGTAGAGGGGGCGTCCGGCAGAGCCATCTTGGAAGCGAGGGCGAACGTAGACGCGCCAGTAAGTCTGGCTGCCAAAATCCTGGCGCAGCACAGCCAGCCAGCCGGCGTAGATGGGATTGGTGTTGATGGCGAAGGCGCGCCCGGTGTAAAGCCAATCATCGCCCATGCCGGGGTCGAGGGAGGAGGTGAGGGGCACAAAGGCGTTTTCGAGCGTGGCGAGGAAATCCCAGCCGGTGCGTTGGGCAATGTCCAGGCGCAAAGCGCTGAAGGATTCATTCACCATGTCGTGCAGGCGGGGCTCGGGGGCTTCGACGTCTTTGAGGGGCACAAGCTGATAGCGCCCGCCCTGGTCGATGGGAGAGGCGGTGAGGGCCAACTGCCAGAGGGGGGTGGGGGTGATGGCTGCGGCCTGGTGGTAGGGATCGCGCAGGGGCAGGGCCAGGGCAGGGGAGCCCCAATCCAGGCCTGAGATGGAGCCAGGAAGGAGGATGGGCTGGAGGGCCAGGCCGGGGCCGTCGAGAGGGTAGGCAGCCAGGTAAGAGCGGGTGGGGGTGAGGAGCAGAGAGAGGATAAAGCGACCGTCATGGCTCCAGACGGGCCAATCGCCGCTGCCCAGGTAACGGGCAGAGGGGGTGAGGGGGTCTGAGACGATGGGGAGGGTGGCAGAGCTGACATAGAGGTTATGGAAGCCATCCACCTGCCCTGCCCAGGCCAGGGCAGAGCCATCCGGCGCCCAGGCGGGGTGCAGGTCGGGGCCGGAGGGGCTGCGGCTGATGTTGCGGAAGCGCTGATCTTCACTCACATCGAGGTCAGCGAGCCAGATTTCGCTCTCGCCGCTGCGGGTGGAGACGAAGGCAACCTGGCGGCCCAGGGGAGACCAGGCCGGGCTGTGGTCGGCGGCGGTATCGTTCGTCAGGCGGATGGGATCGCCGCCCTCGGCAACGGGCAGGATGAGCACTTCCAGGTTCTCATCCAGGTAGGCTTCATAAGCCAGCCAACGCCCATCCGGCGACCAGGAGGGGCCGGCTTCATAAGAGGGGGTATCGGTGAGGCGGGTAACCAGGCCGCTGGCGACATCGAGCCGGTACAGGTCCCAATAGCCGCTGCGGTTGGAGGCGAAGGCAATGGTGGCGCCATCGGGGCTGAGGGCGGGGGTGATGTCATCCCAAGGGCCGTAGGTCAGGCGCGAAAGGCTTAAAGGCTGCGTGGCAGCCGTGAGAGAAGGCTGGTAAGCGAAGAGGTGCGTGTTGCCGCCCTCGTCCAGGGCCAGGAGGATGACGTTGGAGGCCAGGATGGAGGTGGGCAGGGGGCCGGTATCTTGCGGGGCGGTGGTGGGCGGGGGGGTGAGGGTGGCGGTGGCGGGCAGGGGTGAGGGGGAGGGGGTGGAAGAAGCTGCCGGGGAGGTGAGGGAGGCCAGCGGCAAGACAAGACCCAGGCGCTGCCACTGGGGCAGGCGAGCGAGGCCATAAGCCAGCAGGCCCAGGATGATCAGGTTGACGGTGAGCAAGAGGATGACGCCGCCAGAGGTCAGGCGCAGAGTCCAGCCGCCGCGGCGGCGGACCGGGCGGGCAACGTGACGTTCGGGAGGCGTGGGTGGTGAGATATGCATGGTGTACGCTGGGTATTATTGTACACTATTTGAGAGAAGTGTACGGAGGGGAAGCAATTGCAGATCGGCGCGCAGCAAGGGCAATAAAGAACCAGGGCCTGATGCCGAGGTGGATCAAGCCCTGGTGATGATGGAAAAACGATGGGACCAAGGCCCTGCTTGGGGCCGGTTTAAGCCAGCGTAGAAGTGGAACCGCCGTGATCTTTTTCTTTCTTCAGCTTACGCTTTTCCTTAAGGGTATGCTTGGGTTTTTTCTGTTGTTCCTTTTGACCTTTATCTTTACTACCTTTACCACCACTTTTCGTCGCCATATGGTTCGCTCCTTCTAGGTGTGATTGCGGCCATGCACATGGCTGGCGTGGCCAAACCTGATCGTGGCTTAAAGTATAGCATAAGGGACAAAAAAGTGAAGGGGTTGGCGGGCTGTTAATTGGATTGAAAGCAACCTAAATTTTCCAATTTGCAGCGTTTGCCGGGGAGATTGGGCCTCACTGACGCCGGCTGAGGGCGGCGCCGATGGCAACCCCGATGGCAAGCCCAGCACCAATGCCGACGGCAATATTATCGATTGCAATGCCGACGCCGGCGCCAATGGCAAGCCCGATGCCAACGCCAATGCCAATCCATTCTTTGCCTTGCGGTTGTCT
>CAZWFQ010000185.1:0-2725 GCA_964633225.1 uncultured Anaerolineaceae bacterium
TCGATGTGCGCCTGCGGAGCGAGACCGCCCCCGATGGCCGCCGGTGGGCGGTGCTGAGCGTGACCGACGACGGGGTCGGCATACCCCAGGCCGATCAGAGGCGGGTGTTTGAACGGTTCTACCGGGTGGACAAGGCCCGGTCGAGGGAGACGGGCGGCACGGGGCTGGGCCTCAGCATCGTCCGGCACGTCGTCGAGAGACATGGGGGCCGCGTAGAATTGCAGAGCACCCTGGAGGTGGGGTCGACCTTCACGGTGCGGCTGCCTCTCGGCTGACCAGGCAGACCACGACGCCGCACAGGGACGACGATCAGGGGGGCTAGGAATGGGCACAACACGCAGGTTCACCATCCTCCACTCCAACGACATGCATGGGGATTTTCTGGCGGAGCAGGCCGCGGGAGGTGGGCCACTCGTCGGCGGGCTGCCCCTCCTTTCCGGCTACATCAACAAGGTGCGCCGGGAAGAGGAGAACGTCCTCTACGTGATCTCAGGCGACATGGTGCAGGGGTCCATCATCGACTCGGACTTCAAGGGCACCTCCACCATGCAGATCATGAACTACCTTGCCCCCGACGTGGTGGCCTTAGGAAACCACGAGGTCGACTACGGGCTCCCGCATCTGCTGTTCCTCGAGAAGATCGCCAACTTTCCCATCGTCAACGCCAACCTCTACATCAAGCCGTTCGAGAAGCGGATGATGCGCCCCTATTACATCGTGAAGAAAGCCGGGTTCGACATCCTCTTCACAGGCATCCTCACTGAGAAGGTCATGGACTCGCTCAAGGCCGACGAACTCATCGGCACCTTCGTCACCCTGGAAGAGGCAAGGAGTGAGGTCGGCAAGATCTGTGACGCCTTCAAGACGAACGACATCGATCTCACCATCCTGCTCACCCATATAGGCTTCGAGTCCGACAAGGAACTGGCCGCTATGCTGCGCCCCGAGTGGGGGGTGGACATCATCATCGGCGGGCACAGCCACACCATCCTCGCGGAACCGGCGCTCGTGAACAACATCCTCATCGTGCAGGCCGGCACCGGCACGAACCAGATCGGGCGGTTCGACCTCGAGGTGGACGACGACACCAACTCCGTCGTCGACTGGAAGTGGCGGCTCATACCCATCGACGAGCATCTCGCCGAGCCCGATCTGCGTATGGCCGAGTTGATCGAGTCGTTCAAGTCGGTGGTCGACCGCAAGTACGGCGTCGTCATCACCAAGTTCGCGCAACAGCTCACACACCCCCTCCGAGAGCAGGAGAGCACACTCGGCGACCTCATGGCCGACGCGGTGGCCGAAGGCACGCAGAGCGACGTGGTGCTGCTCGGGTCCGGATCGTTGCGGGTGAAGGAGCTGGGACCGGCCGTCACACTCATGGACTTCTTGGGCTGCTTCCCCTACGACGACTCTCTGACCCGGTGCACGGTCACAGGCGCGGCGCTCAAACGGGCCTTCGCCCACTGGATGCGTCCGGAGAACCGCACCGGCGAGGGTGAGTGCTACCAGGTGAACACCGGAGTGCGGGCGGCCTACTCCAACGCCTCCCGCAGCTTGGTCACTCTGACCATCAACGGCGCGCCCGTCGAGGATGAGGTCACCTACAGCCTGATTTTGCAGGGTTATCACCTGAAGAACGTGAAGTCCTACCTCGACCTGGAACCCGGGGATCTGATCTGTTCGGGCCCCAGCCGGGTGGCGTCCACTTCGGCCCAGACGGTGCTCAGGGAGTGGTTGCTGGCACACCAGAACGTAGACCGTAAGATCGAGGGCCGCCTCGTATACAACGACGACTGACGAAGGGGTGGGGAGTTGGAGCGGACCCGATATCTCACGGTGGCCGGAGCACTGCTGTTCGTGGTAGGCGTCGTCGCGTTCATGGGCATCATCACTGCGGAGGCCCTTTACCCCGCGGGTTACAGCACGTCGGCGAACGCCATCAGCGATCTGGGGGCCACCGAACCGCCGGACAGCGTGATCGAGCAGCCCTCCGCGACCATCTTCGACGCCACCATGATCGTCTGTGGAGTGCTCGTGCTCTCGGCCGCGTACTGCATCCTGCGGGGGATGAAGCGCAGAGTCGCGCCGATTCTCATGGCCCTGTTCGGGCTGGGGATCCTGGGAGTGGGAGTGTTCCCCGGAGACACGGGGACCGTCCACGCGCTCTTCGCCCTCTTGACGTTCGTCGCGGGAGGAGTGGCAGCCATCGTGTCGTTCACCATCGAGAGAGCGCCGTTCAGTTACTTCTCCGTGGTGCTGGGGGTGGTGGCGCTGGTGACCTTGCTGCTGTACTTCGTCATGGGTGACGCGAGTCCCATGGCCGGCCTGGGCGTCGGCGGGGTCGAACGCTGGGTGGCCTATCCCATTCTTCTATGGGTCACCGGCCTGGGTGGTCATCTCATGGGCCGGACCCGTCGCGCCTCCCGTATTGCTTCCTAGACGAGCGACGCCTCCGCGGGCAGCGGCAACACCGTGCCTTGTTTCGTCAGACGAGGCACGTTGGTGACCTGCAGGAATCCGCCCGCCCCGTCCTGGATCACGGTGGTGTTGGGACAGCCCCCCACCTCCAAGGCCTGGTAGTTCACCCGCACGGCGTCGGGACGCACCAGATCGCCCGCCGTATCCAGGGCCTGGAGCTCGCTCCAGCGCACCGTCACCGAGGGCGCGTCACAGTCGGCGAAGACCTCCGACCAGACGACCGGGCGAGTGAGATAGCCTCCCGACG
>CAZWFQ010000186.1:0-2708 GCA_964633225.1 uncultured Anaerolineaceae bacterium
ACATCCGTATAGAAAAAGCTGGGCTGGTAGCTGCTGAGCACCTGGCCTTCAGCAGGCGGGGTATGCAGAAGGTCGTACTCTTCGAGGGCTTTGACCCAGGTGCCGCCGTAATTGAACTCGAACAAAATATTGGCCTTGAAGTTGCTAAAGTCGCTGGTAACATGCAGCATTGGCCCGCTGGCAATTAAGCCTTCGACGCTGCCGGGCTCTTCGATTCTGAGCGGATTGCCATCGAGGTCTGTCACCACCAAGGTAAAGCGCGTGTCAACATAGGTGTAGCTGAATCCGGGCCCGTTTGAGATGGGGATATCGGTACTCCCGCGCCAGACGGCTACGCCGTTTTCCAAGTCTGAGTCTTCTGCCCGGTAGCTCAGGTAGCCAAACCAATCATGCCCGCCCAATCTCAACCTGACATCGCCTAAAAAGGCAGGCCCCCAATAGAGGTCTTGGAATTTTGTGAAATCGAAGCCCGTGTAGGTCAAATTCAGTCCACCGGTGCGGCCCTGGCATTCGCCGATCACATCATAATTCGGGGCTCCGGTGCAATCCCCGGTCTCTGTCAGGGTCACGCCGCCTGGGGGATCTGGCACTGGGCCGCTGTGCGCCAGGGCCAGGCTGGTGGTTGTCAAAGCCAGGCCGGTGGCAAGGATAAAGGCTGCCAACAGCTTACGGAAGGACTTTGAGTTACGCATGGTAACCTCGCCTAATTCTTGAAACTTTGATAAGGCTTTGATTGCAAAAACAGCCAAGCTAATGGCAGCAGGGCCAGGCCTGCCGCACTGCAAGGTCCCCCGCTTGTCCCCTGATCCGCGGGCGGGGTGAAGGTGGCGTCAGGCTCGGGCGCAGTCCAGGGTTGGAAGCGCAGGATGATTCCGTTGGCGCCGACTGCCCAGCCGATCTGGTCGGTGAGTTGAACTGCTGCATGAATGGTTTCGGCGGAGTGGGTGTAACCGAATTCCCAGTTACCGCCGTTCCAGTGCAGCCCCAGGCCGTTTTCGCCCAGCGCCCAGCCATCTTGTGGAGAGGTAAAAGTTAGGGACATGATGGTATTGCCTGCCAGGCTGGGTACGGGGTTCCAGGCTGTGCCATCCCAGTGCAGCAGAGTCCCCCAACTGCCGCCGGCCCAACCATCGTTGGGTGCTAGCATACGCACGGTTAGCAGGTTGCCCACCACAGGTACCTGTTGGGCCTGCCAACCTGTGCCATCCCAGTGCAGTAGAACCCCATCTTGACCCACTACCCAGCCATCATCTGGCGAGAGGTAGTGTAAGGCATAGAGGTCAGCGCTGGTGGGCGTGGCAATGGACTGCCAGGCGGTGCCATCCCACTGTAGCGCGCTGCCACCTTGTCCCACCGCCCAGCCAGAATCTGGCCCTAGCATAGTCAAAGCATACAGTGTATAGGTTACCGGGCTGGTGGCAGATTGCCAGGCTTCACCCTGCCAGCGCAGCAGGGTACCATTGGCTCCGCTTGCCCAACCATCTTCTGGCGATAGTAGATCGATGGCAAATAGATCCTGGTCGGTCGGGCTGGCAGCCTGGTTCCAGGCACTGCCATCCCAATGCCGGATGGCCCCGCCCGCGCCGACAACCCAGCCATCGTTTTCTCCAACCAGGTCAGCGGCATTCAGCGTCTGCGGATCCGGACTGGTTTGAATTACGCTCCAGGCCTGGCCATCCCAGCGCAGGATGGTATTGGCATCGCCAATTGCCCAGCCATCGGTGGGTGAAACCATGCTCACGCCCCACAGTTCGTATGGTGTCGGGCTGGGGTAAGCCTGCCAGGCTGAGCCATCCCAATGTAAGATTGTTCCCCCACGTCCGCCAACGGCCCAGCCATCGCTGCTGGAGAGCATATCCACTGCATTCAATTGGTAGGGTGCGATACGTGTCACCGGGCTGAGCGGCGTCCACTGTTGTCCATCCCAGTGCACCAGGTCGCCGCCAACGGCCCAGCCATCGGTCTCTGAAATCATCGAAACACTGTAAAGATCGTATGGAGAAGGGTTGCCTGCCTGGGTCCAGGCCTGTCCATCCCAGGCCATGATCACGCCGTCGCGCCCAACGGCCCATCCGGTGCTGGTGGAGAGCATATCGATTCCGCGCAACCAGCGCGTGGGGGCTTTGGCGGCCTCAAGCCAGGCCTGTCCATCCCAATGGATGATTAGACCATCTTCCCCCACTGCCCAGCCTTCTGTGGCCGAGAGCATATCAATACTACGTAACAAAGGATTTTCAACCTGCCCCACCTTTTGCCAGGCGGCGCCATCCCAATGGATGATATCCCCCCCTGAGCCTATCCCCCAAACGTTATCTGCGGCAACTGCTGACAGCCCGGCTATATAAGTCGGCGTATTGGGCTTGACCGTTTGCCAGGTTTGTCCATCCCAATGCAAGAGTATGTCCATTTCTCCCGCAATCCAGCCATCAGATGCTGAGAGCATGCTGATGGCCTGTAAGCCTGGGCGGCATGGCTGCGCCAGCCCCGGTCCCCAGCATTCCCAGTTGCCATGCTGCGGCGGTTGAGATGCTGCTGCCCGTGCATTCCCACTGCTGTATATGGCCCATCCCAATGCACTGACCAGAATCAGTACTGCACAGACACATATTCGGCGCATAGAAGCTTCCTTGGGCAATAGAATTGGGGAGAAACTACATATTGATTATATCACCGTGCTTAAAAACCGTGATATTTGCCCAGCATGGATG
>CAZWFQ010000187.1:0-2676 GCA_964633225.1 uncultured Anaerolineaceae bacterium
GCTGGATGAAATGTATAGTTTCTTCCAAGAGTATCCTGACAAAATCAGAAACCAAGGAATCGACATCCTCGAGAACCGAGAAATTTTCATCTCAAAACTACTAAGGTTTCTACCCAAAGACGTTGAAATTGATTGAGAATAGAACATAGAAGTGAATTTTATGGCGCCGGGAGGGGGATTTGAACCCCCGAGGCCCCGAAAGGCCACAAGCTAACAGGTAAACACCCTGAAGAGCGTTATCTCCAGGCTTGCTCCCTGCCGGGCTAGGAGACCCCGGCCTACAAATAACCAACCATCAAAGGCTGATTTGCACAACTTCTCTGACTCTGGCGGAATTTAAAGCTTTATCGAAGTTTAAGCCGTTGATGAATAAGTGAGTAAAAAGTTAAGCAGAAAAAGAAGCAACAGGTAAAGTGAAGAACCTAACTTCGTGATTAGTTGACAAGGTAGAAAAGCACCTATTTTCCTCTGACTAAAATTGTTATTTGTTGTACTGGCTGGTTTTGAGCGCCCTGGTAAATCAGAGTTGCAGTATCTGTTACTGTTCCGGGACTGTTGGACACTTGAAGTTGTATTGTAATGGTTGTTGTTCCAGGCCTCAAATCGCCAACATCGATTATGTTTGCGCTTATCGTATGTGTACTCGATATTGGCGTAAATGATTGGAATAATTTGTTGGTTTGGATGAGGCCGTTTCTATATGTTGTACTTGAGGGGTTTATGATCGTAAAGGTGAGAGTTATCTGGGAGCCCATGCTTGTAGTTGATGGGTAGAATGCGGTAAAAGAGGCAGGTTGACTAGGATCTGAACTTGTACTTGGTGTGGGGAATTGTGTTGGCGTTGGCTGATTGTCATGAGTCGTAGGCTCCGGTGTAGGACTAATGGTTGGGTTGAAGCTAGGGTTTAGCGTTGGTGATGGTTGATTGGTTGGAGTTGCTGTCGGTGTGGGCTGAAGTGTTTGACCCGGACTTGTTAGCGAGGCAGCAGAATAGTACAATATCGCCCCAGCTAAGAAAAGTATGCCTATTAGGAATGCTGTTTGAGTGATTTTTGCCCGGCTTGTTCCTTTGCTAAAGTTTTCCCGTATACGGAAAGACAGGTAGAGTACAACAGCGGAGAAGAACACGAGAATTAGAATAATGGTGAAAACGATGGCAATTATTCCTATATCTATTGACAGGTTTTGTTACCTCTTTGGTTTTTCCCATTCCATTACGGTGTTAATGGTTTCCTCTGTTAGGCTCATGATGCGTATACCGTCGAGGAAGGTGTTGTAGAAAAGTAGTAGGGGTATGATTAAATAGTTTCTTTTCTTCTGTCCCGGTTCCAAGCTCAAAATTACAGTGTTTGTTACAAAAAACACCACAAAAGTCACCACTACACCCACGACGGTAAGATAGGCTTGTCCGGTAAAGGCCCAAGTTAATAGAATTAGCAAGAGCAAGCTCAAGTTTATAAAAGGCGAGACGGCTTCCAGCCAGAGGTTGGGGATGCCAACAGTGCCAGCTAAGCCGTACTTTGGATTTAGATACATGCTCTTGTACTTGTCAAGCACCTGAATCATCCCACGATACCACCTACGACGTTGCTTTATGAGGTCTTGCGTGTTTTTTGGAGCATCAGTATAAGCTAAACTGTCCTCCTCATACTCAACTCGATAACCATCCTTAAGGATCGCAAGTGTCATATCGAAATCTTCAGCAAAAGTCTCATCGGAGAATCCACCCGACCGCTGGATTACCTCTCTTTTTATGGCTGCAATTGGACCGGGCACAACTAAAACACATCCAAGAACTGATTGCGCTTTTCTAACCAAGTTTATACCTGTCGCGTATTCTGCTGATTGCAGCATATTTATGATTGAGTGTTCATTTTTGATTTTGACGTTACCTGCTATGGCACCTATCTTTGGATTCAATGCAAAGTGATCCGCTATCCTACTCAAAGCATCCTTATGTAGCGTCGTATCAGCATCGACTGTTAGGACAATATCACCACTCGACTGGGCTATACCTGTATTCAACGCTTTGGGTTTACCCATATTCGGCTGATGGATGACTTTGGTTCTGCTATCTTTGCTTTGTAGAGCTTTCTGGAAGGTTTGATCACTAGAGCCATCGTCGACAACGATAATCTCATAATTTGGGTAGTCTAGTTTTTGCAGTGATTGGATAGTACTGGTTATTGTTTTATCTTCGTTGTAGGCTGGTACTATTATTGATATCTTAAGAAGTGAGGGTTTACTTTGTCTTTTGCGTGTTAGGTTATAGGTTACTGAGAGGGCTAATTGTATGAAAAGTTTGGCATTGGCGATTACTAGAATAGCAATGAAGAAGTAGAGTATAGTGTCCATTTTATAGTGTATTTGTGCGATTTGTAATTTGTGTGTTTTGGAAGAGAGTACCGAGCCCTTTCTATTGGGTACGCCCTGCTTATACCGCAGATAAACCACAAGGGTTAAGTCGTGACGTTAATCAATTATAAAAGCTCATTAAAAAATCGTGTGATAACATTTTCAATCAAAAAGATAAGAATGAGTTTCCCTAACACTTCTGTAAAAAAAGTGAATAGGTCGGTGAGAGCAAAAAGGGTCTCTTTTGCTTACATGATGCCTGCCCAGAAGGGTATCTTTTTGCGCATCATGTTAATGTACTCTTTGAGTACGTCTTGTTCTT
>CAZWFQ010000188.1:0-2556 GCA_964633225.1 uncultured Anaerolineaceae bacterium
AGCAAGGCCAGCACCCAAACCCATGCCCTGGGTTTCGTCAGATACCAGCGCCGCTCCCCATCCGTCAGCACCTCATTATCCCGCAGGCTCTCGAATGACATCGCAATCCCGTACATCAACAACATACTGTTGAGGTTTCTCACAAAGTCTGCCCCGCGGCTGAAGAACATCGCCTGCACCTGGAAAAACAAGGCCAAAAGATAAAAAGCGATCTTCAGATAACTGATCCGGTGCAGCACCCGTCCCAGCCACTGCAATTGAATCGCTTTCGTCCGAACTGGAAGTCTCTCATGTTGTGAATTGGTCATCTCAGTGCCTTATCAAAACAAGTATCGCCCTGATCGAGAATTTATACCCGCTCGCCCCGAGCCAGCGTGGGGGCCTCCATCCACCATCCACTATTCACTCTCCACTGTTCTTAACGCCCTTCTTCGCGCCCTTGCGTTAACCCTTTCCCTTCCGCCGCCTGCCCTCCGGTTTCCCGCTCACCCAGCGGGTGGCGTAGGCCTCTCATGCGTATCGAGTTGCGCCAGGGCCTGCTTCAGCACCGCCGCCGAGCGCTCCAAGGAGGCTTGTTCAGCGGGCGGCAGTGAGACGTTCATCACGCGTTCTACGCCCGCCTCGCCAACAATGGCGGGCACCCCCAGGCACAACCCCTCCAGGCCGTATTCGCCCTCCAGCACGCTCGAAACCGTCAGCACGCTCTTTTCGTTGCGCACGATCGCGCTGACAATGCGCACCAGCGCCTGCCCCACCGCAAAGTAGGTGGCGCCCTTGTACCCGATGATGTGATACGCCGATGTGCGCACCGCTTCCTCAATCTGCTGGCGCTCGGCCGCCCACTCTCGGCATTCGCCGCACATCTGGCAGTAATCATCGAAGCGCGTTCCTGCAATGTGCGACATAGACCAGGCCGCAAACTCGCTGTCGCCGTGCTCGCCCAAGATATACGCATGCACGTTGTGCACATCCACGCCGCAGTGCTGGCCCAGCAGGTAGCGAAACCGGGCGCTGTCTAGCACGGTGCCCGAACCGATGACGCGCCCGCGCGGCCAGTTCACGCGTTTTTGCGCCACATAGGTCAAGATATCTACCGGGTTGCTCACCACCAACACCACCGCCTGCGAATTTTGGGCCTGGATTTCATCCATGATGCCTTCAATGATGCGCACATTGCGCTGCAGCAGCGCCAGGCGTGACTCATCTGGGTTCTGCTTGGCCCCCGCCGTAATAACAATCACATGTGCATCGCCGTAATCTTCAGCGCTGCCCGCCTCAATTTGCACATTCGGGTAAAACGGCAGCCCATGTGCCAGGTCCATCACCTGCCCCTGGGCCAGGTTTGCGTTCATATCGTTGATCACGATCTCATCTGCCACACCGCTTTGCGCCAGGGCGTAAGCAAAGGTGGAGCCCACAGCTCCCGCCCCAACGATCACCACTTTACGCGCTCGCCAACGTTCCATGCTCAACCTGCCTCTCTCAATCCTGTTCAGCTTCGGCCGCCGCGCCCGGCCCCAACTGCCGCTTGAAGACCGCCAGGCTTGCCAGCATATTGGCCGAGCCGCGCCTGCGCTTCACCCACCAGATCGTCAGCCAGCAGCCCAGGGCAATCGCCAGCAGGCCCATCACGCCCGCCTCGGGCCCAAATGCCCCGCCGGTCATCCAATCTGGGCCGCCCTGTTCAATGGCAATGAAGGTGGCCCCGGCTTTGCCCCCGCTCACCGGGAAGCCGAACACGTTCCCCTGGAAGAAGTTCCAGGTAATGTGCAGCCCAATCGGGATCGCCAGCTCCCCGGTCAGCAAGAAACCCAGCCCCAAGAACAGCCCTGCCACCACCAGGTTGATCGTGCTGATGGCAGAGGTGTTGGGGTTGCCCAGGTGCAGCAGGCCAAACACCGACGATGACAAGAAGTAACCGATCAGCAGGGCCAGCTTGGGGCCAATGCCGTGCCCGTGGAAGCCCTCCGCCAGGTTGCGCATCAGGTAGCCGCGCGAGAAGATCTCTTCTTGCACGCCTACCAGGATGAAATTTACCACCGCCAGGCCAATCCCCAACCCAAACGGCAGGCTGTTGCCGGGCTTCAGCACATCCGTCACCCGGATCCAGCCAAAAGCCAGCTCTGCCAGGAAGATGAACACCATGCAGACCGCGCCCAACCCCAGCCCAAAGCCCAGATCGGCCCACCACTGCCGGTTGAAGTGAAAGCCAAAGTCGCCGAATGTGCGCCGGTCTACCAGCCGGCCTACCGCCGCCAGCCCCAGCACCATCCCAATCCCCTGGAAAATCATCACGAACGCCCGCACCGTGGGGTGGTACGTCAACCCTTGAATCCTTGCAGCAAAGTCGGGTTGGGCCGCGTCGGGGATCTGCCCGCCGCTCAGCGCATACACGCCGATGCCCAGCGCAGAGCCCAGCGCCGTCAGGATGCCCACCACCACCGCCAACACCACCAGCGCCAGGATCAGCCGCCAAAACATCCTCAAACGCTGCTCTTCGTGATTCCAAAAGATCTTGACCATATTGTTCCTCTGAATGCCTGGTTTGATTGCTGA
>CAZWFQ010000189.1:0-2555 GCA_964633225.1 uncultured Anaerolineaceae bacterium
GGAGGATGGAGAAAGCTGCCGGGGAAAGGGGCAGGCGTTTTTGCAAGTCAGGGTCCGTCATGATATATTCCTAATAAATATATTTATTGTAAATATATTATCGCGATCAGGCAAATCCGTCAAGGGTGATGGAATCAACAACTGATGCATCCGGCACCTGCTATTCAAAAGCCAGCAACAGAGAAAATAAGCTACTCTGCAGGTAGATAGACATCAACAATAAATTCCATATACGCTATCCAGGCACGACTGCCGGGCACAAGGTTGCCAAGCTCTAGTTCCGTGATGGTAAATACCGCTCTCGACCTGGGGATATCCGTATCTATGCCAGTTTGAGCAGCAAAGGCACAATCCTCTTCAATTCCCCAATGCCTGCATCTGACAGCATGCCACGCCAATTCATAATCATCCCGGTTAAAGACAAAATTAAAATATCTAACATCCTGGGGAGCATTGACACTCCCATCATTCTCTCCGCTATTCTCTTCATTTCTGAAATGCCAACCATACACATCAAACCAGAGATTTCCACGAAATGGAGGGGTAACAACAGGGCCAAAATTTACATAATCTTCCGAATTGACGTCACAACTGCCAGAGCGAGAATCACTGACGACAATATTCCACCCATCACCAGGAACATCCGCAAATGTTCCACCAGGAATAAGGCAAAAAACAAGATCCTGTGTGATTTGGTGGATATACACCTGGCCTCTTGATACCTGGCCCTTGAGGGTGCAGACCCGTGCAATGTCAATGTTTGGGTAATATCCCAACTCATATTCGACAGGATCCATGGAGGCTTGATTATCAAATGGATTAGATACCGGCTCACACGAAAGTACCGCGGTTGATATTGCTGTGGGCAGTGGCACACTGGTTGATATCGGTGTAGCTGTAGATGCTGGCCATACTTGAGTTGGCACAGCAATTGGATTACAACCAACCAAGATGAGTGCCAACAATGAAAATAAGCAGCGTTTCATGCAAACCCCATGGGATCAAACGATCAGACGAAAATAAAACACCTGGCAAGGGCCCCACACTAGCAGTATATGCAAAACCATCGCTGAAATCAATAGCCATTATATCCCCGAGACATTTATGTAAACAAAACTTGACATCCCGGAATTTCCAACTATAATGTAAACAAAACTATACATTTGGTGAAGTATGAAACTCGCAAATCGATTGAAAGAAATCAGGTTGCAAAATAATCTTACCCAAGAAGATCTCGCCAATGCCATTCAAGTGACCCGGCAGACCATCATTGCTATTGAAAAAGGCAAGTTTGGCCCCACGGTTAGCCTGGCGCTGGAACTTGCCCGCGCGCTCCATGTAAGGGTAGAAGATCTATTCTGGCTCGAATCAAATGATTGAAAATAATGAGGCGAAAGTATGACACGTTACTACATCACTCGAGGGGGGCTGTCCATCGCATTCGGTGGATTGCTATACCTGGTTAGCGCATCCGTTTGGGTGGGCTTGGTGGGCGCCGCGCTGGCATTCATCACCTTCGTTTTCTTATCCCGCTCAGGACGGTACACCGTTCTGGCGGATAAAGGTGTAACGGCACTGCGCCGGGATGCGTGGACCGAGAGTATCAACCAGCGTTCTGGGCGTAACGCCTGGGTGGTCGTCGCCATCCTGGGCAGCGGCCTGGTACTCTATTACGGCCTGATCTCGCCCGGTGCTGTGCCGGTCGGCCTGCTGGGCGCATTGCTGTTATCGGGCATGGTCACCTATTACATCTCTGATTTTTGGCTGCGGAAATTGTGATCCAGATTCGCGGAAGTGAATAAAGATGAAACCTCATTCAGCAGCTTTTGAATTGACCCCCGATCAGATCAGGAAGGGATTGTTTATTTCGGTCTGCTTCGTGATCCTGCGGCTCATCGTTGCCCGGTTGTGGAGCTTGTGGTTTAGCATGCAATACAGCCTGGCCCTGCCATTCCTGGCCTTTTTGTTCATCAGTTTTATGCTGATCTCCGTCGGATTGGTATATTTTGGATTCAGGCGTTGGGTTGGCATCGATTTAAAATCGTGGTGGGTAAAACCGGGGCAAATCGCCGGCGATATCAAATGGGGAGTGGCTGCTCTGCTCTTGGGGGGAATACTGCTGCTTGGGGTGATGCTTGGATTGTACTTTTTCAATCTCATACCACCCAACCTGATGGCAGTTCCGCAAGAGGATAGTTCCCTTGAGCAAAGCCTGGCCCAGATACCGATCGACCTCTTGCTGGGATGGTTTTTCGGCTTCGCGATTGCGGCTTTTACAGAAGAGACCATTTTCAGAGGCTTCATCATGCAAGCGCTGGCACAAAAGGTTGACCACCGGATTGCCAACCTTTTACAAGCCGCCCTATTCGCAATCACCCATTTTGGGATGGTCCCCTTGGGGTCCCTGGGGTACGAACTCTTCACCCTCATATCCAGGTTCGCATTAGGATTGCTCTGCGGCTGGCTAAAGATCAAGAGGGGCACTTTATTGCCGGCAGGAATCGTTCACGGGTTTATCGGGTGAATTTGACCAATCTTCATATTTGTGGCATAAT